>SVTC01000023.1 GCA_015063985.1 Oscillospiraceae bacterium | reverse complement strand
GCTTAGGGATAAGCCAACCTACAATGATATAGATTTGCAGAGCAAATCTATGATATACATCTAAAGATGTATGATATAGGCTTTGCCTATGATATATTTTCTTTGAAAATATTAAGGAAAAAATAATATGCCCCGAGGGCATATATCATATTGCGATAGCAATATATCATGTTTCTGTAAGAAATATATCATATTACCGTCAGGTAATATATCATTGGGAGTTGTGATAATCCCTTATCGCAACTCCCATTGTGGCGGGGATATTTTTTTTGCAATTTTTAACAAAAATCCCCTTTAAAAATATTGCAATTGAAAATGCTTTGTGATATAATATTCCCATAATTTTTTATAAGAGGTGTAAAAAATGAGCTTTACCAATAAGTACGTTGAGCGAGTATACAACGAGCTCGCCGTTAAAAGTGCCGACGAGAAGGAATTTCTTCAGGCAGTATACGAGGTCTTCAAGGCTATAGAGCCCGCTTTGGAGGGTCATCCCGAATACGAGAAGAACGGTATTCTGGAAAGAATGGTGGAGCCCGAGAGATTTATTCTCTTCAAGGTTTCATGGGTAGACGATCAGGGCAAGGTAAGAGTTAACCGCGCATACCGTTGCCAGTTCAACTCCGCCATCGGTCCTTACAAGGGCGGTCTGAGACTTCACCCCAGCGTTAATGCGTCCATCATTAAGTTCCTGGGCTTTGAGCAGACCTTCAAGAACTCTCTTACCAGCCTTCCCATGGGCGGCGGTAAGGGCGGAAGCGACTTCGATCCCAAGGGCAAGAGCGACCTTGAAATAATGAGATTCTGCCAGGCCTTTATGACAGAGCTCTACCGTCACATCGGTCCCGATACCGACGTTCCCGCAGGTGATATCGGCGTAGGCGCAAGAGAGGTCGGCTATCTCTTCGGTCAGTACAAGCGCATCAAGAACGACTTTACGGGCGTTCTCACAGGAAAGGGACTTACCTTCGGCGGATCTCTTGCAAGAAAGGAAGCTACGGGCTACGGTCTTTGCTACTTCACCAGAGAGATGCTTGCCAGCAAGAATACCGACTTTAACGGCAAGAAGGTAGTTATCTCCGGCTCCGGTAACGTTGCTCTCTACGCAATGCAGAAGGCACAGAGCCTCGGCGCAAGGATCATCGCAATGAGCGACTCCTCCGGATACGTTGTTGACGAAAACGGTCTTGATTTCGAGGTAATGAGAAAGCTCAAGGAGGTAGACAGAAAGCGCATCCACGAGTATTGCGACCTTGTTAAGACCGCTACCTTCCACGAGGGCTGCAGGGGCATCTGGACAGTTCCCTGTGACATCGCACTGCCCTGCGCAACTCAGAACGAGATCGACCTTGAAAGTGCAAAGACACTTGTAGCTAACGGTTGTATGTGCGTTTCCGAGGGCGCAAATATGCCCTCCACCGCAGAGGCTATGGATCATTTCGTATCCTCCGGTATCCTCTACAGCCCCTCCAAGGCATCCAATGCAGGCGGCGTTGCTACGTCGGGTCTTGAGATGAGCCAGAACTCCGAGAGACTTTCCTGGAGCTTTGAGGAGGTCGATGCCAAGCTTGAAGGCATTATGAAGAACATCTACAAGGCAGCATACGATGCATCCTGCAAGTACGGCTATCCCGGAAACCTTGTTGTCGGCGCAAACATCGCAGGCTTTGTGAAGGTTGCCGAGGCTATGATCGCTCAGGGCGTAGTCTGATAAGTTAATGACCTAAGACCGCAGTTTATCTGCGGTCTTTTTTGGGGTTCTCGAAAACCACCAGCTAAGCTGATGGTTCCAAAGAGGCTTTTGCCGTTGAGCAATCCCGCAGTAGCGGTAGGCTCCCCTGTGTAAGGGGAGCTGTCAGCGAAGCTGACTGAGGGGTTGTTTGAGAAAATTTTTACAATCCCTCCGTCACGGCAAGCCGTGCCACCTCCCTTTACACAAGGGAGGCGAAATAGTAGCCACATCTGTGGCGGTAGGGTGAGTTTGCAAGTGTCAAATGTTTCGGTGGGCTTTCAGCCCCGCCGGCAACACGCCCTTATAGGTCTGAGCAAGCCACCGGCAAAGCCTGTGGTTATGACTGTCAATGAGAAGGGAAAATCCTTGTGTCAGGCGATATTGCATACACTAAATTCTCTCAATCTATGGACAAACGAGGGATTTTATGGTATGATATTTAAGTAAAATAATAATTTAAGGATCCGTTTATGACTTTACTCGGCTTTTTGTTTTGGGCTCTTATAAGCTTCGGAGCTTTTATTCTTTGGATAGGGCTTGTTTTGATGGTAGACGGCTTGGGCGGCTCTCTTTTGATGTTTCTGCCCCTTTTTCTTATGCCGCTTTTTGCCCTTATCTTTTCCTTTTTCGTTTCATGCCACCTCAGAAAAAGTGCCTTTAAGGGAGGGGAGATATTTCTGCCTCTTTTTACGGGACTTTTTCTTTCGGGACTTTTGCATTTTATTGCCTCGGGTATCATTCGGGGCTTCAGGCTGGATCTTTTGAATATCGCCTTCTACCTTACCGTTATCATCAGTCTTGGCTTGGGGGTAATATTCGGAATAAAAATAAGAGATCTGATAGAGCTTAATAAAAAAAGGAGATCGCGCTTTGATGACTGAAAAGAAATTTTACGATTTTGCCGTCAGACCCTCCAATCCCAAGTGGGAGCAAGCCAATATGAGAGAGGTTCCTCTTTACAAAAGAAATAATGAGGTAAGAAGCGAGTTTTTAAGAGACTATACCAGAGTTTTGCATTGCTCCGCTTTTCGCAGACTAAAGCACAAGACCCAGGTGTTCTTCTCTCCCCAGAACGATCACGTTTGCACAAGGATAGAGCACGTTCTCCACGTGGAGTCCATTGCATTGACTATTGCCTGCGCCCTCGGACTTAACGAGGAGCTTACCAAGGCCATTGCCATAAGCCACGATCTCGGACACTCTCCCTTCGGTCATAAGGGCGAAAAGACTCTGGACAAGCTTTTGAAAAAGGACGTTGGGGAAAGATTCTGGCACGAAAGAAACGGACTGTTTTTCGTAGACAGAATAGAGCTTTTGGAGGATGAGGATCGCAACAAGCGAAATCTTGATCTCAGCTACGCTGTCAGAGACGGTATTATAAGCCATTGCGGCGAAAGCGACGACAGGGGAGTCAAGCCCCGTGACGAGGCTATAGATCTTTACGTCTACGACGCCCCCAATAAATTTGCCCCCTTTACCTACGAGGCTTGCGTGGTCAAGCTTGCGGATAAGATCAGCTATCTGGGCAGAGATATAGAGGATGCCAGAATATTGGGCGTTCTCACCGACCGGAAGATAGACGAGCTGGAAACCATATTGAGGCCCTATCTGGGACAAAATTCCAATAACACCGTTATAATTAACTACCTTATCAACGATCTTTGCCTTAATTCCACGCCCGACGACGGAATAAGGTTTTCCGACGAGACCAACGAGCTTGTGAAGCTTATTAAGGACTTCAATAACGAAAACATCTACCAGACTCCCAGAGTCAAGCGCGCCGACAGCTACTTCGACCTTGTTCTTACCCAGATCTACGAGGTGCTCAGAGAGTGCTTTGACAAGGGAAGGACCCATGACAGACTTTTGAGTCTGCAAAAGCTTTATCCCGAAATGATCGGCAATTTCCTTTCCTGGATAGTGCCCTACGGAAAAAGAATGGGTACTCTCCGTCATAAGAACGAGCCGGTTTACGATATTTCCGACGAGAAGGATTATTGCAGAGCCATAATCCACTATATTTCGGGTATGACCGATAAGTACGCGATAGACACCTATAACAATGCCATCAGCTTTTAAAATATATGAAGATCAGAACGTTTATAATGGGTGATATTCTCACCAATACCTATTTTGTTATCCCCGACGAGGGGGATGAGATCATTGTCATTGACCCGGGAATGGACGGAGAGGCCATCTACAAAAAACTCCTTGAAAAGGGTTGGAGATGCAGATTTATCCTCTTGACCCACGGCCATTTCGATCACTCCATGGGCGCCGCTTATCTTAGAAAAATGACGGGGGCTCAGGTGGTTTGCCATAAATTTGACGTGGAGCTGCTTTCCGATTCAAGGAAAAACGCCGCCGATATGTACTACGGCAGAGCCCTTGATTCTTACCCCGATTGCGTCTGCGATATTCCCGTTTCGGATGGCGATATCATCACTCTCGGTGACGTTGAGCTTAAGGTCATTCATACGCCCGGGCATACCAACGGCAGTGTGCTTTATTTGGGGGATAAGGTGGTCTTTACGGGGGATACAGTCTTTGCGGGAAGCTTTGGCAGGACCGATCTTTACGGCGGCTCCTCGGAGACCCTTTCCGCATCCCTTGAGCTGGTCGCTGCCCTTGATCCCGACTTAAAGCTCTGTCCGGGACACGGTAACTCGTGCTTTTTAAGAAGCGAGCTTTTAAAGATACCGGGATATATAAGATATCTGGAATAGATCGGTAAGAAACCGATAATAAAGAATTGGAGGAAAATTATGAAGCTTTCAGTTGAAAATTACGTATTCAGAACAAGATTCGGTGAATTTGAGGGCTTGGAGTATATCAAAAAGGCGGGCTTTGACTGCGTTGATATGTCATTTTATTCCTATTCCTCAAAGCGCCCCAATCCTCTTGACGAGGGCTACGTTGAGTATATGACCTCTCTTCGCGCAAAGCTTGACTCCCTTGAGCTTAAGTGCAATCAGTCCCACGCACCCTTTGAAATGGGCTACGGAGCAAGGTTTGACGAGAGCGATGCGAGCTACAAAAGGCTCGTTCATTCCATTCATTCCGCCGCTATCTTGGGCGCTAAGGCTATAGTTGTTCACGCCATACACGTGCCCGAGGGCGAGGATCTGGTTGAATATAACTACGGCTTTTACTCATCCTTAAAAAAATACTGCCTTGATTACGGCATCAAGGTGGCAGTGGAAAACCTCTACGGCCACGCCGCAGACGGCAGCTTTACTCCCGTTTTCGGAAATCCTGAGCTGCTCAGTGATTTCGTTCTCAGACTTGGCACCGATTGCTTCTGCGCCTGCATAGATACGGGCCACGCATCCCTTAACGGCTATGCACCCGAGGACTTTATCCGCGGTATGAAAAAGGGCGTGCTTGAGGTGTTGCACATCCACGACGGCGACGGCTTGGGCGACAGACACGTTCTGCCCTATACAGGCGATTTCAAGTGGTCGAAGATCCTCGAGGCATTAAAGGAGATCCAATATCAGGGCGAATTCACCTTTGAGATACTTACCTATCTCAGAAAATTCCCCGACGAGCTTATTCCCGATGCACTTGATCTTGCTTATAAGACGGGAAGGTATCTTATAAATAAGTTTGAAAATCTCTGATATGGAAGTCTTAAAGAATTTTATCACCGAAGCATTTGGCGATATAGCCCTGACTCACTTTGTTTGTGAGGGGATTAAGCTTTGCCTTGTTTCCCCCGACGGAGACTCCAAGTGCTTTATCAGCGCAGGACTGAGTAATAAAAAAATGCCCGCGGAGGATCCCGGTCGGGCAAGAGCCGAGATAATGCTGTCGGCAACTGGCGAGCTTTGCTGTGATCTGAAGGTCTTGGAGGAGGTTTCAAGGGTGCTGGAGTATGCTTCAAGCTTGCCCTTTGAAAGAAAAAGAGCCTTTGAAATGGGCGAGGTGATCAAGGCACCCCGAGAGTTCTTCTTGGCTTGGGGGTATGATGGCTTTCTTGTTTTTCCGGTGATGCAGATGAGGGATAAGGGCGAGCCGATAAACTTTTTCGTTCTCATACCCCTTTATGCCTCAGAGGCGCAGTGGATAGAGGAGCTGGGCTGGGAGAGCTTTGTTCCCTTATATAATATGAGCGTGGATGAAAGGGAGCTTTTCTGCTTTGACGTCAAAAGAGCGCCTATTGATCTTAGTCTTGAGATGCCTGAGAGTCACGGCTCCTGTGATGAGAGGGACTGACACCGAAATATTGGCGGTATGCTTTACTGAAGGCGTATGCGGAGGAGTAGCCCAAAAGGTCTGCTATCTCTCCGATGCGCCTTTTGTTTTCCTTTAAAAGTATCCTTGCCGCCTCAAGGCGCTTGGACTGTCTGTAGGCAAAAAGGCTTGTTTTGGTGTGCTTTTTAAAGAGCGTGCTGAGATGGGAGTAATTGTAGCCCGTTACCCGGGAAAGCTCGGAGAGGTTTTCATCGGAATAAAGATGGGTATCTATATAATTCATAAGCCTGAAGCAAAGGCTTTCTCCCGCATCCACCCTTGTGGGAGGCATCTTTGCGTATACCTCGGCAAGATCTCTTGTAAGGTATGCGGTAATAAGCTTTGAAATGGCGTTTACGATCTCCTCCTGATCCGCGGCGTTTCCTATCATTTCCCCGATTGCATTGGATACAAGATAGCTTATCCTTTCATCGCGGATTATCCTCTGGTGGGCATCCAGCCTTTTCTCCACTGCTAAGTTCAGCGTGGCCTTTAAAGCCTCGTCCTTTGGCTTGAAGGCAAAGAAATCAAAGCTTAAGGGGTTTTTGCTGTCGGAGCTTATACCGTGGGCATCGCAGGGGTAGGAGAGGTAGATGTCTCCTCTTGTGACCGAGACGGGAATATCTCCCGTGTAGACTACGCCGTTTCCGTCGGTAACTATGGTAAGCTCGTACCAATCAAGATGCATATGCTTTCCCACTACCGTATTCTCCGAGCAGTGGAGCCTGCCGATCTGGATCATATCAAGCTTTTCGAGACAGACGGTTTTATTGAATTCAAGATGGTATCTTGCATCCTTTAGCTTGCCCATTATCCTCACCTCACGCCGATTATAGACCAATACAGCCCTCTTGTCAAGAAAATTTGCCAAAAAAGCCATCGAAAAATGCCGATTTTAATCAAAATACAAAAAAATGACATCTTTTTAGTAAAGTATTGATATTTACATATTCCTTTTGATGGTGTACAATTATCACATAATAAGCGCATCGCGCATAAAGAGAGGTCAGCAAAATGAAAAACATCGTCGCTATCGTAGGCTGCGGAAGGATCGCACAGGTCCATCTTCACGCAATGGAAAAGATCGAGGGCCTGAGAGTAAAGTATGCCTGCGATCTTATTGAGGAAAAGGCGCTTAAGGCAAAAAATGAGTATTCCTTCGTTGAGAATGCCATCACCGATTACAACGTAGCACTTAACGATCCCGAGGTTCAGGCAGTTTGGGTGCTCACTCCCAACTATGCACATTACACCGTTACTATGGATGCTCTCAGAGCCGGCAAGCACGTATTCTGCGAGAAGCCTATCACCGTAAACTATGCTCTCAGCTGCGAAATGGCAGAGGAAGCAAGCAAGAGAGGGCTTATGCTCAACATCGGTGTCTGCAACAGATATCACGCATCCGTTGAAAAGCTTGCAGAAATGAATAAGGAGGGCAAGTTCGGTAATATCTACCACGTTTACTGCTCCTTCAGAAACTGCAGATCTATCCCCGGTCTGGGCGGTGCCTTCACCACCAAGAGCCAGTCCGGCGGCGGAGTTCTTATCGACTGGGGCGTACACTTTTTGGATCTTATCCTCTACGTTCTGGGCGGTGCAAAGCTTGAGAATCTCACCTGCGACGCATACAACGAGATCGCTAAGGATATGAAGACCTACAAGCACAAGAGTGAGATGTGGGCATCCGAGACCTCCGATATCGAAAACGGCACCAACGACGTTGACGACTTTATTTCCGGCTACGTTCGTACGGATAAGGCAAGCATCTCCTTTAACGGTGCTTGGGCTCAGAACCTGGAAAAGAATGAAATGTTCGTTGATTTCCTCGGCGACAAGGGCGGTGCAAGACTTAGCTACGGTAAGCAGTTTACCTTCTTTGACGGCGAAACTCTTGAGACCACCGAAAGCGATCACGAGATCCCCAATATGTTCCGCAAGGAGGATATTGCATTTTTGGAATCCTGCGAGAACGGCATAAAGACAAAGAGCAATATCGCAAACGTTCTGGAGACCGCAAAGCTTCTTGACTATCTGTACAGATCCGCCGATATCCGCAAAGAGGTTCAGTGCTGATGAAGAGTATAGGAATTATAGATTATTATATAAACGAATGGCACGCCGATAACTATCCCGCATGGCTTGACGAGGCAAACAGCGAGCTGGGAACGGACTATAAGGTGAAATACGTTTGGGCAGAGCTTGACGAAAGCCTCTGGAACGGACTGAAGACCGACGATTGGTGCGAAAAATTCGGCGCCGAGAAGTGTGCCACCATCAAGGAGCTCTGCGAAAAGAGCGACGTTGTTATGATCCTTGCTCCCTCCGATCCCCAGACCCACCTTGCTTACGCCGAGGAGGCATTCAAGTACGCAAAGATCATCTATATCGATAAGACCTTTGCTCCCGATCTTGAGACCGCAAGGAAGATATTTGCATTGAGTGAGAAGTATAAGGTTCCCTTCTTCTCCTCCTCCGCTCTCAGATATTCCTCAGAGCTTGATGATCTCGGAAATTGCTCCGCTATGATCATCACCGGCGGCGGAAGCAACCTTAACGAATATATAATCCACACCTGCGAGATAGCAATCAGAATGATGGGCTTTGATCAATATAAGGTAGACGTTATCAAGCAGAAGGATCAGCGTATCATCCGTTGCGTCGGCAAGGAAAAGGAATTTACCATTTGCTACGCACGTCCCTACGACTTTTCCGTATGTGCCCAGAACGAGGGCAACGGCAAGCACGTAAGGCTCAGATCGGCCTTCTTTAACGGACTCCTTAAGGACGTGGTCAGATTCTTCGAAACCGGCAAGTGCAGCTTCGATACTCGCCAGACTCTCCAGGTAATGGCGCTGAGAGATGCGATCCTGGAGGCTGATGCTACAGATAAGACGGTAGTCAGCGTGGAGGTATAAAATGAAATTAGGCGTTATAACCGATTGCTTCAAGCTTCCCTTGGAGGAGTCCTTCAAGAAGGCAGGCGAGCTTGGCTTTAACGGTGTTCAGGTTTATGCTACCACAGGCTCCTTCAGTCCCGAGGTGCTGGGAGCCGCAGACAGAGCGAAATATAAAAAATTGCTCAAGGACTGCGGACTTGAGGTCAGCGCTCTTTGCGGCGATATGGGCGGCCACGGCTTCCAGATAGCCTGCGACAATCCCGCAAGAATAGAAGCAACAAAGAGAATAGTGGACCTGGCGAACGATTTTGAAACCAAGGTCGTCACCACCCATATCGGCGTTATTCCCGATGATAAGCTGGATCCCACCTATGGGGTTATGGCCGAAGCACTTTCCAAGTGCGGCAGATACGCCGTGGAAAAGGGTGTAACTCTTGCCATAGAGACGGGCCCCGAATCCGCTAAGACTCTTCTGGGCTTTGTTGAGGATGCAGGCGCGGGAGTGGGAGTTAACCTTGACCCCGCAAACTTTGTAATGGTCACCGCGCAGGATCCCGTTGAGGCTGTTAAGCTTTTGGGCAAGCATATCGTTCATACCCACGCCAAGGACGGCAGAATGCTTAAGAAGACCGATCCCAAGATCATCTACGAGCATTTCGCAACCGGCGGAATAGAAGCTCTCAACGTTGCCGATTACTTTATCGAGCTTCCCTTGGGAGAGGGCGACGTTGCCTTCGATGCGTACGTTGCCGCTTTGAGATCCGTTGGCTTTGACGGTTACCTCACCGTTGAACGTGAGACCGGCGCAGATCCCGCAAGAGACATCATTAAGGCAAGAGACTTTTTGAAGAAGTATCTGTAAGTCAGCTTTATAAGTGAAATTGCGGCACCTTCCCTAAGGAGGGTGCCCCTTTTTTATTACTAAAAAGAGGACTTTACTATAGGCTGAGAGGAGCGGATATAAAAATATTTACATTATTTTCGTTTTCGCCATTTACTTAATTGAAAAAATGAGTTATAATATTGTAAATATATTTGAAAGGGTAATAAAATGGCTTTTAATAAAAAACTATTCGCCATACTTCTTGAACAGGCAAAGGGCACGAGAAGCTGGCGTCAATTTTCTATAGATTGTGATATAAGCTACGTACAGATGAGAAAGCTTGCGGGATGTCAGCAGGAGAATCCTCCCAGACCCAAGCTTATTAAAAAGATAGCCCAGAATGCGGATAACGACGTTACAAGCGAGGATCTTTTGTTCTGTGCAGGGCTAAACTTCGAGAATAATACCAAAAAGCTTCCCGTGAGCAGTAACAGCATCAAGCAGGGCGAAATGTTCTATGAAAAATTCTTAAGCCTTTCTATGGGGCAGAGGAAAATGATCTGCGATTTTATTGATTTTTTGACGGAGAGATAAATGTTGGAGCTTAAGGAATATTTACAGAATACGGGAAAGCTTATTGAAAATGCGGCACTGACTCTTCCCACTCCTTATCTTGCACCGGAGGAGATAAAGGAGGGCGCTCTTTTGTATTTCTTCCGCGGAGGAAAAAGACTGCGCCCCGCTCTTTTAAGGCTTTTTGCTGGAGCATACGGCGGAGCGGAGGCTGAAGACAGAGCTCTTTACGCGGCTTTGGCAATAGAGCTTTTTCATAATTGGACTCTGGTTCACGACGATATAATTGATCGGGACAGCACCAGAAGGGGCGCCAAGAGCACCCATTACCATATTGCGGAGAGCTTCGGCTCAAGGCAGGAGGGTGATAACGCCTTCGAATACGGTGTGGATGCGGCTATTCTCGCAGGAGATTCCCTTCACGCCCTCAGTGTCAGGAGCCTTGTTAAGCTCAGTGAAAATAAGGTCTCATCCGACGTTGTGCTTAAGCTTATCGAGCTTATGGAGGGTGATATTCTTGACAGGCTCATATACGGCGAGGCTTTGGATACCCGCTTCGGACTTTTGCAGGGCGAGGTAAAAAGGGAGCACTGCCTTGATATGATCTATGGCAAGACGGGGGCTCTTTTCGCCTTTTGCGCAATGGCGGGAACGATGATCGGTCTCGGCAGCAGTGACCTTACTTCGGATGAGGTCAAAAGGGCTATGACCTTTGGCTTGGAGTGCGGTCTTGCGTTTCAGCTTCAGGATGATATCCTTTCTCTTACCTCCGATCAGAAGACCTTTGGTAAGCCCGTTTTAAACGATATCAGAGAGGGTAAGAACACCCTGATAAAGCATTATGCCTATACACTCTGCCAAGGAGAGAAGAGGGCTGTGCTTGAAAGAGCGATGAATAACAGAAATGCAACCGAAGCCCAGCTTTTTGCCGCAAGGGACCTTATTTTAAGCTGCGGTGCCTTGGAAATGACTCTTGCCGATGCCGCCGACGCCACCAATAAGGCATTGGAGGCAATAGAGGGTCTTCCCGAAAGTAAATATAAAAATCTGATTATAAAATGGGCTGAAATGATGCTCAAAAGAGATCACTGATGAAAAAGAGTGCGGTTTTTTTACTTATAATCCTTCTTCTGTGTGTATTGCCCTTTAACGCTTTTGCGGATGATGGGCTTAAGATAAGCATTGATACCAACGCCCAGAGTGTTTATATGGAATGTCTGGATACGGGCGACGTTGTTTATTCCAAGGGCGACGAGTCAAGACGGTCGCCTGCATCTCTGACCAAGATAATGACTGCCCTTGTTGTGCTTGAAAGCTGCGATGATATAAAGAATACTCTTATTACCTCGCCCGACGACGGTCTTTATTCCGAGATAATAAAAGAGGGCGGAGCAAACATCGCCATCAAGTCCGACGAGGTATTTACCTGCGAGGATCTTCTTTATGCTATGATGCTTCCCAGTGCCTGCGATGCGGCCGAGCTTCTGGCATATCATTTCGGCGGCGGAAGCGTGGAGAGCTTTGTTGCGATGATGAATGATAAGGTATCTGAGCTGGGGCTTGAGAATACCTGCTTTGCCAATCCCCACGGCTTGGAGGCACAGCTTCATTACAGCACCGCGAGAGATATGGGCATAATTTTAAAGGAGGCTCTTAAAAACTCCGAGTTTAAAAAAATCACCCAAAGCCTTGATTACACTATCCCCGCAACGAGCCGCTCCAAGGAAAGAAGACTTTCCTATACCATTGCCATGCTTAATCCCCAAAGCTCCTTTTATTACGAGGGGATGAGCGGAGTAAAGTCGGGCTTTACCTCCCAGGCGGGCAGATGCCTTGCCTCCACTGCAGAAAGGGAGGGTATGGAGCTTTGTCTTGTGGTTATGGGCGCAAATCTTAATGCAGAGGATAAAAACCAAGGAAATCTCGCTTATACCGATACCAAGAATCTTTATGATTACGCCTTTAACAATTTCAAGGTGGAGAAGGTGCTGACAAAGGATCAGGTGCTTTGCAACGTGGAAGTTTTGGAGGGCGGACTTTCAAGGGTGGAGCTTGTTTGCCCCGAGGACGTTTACAGTCTTTGCTATAAGAATGCGGTTATCACAAATAAGCTTCAGGTACCCGATAAGCTCAATGCTCCCTTTGATATTGAGCCCTTGGGCAAGGCGGAGGTATATGCCGACGATCAGCTTATTAAATCCGTGGAGCTTTTCCCCAAATATGCGGTAAACCACGTTGCTCCCACCACTACGGCAGCTCCATCGCCTTATACTACTTCTTCCGAGGGCAATATTCTTACCAACGATCCCACCGTGATAATACTTATACTTTCCGCCCTCGCCTTCACGTTGGTGGCTATATTGGTGCTTACTCTTATAAATGCAAGAAAATTAAAGAATAAAGGCAGATAAAGGCTTGTCCCCGAGGGTTATTCTTTTCTTTCGGGGATATTTCTTTTGATTTTTTATTGTTTTATGATATAATATACGCGTTGTACACGGGAGGTGTAAAAATGAAAAGAACAAAGCTTCGTGACAGATTGCTGCCTCGCTATACCTTTGGCGAAGAGCTTTTTAATATGATAAGCCATATTGTGGGAGCTGTATTCGGTATATGGGTGCTGGTAAGCTGCATTGTCGTATCGGTAAATAATTCAAATACCTGGGGCATCGTGACCTCGTCTATCTTCGGTGCATCCATAATCCTTCTTTATACTATGAGCAGTGTTTATCACGGTCTTAAGCCCAATATGGGAAAAAAGGTAATGCAGGTAATGGATCATTGCACTATTTTTTACCTTATTGCCGGTACTTATACTCCCATTGTCCTTGGCAATATGCGAGTGGTCTCGCCGGTTTGGGCGTGGACCATATTCGGTGTGGTGTGGGCTTGTGCGGTGTTTGGAACGGTATTTACCGCAATAGATCTCAGAAAATACAGAGTGCTGAGTATGATCTGCTATATCGGTATGGGCTGGTGCATTATTATGGCAATAGGCCCTATGCTTGAGTCTTGCGATATAAGATGCTTTTATTGGATACTTGCAGGTGGTATAGCTTATACTCTCGGAGCCGTTTTGTACGGCATCGGCAGTAAGAAAAAGTATTTCCACAGTGTTTTCCACGTTTTCGTTTTGCTTGGCACGGTCTGCCATTATATCGGAATAATAAATTACGTTTTGTGAGAATTTATATCTGAGTTTATAAATGATAAAGATTTAGCCGATACGGATTATCCGTATCGGCTTTTTGTCGTAATAAGGACGGAGATGGCATTATATTACAGAGTTAATCTTTTGATAATCATAACAAATCAGAGGTCAAGCGCTCCCCACAACATTACCTGTAGGGATAGGCGTCCTCGACTGTCCGTTATCGGTCTTATTTTCCTTTACCCAAAGCAAAAAATGGATGTGGTTAGGCATTATGACATATTTTTCAACCGACAAATGTTCATAGAAATCATTTAATTGTTTGATGTATTTATCCGCAATTTCTCCGTATTGGGTTAATTCGATTTGCGGACCGTCGGGGACGCCTGTCCCTACAAAAATAATTGCAATAAAAGTTTTTGCCCCTCTTTTTTCAAAAAGAGGGCGGGGCATGGGGTGGCGCCCCATACAGCAAAGAAACCCATCGAGCGCTATGTTAAACTAAACCCGATCGACATTAAAAGTTTTTTGCTTACTTTTTTTCAAAAAAGTAAGTTGGCTCCACCTTTTTTCAAAAAGGTAGGTCGAATTTGGATTTTAGGCTGAGGGTGTAGGCGGCAGGGGAGAAGCCGGTGTATTTTTTGAATATTCTGGAGAAGTAGTGGATGGAGGAGAAGCCGAGAGCTTGGGATATCTGGGTGATGTTGAGCTTGCCTTCTCTCAGATGCATTTTGGCGTCCTTGATCCGGAGTCTGTTGACGTAGTCTATAATGGTGCATTGGTGAGCCTGCTTGAAGTGGGAGCAAAGGCTTGTTTTGTTGGTCTTGAAGAGAAAGCAAAGCTCATCCAGGCTGAGCTGGGAGTGGTAATTCTGGTTAAGATAGTCGGTTACGTCGCTTATTTTGGATTGGGGGATAAAGCTTGGGGTGGCGTGTGGGGCGGAGTTTGATGCCTGCACAAGGTTGATGAGGAGAAGCTCCAGCTTTATTTTTATCATCTGGTCCGCACCGAAGGGGAAGCTTTGGCGCTTTTTCATATCCTTCAGGGAGGGCTGGTCGTAGGGCGGAAGAAAGACGCTTCGTCCGTCGCGGATGATCTCGGAAAGAAGATTTTGCTGCTCTCCGTCCAGCTCTGTGACTTGAGAGCTGAAGCGGTCAAGAGCCTCGCATTTGCACTCGAAGCCGATTATTATAACGTTGCAGGGGGCATCGTCGGGACACTTTAAGGAATGTGCCTCCATTGCCTTGTGGATTATAAGACTGTTTTTCGTCAGGGCTCCTTCATAGCCGTCGGATCTGACGGTCAAGGTGCCGCTGTCTACGTAGATCAGCTCTCTGAAGGGATGCCTGTCGCTGGCGGTGTGGTATTTGTTGGTGAACTCGAAGTAATGGACGTTTGCCATCCTCAGTACCTCCAGCTCCTTTTTAAAGCTTTTTAATTTAAACTCCATACTAACGCACCTCCAATGGTATTGTACTCCCTTTGGTTAAATATTTCAATAGAAAAAATTAAATTAATTTAATATTGTGCAAAAAAATCTAAATATATTTCAAAGACAAAAATCTAATTGAATAGTATAATTGAGTCGGTTAGATAAATAACCTTAATATTTTAAAACAAGAGGAGAAAAGTTATGAGCAGAATTTGTATTCCCGATTATGAGTATAAGGAGCGTATTGCCAGAGCGGCAGCTCTTGTAAGAGAGAAGGGGCTTGACGTTATGGTCGTGTCCTCCACCGAGAGCGATTACGCAAACGCAAGGTATTTTTCCGGCTTCTGGCCCTTGTTTGAGAGAGCGGGCGTGGCCATTTCCGCAACGGGAGACGCGGCGCTTTTGGTTGGACCCGAATGCTCCATTTTTGCAAAGGACTTCGGAAAGATCGAAAAGCAGTTTTGCCTTCTTGAGTTCAGAGAGAGCGCAGACCCCTCTTATCCCGAGCTTAAGTGCTCCAGCTTCAAGGACGTATTCAAGGCTATCGGAGTAAGCGGCGAGAATATCAAGATCGGTCTTGGAAGCTACGTTGAGTGCACACTGCCCATCTATGAGGGCTTGAAGGAGAATTATCCCAAGGCCGAGATCGTTAAGTGTAACGATATTATGGTAAAGCTTCGTCAGATCAAGAGTAAGAACGAGCTCGCCTGCATCCAGGAGGGCTTCAGGATCATCGAGCTTGCTACCGATGAGGTCATTAAGAACCTTCGTCCCGGTGTTACCGAGCTTGAAATGGTCGGTATCGCACAGAGAGTGATTTACGAAAACGGCGCAGAGTACGAGGGTCTTCCCATGTACGTATTCAGCGAGGAATCCACCCGTCACGCTATCAGCCGTTCCAGCTACAGAAAGCTCGGCAAGGGCGATATAGTTCAGCTCAACCTTTCCGCTAAGATCGACGGCTATTCTCCCTCCATCGGACTTCCCGTTATTCTGGGCAAGCTTGAGGGCGAGAGAAGAGAGCTTGTTGAGTTCTGCCGTCAGGCACATCAGTGGACCGTTGAGCAGATCAAGCCCGGTGTAATGGCAAGCGATATCGCAAAGAGGTTCTATAAGCTTTATGAGGATAAGGGCTATGCCTCCAACTACGTATACGGTCCCTGCCACGGCACGGGTATGATCGAGGTAGAGGCTCCCTGGATGGAGACCTCCAGCGATTATCTCCTCCAGGAGAATATGACCTTCCAGGTAGATACCTTCATTTCCGGTCCCACCTTCGGATGCCGCTGGGAGAAGGGTATTGCAGTAACCGATAAGGGCTGTCATTCCATGACCGACTATATCGAGAAAGGAATCATTGAGCTGGACTTCTGATATGGCTATAGGAAAGAAAGTATGGATAATCCCCGACTGTGAGCTGCCTTACCCCGGTGAGGGAGTTTTGAAGGGACACGAATCCGTTATTATAGTTAACGACACCGACGAGGTGGCAAACATTAAGGTAAAGATATATCTTGTGGATAAGGATTGCGACGCAGATATTACCTGGACCGTTCTTCCCGGCAGAGTAAGATGCTTCAGAATGAACGATCTTGAGGATATGTGCGGCTTTGAGGTACCCTACGAGACTCAGTACGCAATGAAGGTCACGTCAAGCTGTGATATCGTGCTTCAGTACGGCAGACTTGATAACCGTCAGACAAATCTTGCCTATTACACAACACTCGGCTATACAGAGTAAGAAAGGAGCAAATTATGGAACTTAATTTCTGTTTTCCCCGTGAGACCGATAAGGTGAAGAAGGAGAATATTCCCTTGGTCATCGTTGGCGGCACCGTGGAATATCACGGCGCTCACTGCTCCTACGGCTGTGATACCCTTATTGCAGAGGGTCTTGTCAAGAAGCTCAGCGAGTCAAAGGAGCTCTGCATTGCGCCTACCGTTGCATACAGCCCCTCCAGCTATGCCGTTGCCGATGAAAAAAGCGGCACCGTGCACGTTGAGGAAAACGCCTTTGAGAATTATTTGTTCTACGTATTCCAAAGCTTTCTTGCTTCGGGCTTCAGAAATATTTACGTGGTGATCCACCATCAGTTTGAGCAGGAATCCCTTATGCCCATGACCCTTTCCTATATGAAGGCGGCAAAGCGCGCAACCATGGCATATATGGAAAAGACAAGAGGTCAGGGCTGGTGGGGCAGCGAAAGCTATTCAAGCTACTACGACGAGCTTGGCGGCGGCGACGATCCCTTCAGCTGGATCAAGGTCATTCCCACAATGTCAACAGAGGTCCAGAACGCTACCGGCTACGATCACGCGGGTAAGTTTGAATCCAGTATTCTTATGAGCCTCTATCCCGATGCCATCAAGCTTGACAGACTGGGCGATATCGATCATTGGTTTACCAAATCCGCTTACGAGGCAAATAAGGAGCTTGGTGATAAGATGGTCGAGCTCAGCCTGGAATATCTTAAGAATAGGATAGTCTGAGGTGGCAAAATGAGACCTATGAAAAGAGCGGTGCATATAGATTTCCATACTATGCCCCGCATAACGGATTTCGGCACAAGGTTTGATGCGGCTGAGCTTGCCCAAACCCTTGCCGATGCCAACGTTGACTACGTAAACGTCTTTGCAAGATGCAATATCGGCTTCTCCTATTATCCCACAAGGCTGGGTACACCCTATCCCCATATGACGGGAGATCTGTTGGGCGACACCATTAAGGAATGCCACAAGAGAGATATCGGTGTTACCGCTTACATCAATGCGGGGCTCAACCATCAGCTTCTTACCGAGCGTATGGACTTTATGCGCGTTGACGGCAAGGGCAGAGTATACGAGGAGAATCCCGTTTACAATCATTACTTCCGTGCGCCCTGCTTCAATACGGGCTACAGAGATTATCTCAAGCAGGAGGTTATGGAGGTCCTGGAATACAAGCCCGACGGCATATTCCTTGACTGTATGATCCCCAGAAGCTGCTACTGTCCCAAATGCGTTAAGCTTATGACCGAAAAGGGGATAGACATCACCGACGACAAGGCTGTATTTGCCTTCGCGGTGGATACCCTTCTTGGTGTTTTCGATGAAATGTCCAAGCTCGTGCCCTCCGATATCCGCTTCTACATCAACAGCTTCCCCTACGAGGGAACCGCACCCTATTGCTCTCATCTTGAGCTGGAGTGTCTTCCCACCTACAGATGGGGATATGATTTCGTGGCGGCTCAAGCGCCCTACCACCGCAACAATGCGGGAGGAAAGGATCTTGTGTATATGACGGGCAGAATGGTTACCTGCTGGGGCGACTTCAGCGGCTCCAAGCCCGATGCCGCACTGGAGAACGACGTTTATGACGCACTTCTCTACGGCTTCTACCCCTCGGTTGGCGACAATATGCACCCCAGAGACGGTCTGGATAAAAAGCTTTACCGCCAGGTGGGAAAGATGTATTCCTTCGTCAAGAGCCTCGAGCCCTACACCGACAATACCAAGCCCGCAGTTGAAGCGGCGATCCTCAGAAACAAGGTCACTGCAGAAAACGTTCTCACCCCCGTTACCACCGCCGACAAGGGCGTTGCAAGAATGATGAGCGAGCTGAAATTAAGCTATGACGTTGTTAACGAGGATATGGAGCTTTCCCACTACAAGCTTCTTATTCTCCCCGACGAGATCAAGATCACTGACAAGCTTGCCGAAAAGCTCAATTCCTTCAAGGGTGCCGTGCTTTCTACCGGATGCAGTATCAGAAAGGACTGCATCTGGGATTACGTCGACGAATTTACACCCGATACCAACGATGAAGGCTTCTACACCTTCGAGGGCGAGGTCTACGGCCAGAAGTATTGCGGAATAAAAATGAAGAGCAAATACAGTGTCAGCGATTACGTCGAGCCTTATTTTAACAAGATCTTCGACGGCTTCCACGGCTACTTCTACGTTCCGCCCAAGGATCCCGCAGGCTACAGTGCCATCGCACGCAAGGGTAACAGAGTTCATCTCTGCTTTGATATATTCAAGGCTTATATGGAGTTCGGCGCACTGTTCCACAGAGAGCTCATTGCTCACTTCATAAACGAGCTACTGCCCGAACGCATCCTTATGGCTGACTCTCTTCCCTCTACCTCCCGCGCGTCTCTTCGACTTGGCGACGGCTATGCTATTCTTCACGTAAAGGTCACCTATCCCGAGCATTGGGGCAACAGAGGTATCATCGACGAGCACAACGTTCTTCCCGCAGGAAGGCAGCTCTCGGTAAAGGGCAAGTACCAAAAGGCTACCGTCCTTCCCGAAATGAAGGAGCTTTCTTGCGTCTATGCCGACGGATACACCACCGTTACTCTCCCTGAGATCACGGGCTACACCGCTATAATGCTTAAATAAGCTCTTTAAGGAGTCGGATCCGTCCGACTCCTTATCTTTTTTCCACCTTTTTTTCCACCTTTTTGAAAAAAGGTGGAGCCAACCTACTTTTTTGAAAAAAAGTAGGCAAAAAACTTTTAATGTTGATGAAGTAAGCACTGACAAAGCGGACGATGCTTTACTTTAAATAATTTATGTTGATTATTTCAAAAAAAATCCCTTGGGGTAGGGCTTCTACTCCAAGGGATCTCTATTTACCAATTTACCTGCCAACGATCCTTATAGGTGCTTTGAGGTGAAAATTCGCCTTCCTTTTTAGACGTAACGGAATTTTTTATCCTTTCCTCCAAGAGCTTATCGTAAAGCTCGTTATCAAAGGGGAGGGTGACCGGCTTATCAAGCCATTGGGACAAATAAGCGGCGTTTGTAAGGCTGATCTGGTTGATACCGTCATAGCCGGGGCTTAAAAGCTCCGCACCCTTTAATATGGCATCGGTGAAATTCTGAACTATAAGTCTGTGACCGCCTCTGTGAGGCTCAAAGACCGTTTCCGAATATTCTACCTCCTCCTTTGAGGGCTTTTTCGAGGGATCAAAGCAAAACTCCCGCTCGTCGTTGGAATACTTCCAAAGCTTCAGGGTGGAGCTTTCAAGAACCATCTTGCCCTTTGTAAGGGATATCTCCAATCTGTTTGTGCCCGGATACTCGCCTGTAGAGGTGATGAAAACGCCTTTTGCCCCGTTTTCCCAGGTGGCGTTGATGGTGCAATCGTCTTCCACCTCGATATTGTGGTATTTGCCGTATTCGCAGCTTGCGCTTACGGTTTTGGGCATACCCAATATCCACTGCCACAGATCAAGATTGTGGGGGGCTTGGTTCATTAAAACTCCGCCGCCCTCGCCCTGCCAGCTTGCGCGCCAATCGCCGCTGTCATAGTAAGCCTGGTCTCTGTACCAGTTGGTGATTATCCACACGCTTCTTTTGACCTCGCCCAATTCCCTTCCTCTTACAAGCTCTCTTGCCCTTTGGAAAATAGGCGTTGTCCTTTGGTTGAACATTATTCCAAAGACCTTGCCGCTTGCCTTAAAGGCTTTGTTCAATTGGATTGCCTTGGTAACCGTAATGTCCACGGGCTTTTCCACCAGAACGTGAAGATCAGCACTCAAGGCTTGAAGGCATACCTCGGCGTGAGAGGGGTGGGGTACGGATACTATCACCGCATCGCAGACCCTTGCCTTGAAAAGCTCCTCTGTGGATGCAAACGCCCTGACGCCCTTATATTCCTCTTGGGCGATAAGCCGCTTTTTCGGATCCGTATCGCAAACAGCCGACAAAACCGCGCCCTCTACCGAATTCGTATAAAGGGTCTTTGCGTGGGCTGAGCCTATGTTTCCGACGCCGATGACGGCGATTCTTAAGGGAGTGAGGCTCATTTTGTTCCGCCGTAGCTTGATGAGGTGTCTGCAACAGAGCTGACAACGTTGGTCTTTCTCTTGCTGGTGGCAATGCGCTTCTTAAGCTCCTCGTAATAAAGCTCCTCGTCAAAGGGAAGCTCTATCTCCTTGTTCAAAAAGGCGCTCAGATGCATGGCGTTGGAGATGAGAAGTCCGTTGATGCCCTCTCTGCCGTCGGCAACAAGGGGCTCCTTTCTGAGAATGTTTGCAGCCCAGGCATTAAGCACGCCGTAATGCTGAGGATTGAGTCCGTCGGTCTCAACCTCTATCTTTTCACTGTCAAGCTGAGCAAAGGAGGTGGTAGCCGATCTTGAAAATTCCTGCTCTGTCATAGCGTATACTGTAAGGTCGATGGTCTTGCTGTCGCATACTATCTTTGCCTTGTCAAGCTGGATCTCCAGACGGTTTGTGCCCTTCGCATCGCCGGTGGATGCAATAAACACACCCGTTGCGCCGTTGGCGTACTCAACGTAGGTGCTGACGTCATCCTCTACCTCTATATCGTGCCACTTGCCGAAGTGCATTTTTGTAAGCACCTTTACGGGCATTCCGCAGATCCACTGCCAGAGGTCCAGCTGATGGGGGCACTGATTGAGAAGAACACCGCCGCCCTCGCCGCTCCAGGTGGCTCTCCAATCACCGCTGTCGTAGTATGCCTGAGAGCGGTACCAGTTGGTGATGATCCAGTTAACTCTGCGGATCCGGCCGTATTCGCCGCTTTGAACAAGCTCCCTTACCTTGCGGTAAACGTGGTTTGTTCTCTGATTGAACATCATACCGAAGCTTACCTCGGGATGCTCGTCGGCTACCTTATTCATTTCTCTTACCTGAAGAGTATAAACTCCCGCAGGCTTCTCGCACATAACGTGGATGGATCTTTTCATGCACTCGATTGCATATTTTGCGTGATCGTAGTGGGGCACGCAGATGAGGCAGGAATCGATAAGACCGCTGTCCAGCATTTTTATTGCGTCATCAAAATATACCACCTTGTCGCTTCTGTCGGCTTTTGCGGCTTCTATTCTTTCGGGATTGATATCTGCGGCGGCTACCCAGTCTATCTCGGGGCATTTGCCCTCAATAAGATTCTTGGCGTGGCCTCTGCCCATATTGCCCATTCCGATTATTCCAAGCTTTATCTTATCCATTTTCTTCTCCTTATTATCTGAAGCCGAAGGCTTTGAGGTTATTGTAGCTGCGTCTCATACAGTCGAAGGGATCCTCGCCGTTGCAGTTGTCCTGCTCTACCAGCATATATTCGGTTCCCGCCTCCTCTGCAGCTGCAAAGACTGCATCGAAGTTGATGTTTCCTTCGCCGACGGGGAGCATTATCTGCTTGTAGCCGCAATCCTTAAGATGGATGCAGGGCACTCTGTTTTTCAGCCTTCTCAACCACTGAGCACTGTCGCCGCCCGCAACCTGCACCCAATAGGTATCAAGGGTAAAGCCCATAAGATCTGCGGGCATTGCAAGGCTCATTTCTTCGATAAGTGTAACGTTGTTGTTCTTTTTGAATTCCTTTGCGTGATTGTGGTACATCAAGTACTTGCCGTTTCTTTTAAATTCCTCGGCTATTGGGGTTGCGATCCTTTTAAACTCCTCGACCTCGCTTGATATGCCCTCCTCGAATTTGTACGAGCCCAGACCGATGTATTTACAGCCGTAAACGTCGTGCTCCTTGCAAAGGGAGGTGGCATCCTCCTTCATAAGGTCAAGGCTCTTGTGGGTGAGAACGCACTTAAGTCCGTTCTTCTTGAGCTGCTCGTCAAGCCACTGGGGCTCATAGCTGCAAATGCCCGAGATCTGTACCGTGGTGTAACCGATGTCGGCTACTCTTGCAAGGCTCTCGGCAAAGCCCTCAAGATCCTTGCAGGATTCTCTTAAAGTATAAAACTGTGCTCCGACTATCATTTTTTTGTTCTCCTTATTTTATAAGTTCCTTAAGATGCTTGCAAGCGGCATCAAAGGCTTCGTCATTGGATGAATAGGTGTAAACGTTCTTGAGCTTCTCCTCGTCGGATTTGGAATCGTCCTCCAGCTCGCCCAAGCCGTCGAATACCTTGAGATGAGGCTCGATAGTCAAATCACTTGCCCTTGTTTTGGAAAGAATTTCCTTAATGTTTCCCACACCCTTTCCTGCGGGTACTATAGAGCCGTCCTTGAGAGAGTCTTTAATGTGGAGGTAATGGATGTGATCCTTCAAAAGCTCGTATGCCTCAAGGGTATCCTGGTGGCACTGAACGTAGTTTGCGGGATCGAAGATCGCCTTTAATTGGGGGATAGCCTCGTGTATCTGCAGGCAACGGGGAGCAAGGTCTCCGTAAATTCCCTTTTCATTTTCGTGGCAGAGGGTAACCTTACTTCCCTCGGCAGCCTCGCAAAAGCGGGATAGCCTTTCCAAAACCTCGTCCTTGTAGGGGGAGGGATCCTCGCCCTTGGGGGTGTAGAAGCTGAAGAGGCGGAAGTTTTTTGCGCCGAGAATTGCGGCTATCTCAAGACAGTGCTTGAAGCTATCAAGATGAGCTGCGAATTCATCGGTGATCTTGATCTTTCCGATGGGGCTTCCTATGCTGAAGGTGATAAGGCCTGCCGCATCAAGCTTTTCCTTAACCTCCTTTGCCTTTTCAAGGGATATTTTCGCAACGTTCTCGCCGTCTACGTTTCTTATCTCCAGTCCCGAAAGACCGTTTCTCTTCATTGCTTTTATCTGCTCGTCTATATTGCTGCTTGCCTCGTCCGCGAAGGCGTATAATTTAAAGCTTTTCATCATCAAACTCCCGAATATGCACTGAAGCCGCCGTCAACGGGAACTGTTATGCCCGTGACGAAGCCCGATCTTTCACTGTCGGTAAGCCAATCCAGACAACCCAAAAGCTCCTTTGCCTCGCCGAAGCGTCCCATGGGAGTGGAGCGCAGTATCTTTTCGGTGCGGGGGGTAGCCTTGCCGTCCTCGGTAAAAAGAAGCGCTCTGTTTTGGTTGGTCACAAAAAATCCGGGTGCTATTGCGTTGACTCTTATGCCCTCCTTGGCAAAGTGTACCGCAAGCCAGCTTGTTAGATTTGTTACCGCCGCCTTTGCCGCACTGTATGCGGGGATCTTGGTAAGGGGACGGTATGCGTTCATGCTGGAGATGTTGACCACGCAGCAGCCCTCTCTTGAGAGCATATCCTTCATAAACACCTGGCTGGGAAGGAGCACGCCCTTGAGATTAAGGTCAAAAACGAAGTCGAAGCCCTTGGGATCTATGTTGAAGAAGGTCAATTCCTCTGTCAGCTCCTCGTCTCCCTTGGTGTATTCCTCCTTTGCGGTGGTGCAACGGGGATTGTTTCCGCCTGCGCCGTTGATAAGAACGTCGCATTTTCCCAGATCCCTCAAAACCAGGCTGTGGACCTCCTCGATGCTCTCCTTTTCAAGGCAGTTGCACTTGTAGGCCTTTGATATGCCGCCTTGGGAATTGATCTCGTCCTCGACCTTCCTCGCGGCATCGTAGTTTAAGTCCAGAAGAGCGATCTTGTCACCGGATGCGGCAAGATGCTTTGCAAAGCCTGAGCACAGAACTCCGCCTGCGCCGGTTATAACTATAACTCTGTTCATATTCTTCCTCTTTATTTCTTTAATTCCTTTTCAGCCGCCTCAAAGATGCCTGCAAGGTAGGTGGCACCGAGGCTTCTGTCGTAAAGACCGTAGCCGTATCTGCCCTTTTCGCCCCATATCATTCTTCCGTGGTCGGGTCTGACGTAGCCGTCAAAGCCGTTGGAGATAAGAGATTTTGCAATGGCGTACATATCAAAGGAGCCGCACTTGGAGGGATGTCCTACCTCCTCAAACTGTCTGTCTCCGGTGATGAGAATGTTTCTCAGGTGGGCAAAATGGATACGCTTTGCGAATTTACCCGCCATTTTTACAAGATCGTTGGAGACCGCCGCACCCAATGACCCGGTGCAGAAGGTAAGACCGTTCTCCTTTTCATCTACTATGGATAAAAATCTTTCAAGATTTTCCTCGGTGGTGATTATTCTGGGCAGTCCGAACATACCCCACGGCGGATCGTCGGGATGGATCGCCATATTGACCTTTGCCGCCTTTGCTACGGGAATGACCTTTTTAAGGAATTTCTCAACGTTTTTCCAAAGTCCCTCCTCACCAAGCTCGTGATATTGGCTTATAAGGCCCTTGAGTTGATCCTTGGTGTAGCTTGCATCCCAGCCGGGAAGGGAAAGATCGCCCTTTAAGGGATCCATTGCCTCAACGGTCTTCTGGTCGTAGGCAAGGGCGTTGGCGCCGTCCTTTTGCTGGTGCTCCAGCTCGCTTCTCAGCCAGTCGAAAACGGGCATAAAGTTATAGCAGATGCATTTTACTCCCGCTTTTCCCAGCCTTCTTACGTTTTCACAGTAGTTTTCTATAAGCTCGTCTGCGTTTTCGTTGCCGAGCTTTATATCCTCGGGAACGGGAACGCTTTCAACTACCTCGAATTCAAGCCCGTTGGCGTTTGCCTTTGCCTTTAGCGCCTCAATGCTTTCGTTGCTCCATACCTTTCCGGGGCTGACGTCGTATACCGCAGAAACGATTCCCGTCATGGTGGGGATCTGTCTGATATGGCTCAGGGTAACGGGATCGTCATCGCCGTACCATCTCATTGTCAGTTTCATAAGATACCTCCTTCATTTTATCATATACATTTTATCATATTCCTGAAATTAATCAATTGAAATTAGTAGCAAAATGCTTATTGGACTTCAAAAAAACATTGAAAAAATGCGCATCGTGTGATATAATTATCCTAAGGAGGTGATTTTTGTGAGTTCAAAAGCGATAACGGGCGGTATAGTTACCAACCCGACGCCGATGAAAGAGCGCTTTGAGATGCACGCTCACTCCACTTATGAAATACTTTATTTTATCAGCGGGGATGCGGATTACGCCGTCGAGGGAAACGTATATTCCCTTAAAAGCGGCGACATTATGCTTATGCGCAAAAGCGAGAGCCATTATTTAAAGCTCAGATCCAATGCGGTATACAGCAGGGGAGTAATAAATTTCGATCCCGGAATATTTTCCTCGGTGGACGAGGAGGGAAGGATGCTTTCCATTTTTAAAGACAGACCCCTTGGAATGTATAATCACTATCCCGCCGAGCTTTTTCCCGATAATAAATGGGGTTATTATTTTGAAAGGATCTGCTCCTGCTGTAAGTTTTGGGAAAAGAAGATATTTTTGTCTGCGCTTTTATGTGAGCTCAGCTCCTGCTATGAACGGATCGTCTCCGAGACCAAGCTTCCCGAGCAGAGCGTTGCAAGCCATCTTTCCGATTACATAAACACTCACCTTTTCGACACTCTCAGCCTTGAAAAGCTTTCAAGTGAGTTCTTTTTGAGCCGATCTCAGCTTAACCGTATCTTCAAAAAGGATATGGGAACCACCCTTTATAACTACATTCTTTTAAAGCGGCTCTTTCATTCTCAAAAGCTTTTAAGGGACGGTGTTAACCCCAATCAGGTAAGCAGTGACTGCGGCTTTAACGATTACGTAAGCTTTTATAAGGCGTATAAAAGGCTTTTCAATACCTCGCCTAAGGCTGATTTTATAAAAAAATAGGGGCGGCGTTTTTAACTCTCATTGACTTTTTTGTTAATATGTAGTATAATAAAAGGCGATATTTTTTTTAGGAGTCCTTATGATCTGCAATAATATAACAAAAGATTCCCGAGGCAAGCTTTATTTTGCGGGAATGGACGTATCAGACCTTGCAAAAAGCTTCGGCACCCCCTTATACCTTTTCGATGAAGAAAGGATCAGATCCAATTGCCGCGTGTATACGGAGGCAATGAAAAAATATTTTCCCCAAGGCTCCTCTGTCTGCTATGCAAGCAAGGCGGCAAGCTTTGCCGAGATCTACAGGATCGCAATGCAGGAGGGGATGTGCGTTGACGTTGTCAGCAGAGGTGAGATATATACTGCCCTTAAGGCGGGCTTTCCCCTCAAGAGAGCATTTTTCCATTCAAATAATAAGACCGACGAGGATATAGCCTTTGCCATTGAAAGGGGTATAGGATATTTTGTGTGTGATTGCGAGGAGGAGCTTTTATTTATATCCTCTGTCGCAAAAGAGCGAAATATCACTCAAAAGGTCATTTTAAGGCTGACCCCCGGTATAGATCCCCACACCTATGAGGCCGTGGCAACGGGCAAGGTGGACAGTAAGTTCGGCTCTGCCATCGAAACGGGTCAGGCATTTGATATTACCCGAACCGCACTCTCCCTTGAGGGCGTGGAGCTTTGCGGCTTCCATTGCCACGTGGGCAGTCAGGTCTTTGACAGCACTGTGTTTTTCGATGCGGCAAAAATTATGCTCGAATACGTAGCAAGAGTAAAAGCCGAGCTTGGATATGAGGCAGAGATCCTGGATCTGGGAGGCGGCTACGGAGTAAGATACGTGGAGGACGATCCCTTCATAGATATCGGTGATAATCTTCGCCTGGTCAGTGAATTTGTTGCAGATCTTTGCAAAAAGCTTTCTCTTAAGCTTCCTAAGATACACATGGAGCCCGGCAGAAGCATAGTAGCCGATGCGGGAATGACTCTTTACACCGTGGGAAGCGTTAAGAGGATCCCGGGCTATAAGAATTACGTGAGTATAGACGGCGGCATGACCGACAATCCCAGATTTGCTCTTTACGGCTCAAAATACACAGTTCTTTGTCCCGATAAAATGAATGAGGAAAATACCTTTAGCTGCGACCTTGTGGGAAGGTGCTGTGAAAGCGGTGACGTTATCCAGGAAAGCATCAAGCTTCCCGCTACGGTTAAAAGAGGCGATCTTATCGCCGTTTGCACAACGGGAGCCTATAACTACTCCATGGCGTCAAACTATAACAGACTTCCAAGACCTGCCATCGTTATGATAAGGGATAAAAGCGCGAGGGTGGTCGTGGAAAGAGAGAGTCTTGAGGATATTGTAAGGTTGGATAAATAATGAATTTTGTCAGCGATATTTCGGGTCTTATCGGTAATACTCCCTTGGTAAGGATCGACGGCTTTTGCAAAAAAATGGGCATTGACGGTAAAATTTTTGCAAAGCTTGAAATGTTTAATAATTCCGGCTCATCAAAGGACAGAGTCGCCCTGAAAATGATCCTTGACGGAGAAAAGGCGGGGCTTATAGATAAGGATACCGTGATAATTGAGCCTACCTCGGGTAATACGGGAATAGGGCTTTGTGCGGTCTGTGCCGCCAAGGGCTACAGAGCCGTAATAGTTATGCCGGAGAGTATGTCCGAGGAAAGAAGGCTTTTGATGAAGGCATACGGAGCCGAGCTCGTTCTGACCCCCGCAGCCATGGGGATGAAGGGCGCGATAGAAAAGGCCGAGGAGCTTAGCAAGAGCTATAAAAAGAGCTTTATCCCATCTCAGTTTACCAATCCCTCCAATCCCGATGCTCATTATCTGGGAACGGGGCCGGAGATATACTCCGCTCTGGAGGGCAATATAGATGCCTTCGTGGCAGGTATCGGCACGGGCGGCACGGTAACGGGAGTGGGTAGATTCTTAAAAGAGAAGAATAAGAATATTTTTGTTTGCGGAGCCGAGCCCGAGGATAGTCCCTTCCTTACCCAAGGTAAGGCGGGAGCGCATAGCATCCAGGGTATAGGCGCAGGCTTTAAGCCTGAAATATTGGATCTTGACTACGTTGACAGGGTAGTGACGGTCAGCGGAAAAAGAGCCTTTGAAATGTCAAAGCAGCTTGTAAGAACTCAAGGCATCTTCGTAGGCATTTCTTCGGGTGCGGCACTCGGTGCGGCAGTGGAATTAATAAAAAACGAAGGCTTTAAGAACGTATGCGTGCTTTTGCCCGACTCGGGTGAGCGCTATATGTCTTGCGAGGGGTTTATTTAAGTGAAAAAAGGCGAAAACGGGTTTTATCTGGGTATCGATATCGGCTCTACCACCGCAAAGCTTTGCTTGGTTAAGGATGGAGATATCCTTTATAAAAAATATTCAAGGCATCTTTCCTGCCCGAGAGAAAAGACTGCAGAGCTTTTAAAAGAGGTAAGAGAGCTTTACGGAAATATAAGTCTTAAGGCTGCCGTGAGCGGCTCGGCGGGACTTGGCATCGCCCAGGGTGCGGGACTTGACTTCGTTCAGGAGGTCTTTGCCACAAGCGAGGCGGTAAAGCGCATAGATCCCGATTGCGATACCGTTATCGAGCTTGGAGGAGAGGATGCAAAAATAATCTTTTTAAAGGGCACCCCCGAGGAAAGAATGAACGGAAGCTGCGCGGGCGGCACGGGTGCCTTTATAGACCAGATGGCTACTCTGCTGGATCTTACCGCAGATGAGCTTGATGAGTACAGCCTCAGAAGCGAAAGGCTCTATCCCATCGCATCCCGTTGCGGAGTCTTTGCAAAAAGCGATATTCAGCCGCTTTTGAATCAAGGCGCATCCAAGGCGGATATTGCCGCAAGCATTTACCAGGCGGTGGTGAATCAGACCGTTGCGGGCCTTGCAAGAGGCAGGAAAATAGAGGGTAAGGTAATGTTTTTGGGCGGTCCCCTTTACTTTAACAGGGGGCTGAGGAAAGCTTTCAAAAGGACTCTTTGTCTCAGTGACGAAAACGCCGTCTTTCCCGATTTTGCTCTTGTTGCGGTGGCAATGGGAGCGGCCTTGTACGCATCGGGACTTACAAACGAATTAGAGCTTGATCTCGTTATTGATAGGATAGAAAAAAGCCGAGAGGCTTCAGAGCTTACAAGGACCATGCCGCCTTTGTTTGATTCAGAGGAGGAATACGAGGCCTTCAGGCTTCGCCATTGCGGAGCAGACGTTGCAAGGGGTGATATAGCCTCCTACAGCGGCAAGGCTTATCTGGGAATAGATTGCGGAAGCACCACCACAAAGCTTTGTCTTATATCCGAGAAAAAGGAGATTTTGTATTCCTACTACGCCTCCAATAAGGGCGAGCCGGTAAGGGTGGTTTTGGAGGAGCTTAAGAAAATAAGAGGGCTCTGCTCTGACAGGATAGCTATAGCATCATCAGCGGTAACCGGCTACGGCGAGGAGCTTATCACCAACGCCTTCGGAGTGGATATGGGCGTTGTGGAGACTATTGCCCATTTTACCGCCGCAAAGCATTTTCTTCCCGAGGTGGAATTCATTCTGGATATCGGCGGGCAGGACATAAAGTGCTTTAAGATAAAAAACGGCACGGTTGACAGTATAATGCTCAACGAGGCTTGCTCCTCGGGCTGCGGCTCCTTTCTGGAGACCTTTGCCAATTCTCTGGGAAAGCCCATAGATGAGTTTGCAAAAATGGGCATTTTCGGAAAAAATCCCGTGGATCTGGGAAGCCGTTGCACGGTATTTATGAATTCTATGGTAAAGCAGTGCCAGAAGGACGGCGCCTCCGTGGAGGACATTTCCGCGGGCTTAAGCTGCAGTGTGGTCAAAAACGCACTTTATAAGGTTATCAGAGCAAGCTCGGCTGATGAGCTTGGAAAAAATATAGTGGTTCAGGGCGGCACCTTTTATAATGACGCAGTGCTCAGAGCCTTTGAAAAGGAAATAGGCAAAAACGTCGTCAGACCCGTTATCGCGGGGCTTATGGGAGCATACGGTGCGGCAATATATTCTATGAGAGGCGAGAAAAGCACTCTTTTGAGCCTTGCGGAGCTTGAGAGCTTTGAGCATCATACCAAAAACGCCATTTGCCGCGGATGTGCCAATTCCTGCCGTCTGACGGTAAATGAATTTTCCGGCGGCAGAAGGTATATTTCGGGAAACAGATGTGAAAAAGGCGCAGGCTTAAGGAGTGATGACCAAAAGGAATTGAATATTTATTCCTTTAAGCACTCCCTTATACCCTTTGGTGAAAATAACCGGGACGGGGCATCGGTCACCGTCGGTCTTGTGATGTGCCTTTCAAATTATGAGCTTTACCCCCTTTGGCTTTCTTTTTTCAAAAGCCTCGGTGTAAGGGTGATCCTTTCCGGTCCCTCCGATAAGGCACTTTACGAGAAGGGGCAGTTCACCATTCCCTCCGATACTGTCTGCTATCCCGCAAAGCTTTTTCACGGCCACGTAGCCGAGCTTTGCCAAAAGGGCGCGGATATCATCTTTTACCCGTCGTTGAGCTATAATATTAATGAGGGACTTTCCGTAAATTGCTATAATTGCCCCGTGGTTGCCTATTACGGCGAGCTTTTAAGCTCAAATGCCGATCTTCGGGGCAGTGCGTTTTTGTATCCCTTCCTGGATATAAACGATCTTTCCCGCCTCACTAAGGAGCTTTATAGGTCCTTGAGAGGGTACGTTCCCAATATCAGCCAATCCAAGGTGAGGCATGCTCTTAAGCTCGGCTTTAAGGCCTTGGATGAATACAGATCCACCGTCAGAAAAAAGGGCGAGGAGATAATAAAAAAGGCAAGAGAGCAGAAAAAGCATATCCTTGTTCTTGCAGGCAGACCCTATCACTGCGACCCCGAGATAAATCACGGCATAGATAAGCTTTGCGCGTCTTTGGGCTTTGCGGTAGTAAGTGAGGATGCCGTTGCCCACCTTGCTCCCCGTCAGGACGTGGAGGTGCTGGATCAGTGGACTTATCACTCAAGGCTCTACCGTGCCGCCGCGATCGTCAGAGACGAGCCCGATATGCAGCTTTGTCAGCTTGTCAGCTTCGGCTGCGGCGTGGATGCGGTCACCACCGACGAGGTAAGAAGGATACTTGAAGAGGGCGGAAAGCTTTACACTCAGCTTAAGATCGATGAAATATCAAATCTGGGAGCTGTAAAGATAAGACTCAGAAGCCTTTTGGGCGCAATGGGGGACAGATAAATGGCTGATTACGTTCGTTTTGAAAAGGAAATGAAGTCCGAGTATACCATCCTCGTGCCCAATATGCTTCCCAGACACTTTAAGATAATCGCGGGCGTGATGGCAGATCACGGATATAAAATGGAGCTTTTGACCACCTCGGGGAAAAATATAGCTGATACGGGACTTAAATACGTCCATAACGATACCTGCTATCCCGCGCTTCTGGTCATAGGTCAGTTTATCGATGCTTTGCAGAGCGGAAAATACGACGTTCATAAGACCGCCCTTATCCTGACTCAGACGGGCGGCGGATGCAGAGCCAGCAACTACATACATCTTTTGAGAAAGGCGCTTAAAAAGGCCGGGCTTGGCTTTGTGCCCGTTATAAGCCTTAATATTTCAGGCCTTGAGGATCATCCCGGCTTTAAGCTGGGTGTGGGTCTTTTGAGAAGGATGATATACGGAGTTTTGTTCGGCGATCTTTTAATGGCGCTTACCAATCAGTGCCGACCCTACGAGCTGGAGCGGGGTGCTACCGAGGCCTTGGCGGATAAGTGGACCGAAAGGCTTGTTAAGCTTATGCAAAGCTCAAGTAATTTGAAGTATAAAAGGATAAAGGAGCTGTACGGCCGCATTGCCGAGGATTTCCGGCTTATCCCGAAAAGCTCGGTTAAAAAGCCGAGAGTCGGTATAGTGGGGGAGATCTACGTAAAATATTCTCCCATGGCAAATAACCATCTTGAGGAGTTTCTTATCGGCGAGGGAGCCGAGGCGGTAGTCCCCGGACTTTTGGATTTTTGCCTTTACTGCGTATATAACTGTATTCAGGACGCTTACAGCTACGGTCTTAATAAAAAGGCGCTTTGGGCTTTTAAGATCGCGCTGAGATATCTTGAAAACAAGCAAAAGGATATTATTTTGGCAATAAAGGCAGCGGGCTTTAACGCTTTGTCAAGCTTTTCGCACACACTCAGCCTTTGCGACGGCTATATAAGCAGATCCGTTAAAATGGGAGAGGGATGGCTCCTCACCGCTGAAATGCTGGAGCTTGGAGAGAACGGAGTCAATAACGTTGTTTGCGCTCAGCCCTTCGGCTGTCTGCCCAACCATATCTGCGGCAAGGGCGTGGCAAAGAGGATAACGGAAAATAACCCCGATATGAATATCGTCGCCATTGATTACGATGCGGGTGCGACCAAGGTAAATCAGGAAAACCGTCTTAAGCTTATGCTTGCAAGGGCTACAAGACAAGAATGAAGGAGAGCGAAATGAATAAGGACGTTGAAAGAATACTTGTCAGTGAAGAAGAGATCGATGGGATAGTCAGACGCATCGCCGCCGAGATCGACCGAGATTACTCGGGAGAGGGGAAAAAGCTTGTGCTTTTGTGCATCCTTAAGGGGAGCGTTGTGTTTATGGGCGAACTTATGAAGCGTGTTACCGTTCCCGTTGAGATCGATTTTATGAAGGTCTCCAGCTACGGAAGCGGTACGAACACCACGGGAAGGATCAACATTATTCTGGATATCTTAAGGGGCGATCTTTCCACCTGCGATATTCTTATAGTCGAGGATATTATCGACTCGGGAAAAACTCTTTCATATCTTGTTGATTATCTTAAATTAAAGGGTGCAAAGAGTGTAAAGACCTGCACTCTTCTGGATAAGCCCTCAAGAAGACAGGTGGATTTTGAGGCTGATTACGTCGGCAGAGTCATTCCCGATGAATTCGTGGTCGGCTACGGTCTCGATTACGACGAAAAGTACCGTGCCTTGCCCTACGTCGGAGTATTGAAGCCCGAGGTATACAGTAACTGACAATTTTTTTAATATTTTTCATTTTACTATTGAATATCCCGAAAAAATATAGTATAATGATATGAAAAACCAAAGAAAGATAAAGGACGTATGAGTAAGTATTTATATATTTTTCTGATCTCTATGGTTCCGGTTATAGAGCTCAGAGGAGCTATCCCGTATGCCAGCTTTATCGCCGATCCGCCGGTGCCCTTTTTGCTTGCCGCTTTTATTGCGATCTTGGGAAACATAGTGCCCGTTCCGCTTATTATGCTTTTCATTCATAAGCTTTTAGAGCTTTTCGGACATACCAAGCTTATAGGAGGCTTTCTTAACCGCCTCGTGTCCAGAGCGGCGAAAAAAGCAGAAAAAATGGGAGACGTCGGCTTTTGGGCTCTTTTGATATTCGTAGGCATTCCTTTGCCCGGGACGGGAGCCTGGACCGGAGCTATTATATCGGCTATACTTGATCTTCCCAAAAGAAAGGCCATCCCTGCAATATTCTTGGGCCTTATAATGAGTGCCTCGATTATGGGGATCATCTCCTATGCCTTGCCCGATCTTTTCGTGGCGTGGTTCGTTAAGTAAATATACACCGCCCTGCGGTACAATGAAAGGAATAGATAAAATGAGAAAGTTCTTTACCTCCGAATCGGTTACAGAAGGACATCCCGATAAAATTTGCGACCAGATCTCCGACGGCGTGCTTGACGAGATCCTCAGACAGGACCCCACCGCCAGAGTTGCCTGCGAGACCGCTTGTACGACCGGTCTTGTGGTGGTAATGGGTGAGATCACCACCACCGCCGTTCTTGACGTTCAGAAGATAGTCCGTGAGACCATCCGCGGCATCGGCTACGACAGAGCAAAGTACGGCTTCGATTGCGATACCTGCGCAGTCATCAACTCCATCCATACCCAGAGCCCCGACATAGCAATGGGCGTTGATAAGCTGGGTGCGGGCGACCAGGGTATGATGTTCGGCTTTGCCTGCGACGAGACCGAGAGCCTTATGCCACTGCCCATCTACCTCGCTCACAAGCTTTCCAAGAGACTTAGCGACGTAAGAAAGGATGGCACTCTCTCTTACCTCAGACCCGACGGAAAGACTCAGGTCACCGTTGAGTACGAGGACGGCGTTGCAAAAAGAGTTGATACCATAGTAGTTTCCTCTCAGCACAGTGCAGACGTTGAGCAGGATACCATAAGAAACGATATCATCCGTCACGTTATCGCTCCCGTTGTGGGCAGTGAGCTTATGGATGACGATACAAAGATACTTGTCAACCCCACGGGACGCTTCGTTGTAGGCGGACCTCACGGTGACAGCGGTCTTACCGGCAGAAAGATCATCGTTGATACTTACGGCGGATACGGCAGACACGGCGGCGGAGCCTTCTCCGGTAAGGACCCCACAAAGGTTGACCGCAGTGCGTCCTATGCGGCAAGATATCTTGCTAAGAACGTTGTAGCCGCAGGCCTTGCCTCTAAGTGCGAGGTTCAGATCGCCTATGCTATCGGTGTTGCCAAGCCCGTCAGCGTTCTCGTTGATACCTTCGGTACAGGCAAGCTCGGTGACGATGTTATTGCAGACAAGCTCAACGAGCTTTGCGATCTTTCTCCCGCAGGCATCATTTCAAGATTTGACCTGAGACGTCCCATCTATCAGCAGACCGCATCCTACGGTCATATGGGAAGAGACGATCTTGATCTTCCCTGGGAGAAGCTTGATCTTGCAGAGGAACTTAAGAAAGCATTCTGATCACATTGCCGCCGCTTTATCGCGGCGGCTTTTCTTTGCATATACTTATCCTTAAGAGGTGAGTATATGCTTTTTATATGCTTTTTTTGCGCTGTCGGTATATGCTATTTATTCAGAGACGCCTTTTTGTACTTCGTCTACCGAAAAAGAAAGCTTGGCTTTTGGATATTTATTGACGAAGCTCTCTTGGAGGGCGGCTGGGAGGAGCTTATAAGATATTGCTTTGATATGGGCTTTTCCTATAATCCGAGCTTTCTTGGGTTTATTACCTCCGACGAGGCTTTTTATCTTGAAGCCGAAGAGCGATTTTTGGCCTTTGGGGTGAAGCTTAGGCTGATTAAATGATCTTGGGGATAAGAGCCTGTTTCAAATCCTTTAATGCTTGCACGGTTTTTAGTCTTTGAAGCTCGACGTCAGCTAAAATATCGGTGGAGATGCAGTAGCTTAAAAGCTCTATTTCCCTATCGCATTTTTCCACCTGCTGCCTTTTTAATGAGATCTGCATAAGACTTACGCTAGTGTCCCACAGTTTTTTCAGCTCTTCCATGCCTTGAGGATCCTCCGCTAACACAATAAGCTCCTCCGCTCGCCTTATCTGGTAGCTTGTCAGAATAAAAAGAGCGGATAATAAGAATAAAAGCATGGTAATTGAGACTGTAAGGGCCTTTGTCATTTTTCTTTTTTCACTCCCTTCAGGCTTCCGTTTTCGTCGTAGCTTATAATAAAATAATCCTCCACCGACTTAAGCCCTTGCTTTTTCATCGTTTCCTTTATGGACTTTTCGCTTATGCCCAGCGATTTTAGTGTTGAGCGGTTTATTTTTCCGTTTACCGCCACAAGATGGGATATCGGAGTCTTCTCTGTCTTTAGCGACGCATCCTTTTTGGTAAGGGGAGAATAGGCATCCGAGGGCAGTATGCTTATCTTTCCGTCCGCCTCAAGAATGGCATAAGCGATCTGCCCGTGATCGGTAAAGCCCTTTTGCCGCAGCTGGCTGTAAAGCTCGGTAACGGATATCCTGCTTTTTGACAGTGCCTTTTGGTCTATCTTGCCGTTTCTTATAAGGAGGGTGGGGGAGCTGTCGGTCATTCTTTTTATGATGGGGATCTTTATGGACAGTGAGCTTATTATTACCTCTAAAAGGCTTATTGTTATTATCGGTATCACTCCGTAGCTTAACGGTGCGTCGGGGTCTGTTACGTAATAGGTCGCAGTCTCCGAGAGGAAAAATGCACTTACAAGCTCGGGGAGCTCCAGCTCTCCCATCTGTCTTTTTCCCATCAGTCTGGCGCATAAAAGGGTAAAGCAGTAGATCAGTATCAGTCTTATGGAAATGTTAAACATATTTTCGCTCCTTTTTTTAAGCATTTCTCGTTTTTTATCTATTGATACCGATTTTTTTTAAAAAGTACTTGAAATTATTTAGTTTGTGTGATATAATACCAAAGTCAACTGAATAAGCCGGTGTGATGGAATTGGCAGACGTGCTGGACTCAAAATCCAGTGGTAGCGATACCGTGCGGGTTCGACCCCCGCCACCGGCACCAGAAAAGAACCCGCATTTGTCTACGACAAGTGTGGGTTCTTTTCAACTAAATCCACCCTTCCGGGTGGGTGAAATCATCTTCGATGATGAAATCCCCTGCGGGAATGAAATCCGCCTCGACGGCGGGGGGGTGGATTTAATTTCATCTGCGAAGCAGATTTCATCCGAGCTTGCTTGGATTTCATCGCGCTTGCGCGATTTCATTGAAAATCGTTAGAATGTGTGATATAATATATTCAAAGAGGTGATTTCAATGGCTGAAAACAAACTGGCCGATATGTCAACAGAATTTGCAATTCAAATCTTAAAATTGACAGATGGTATCAAGGGACACTATTCCTTGTCTAATCAACTTGAACGAAGCGGCACAAGCATCGGTGCAAATATTCGCGAGGCAAAATATGCACACAGCCGTCCCGATTTTATCGCTAAGTTGCAGATTGCATTAAAAGAATGTTATGAAACGGAATATTGGATCGAAATAGCACAAAAAGCAGATATTATATCAATTGACTCTGCAAAAAGTGTTTTGCACGATTGTGGGTCAATCCGCCGTATTCTTATCTCCTCCATCAACACCGCAAAGGA
>SVTC01000022.1 GCA_015063985.1 Oscillospiraceae bacterium | reverse complement strand
GAATTGGCTCGAGTTCATCGGGTATCTGCCGTCAAACCGCCCCCTAAACGCCACACCGTGGCATTTCGACGGCGCTTTGCATCCCGAACTTGGCGCTCTACCAAGCTTAAGGGACATCTCGATATTAGGTTGTATGCTATGGGCCGCAGGAACCTGCGGGCTTCTTCTCGTTGATACCAACGATTCGCTCATCGCCAATGAATTGGCTCGAGTTCATCGGGTATCTGCCGTCAAACCGCCCCCCAAACGCCACACCGTGGCATTTCGACGGCGCTTTGCATCCCGAACTTGGCGCTCTACCAAGCTTAAGGGACATCTCGATATTAAGTTGAGTGATATGAGCCGCAGGAACCTGCGGGCTTCTTGTTGATACCATTGCAACATTTATATTATATTACAGTTTTTAAGCTTTGTCAATGTTTTTTGATTTAATTTGTTGGTTTAATTATCCAAAGCATTAATGCCCGAGTTATTTATGCCGAAAAAAATAACTCTCGAGGGCATTGACGGGCACAATGACGGGGGAGGGCTTTTTTAGTAGGATTTTGGTGCCTATTCATACAATTTTAACAATAAAATTCAATTTTTGCCTTGACTTTCTTTGACTAAAATAGTATATTATGTATAAAGGATTAGCACTTTAATAGTGTGAGTGCTAATTCATAAAATTAAAGCTTTTTTATCCTGAAAGGGGGCGCCGGTAATGGAATTGAGTGACAGAAAAAAACACATCCTCAAGACTGTTGTGGATGCCTACATAGCCTCCGGTGAACCGGTGAGCTCCAAATACCTTACGGATAAATTGGACTTTGGTCTTTCCAGTGCCACCATAAGAAACGAAATGAGCGATCTGGAGAGTATGGGCTATTTAGAGCATTTGCATACCTCCTCGGGAAGAGTGCCTACAAATTCCGGCTACAGAGAGTACGTTGGAAATCTTATGGAGCGATATAAGCTGACCCTGGATGAGATATTGGTGATGAACTCACTTCTCAAGGAAAAGCTTAACGAGTTTAACAACATATTTTCCGAGACTACACATCTTCTTTCCAAATTGACCAACTACACTGCGGTAACGGTCAGCAAGAAGCCCAAGAGAGGCTTTATCAGAAAATTTGAATGTGTCTTTGTAGATCCTCTCAGTTTTCTGCTGGTTATGATCACCTCCGACAGTCATGTAAAGACCCGCCACGTTCACACCGATGCAGAGTTGTCTCCCGACGTTGTGATGTCTATAAATCGAATACTGAACGATTATTTGGCAAACACCGAGATCGGAAGCTTAAGCTTTGATAAGATAATGTTTATGGAGCAAAGCCTCGGGGGTTTTCGAGATCTGATCGGGCCGATATTGAGGATAGTGTACGAGGTAATAAGTCAGCTCAGCGAATACGAGCTAAACGTCGACGGCATCTCCAATCTTTTGGAGTATCCCGAGTTTTCCGATGCGGTCAGGGCAAGGGAGCTGGTAAAGCTTATAGAGGAAAAGCAAGAGCTTATTGAAAAAATGACCTACGATCCGCAGAAAAGGCTGAACGTATATATCGGAACCGAGGACGGACGTCTGGACGGCGCGAGCTTTATAGTCAGACCCTTCAATATGGAGAGCGGAGTCACCGGTGCAGTGGGACTTATCGGTCCCAAGAGAATGGATTACTCCCGAGCTATCGCAAAGCTTGATTATATCACGGCAAGAATAACGTCCGGCGATAGCGAGGATGATATGGAAGAAAGGATAAGAAATGAAAGAAAAGAAGACTTCTAAAGAGGAAGAGCTTAAGGAAGAGGATCTTTCTCAGGATCAACAAGAGGTAAACGCAGAAGAAGCGCAGTCCTGCGAAAGGGAAGATAAGATCCGCATTAAGGAGTTGGAGGAGGAGCTTGCAAAGCTTACCGCTCAAAGCACCGAGCTTAATGATAAGTATCTTCGTCTTGCTGCAGAATACGATAACTTTAAAAAGCGCACTGCCAAGGAGAAGGAAGAGCTCCTTCTTGCCGCAAAGGCAAACGTAATGAAGGGATTGCTTCCGGTGTTTGACAATATGGACAGAGCCCGCGACTGTCTGGATGACGGCGAGAAGCTTGCCGAGGGTGTTAAAATGATCCTCAAGCAGTTCGATAGCTCTCTGGAGACCTTGGGCATCAGTGAGGTAAAGGCTCTTGGAGAGGTTTTCGACCCCGAATTTTGTGAAGCGGTCTTCCACGAGGACGTGGAGGGAGAGCCCGAGAATACAGTCTCTCAGGTGCTCTTAAAGGGCTACGTTTGTGACGGAAAGGTCATCAGACATGCCATGGTAAAAGTTGTTAATTGATTGTTATTTGCAATCTCAAGTAAATAAAAATAAACATTTGGAGGAAAAAACAATGTCTAAAATTATAGGAATCGATCTTGGAACCACAAACTCCTGCGTGGCAGTTTTTGAGGGCGGCGAGCCCACTGTTATTCCAAATCCCGAGGGAGCCCGTACTACTCCTTCCGTTGTTGCTTTTGCAAAGAACGGTGAAAGAATGGTAGGTCAGATCGCAAAGAGACAGGCGATCATCAATCCCGACAAGACCATCGCATCCATCAAAAGAGATATGGGTACTGCAAGAAAGGTAGATATCGACGGTAAGAGCTATACTCCCCAGGAGATCAGCGCGATGATCCTGCAGAAGCTTAAGGCTGATGCCGAGAACTACCTCGGTACTACGGTTGATAAGGCAGTCATCACCGTTCCCGCATACTTCTCCGATGCACAGAGACAGGCTACCAAGGATGCGGGTAAGATCGCAGGTCTTGAGGTGCTCAGAATTATAAACGAGCCCACAGCAGCAGCCCTTGCCTACGGTATAGACAAGGAAGAAAGCCAGAAGGTTATGATCTTCGACCTTGGCGGCGGTACCTTCGACGTATCCGTTCTTGAAATTTCCGACGGTGTCTTTGAGGTTCTTGCGACCGCAGGTAACAACCGTCTGGGCGGCGACGATTTCGACGATCGCATCATCAATTGGATGGCGGATCAGTTTATGGCAGAGCACGGCATCGATCTGAGAAAGGATAAGACCTCTAACCAGCGTCTTAAGGAAGCTGCAGAGAAGGCAAAGATCGAGCTCAGCGGCGTTCAGTCCACCGATATCACTCTCCCCTTTATCTATGCCGATGCAAGCGGAGCAAAGAACTTCGATGCAACCCTTACAAGAGCAAAGTTTAACGAGCTTACCGCAGATCTCGTTGAGAAGACCATGCAGCCTACCCGTCAGGCACTGAGCGATGCAGGTCTCAAAGTCAGCGACGTCAACAAGGTGCTTCTGGTCGGCGGATCCACAAGAATTCCCGCGGTTCAGGAAGCAGTAAAGAATTTTATCGGCAAGGAGCCCTTCAAGGGAATCAATCCCGATGAGTGCGTTGCTCTCGGTGCTGCTATTCAGGGCGGTGTTTTGGGCGGAGACGTTAAGGACGTTCTCCTTCTGGACGTTACTCCCTTGAGCCTCGGAATCGAGACTCTCGGCAGAGTCTTCAACAAGCTCATTGAAAGAAACACTACCATCCCCGTTAAGAAGAGCCAGATCTACTCTACCGCAGCCGATAATCAGACCTCTGTTGAGATCCACGTTCTGCAGGGTGAAAGAGAGATGGCAAAGGATAATAAGACCCTCGGCAGATTTACCCTGGACGGCATTCCTCCCGCAATGAGAGGCGTTCCCCAGATCGAGGTTACCTTTGATATCGATGCTAACGGTATCGTTAACGTAAGCGCAAAGGATCTCGGTACCGGCAAGGAGCAGAACATCACTATCACCTCCAGCACCAATATGTCCAAGGAGGACATTGAAAAGGCTGTCAAGGAGGCTGAGATGCATGCCGCTGAGGACAAGAAGCTCAAGGAGAATATCGAAACAAAGAACAACGCCGAGAATATGGTATATCAGTGCGAGAAGACCCTTGCAGATGCGGGCGACAAGCTTACCGAAGAGGATAAGGCTCCCGTAAATGCCGCTCTCGACAAGCTCAAGGAGACTCTCAAGGGCGAGGATTACGAGGCTATCAAGGCTGACAGCGAGGCTCTTACTCAGGCGCTTTATGCTATCGCCGCAAAGCTCTACCCCCAGGGAAATCCCGCTGACGGCGCTCAGGGCTTTGACCCCAATGCTCAGTCGGGAGATAATGGCGAGGGCTACTATAACGCAGACTTTACCGATAACAGCGATAACAAATAATTTTTTTAGGTGAGCTTTTATGGCAGAACAGAAACAGGACTATTATGAGTCGCTCGGGCTGAAAAAAGGCGCAAGCGATGACGAAATAAAAAAAGCTTACCGCTCCTTGGCAAAAAAGTATCACCCGGATATGAATCCGGGTGATAAGACCGCCGAAGGAAAATTCAAGGAGATCAACGAGGCGTATTCCGTTCTCAGCGATCCCGAAAAGAAGCAGAGGTACGATGCATACGGCCACGCCGGTGTGGATCCCAACTACGGTGCGGGCGAGGGCTTTGGCGGCTTCGGCGGATTCGGGGGCTTTGATTTCGGAGATCTTGGCGATATATTCGGAGGAATGTTTGGCGGCGGAGCCTCAAGAAGGGCAAACGGCCCCGTTCCCGGCGATGATATCGGCGCTCAGATCACCATCTCCTTTGAGGAAGCGGCCTTCGGATGCAAAAAAGAGGTCAGCTTTAATCGCACCGAGACCTGCAGTGAATGCTCGGGAAGCGGTGCTGCGGCAGGAACGAGTCCTCAGACCTGTACTAACTGTAACGGAAGCGGTCAGGTAAGAGTTCAGCAGAGGACCGCCTTCGGTATGATGCAATCCACAAGAGTATGTCCCAGCTGTCAGGGAAAGGGTAAGATAATTACCAACCCCTGTAAAAAGTGCTCGGGAAGCGGTCTGGAAAGAAAGAGCAAAAAGCTTGAAATATCCATCCCCGCAGGAATCGACGACAGACAGACCGTTGTGGTAAAGGGTCAGGGAAATGCCGGCAAGAGAGGCGGACCCAGCGGCGATCTTTTGTGCCGTATAAACGTAAGACCCCATCCCGTGTTTGAGAGGGAGGGCTACGACGTTTTCTGTGAGGTCCCCGTGACCTTTGCGGAGGCTGCTTTGGGAGCTACGGTCAATATCCCCACTCTTGAAGGCAAAATGTCCTACAAGATACCCGAGGGAACTCAGACAGGCACGGTGTTTACTCTTAAGAACAAGGGTATTCAAGCAGTCAACTCCCGTCAGAGGGGTGACCTTATGTTCACTGTGACCGTGGAGATCCCCAAGAATCTTTCGGATTCTCAAAAGAAGCTTTTGAAGGAATTTGACGAAAGCTGCGGAAACTTTAACCATAGCAAGAGAGCAGGCTTCGGAGAAAAGCTGAAGAATTTATTTAAAAACTAAAAGGAAGGAGCGGTGATATGATAAAGACCTCCCCAAGGCTGAAAAACCTATTGATGCTTACTCTGGCGGGATTTATCAATGCCTTTGGCATCACCGTTTTTCTTGCTCCGGTAAAGCTTTACGACAGCGGTATCTCGGGAACTTCAATGTTGCTTTCTCAGATTACGCCGGATAACCTCTCGCTTTCGTTGTTTCTTGTTCTTTTGAATGTTCCCCTTTTTTTGTACGGATTGAAAAAGCAGGGTAAGCTTTTTACACTGTATGCAATCTACAGTGTTTGCGCTTATTCCTTTTTTGCTTGGCTGATCACCGACGTTTTGCCTATAGACGTAAGTCTTTCATCGCCTCTGGCAGGCCACGATCTTTTGTTGTGTGCCCTTTTTGGCGGATTGATATCCGGTATAGGAAGCGGTTTGGCGATAAGATTCGGCGGAGCGATGGACGGCATTGAGGTAATGGCGGTTATCTTTTCCAAGCGGCTTGGGGTGTCGGTGGGTACCTTCGTTATGGGATACAACGTTATCCTTTACGTTATCTGCGGAATAGCGATAAACAGCTGGATACTTCCGCTGTATTCCGTGGTTGCTTATGCCGCCGCGCTTAAGACGGTCGACTATATAGTTGAGGGCTTTGACAGAGCAAAGTGTGCGATCATAATAACCAATCATGCCGATGATATCTGCAAGGCTTTGTCTGAGACCTTTGAATGTGGTTCCACAAGGCTTGTTGCCAAGGGAGGCTATTCGGGTGAGGAAAAAAGTATGATCTATTTTATAGTCAACCGCTTTCAGGTTACCCAGATGAGAGATATTATTCACGAAATAGATGATAGAGCGTACATAATAATCAGCGAGGTTGCTGACGTATTCAGCGCAAATATGGACTGAGATCCAAGAGCCTTCCGTTTTATATCGGGGGCTCTTTTTTGCGGATAAATAAAAAGATGCACGAAATACCGTGCATCTTTTTTTATTAATGCGGGATCATTATACCTTAATGGTGTGGGTCTTATCGTGGGAGAAATAGATCTTTTCGCAATTACATTTTTCCTTAAGGAAGCCGCCCAGCTTTTCTATTATCTCGGTCCTGTAATCGGGGATGGGCCAAAGTGCGGTCTTGGCGTTGATGTAGAGATACAGGCCGTGGGGAGCGTCGCCGTAGCCGTGGTGAGCGATCTGCACAACGTCAGCCTCAAGAAGATCGAAGTAGTTGTTGATAAGGAAGTCGCTTGCTCCGCTGCCTACGTCTCCCAGCCAAAGCACCTTGGAATTGCCAAGCTCCATTTTAAATACGATGGATGTGTTATTGGTGTTCCAGAAATGTACGCTTTCCAGATCCTCCTGAGTAAAGTAGCATTCAAAGCGGGCATTTCTTATGTGGAAGACCTCGCCTATGTGGGGATTGTAAAGCTTTGTGGTCTCGGGGAAGGATTCCACTGCTCTCTCAATAGCTTCGAATTCCTTAACGGTATTTTCGTTGCTCTTTACTCTGGAAAGTGCGGGATTATTGTATATTATGGACTGGACCTCAACCTTGTCTTGGTAGCTTTTAGCGTATTCCTTGAAGCAGTTTACGTGGTCGGGATGATGGTGAGTCAGTATCCATGCCGCAATAACGGGCTTTTCGCCCTCGGGGAGCTTGGATATCATAAACTCCAGCAGTCTTTCGGGATCGCCGAATTCAGACCAGCCGCCGTCGATGATCACAAAGCTGCCGTCGCAAAGCTGGATGGCATAGCTCATAGCACAGTCTACCTTGGAGTAGTCGGAATAGATCTGAGTGACAGTGGGCTCAAAGCCGCGGTCTGTATAAACGTTGTCCTCAGGTCTGATGGGAAGGGTGCTCTGTTCCTCTACGGTCTGAGTTATCTGTCTTACGTGGGGGAGGTAGGACAGATGCACCTGGTACTTGCCGTTTACCAGGGTTACGAAAAGGTTATCGCCTATTGCGTTCTCCTGCCATACACTGTAGCCCTTATCGATAAGGTTCTGGCGGTTTGTGTAAAAATCATCTTTTGTGCATTTAAAATAGCTCCTGTGCTGGACGTTGTTGCCTGCATCGCGACGCTTGTGATAACGGTCGCCGATGAACTCGGGTATCTTTGTGAAAAGATGCTCCTTGGGATTTTCATCCTCGATGCGGTTGATGAACTCGAACTTTCTCATTTTGCTCTCCTCTTTTCAGCCTATCCTTTTGCTTATGATAGGGCTGTATTTATTTCTGAACTCGTCAAAGCAGTCATTGTCAATGGCTTCTCTGATCCGTTCCATAAGACGGTTGTAAAAATATAGATTGTGCATTACCAAGAGGCGTGGGCCGAGGATCTCCTTGGCCTTTAGAAGGTGCCTTATATAGCCTCTTGAAAAGCTTTTGCAAACGGGACAGTCACATTCGGGATCTATCGGCAGCGGATCGTCAACGTAACGGTTGTTATTCATATTTATTATGCCGCTGTTGGTATATACGTGACCGTGACGGGCGTTTCTTGAGGGCATAACGCAGTCGAAAAGGTCTATTCCTCTTGCCACACCCTCTATTATATTGGAGCATGTGCCCACACCCATAAGATATCTGGGCTTTTCTTCGGGCATAAAGGGCTCTACCCGGTCAATTATGTGGTACATGACCTCGGTCTCTTCGCCCACCGCAAGACCGCCGATGGCATATCCGTCAAGATCAAGCTCGGCGATCTCTTGCATATGCGCTACTCTGAGATCGTCGTAGGTGCCGCCTTGGTTTATTCCGAAAAGCATCTGGTCGGGGTTTATAGTGTCGGGCAGGGAATTAAGTCTGGCCATTTCCTCCTTGCAGCGTATAAGCCAACGGGTGGTTCTGGCAACCGATTTTGAAACATAATCTTTTGGGGAGGGATTCTCCACGCACTCGTCAAATGCCATCGCAATGGTGGAGGCGAGGTTTGACTGTATGCGCATACTCTCCTCGGGACCCATAAATATTCTCTTGCCGTCGATATGGCTTTGGAAGGTGACGCCCTGCTCGGTGATCTTTCTCAGCCCCGCAAGGCTGAATACCTGAAATCCGCCGCTATCTGTAAGAACGGGCTTGTCCCAGTTCATAAACCTTCTTATTCCGCCCATTCTTTTTATTACCTCGTCACCGGGGCGTACGTGAAGGTGATAGGTATTTGAAAGCTCTATCTGACAGTGAAGTGTATCAAGCTCGGGAGCGCTTACTCCACCCTTGATCGCCGCACTGGTTCCAACGTTCATAAAGGCGGGAGTCTGCACCGTTCCGTGCACGGTCTCCAACACTCCTCTTCGTGCCTTGTTATTCTTTTTTATTACTTTAAACATTGTTTTCCTCCGTTGGGACGGGTCTTCTTGTTGCCCAAGCAGAGAAGCAGGGGCGATCCTTTGTTAGGTTGTATGCAAATATCTTTACCTTGTTCGACTCCTCGGACAGTGCAGATGATATCTCAAGCTCGTCATTGACCGTGGATTCGTGAGTGAACAGTATCTCTACCGTATCAACGTAGTGATCCCTTTTGGGAGGGAGGTAGTCTGTAGTGATATCGGCATAGATGCAGTTGTTGAGGTGGTCGTTTTCATCCAGCATAGAGGGGTAGACTCTTCTTTTGTCGCACACGGTGCAGTCCGAAACGTCAAGCCTTTTGGAGACCTCCACGCCATTTGCCATATCCTTATATTTAGGCAGAGCCTTTGAAAGCCTGGCAGGGGGCAGTATCTTTCTTTTTATAAAATCCAAAAGCACCCATTTTGTGCAAGCCTTGCCGATAAGAGCATCGTTTTTATAAAAATAAAAATCTCTTCTGAAGCTGACACCGTGGATATCGATGCTGTAGGTCTTAAGGGTATATCTGTCATCAGCCCTTAAGGGATGGTTCATTTCCAGCTTCATTGCGTATAATACAAAGACGTGACCGTCTTCTCTCATTTGGCGGTAGCTGAGTCCGTACTGAGCGGAATCATCTCCCGCAAGCTGCTGCATAGATCGCATCAATGCGCAGGGTCTGACAAATCCGGCGGAGTCAACGTCATAGCTGTTTACTTGAAAATCTCGTGATAGTGCCATTGGTTCCTCCTGAAAATACATACGAATATATTTTAACTTTTTTTTGCTTTTCTGTCAAGTTAAAAGGCGCTTTTTTTCATTGACAGATTAAAGTTTTTACTGTATAATCCCTTTGAAGGGAAGTGGGTATTATGATCGTTTTGCCGCAGGGCGCAAAGCTGATAATAGAACGTCTTGAGGAATATGGCTATGAGGCATATGCCGTCGGCGGTGCCGTACGAGATGCCATAAGAGGCGTTGAGGCAAACGATTGGGATATCTGTACCTCGGCATTGCCCCAAAGAGTGCTCCGGATCTTTTCTGACTTTAGGGTAATCCCCACGGGGCTGAAGCACGGCACCGTAACGGTATTGGTTGAGGATATGCCTTTTGAGATCACTACCTTCAGAACCGACGGCGATTATCTGGATGGCAGACATCCGGAATCAGTCAGCTTTCAGTGCGATCTTTTTACTGATCTTGAGCGCCGTGACTTTACCGTCAACGCCATTTGCTATTCACCTTCCAAGGGGATAAAGGATCCCTTTTGCGGCGTTTCGGATATTGAGAATAAGCTGATTCGCGCGGTGGGTGAGCCCGAAAGGCGCTTTCGAGAGGATGCCTTGCGCATTATGCGTGCAATAAGATTTTCCGCAACTCTGGGCTATGATATTGAAAAAGCCACGTCCGAGGCTCTAATAAAGCTTAGGGAGACGCTGAGGCTCGTCAGTGCGGAAAGACTGCAGACAGAGCTGAAAAAGCTCGTTGCGGGAAAGGAGGCTCCAAGGGTCTTAAGAGAGTATAAATGCGTTATAGATTCATTTGTTCCCCTTGTGAAAAGGAGCTCTGCTTCGGATTTTGAAAAAAGAATTTCGGTGCTCGGAGCTGCCGACACCTTGTCCCTGCGTCTGGCTTTGATATTTGGCGTATACGGTGCGGATGAAGCGGAAAATTCAATGAAGGAATTGAAGTTTTCCAATAAGGAGATCGGGGAGGTAGGGGATATCATCCGCTTTTCCGATATGCTTTCTTGTGAAAAGAGAGAGTTGTTTTTACTGTGGGGAGCTCACAAGGAGGAATTTCGTAATTATTACCGTTACCGATGTTTGCTTCTTTCGGAGGATGAAAAGCCCTTTTCTTTATTGGAAAAGGAATTTTTACTGTCAAGCCTTCCGTCAAGCCTTGGGGATCTGAAGGTAAACGGAAGGGATCTCAAAAAGCTTGGATTTGAGGGTAAAGAGATCAAGCAAGCTTTGGAAAGACTTTTGCAGCTTTCCGCCGAAGGAGAAGTGGAAAACGAAAAAGAAGCCTTAAAAAAAGCCGCGTTGGAGCTTTGACAGATAAAAAAGAGCCATTTTCCTTTATCATAGGAAAATGGCTCCCTTTTATTTAGACTTGTCGTATTCCTCTTTTAAGATGGAATATATCATAACCGTCTTGTATTCGCCTTTCACGATAAGGCTGTTTCTCAGCTCGCCCTCGTAGCTCATACCGCAACGCTTCATAACCTCTGCAGAGGCGTCGTTGCCCTTGATGTGGCGGGCATAGATCCTTTCAAAGCAAAGCGTGGAAAAGCCGAAATCCAATATTTCCGTTATCGCCTCGGTCATAAGCCCCAGACCTTGATATTGAGGATTTAAAACGTAACCGATCTCTGCCGAGTTGTTGTCCTCGTCAATAAGCGTAAAGCCTGCTGTACCGATGAATTTGGAGTGAGGCTTGTATTCCAGCCCCCAGTCAAAAAACTCTCCTCTTTTGTATGCCTTCTGGAGCTCCTTGAGGTAGCATCTTGTGTATTCAGGGTTGTCGTGCTCATACCAGGTCAGGTATTTTGTCACCTCGCTGTTTTGGGAATATTCATACATATCCCGATAATCGCTTTCCATTATCCTTCTCAGGTAAAGGCGCGGAGTCTCTAAGGTTGGAATGTTTTTGAATATGCTTTCGGTGACCGTCATGGGCTTAAAAAAGCTCATCAAGCTCATTAAAACTTCACCGTCATATCCGAAAAATACTGCGGCAGGTGAAATTCGGGATGGGGAGCTTCAATAGGACTCCAGGAAAGGTAATGCTCCAAGGGGGTGTCCTCGCCGCATTTGTAGAAATTGCCCTTCATTTTGTAGCCGTCTGTGATCTCTATATCATCTCCGTAGAGCTCTCTTACCACCTCAAGAGGAATGAAAAGCTTAACGCTCCAACGGTCAGCCTCTACCTTCGCCTTGGGCGCCATACCGCTTTTTACCACAGCCTCGGGAACTGTTCTGCCGTCTCTTCCGGGGCCGATCCCCACAAGCCAGGCGCCTGCACTGTTCATTTCAAAGTTTAAGTAAAGATCGCTTTTGTGAGGTGCGAAGTTTATAAAGAATTCCATACAGCTGTCCGTCCAGACGTCGTCCATGAAATTCTTGTATCTTGCAAGAGGGGCGGATTCAAAGCATTCCAGCTTTACCTGAAAGCCCTTGTCTTTTACGTATTCCAGCCTTGCGGTGGTCCTGGGGCGGAATCTGTAGCCGCTCCAATTCTCCTTGTCGACGAGTGCGACGTTTGCCTTGTCTATATTGCTCTTGGCTCTGGCGATTACCTGATATTCCATTTTTCTTCTCCTTTTATCTTAAGTGTTTTGGGTAAGTGCTTTTTCAAGCTCAGATACGCTGCTGCAAATAGTCTGAGCGCCTTGAGAGATGAGCTCGTCCTTTGTTCTGAAGCCCCAGGAAACGCTTATGCATCGAAGACCTGCGTTTTTTGCGGTAAGTATATCCACCTCGCTATCGCCGATATATACTGTGCTTTCCTTGTCCGCACCGAGATTTTTCATTGCAAGCTCCACCATATCCTTTGCGGGCTTTCTGGGTATGGGAGGCTTTTCGCCCACCGCATCGTGTACAAGACCGCCGAAATAATCACTTGCCAGCTTTTTTGTAGCCGCATCGGGCTTATTTGATACTATGCTTTGCTTAAAGCCCAAGGAATTGAGCTTTTCAAGTAGGGGGAGCACTCCGTCGTATGGCTTGGTCTTTATTCTGCAGTGCTCTCTGTAATAGCTTTGAAACTCGGTAAATATTTCATCAAAGCTTTCGTTAATTTCGCCGTCGGGAATGGATAAGGCAATAAGCCTTCTCGCCCCGTTTCCAACGTAGCTTCTTATCTGCTCTCGGGTCTTTTCCGGAAGGGAGAAGGCTCTGAGCGTGTGGTTTACACCGTCGGCAAGATCCTCGAGAGTATCCAGCAGTGTGCCGTCAAGATCCCATATACAAGTCTTTATTTCTTTCATTATTCTGTCCCTTTTGTAAATCTTTTGCAATAAATATATTCTAACATATTTTTTTAATATTAACAAGTATATTTTTACTTTTTCAGTGGCAAAAACTGTTGACTGGAAGGAAAAAATAGGGTATAATTCAAATAAACTAAAAAAAGGATAGGGAAGCTATGGAAAAAGAAAAGCAATCTTTTAAGGATAAGGTGGTAAATATCTGGTATTACTACAAGATCCACCTGATAGTGGGGCTTTTTATCGTTGTGGTTTTGGGCTTTGTTATCGGAACGAGCATCAACACCTATAATCCCGATGCGAACATCTTATATATCGGCGGTAAGAGCTTTAACGTTGAGGATTCGGAGTATATCATCGATACCATCGAGCAAAGGCTGATCGGTGCCGATTACAACAAGAACGGAAAGATAGAAGCCGATATGCTTATTCTCAATCCCATTGCCAACGGAAAGGATGAATACGGCGATCCCAATTGGGACCCCGATTTCTACAGCAAATTCGAGCAAGAGATCAACACGGGTGATACGGTTATCCTCATAATCGAAAACAAGGCTATTTACGAGATGCTTATGCTGGAGGATCTTTTGGTTCCTTTGGCTGATATCCTCGGAGAGACTCCCGCTAATGCAAACGATCCCTTCTCAATGAAATTGGGAGATCTGGATATGTCCAAGCTTGACGGTATCAAGCTCTTTTTCAGCAAGGAGGCACTTGTTTGCGTCAGACAGCCCCGCGTGGTGAACGGAATTACCGACGACAGGGCAAAGAAGCTTCAGGAATACAACGAAAGCATTTTCAAGGATATGCTGGGCTACAGGTTCCACGTATCCGATCAGATGTAAGCCGGAACAATAAAAAACGCTCCCCCTCTTGGGCACCTTCCTTACGGAGGGTGCCACAAAGGGAGGAGCTTTTTTATTGTTGGAGAAGCTTTAATATTCCGTCGATGACAGCCTTGCTTACCGACTTATAGCAAAGTCCGTCGCTTTCTACCGCGTAGACTTCACCGTTGGCAGGATATAGACTCACTGTGTAGACGGTTTTATCGGTCAAGGTGAATTCGAAGATGATCTCGGGTGCGGCCGAGGTATCAAAGCTACCCGTGGCATCTGCCCTTGCTTTTGTGATGGCGAGGGTTATCTCCTCGGAAAGCTCGGGGTCTATGGCAAGGCCATTTAGGATATAATAGGTGCTCGGCTCAGAATTCTCGGAGGAGCTAAGCTTCTTTTCCAAAAGGTGCACCTTGCTTCCAACGGTTATCTTAACCGAATCCGTTGTTGCTTCGTCAAAGCCGAAAATGCTTTTGTCGAGAATATCCTTTTGCAAGAAAGCCGTGATCTTGTCCGCGGTCTCTTTATCCACGGTGCAGATAAGATCGGAATCGCCAAGCCTTGCATATCGGCTTTTTTCACCGTCGCAGGGGCTTCCGATCATAAGGGTAAAGCTGACTGGGGTGGTTATTGTTTCCGAGCTTTCGTCCTTTGTGGTGTAAAGGTAACTCACCTTAAGCGAGATGCTTTCCGAAAAATACTCACCAAGCTCTTCCTTGGTAGCTTTGTAGTCTGTACATTCCTTGAAGCTTATTCCCTTAACAAGGTATAAAAGCTCGTCGCAGAGTGCTTCGTCAACGGGATAGCTTTTACCGCTCTCTTCCTTTGCCCAGGAGCCGAGATGAGCGTTGAAGCGCTTTTCCTCCTTCGTCAGCTTAAGGCTTGCATCAAGTGATGATATTTCCACGTCCTTTATGGAATCCACGTTGAATGAGGGATATTTATCAAGGCAGATAACGGAATATCTGCTTTTGTGGGAGAAAGCTACGGAGGCGTTTATATCGGCAAGATATACAGCTTTACTGTCGGGAAATCTGAGATAGCAGCCCTCCACGGCGTCTGAGGTGCTTCCCACTGTAAAGCCCAATTCCTTGTCGCCGTAGCCGATTCTCACTCTTGTGCCGTTGTCAAGACCGTAAATTGAAGTGTCAGCACAATTATCGGTGACGGTCATAATGCTGTACATAGGTGATATAACGGTGAGCATACTTGTGACTACGTCCTGGTCAAGGGGGAAGTCCTTGTCATCCTCCAGATACCAGAAGCCGTCATCCTTCTTAATGATCGTGAGCTCCTCCGCCGCGGTGGAAAAGCTTATGCGGTCCACAAGCGCTTTATCAACGGAAAAAAGGGCTTTTATCTCTTCCTCGGTGCTCGGAGTTGGTGAAGTCAGGGCTTGAATAAGAAGGTATATGCCTGCAAGAAGTATGATAAAAAGGGAGGCGATAATAAGCTTAACGGATCTTTTCATCAAGCCTTCCTCCTTTTGTTCCATACCAGAAAGCCTACTGCCGGGAAACTGAGTGGAAGTACAACGCATATTATCGAGGTCCAAAGAATGCTGTCTGCCTGAGAGAGGGAGAGGTATTCTGTTTCCAGGGCGGCGGTCCTAAGGGATATAGTGTCGGTCTTACCGCAGAGCCACTGGGCTGAATTAAGAACAAGGGAATAGTTGGCATAGTTGGAGAGAAGGTTTACCGACTGATCCGTAAGGGAGGAGGATGCAAACCAAAGAAGGGCCGAGGAATCCGAGGCCCTTTCCGCCAGCACTCCGCAGGGGATGGGACCGAGTCTGTCGCCGTCGACGGGCTTGGTCTCCTTTGAGGAGATATTCTTTTGCAGGAATGAGCTCTCACTGCCGCAAAGAAGCTCGGTGTGCTTTATTTTGGTGCTATCCTCGGAGTAGCTTATGCCGTGGCTTCCCGTAAGATACACGGAAAACTTGTTTTCCAGCAAGGGGGCACTGATGTCGTGAGAGGTGATCTCGGGATAAAAATAGAAATTGTAATAATAGTAATTCGCCGCGTCGGTTTCTGTTAAAACACCGTTATCAAAGCTCATTTCATAGCCCTCGCAAAGCTTATCGAGGTTTGTAAAATCGGTGTCGTCGGTCCTGATATCCGTAAAGAGCATTATTTTGTTACCCTTGGAAAGATAGTCCTCCAATATTTCAAGCTCGGCGGAGGAAATATCGGTCATGGGAGAATTGATTATCACAAGCCTTGTATCAGCGGGGAGACCGCTTTTTAAAAGCTCTACGGTGGAAAGGGTGATATTATCGTGCTCTATTTCACTTAAAAGCGCATCGGGCAATGGGATCTCGCCGTGGCCCGAAAGCTGGACTGCCGCGGGAAGCGAATCCGTGACGACGTAATTTACCGCTCCGGTGAGGGCGTTCTCTCCCGAAAAGGTGTCGGGGTAGTATTCGCCGTAGTAATTCCAATAATACAGTGCTTCCTCGCCGGTTATGGTATAGATGTCCATATAATCCACTATCTTAAAGCGCTTTGAGCTTTTTACGATCAGACTGTTTTGGTTTATTGCTTCTTTTGTGTATTCCTTTATAAAGTTTGGCTCAAGCACCGGATCCACGTATTCAAGCTTTACGTGCTCTGAAAGATCGGTATATCGCCTGAGAAGCTGAAGTATGGCACTGTCTCTTTGGGAGGTCTGGGCGTAAAAATATACCGTTATATCCTCGTCAAGCTCGGAGAGGATCTTTTTCGTTTGGGGATCGAGGGTAAACATACCCGAGGAGGAAATGTCAAATTCCGTGCTTGTGGAGGGGAGTGCGGATGCAATGAGGTTTATCACTATCACCGCCGCAAGAGCAAGGAGCGCCATTGCAAAGGTGTAGGAACCCAGAGAAAGCCGTTTGCTTTTCATCAGCTCCACCTCCTTTTTTCAAAAATAACCACGGTGTAGTAGCAAAAAAGAGCGCTGAGCGAGAGGTAATAGATCACACCCTTTAAGTCAAACACTCCGTTTACAAAGCCGTAGAAGCAATCGAAAACACTGAGTGTGCTCATTGCCTGCTGAAATGAGCCCTCCAGGAGCTTGGGGGAGATGAAATAAACCGATACCAATAAAAGCACCGCCAAAAGCCAGACCCCCACCGATAAGCCTATGCTTTTCGTAAAATAATACATTATTCCCGCCAGGATCAGGGCAAGAGCGATAAAGGCTATCACACTGCCCTCTGAGCTTGCGGGGAGCATTGCGCTGACCGAGCTCATAAAATAAGCTATCAGCGTTACGAAAAAGGTGAGTATGGCGCTGATTATCTGGTTTTCGGTAAGGGAGGATATGAGCATACCCACTGCAGTCAAGGCACAGCCCAGAAGATAAAACGCAAAAAGCGAGCTGTAGGCCGATACGAAATTTACCGTACCGTAAAAGCTCATAATTAAGGGAATAAGCGCAAGTATCAGTGTGGGAATGGCAAGCACTGCCGCCATGGAAAAATATTTTGCCATGACGATCCTTGGTCCGGAGATGGGAAGGCTTAAAAGAAGCTGATCTGTCTTTTGCTTTTTTTCCTCGGCAAAGGAGCGCATTGTGAGTATGGGTATGAATAATAGATACAAAAAGCAAGCGTTGTAAAGAGAATATTCAAAGCCTGCGTAGGCTCGGGAAAAATTAATAGAGCACACAAATATTCCGCTTATCAGAATAAAGACCGAGCAAAGAATATATCCGGTCGTGTTTTTGAAGAAGCTCGTAAATTCCCTTTGGAAGATAGCTTTCAATGTTTTTTCTCCTTTTGTTGGTCTGTCAGCTCCAGGAATACCTGCTCAAGACTTCTTTGCTTTTGCTCAAAGTGGGTGAGGGCTATCCTTTTGTCGGCAAAGAGGAAGAATATTTCCTCCCTGGGGTCCTTACGGCGAGAGTAGCTTATCTCCAGCTCTGCGGAGTCTTCTTCATTCCTTACAAGGCTCGCGTTTATACCGTCGACCGCCTTAAGAAGCTGTAGGGCAAGATCCGAGGGACATTTTGCACATAGCTTTATTATGCTCTTGCCCGAGGCCTTTTCCGAAAGGGCGGCGGGAGTGTCCTCGACCACAAATCTGCCCTTTGAAATAATAAGTACTCTGTCGCATATAAGAGCGATTTCCGATAAAATATGGCTGGATATTATAACGGTGTGATTCTTTCCGTAGTCCTTTAAAAGCTCTCTTATTTCTATAAGCTGAGCAGGATCGAGACCTACGGTGGGCTCGTCAAGGATGAGCACGTCGGGCTCTCCCAAAAGGGCGGCGGCGAGTCCGACCCTTTGCTTAAAGCCCTTGGAAAGATTTTTTATAAGTCTGTGAAGCACCTGCTTGAGCGAGGTCTTTTCTATGACCGATCTGAGCTGTGGGTCAAAGGCGTCTTTTTTTATGGCTTTTGCCTTTGCCACAAAGCTTAAGTATTCCAGCACCGTCATATCGGGGTATAGAGGAGGCTGCTCGGGAAGGTAGCCTACGTGCTTTTTTGCCTCCAAAGCGTTTTCAAATATGTCCTTTCCGCAGATCTTTACCTCTCCGCTGTCGGGACCGAGACATCCGGTTATGATATTCAGAGTGGTCGTCTTGCCTGCACCGTTAGCGCCGAGAAAACCGTATACACAGCCCTTTTCCACGGAAAAGCTCAGATCCTTGACCGCATAATTATCGGCGTACTTTTTGTTTATATTTTTTACTTCAACCATTATTTTCCATCCTTTGATGAAGAAAATCTGACCGGAGGATAATTATCCCCCGGTCGGGAAAAATATTATGATACGGAAGGATCCTGAGTCAGATGCTGGGGAACGAATTCGTCAAAGGTGACGTCAAACTCCATTTCCACGCCGTCGCGGTACACCTTAAGAGTCGCATTGTCTCCGGCCTTGTATCTGCTCTTGACGTTGGTCAGCTGGGAGATGGTGGTAACGCTTTGAGAATCGATGGCGATAATAATGTCGCCTGCCTTTATTCCCGCTCTGTCACAGCATCCGCCCTCAACGACCCTTTGTACCTGAAGTCCGAAGGGGACCTGCTGATAGTAGCCGCCCATATTTCTGTACACTGCCTTGACCTCTACACCCAGGCCCGCCTGACCTCTTACAAAGCCGTAATTCAAAAGATCGTTGGCGATCTTCACCGCATCGTTTATGGGGATGCAAAAGCCAAGACCCTCTATGGATGAGGAGGCGTATTTGCTGGTTACTATACCCACCACCTGACCGTGCTCGTTAAAGCAAGGACCACCGGAGTTTCCGCTGTTTACCGAGGCGTCGATCTGGAAAAGGGTCAGGGTGGTGTCCTCCACCGCGAGCTCTCTGTTTACCGCGCTTACTATTCCTCTGGAGACCGAGTAGGTAAGCTCTCCCAGGGGGTGTCCTATAATGGCTACGTTTTCTCCCGCCAGGAGCTTGTTGCTGTCACCTATGGAAACGGGGGTAAGTCCCTTTGCTTCCACCTTTATAAGGGCGACGTCGCTGGTCTCGTGGTAGCCTACCACCGTGGCGGTGTGCTTTTCTCCGTTGTAAAGGGTAACGGTTATCGTGGGGTTGGAAAGGCTCTCGCTTTCTACAACGTGGTAGTTGGTGAGGATATATCCGTCCTCGCGGAGGATAAAGCCGGTGCCCGAGCTGGCGTAGGCGCTGATCTGGCCGAAAATGTTATAGGTCTCGCCCTCGAGGGATATACCTACAACGCTGTTTACGTTATTGGCATAAACCTCCTTGACGTTGAGAGTTTCCTCGGGCTCGTCGTCGGGAATGAAAACGGGATCCTGATCCTCGGGGATCTGCACGGGAGGGTCATTGCCCTCTGTTGTTCCTTGGGGATCCTGCATTGTAGGGGAGTCGGGGAAAAGATTATCCTTTAAGAGTATTCCGCCGGCAAAGCATCCGATGGCGATCACGACTGCCAATACCGCCGCAAGGACCTTTTTTCCTCCGCTTCCGTTTTTCTTTTTTGGGGGCTCGGGAGCCGGGGAGTAGCTTTGCTGAGTGTAGCCGTAGGGTGCCTGATATTGAGTGCTTTGATATTGGGGCGCGGGATCAGGTTGATATTGGACTTGATAATTTGCGGAAGCATATCCGCCGGAATAATTGTAGGTGGAGTATCCCCGGTTTTCTTCGGTCGAGGGATCTGCTTGCTGAGGCTGAAGGGGCTCGCTTGAAGGCCGGTTTGCCGTATCAAAGCCACTTTCGGCTGCTTGTCCGTCTGTTGGCGGCTGATTGTTGGGGTAAAAATTGTTGTCCATTGCTTTTGCTCCTTTTCAGAAGGGATTTTTCCTTTACGCTTTAATTATAGAGCAGAAATCTGAAGTTTTTGTGTACTTTTTTCGATTCAGTCAAAAAATCTTATAACGTTGGTCTTCTTGGGGATGGGAATATCCTTGTTTTTTGCATATCCCAATGCGCAAAAGCCGCAGACGGCGTGGCTCTTGGGGATGCCGAGCCTTGAAAGAATACTCCTCACCTCGGGACTGTCGCAGGTTACTCTCAGCTGATTGAGCCAAACGCTTCCTATTCCGAGAGAATGGGCGGCAAGAAACATATTTTCCAGAGCGCAGCTTAAGTCCTCGGTGAAGAATCTGTTATCTCTTTCGTCGGAGGGGATTATAATAGCAACGGGCTTGTACATATCGTATCCCTCTCTGTTGCAGGCAATCGCTATGGCATCGGAAAGCTCTGTTATCACGGCCCTGTCGGTCACTACGGTAAATTGTCTGCTTTGTCCGTTCAGTGCACTGGGGGCATAAGCTCCGCAACGGGCAATGATCTCAAGGTCTTCTTTTTTTATTTCTTCTTCGGTAAAGGCTCTTACGCTTCTTCTTGTCAATAAATTTTCTATTATCTGATTCATTTTTATTTTTTCCTTTCTTTACTTAAGTAAATTATACTACCTTGAATAAAAAATGTAAATAAGGGAAAGATAAAATTAAAAATTCGTATAATGAATGTTAAAAAAGGATCTTGCAACGCAAGATCCTTTATAAGTCTTAAAGTATTCTGAAGCTTGACGCCACTGCGTGCTCCCTGATGGCGGAAAGGATCTCTCCCTCGGGCAATCTGGCACTGATATAGGAGCTATCGGTTCCCTCTATAAGTGTAAGTCCCAGCTTTTTGACTGTGGAAGCGTCGGGAGATTTTTCAAAGCGCAGATACATTGCGGTCTCTCTCTTTGAAATGTCCAGAACGTAGTCGGGATCGGCATCGTCCTCCCAAGCTGCATCAAAGAGCTTGTTTTTGCTTTCTACGTCCATAATGTCCGCAACGATCGCAGATGCGGTGGGCATCTTTCCCGCGCCCGCTCCGTAGAACAAAAGCTCGCCTACTGCATTACCTATTACTCTTACTCCGTTGAAAACACCGGAAACGTTTGCAAGCATAGCGTCGTTTTTTACAAAGAAGGGGCATACCATTATATATATACCCTTTTCGCATTTCTCAACGTTGCCCAAAAGCTTTATGGTGTAGCCTGATTTCTCGGCATCCTTTACGTCCCTGAGGGTGATGTTGGTTATGCCCTCTGTGGGAACGCTGTCGGGGCTTACCTTGTGACCGAAGGCGATATCTGAAAGAATGCATATCTTTCTTGCGGGATCAAGACCCTCTACGTCAGCCGCGGGGTTCTTCTCCGCGTAGCCCAGCTCCTGAGCCTCCTTGAGTGCAACCTCAAAGCTTTTGCCGTTTTTGAACATCTCGTTGAGAATGAAGTTTGTGGTACCGTTGAGTATACCGGTTATGCTTTGAATGCCGTTGCCCGCAAGGCAGGTGATAAGGGGACGGATAATGGGGATACCGCCGCCTACGCTCGCTTCAAAGAGATATCTGACGTTGTTCTCCTTGGCGGTCTTCAAAAGCTCGCAGCCGAAGTTTGCGACTACCTCCTTGTTTGAGGTTATAACGTTCTTTCCCTTTTTGAGTGCCGCAAGGGAAAAATCAACTGCGGGATGGCTTCCGCCCATGGCTTCCACTACCGTGGACACCTCACCGTCGTTGAGGATAACGTCGATATCCTTAACGAAAAGCTCCTTAAGGGGATGGGAGGAGAAATCTCTGATATCCAGGATATATTTAACTCTGACCTTGTCGCCGAGCTTTTTTTCTATATCTTCAAGATTGAGCCGGATCACGTCGTAGACTCCTGAGCCTACGGTTCCGAATCCGAATATGGCAAGATTGATCATTTTACTGTCCTTTCTTTTTTGAGACCTTTTTGGGGAGGTGTTAGTTTGGGAGATAATTTCAAAACGAAGGCAACGACGTTCCTGCTGACCTCAGCAGTCGTTTTCGTTTTGTATTCCTTGTTTGGTATATTCGGCTTTGTGATAGTGCCGCTTGCTCTCGGCTGGATCAGCGCTTATTGCCTGCAGGGAGCCGTTGAGCTTTTGCATATAAGACTCGGACTTTCCAAAAGGATAGTCGCGGCTTTTGTATGTATTCTGTTGACCGCCGCGGTGCTTGCGGTGGCGGTAATAGGCGGAATAAAGCTCATCGAGGAGGCGAGGGGGGTGCTTTCCTCCATCGGAGATGCCTTTTCGGTGGTGTCGCAGATATGGGAAAGAGCCGTGGATGCCGTTGGAAATTGGCTAAGCATCGATATCGCGGCGGTCAAAGAGCTGACCGAGGGCTTTGCCGTTCAGCTGGCGGGAGGTATTGCATCGGGCATCCCCGCCCTGCTTGCTTCTCTTGCTGCAAGTCTTCCGTCCTTTGCGGTAAGTGCGGTGGTGTATTTTCTTACCGTTCTCTATCTTTCGGGGGATTTCGCCAACGCCAATAAAAGCATTCTATCCCTTTTTGATAAGAACACCTCAAGGCTTATCACTCAAGCCAAAAGAAGGTTTATATCGGGCTGTGCAGCCTACCTGAAGGCATATCTTACCGTAGGTCTTTTTTCCTTTACTCAACTGTACTTTGCGCTGACGGTTATGAGAGTACCGTATTCCTTCAGCATAGCGCTTCTTATTGCATTTCTGGATCTGCTTCCGCTGGTGGGAATGGCGGCGGCTGTGATCCCTTGGGCGCTGTGGTGCGCCGCTACGGGGCAGATATCCATGTTTATAGGGCTTGCCGTAACCTTCGGGGTGATGAGTATTACAAGGCAGATCATCGAGCCAAAGGTGGTGGGGAATTTTATAGGACTTCATCCGCTGGTATCCCTTGTCAGTGTTTGCGTGGGACTCAGGCTTATGGGGATCCCGGGAATGTTTATCTTTCCGATAGGGGTCAGTGTTTTGCTTGATATGAAAAAAGACGGGTTGATACTGACTGACACAAACTAACAGAGTATATTATATCAACTTGTTTTGGATATGTCAATATGCTAAAATCACTCCTTTTTTACTTTTTTAGAAAAAATAATAAAAAATCTTATAAAACCCTTGATTTTTTTTAAATGTTGTGGTATACTTTCTCGGTAAGATAATACTATGCAGGAAGAGGTGTTAGATTTGAAGGAAGGAATCCATCCCGAGTACAAGGATACTGTCATTGTTTGCGCATGCGGAGCTGAATATAAAACCAAATCCACAAAGGATAATATCCACGTTGATATTTGTTCCAAGTGCCATCCCTTCTTTACGGGCAAGCAGAAGTTCGTTGACGCTGGCGGACGTGTTGACAAGTTCAACAAGAAGTTCGGTCGCTGAGGCTTTTAAGGAACAGTGTTTTTTGCGCGCACCGAGGTGTGCGAGGATAAGCGGTGCACGTTTGTGTACCGCTTTTTCGATTAATGATAAAGGAGGAAGACTATTTTGGAGCTTAACGTAAACGACGTATTTTCCGAGGATGACGGCAACAAAGCGGTCGCTGTTCTGGTCAGTCTTGATCTTGATGACGGCACTGACGTTGAAAGCTCTCTCAGGGAGCTTGAGCGCCTTGCGGATACCGCGGGAGCAAAAACGGCGGCTTATCTGATCCAGGCAAGAGAAAGACCGGATTCGGCGACCTGCATCGGCAAGGGCAAGCTTTTGGAGCTTAACGAGCTTTGTGTCAATACCGGTGCCGATCTTGTCATCTTCGATCTTGAGCTTAGTCCGATGCAGATCAGAAACGTTGAAAATGCCCTTTCGGAAGACGTTCGCGTGATAGACAGAACTATGCTTATTCTGGATATATTTGCCGCCAGCGCAAAAACCGGCGAGGGTATGCTGCAGGTCGAGATAGCCGAGCTCAAATATTCCATCCCCCGTCTTATACATTCGTCAAAGGATCTTTCAAGGCTGGGAGGAGGCATCGGCACCAGAGGCCCTGGTGAGTCCAAGCTGGAGCTTGACAGAAGAAGGGCAAGGGAGCGCATAAGCGCCCTGGAGCATCAGCTCAAGGAGCTGGAGGGCAAGAGGGCCACGCAGAGAAAAAGTCGGGAAAAGTCGGGCATCGTACAGATAGCGATAGCGGGATATACCAATGCCGGTAAATCCACCTTGCTCAATAAGCTCACAGGCTCCGATATCCTTTGTGCCGACAAGCTTTTTGCCACCCTGGATCCTACCACAAGAAGGCTGCGTCTTCCCGAGGCGGGAGAGGTGCTCCTTACCGATACGGTAGGCTTTGTGGATCGCTTGCCTCACCATCTTGTGGATGCTTTTAAATCCACCCTTGACGAGGTCTGCTATGCCGATCTTTTGCTTTGTGTTTTTGATTCGTCAGATCCCGAGCTTCTGAAACGCTTCAAGGTCACAAACGAGGTGATCGGCGATCTTTTCAAGCGCAGAGGTATTCCCTGTGCGGAAAGAATAAACGTTTTCAATCAGTGCGATAAGCCCGAATCCGTCGGTGTTATGTCGGGCTTTTATCTGGATTCGGACTGTGTCAAGGTCTCGGCGGTAACGGGAGAGGGGATAGATGATCTTCTTTCCCTTATAGAAGAAAAGCTTTCTAACAGAAAGCGCAGAGTAAGCTTTATGTTTCCGCCAAGGGATCACGGCAAGCTCAATTACCTTTACAAGACCTCCACGGTAGAGAACGTGGAATATGATGAAAACGCCAACGCCGTTGTGGACGCTGTATGCGATGCCAGAACCATTGGAATGTACCGACAGTATCTGTTAGACCAACAAAAGGAGACCGAATAAATGGCAAAAGCCAAAAAGACAAAGCCCAAGGAGGGCTCCCAGCTCCCGGAAGCGGTGATAACCGATCAGCCGATAACCACTACCCTTATAGATAACTATATGCCCTACAGTATGAGCGTGATCATTTCCAGAGCTATTCCGGAGATCGACGGCTTCAAGCCCGCTCACAGAAAGCTGCTTTATACAATGTATAAAATGGGACTTTTGAATTCTCAAAGAACAAAGTCTGCCAACGTTGTGGGTCAGACGATGAAGCTCAATCCCCATGGCGATGCTGCCATTTACGAAACGATGGTGCGTCTGACCAGAGGTAACGAGGCCTTGCTTCATCCCTTTGTGGATTCCAAGGGAAGCTTCGGAAAGCAGTATTCGGAAATGGCTTACGCCGCAAGCAGGTATACCGAGGTCAGGCTCGATCCTATCTGCAGTGAGCTTTTCTCGGGTATAGAAAAGGACAGCGTTGACTTTGTGGATAACTACGATGCCACAATGAAGGAGCCCACTCTTCTTCCCACAAGCTTTCCCAATATTTTGGTTACTCCCAATATGGGTATTGCGGTAGGTCTTGCCAGCAAGATCTGCTCCTTTAATCTGGCAGAGATCTGCGACACCACCATTGCACTTATAGAGGATCCGGATTGCGATATCTATTCTCTTTTGCCCGCCCCCGATTTTTCCACGGGCGCAGAGCTTATATACGACCGTGAGCAGATCCGCCAGATCTACGAAACGGGCAGAGGCTCCTTTAAGCTGAGAAGTGTGTACACTGTGACGGGAAATACCATAGAGGTCACCCAGATCCCTTATTCCACAACGGTGGATGCAATAGTCAACAGAATAGTCAAGCTTTGCAAGGAGGGCAAGATAAAGGAGATAGCCGATGTCAGAGACGAAACTGATATCAACGGCCTTAAGCTTGCTATCGATACCAAGAGAGGTGTCGATCCCCATAAGCTGATGACCCGTCTTTTCAAGCTTACCACCCTTGAGGATGATTTCTCCTGCAACTTCAACGTCCTCATCAGTGCGGTTCCGAGGCTTTTGGGCGTGAAGAGCATTATCACCGAATGGCACGCCTTCAGAAGCGAGTGCCTTAAGAGGGAGCTTTTCTTCGATCTTACCCAGAAGCAGGATAAGCTTCATTTGCTGGACGGCCTTGCAAAGATCCTTCTGGATATCGATAAGGCGATAAAAATAATCCGCCATACGGAAAATGAAAGAGACGTTGTTCCAAATCTTATGGAGGGCTTTGATATAGACCGTATTCAGGCTGAATACGTTTGTGAGATCAAGCTGAGAAACCTCAATAAGGAGCATATCATTCGCAGGACCGACGAAAGATCCAACCTGCGAGATGAGATCGAGGAGCTGGAGGAGATACTCAAGAGCACCAGAAAGCTCAATAACCTCATTATCAGACAGCTCAAGCAGATCAAGAAAAAATATGGCATAGAAAGAAAGACCCGTATCGTATACGAGGATAAGCTCAACGTCAGTGCAGAGCCTGAGGTGGAGGAGTACACCGCCTATGCGGTCATGACCGAGGAGGGGTATTTTAAGAGGATATCCCTTCAGTCTATCCGCCAGAGCGATGCTCATAAGCTCAAGGAGGGCGACAGAATAGTCTTTGAGGGCGAGCTTTCCAGCAAATGCGAGCTTTTGTTCTTTACCGATAAGGCTCAGGTGTATAAGGCAAGGCTTGACGACTTTGAAAGCCTTAAGGCATCGAGTCTGGGCGAATACGTTCCCGCTAAGCTTGAATTTGAAAAGGATGAGAGGGTGGTGTTCTTTGCCCCCGAGACCGATTTTGATTCAAGGCTTACCTTGATCTTCCAAAACGGAAAGGGTGTAACCATCTCTACCGAGGGCTTCAAAACAAAGAATAACAGAAGACGTCTTACCGCGGCGTTCAGCGATGCCAGCCCGGTGGCAGGTATGGTATTCTGTCCCAAGGGTGAGGATAAGCAGATATTCATTCGCAGTGAGCAGGGCAGAGCTCTTATGGTAAAAGCCTCGTTGATCCCCTTCAAGAGCACCAGGACCGCCGCAGGTGTAAGTGTTGTGGCACTTAAGAAAAACGACCGCATCGCCGAAGCCTTTGCGATAAGCGATAAGGATAAGACCCTCAGCCGTTACAATAAGATCAAGATCCCCACACCCGGTGTGCTTTTGAATGACGGCGATAGGGAAGATGCTTTGAAGAAATTTACTTTCTGATACTTGACCAAATACTCTTTTTGGAATATAATATAGGGTATAAAGTTTAAAAAGGTAATAAAAAAATGAATTCAAATAATAAACCCCGATATCTTTTTCTGACCTTGCTTGCGGCTTGCGTGGTGCTTTTTGCCGTAATGCTGTGGGAAATGTTTTACACGGCTCCCGCGGGCGGCGATAATACCGAGACCGTGACCGGGCAAGAGAGCCAGGGAGCGCAGACTCAGACTCAGACTCTCACCGAGGAGCAGACCACGGCTGAGGCTGTAACCTCTCCCGAGACCTTGCCCCCCGAGACCACCCAGCAGGCTCCTACGCTTGACGCCTACGAGGCAAGCCTGGGATATGACGTAGAGCTGAGAGAAAGGTATGAAAGCTATCAGCAAAATAATCCCGAGCTTGACGCACAAACGGTGGTGAAGAATGTGAATATAGGTATAGACAGAGAGTTTTATTCCGTAATTACTCCCATTGACGATCCTGCATCTTTTCAGGTTCAGGTCAATAAATACCGTAGTCTTCCCGCAGATTACGTTCCCTCGGATCTTGTGGCGCTGGAGCATTGCTATCCGGACAGAAAGGGAAGTGTAAAGCTTCGTGCCGATGCCGCCGCCGCCTTTGAAAGGATGGCAGAGGATGCATTGAAGCTTGGTTACGTTATTCGCGGATATTCGGGCTACAGAAGCTATTCCTATCAGGATATGCTCTACACAAACTACTGTAAGAACGATCCCGTTTATCTGGTGGATACCTACAGTGCACGTCCCGGACATTCCGAGCATCAGACGGGGCTTGCGATAGACGTATGCACCGATAAATATGCCTATAATAAGTTCGGTCAGTCCCAAGAGTATTTGTGGGCAAAGGAAAATATCCATAAGTACGGCTTTGTTATAAGCTATCTGGAGGATAAGAACCATATCACCGGCTATAAGACCGAGGAATGGCATTTCAGATACGTAGGCGAGGAATTGGCTGCCTTCCTTTACGAAAATAATCTTGTTTTGGATGAATATTTTGCCATGTATGGCGATAAAGCCTGATAAGGAGAAAGATTATGAAGTGTCCAAATTGCGGCTGCAGTGACAGCAAGGTGCTCGATTCCCGTTCCACGGAAGAGGGAGTAGCAATAAGAAGAAGACGTGAGTGCTCCGAATGCCAAAAGCGCTTCACTACATACGAAAGAGTTGAAGAGATTCCGTTGATGGTTGTCAAAAAGGACGGCTCCAGGCAGGTGTTCGACAGAACCAAGATCCTCAACGGTATCGTCAGAGCCTGCGAGAAAAGACCCGTCAGCCTTTCTCAGATGGAAAAAACCGTCAACGAGGTTGAGCTTGCTCTTTCCAATCAGAATATAAACGAGGTAAACTCCGATCAGATCGGTACCTTGGTTATGGAAAAATTAAAGGATCTTGATGAGGTTGCATACGTTCGCTTTGCTTCTGTTTATAGACAGTTTAAGGACGTTAATACCTTTATGGATGAATTAAAGGCCCTTTTGAAGGAAGTATAAAAAATTGCCGAACAACTTGCTTTTTCGCAGGCTGTTCGGCTGTTTTTTACCATAAAATTCGTTAAAAGTAAATATATTTGGGAGATATTCCGTTAGAACTTACTAACTGTATTTCTCTACACAACTTATGTAGTAACAGATACATATACACAGTAATTATACCGCAAATATTCAAAATTTCAACATATTTGTCACGTTTTCCCATAAAACACAGAATAATGATGCCGGACTGATCTAAAATGTCAGTCCGGCATTTGTTATTATGTTATTTTTAATTATTTCTTATTCTTTTTATTGATAATGTTATACGCCAAATATCCAATCGAGGATATAATAATGACAGAAATGAAAATATCAAATCCGGTGAGATTACCTTGAACAAGACGGATTATTTCGTATCCCCCAAAAAGAATAACAGCAATTCCTAATATCAGATTTAAAGCTGTTGAAAATAATGAGTGGGGTGAGCCAACCTTATTCGTTTCGGGTGCTGCTTGTTCTTTAATAATCTGTTCAGGTCTTTGAGTATCTTCCTGATCGCATTGGGGATCAGACAGAGGCTCAACAATTTCAGTTTCCTCTGCTACAGTTTCCTCTGCTACGGTTTCTTCTGTTACAGTTTCCTCTGCTACAGTTTCTTCTGTTACGGTTTCTTCTTCCACATCAGGTTTTATATAGCGTTTTTTTAAATTCTCTTCTACGGTTTTTAGCAAAAAAGAGTATTTGTCTCTAAAGGTATACAATTCATCATAGTTCTTTTTTCTCAATGCATTTCGTACAGTAAGACTCTCTTCCACATAATTAGACATAGTTCCATACGAGGGACGACCCAAGAGTTTGTAAGTAGTGTACCAATCTCCTTGATCGAGTTTGATGCATCGATTGACCATTCCTTTTAATAGACTTATATCCTTGTCTATAGTCTCTAACGGGTTGGAAAAAATGGTGTTGATTGCTTTTAAATATTTCTGTACCGTATACGTCTTAATTTCATTTTTTCCAAAATAAGTATTTTCAAGTAATACTTTGCCATGATAATTGGTTTGAATGACCCAGGCTCTAATTGCCCCGTCTCTCCTAAGCTTCAATTCACCATGTGTTCTTAACAGAGCGACCTCGCCACTCTGAATTATTTCTACTTGAGCCATTTCGTCGTCTATTTGATCTAAAAATTTCACTTCTATGTTTTCGCCTACATACATTTTTCTTTAACCTCATTAAATTAATATTAGTACACAATACAACTATACAAAGTAGTTGTACAATGATTACCTGAAAATCAAGACCTATTATATGCTTTTCTGGAATTTCCAACAAACACTCGGTTATATTATCCATATACCACCGGCCTTTTGTGTTTTCTACTCAGAAGTATCTAAACCATAAGAAAGTATCACCTTGTATAACGAGTCTGCATTGGGCGCGTTGTACAGGTCAAGAAGAAGTTTTTTATAATCTAAACCCATTAAACAACACCTCCGTTAAAATCTGAAACGATTATCTTTGGTCGAGTTTTCTGTGGTAAATCGCGCCTTGCTTGCTTTTAATGCGGTGTCAATCGCTGAAAACATCTTATCTATATCTTTTTGAGTGTACTCATAATTATATTGATTCGAGCAATTCCCAAGTAGCTCTATCATATCAATAATCTTTTGTGTTCTTGATTCAGCTATTCGAATAAATCGTTCCCTATTTGTTTCTTTGTCTTTCATATTGAACTCCTTGTTATTTATTTCGATAATATCTTACACCTTTTTCCAATATATGTCAATAGTTTTTTTGAATATTTTTTCTGTATTTCTTAAATATAACAAAAATACAGAAAAAATCACGGTATCAATTTAAAATTGTTACCGTGATTTTTTTGAGAACATATGAAACTGCGCAGAGGAGGTTAATGAGTAAAAAATGATGCCGGGCTGATCAAAAAGTCAGTCCGGCATTTGTTATTATATCATTTTTAATCCAATACACATTTTTAGCTTCTCGTATTTGATCCTAAGCGATGAGGAGTGAAAGGGGGGATAGCTTAATACCTTCTATTCACAACCCATGTGTGGGGTCTTGATTGTCCGTTGGGAAGCTTTGTTTTTCTGGGACAAAAACCAGGTGCTGGCCTTCCGGTTCCTTCTTTTCTTCGAGATATTGCCCCGCAACATGAACATGTGTACTCAACCCACTTAATTGTTGTTACAATACCCATCTTATCCTTAAATCCTTTCCTAAATTAACAATTTTGACTTTAAACTTCTAACTATGTATATATTTATAATATCAGCAAGCAATTTAGCTGAAAACGGTGAGTATGAAGAGTTGGCTACAACCACATTATTAACCAAAACACTTTTCCCATAGGGAGCAACCGTTTGAATCTCCCTTATGGGAATGTTTAAAGTTTTATTGTCATTGGCTCTGTATATAAAATAATTGTCTGTAAAAGCAAAGCCGTTATCGAAATGATGTACTCCTTTTTCAGCAAAACCAAAAATAATATATTCATTAGGAACACGAAAATCGTTTCGCGTTGCATAAAATAAGCTCTTATTTTCTAACCTCATAGTTACGCAAACATCAAAAAAGTATTCCGATGCATTATTGAAACTACGATTTAAGTACATTATTATATCGGTTGCAGCGCCATGTACACTTTTCAAAACTATTTCAGACTTTAATGGATTAATATCAAATTCTTTTAGTAACTCAGAATATTTTTCTTTCTGGAGCTTATACCTTGACGAATCAACATAAGAAGATGCGTAAGTTGTTGATGCTTGTTGAGAATACTGATCGGGATTATATTCCTCATATTCCTCGTATATATCCTCTTTTTCATCATCCTCTGAGGTATTATACTTTTCGGCTTCTTCACGTTCCCGCTTTTCTTTATATGCCTTTGCCTTTGCAACAGCTTGGCGCTGTCTTTCAAGACGTTCCGCGTCCTCTTTGCTACGAATGGGCCCGTACTTTTTCTCTTTGCTGATAATCTCATCAGCTAATGCGTCTTTTTTTGCTTGATATTCATATCCGCTTGATACTAACTCATCAAACAAAAATCTCAAAAAATCTTTGAATCCCATTTTATTCTCCATTTATATAATAAAACTTCAAAGATAAATGAACCCGAAAATCGTTTCAATATTTTTGAAACCAAATTCGGGTCCATCCGCATTATAGCATATACTTCAAGTTTTGTCAATATTTACTACATAAATACATTTCCCCCTCAAAACCGCCTCTCAAATATCTCCACCTTATTACCCACCAAACTCTGCGCATATTCACTGAGCATTGCCATTCCATCGGGAACGTCATCAAACTTATTCTTTCCCGCCGCAGTGTAGGAGCATAGCACATCCATCATTCTGTCTATAAAAGCCGAACAACTTGCTTTTTCGCAGGCTGTTCGGCTGTTTTTATACTATGATTTTGTGGGCGATTTTTCCTAATATACGTTTTTGGGTAAAAAAGTTCGGGAAAATCAAAGCTTAGAATGAGATACAATAAATCCTTGAGGGAGTATCAAATTTAAATTTAACATCAGTGGTCATATTGGGACGGATAGTAAATTCGTAAGAACTCGACTGATGGAAATTATCCCTTCCTCCATAATACAACGTCATACAAACATAGGCGGTATGTGTGCCCGGTGTTAACGATACATTACAAGGCGCCGAGCCGTATGGCATACCATCCACATAAACAGAATTATGCATAGGTGTTCTTCCGCTACTATCTGCCAAGGTAATATGCGCTGTTCCGGGTTTACGAGCCTCAGCCTCCAACATTCTTTGTGTGGCTATTCGCAGTTCCTCTTGAGCTCTTCTCTTTTTCTCTTCTTCCTCTTTTTCTTGATCATGAATCCAGCGGAAAGCTTCGGGGATTGTCTCTGCATAATGATTCTCTAACGCGTGAATTAAAGAACCAATCTTTTTAAAATCTTTAGGTTGAATAATTGTATGTTCTTTTATTTTTGCATCAAGGGCAAGTATCTCTTGGGGCAACTCTTTCAATTGAGTGCTATACTGCTCTTGGACTTCTTGCTTCAATTTTTGAGTTTCGTTTGCAATGTATTTGTCTAATTCTTTTTGAGCAGTTTTGCGGTGGGGCTTTAATTTTTTCTCAACCTCTGTGATTTCATCCTTCTTCTTCTGGACCTGCTGCGCTTTATCATTTACTGCTGCTCTGTATTTTTTATTCGAAACGAACTCAATGATTGACGCAGAGGCAATCCAAACAACAAAACCAATACCACCGGATACCAAAGCGTTTCCCAGAAATGCCCAATTAAATGCGTTTAAAAAAGCAATGTAACAAATAACGGTAACAATACAACCAATAAGAAATCCTATTCCATAAGTGAAATCTGTACTTCTTTTTACCGCCCTAATGGGACTAGATTCCAATCGACGCAGATCTCGTTCTAATCCGTCTATTTCATTTTTTATTTCTTTGTATGTTTCGTTGGCAAAATCATAGATAGATTTGTTTAAAACCCCGTTCTTATCTTTGGGTGAGGCTATCAATTCTTGAATCTGTGATAATTCCTTTTCTTTGCTTTCTTTTTGTTTCAGCAATTTTTTTAATTCGGTTAATTCTTGCACGTATGCGAGGCGAGTATTCTCTGCCATGGTAACCTCCTAAAAAGTTTATTAAAAATAATTGTTAAATCGCTTTTACAATTTTACCACTATTGTAATAATTTGTCAATATTTACTACATGTTTTTTCCTCAAAACCTCCTCTCAAATATCTCCACCTTATTTCCCACCATACTCTGCGCATACTCACTGAGCATTGCCATTCCATCGGGAACGTCATCAAGCTTATTCTTACCCGCCACAGTGTAGGAGCATATCCTTTGTACTGTACGCCAAATCAAATATCGCTTGTGAAATTTGTGGTTATTACTGATAATCAATATAAATTAACAATACTGAAGTTAATACAATAATATAGTATTTTTCTTTTACAACAGAAAAGACCGACGAAATTTTACGTCGGTCTTGATCCTTTAAAGCTCCAATACCGTTGGATCGTAACCTGGATCACGTTTAAGGCTTGCAACAAGCAGGCTGTTGAGCTTTTTTATTTGAATTTCATATTCGCAAAGATATCCTCCATTCTTTCGTCGGGGAATCTTTGGTCAACAAATTCCCAAAACGGAGTTTCGGCTTCTTTTCCTTGGCGGCGCTGGTTCCATCTGTAGGTGGCTGTCACGGAAACTGCGGCATTTATTGCAAGGAATAGGGTGAGAATAAGCGTAATGATCTTTCCCGGCTTGTTGGGCAGCTTCAGAGTGAGTCTTGAGATCCTCGGATAAAGACTTTTCACCCATATTACTCCCAATATTCCCCAAAAAACGGAATACATCAGACAGATCCTTCCGTTCAGATTAAAGGGCAGGTGACTGTAATCCCAGCTGGTTGAGCCAAAGCAGATTTCTTGAAATAAACTGCAAAGATATTCAACCACGCTTCCTACAGCCATTCCTCCGAGAAAGCTTATTGCCGAGCTTCTGTTTCTGTATTTGTAGAGGCAAAGGGTGAGTATCACGGCTCCAAAGCCGTACAGAAGGTTGAATGGCCCCCAGACAAGTCCCGCTCTGCTCTCGATATAACCGTTTGTAACAAGGCACCAAAGCATTTCCAGGATCACTCCCGCAAAGCTTCCTATAAAGCAGATGAGGCATAGCTTGAATATGTTTATTCCCTTGGCAAAATGCTTTGTCTTTTCCTCCATTGCGTCTATAAAGGCATTGGCGGGGGCGGTGAATTTGCCCTTCTTGCCGCTTTCCGTAAGCCTTGTGTTGAGCTCGTCCAAAAATACGTGGCTCTCTCTTAATGCTTTGGCGGTGTTCAGATTGGCTCTTTTTACCGATAGTGCCACGGAGCCGAGATGCTCCTTTGCTTCTTCATCGCCGTTTATCAGCTTTTCGTAAAGCTTGCTGCAGCTGTCGCGGGTGCTTTCGGTCACGGAAGAAAGCTTGATGCTTTCCTCCTCCAATGGAGTAGTAAGATCTGCTTTTAGGGATTCGTTTTTCGCTTTCATTATCATACTCCTTTTTCTTTCAGTATACTACAGTGTGATAAACTTTCGGTAAACAAAAAAGCGCCCGAAAGATCGAGCGCAATAATTTATTCAAAGGCATCCGACAAGGCTTTCAGCTCGGCGAGGGTAAGAGTCTCGCCTCGCCTTTGGGGATCTATGCCTGCGGCGGCTATAAAGGCCTCAAGTCGGTCCTTGGAGTATTCCGAGGAGAAAAATGAATTCAGACTGTTGAGAAGGGTTTTCCTTCTTTGACTGAAGGCGGCTCTTATCATTTTCAGAAAGAGCTCCTCGTTTTTAGGTGTTACGGGCTTGGTTTCGTACGGAACAAGGCGCAGTACGGAGCTTGTTACGTTGGGACGGGGCATAAAGCTTCCCGCTTGGACGTCAAAGAGCTTTGAGGCTTTGGCGTAGTAGCTTACCGCCGCCGCTATCGAGCCGTATTCCGCCTTACCGGGGGAGGATATCAGTCTTTGCGCCGCTTCCTTTTGGACCATTAAAACAAGAGAATCGAATCGGCATCCGCTTTCAAGAAGCTGCATGATTATCTGGCTGGTGATGTAGTAGGGGAGATTTGCGCACACACTGACCGAATAGCCCGAAAACTGCTCTTCAAAGAGCTTTTTCAGATCTACCTGAAGAAAGTCGGAATTGATCACTGCGGTGTTTTCGTAAGGCGCGAGAGTCTTTGCAAGGATGGGGATGAGTCTGTCGTCGATTTCCACGGATCTTACAAGATCGTATTTTTGTGCAAGCTTGGAGGTAAGACTGCCGATACCGGGACCTATCTCCAGACAAGCCTTTTTTTCGCCCTTGGCGCTTTCAAAGCTTGAATCGGCTATTTTTTGCACAACCGCTTCGTTTATAAGAAAATTCTGTCCGTATTTTTTTGAGAAGGAAAAGCCGAATTCGTTCATCAGCTCAGCTATTCCGGTTGGAGTGTATAGATTCATTGTTATATCCTTTTTCTTAATGTACCTCTATTTTAACAGAGAAATAAAAATAATTCAATAAAAATCGAAAAAAATTTCAAAAAACACTTGATTTTTCCAAAAGCTTGTAGTATAATAAATAAGTAATCGCCAATAGGCGATGAAAGAAATAAGGTATGGAAAGATGGCTGAGCTGGTCTAAGGCGCACGACTGGAAATCGTGTTTCGGGTAATCCCCGAACTAGGGTTCGAATCCCTATCTTTCCGCCAAAAAAGAACGAAGCGAAAGCTTCGTTCTTTTTTTATCCAAGCCGCAGTAGGGGTTCCCCGAAGCGAGCTTGCCGAGCTTTGGGGGTTCCCGTAGGCTTGGCATATCATCACCGCGCGAAGCGTGGTGCATATCACCAGCCCCAACGGGGCTGTATATCATCACGCGTCAGCGTGCATCTTGCCTGCGGCTTGATGAGATGCAACACTGCGTGTTGGTGATATGCAATTCCTACGGAATTGATGATATACAAGGCTTCGCCTTGATTTATTTGCGAAAGCGTGATATAATACAAAAGGAATAGACGAAGATACCTATAAAAGTCATAGAAGCCTTTGCGATCGTATTTGCTCCTGCTTCTGCAGCTACAACCGCAAGCATGAATTCGTAGCGATGCTGCAGCTGAAGGAAACGCCGGAGCTGATCGGCAAGCACTACGAAGATGAGTATGGGCGCACCGCACCGGTTACTTCGCAGCAATAAACAAGGGTACGCTGTTTGCATTTGCCATCGACGGCAAAGACACAGGTAGCTTCACACTGTAAGGAGGAATCAGCTATGTCAATGGAACGCAAAGAAACAATCACATGTCCCGAGTGTGGACAGGAGCAGGACTTCATCGTATGGGATTCCCTTAACGGCGATTTAGATCCCGAAGCAAAGCAGCGGTTGTTGGACGGAACACTGTTCTACTTCGAATGCAGCAACTGCGGTCATAGAAGCAATGTGAACTACGGTATGCTTTACCACGACATGACAAACCAAGTGATGGTTTATTTCGTGGATGAGGATTCCGTGGAAAAAACGCTGGCGACTATGAACGGCGCGGAAAATAAGATCGGTATTCCAATGCCCAAATACCGCAAGCGCATCGTCACCGATCATAACGCACTGCGCGAGAAAGCCATCATCTTCGATCAGAAGCTGGATGACCGCGTAATCGAAATCATCAAGCTAATTTACTACTCCAACGTCAGCAGGCAGGTGCCGGACGCAAACATCAATGAGGTGTACTTCTTGGTGGCAGACGGCAAATATATCCTGCAATTTATCGGAGATAAGCCGTTGAGCGCAGAAGTGCCGGTAGAGATGTATGAGAAAATCAAGCGCGACTTCGCAGAACGACTGGAGGCCGCAGGCGACAAAGAAGCACTGGTCGATCTTCGCTGGGCTTCCGAATTTTTGAAGGGGTAAATAAGATATGCCGGACTGAAACGATTTCCATGCTTTTCAAAGCACTGGCGGTGGCAGCGGCAACAGCGGCGGTGGAGCAGGATGTTCCGGCGGTTGTCTATCATGGGTGTTGGTGGGGCCGGCAATCCTCTGGATTATCGGCAAACCGGCGGGATAAGTTACACTACTTTTATTCGTTCTTACCCCCACTTACACACCTTTTAGTCGCTCTTTTTGTTTATCCAAGCCGCAGGCTTGGCATATCATTGACGCACGAAGTGCGGTGTATATCATCAAGGGCGGCTCGCCGCCCTTGTATCTCATCACGCGTCAGCGTGCATCTTACCTGCGGCTTGCCGCAACTTCACTTTTGATGATATACAAGGCTTCGCCTTGAGTTGTTCCATCAAAAATATATGTAACACAAACGCCCTCGGCAGCCGGAACGGTTGTCGGGGGCGCTTTTTGCGTCCGGTTGAAAATTTCATAGTTTTGTGGTATAATCTGTTCGGAAAACTTGAATTTGAATAGCAAGATTTTTTGAGATGTTATTGCTTATTCATAACACGTAGCAAAATGCTCTAAAACCGCCTTAAATAAAGGGTTTTCCGCAAACAACTCATTTCATCCCACTATACGGTGTTAC
>SVTC01000003.1 GCA_015063985.1 Oscillospiraceae bacterium | reverse complement strand
ACGCGAGCTGGGTTCAGAACGTCGTGAGACAGTTCGGTCCCTATCTGTCGTGGGCGTAGGATATTTGAGAGGAGCTGTCCTTAGTACGAGAGGACCGGGATGGACATACCTCCGGTGCACCGGTTGTTCTGCCAAGAGCATAGCCGGGTAGCCGCGTATGGATGTGATAAACGCTGAAAGCATCTAAGCGTGAAACACACCTCAAGATAAGATATCCATCAGCTTTAGCTGGTAAGGTCGCATGTAGACTACATGCTTGATAGGTCGCAGGTGGAAGCGTGGTAACACGTGTAGCTAAGCGATACTAATAGACCAATAGCTTGAACTATTTAAGCTTTGAAGAGTTTCAAACTTCTTTGTTCGGTTTTCAGGGTATGAAAGCGCAAGCTTGAAGCCCGTAAACCCCAAAATGCACCTTTAGCTCAGTTGGTAGAGCAACTGACTCTTAATCAGTGGGTCCCGGGTTCGAATCCCTGAAGGTGCACCATTAGTCAGTCTCTTTATTGAGGAGGGTCACCCGTTCCCTTTCCGAACACGGAAGTTAAGCTCCTTTATGCCGACAATACTCGGACCGAAGGGTCCCGGTAAGATAGGTCGAGGCTGACACAAGCCGCAACAGTTGTTGCGGCTTTTCTTTTTTTTATGAAAATATTTATAATAATATATCGATTATACGAAGCAGTTAGAAATTCTTCTCGGCTCAGTCGGTGGAACGTATGACTGTTAACCATAATATCCCCGGTTCGAGCCCGTTAGAGCTTTGATCTTCAAGGGTTTTTTGTTTTTTAGGAGGCCCCTCTTTCACCATTGTGTTTTTCTCAGATATTATGGATTTGATCCCGAGACATTATTTTATATTCAACTAATCGTTGAGAAAAACAACTTTAACTAAACAATACGGTTATTGTAATATCATTTGTTCTTTGCTATAATATATTCACAACAAGGCTTTGTTACTTTATTTCGGAGGAACAAAATGAACATATTATTAAGTGAACGACTAAAAAGCTTGCGTAAGGAAAAGGGGAACACTCAGGAAGAGTAGGCTTTTCATCTTGGAATTACCACCCAAGCTGTTTCAAAGTGGGAACGCGAAGAAGGTTATCCTGATATTACGCTTTTACCTGCAATCGCATCCTATTATAACGTAAGTGTAGACGATTTGCTTGGAGTCGGTGAAATCGAAAAAATGAAAAAACTTAATGAATATTGTGATAAAGGCTTAATATTGCACCGAGAAGGTAAAAACGCGGAGCGTGTGGCTTTATGGCGTGAAGCTCAAAAAGAGTTTCCTAATGATTTATCTGTAATTCATGAGCTGATGTATGCTTTAGACAGTGAGGATAGCAGGAAGAATGAAGATGAGATCATTGAGTGTGGAAAGAAAATTTTAGAAAATTCAACGGAGAATTATTTAAGAGCCGGGGCGATCCAGATGCTTTGCTTTGCCTATAGTTTTAAGGGAGAGAAGGATAAGGCAAAGGAATATGCTTGTATGGCTAATTCGTACTATGTGACTTCAAATCAGCTAATGGCAAGAGCTCTTGAGGGAGACGAGACCGTTGAATGGTGTCAGGGTAATATTCAATCACTTGTAGAGATCATTGGTAATAATGCTTTGATCATGCTCGGAAACGGCAAGTATAACCAAGAGGATAGGATAAGAGTTTTAGAATTTGTGATTTCACTCTATGAGCTGCTTTATTATGACGGGAATTGCGGTTTCTATCACTCGAGGCTATCAGAGTTTTATGAATATACGGCGCAAGCATATCTGAAGCTTGGTGATGAAGATAAAATGATCGAATGTCTTGAAAAATCCGCAGAGCATGCTATAAAGTTTGATACTCAAACTGACGGAATGTTCACCTCATTTATGGTCAATAAAGTAAAAATCTCTTCCGTTGATGCCGTCAAAAACTATACAGAAAACCGATCAGGGCTACTGTTAAAGACACTGAAAAAAGAAAAAAATGCCCGTTTATATGATGATCCTCGCATACAAAAAATTATTGAGAGTTTAACTCCCATAGCGATTATGTAATTAATTGCAGAGTTGATTTTTCATTTGGGGCACTACAGTCATTGGCAGAGAGGAATGAGCTACCTTTTTATTCCGGTAAGACAAGATCCTTCACAGGCATGGTTGTTATATTGACACAGATACGTTTTGGTTGCTTCTATAATCGTACCGCAGAGTAAGCATTTCTTGAACACTCTGTGGTAAATATATTGTCCCCGGAGGCTATCGATTTCTTCGATAATGTTTTCGGTGTACATTGGAGCGGCATATATTATTGACGATTGCTCCGGAGAAGATTGGAGATCTTTTGATACGTTTATCTTAACAGAGCCGTGTTGGGAGTTGAATTTTACGAATCCCGTCTCCTCGGTGGTTATGGGAGTATCAAAGCCAAGGTACAAATAGAAGCCGTGATCCTCGGGGTGTACACGCTTGGCTTTTAGTGTTATATCCGAGCTTTTGATTTCCACTGCCTTGCCTGCAGGAAAGCGTTCGCAAAAATCTTTGCTTGGCTCTGTGTCACCAAATCTTACCAATAATCTGTACGTTCCCAATGAGCCGTCGTATTCTACCAAGCCATCGCCGCAATATTCGCCTTCAATAGCTGAGACTGCTGCTACGCTGTATCCACCTGTGGGGTAAGAATAATCAAGGCTTATTTCAAAGCTCTCGGAGTTGATGGAACGCAGTGAAAGGCTTTTGATGCCGCTATTATTCGGGGCCACGGGATCGGTCAAAAAGCACAGAGCAAGGCCGATCAAGCCGACTATAGCCGCAAAAATAAGCCAAAACGCAGGTTTTTTGTAGTTTAATATGCTTGTCACTCTTTTCTTGACACTGACCTCTCCGAAGGCAAGGGGGCAAGAGGAAACAAGTCGCCTGTTAACACTGCAACGTAACAGAGCTTGTGAATAGTCGGCTCTCAGATCACGGCTCAGCTTTTTTATCACTCTTTCGTCGCAGGCAAGCTCGATATCTCTGCAAAGCAAGCAGAAAGCAAGCCACATAAGAGGATTAAACCAATAAATGCTCAAGAGAAGGAAGGCAAAGGGCTTCCAAAGATGGTCTTTGCGGTATACGTGAGCCCTTTCGTGCTCAAGAACGTGGCTTAGGGTGGAGGCGTCTAAATTATAGGGAATGAATATTTTAGGCTTTATAATTCCCAGTATAAAGGGTGAAATTACCTTTTCGCATTGATATACGTTGTCGCTGAGCAAGACGGCGGTGCTGACTCTGCGCTTTATCCTAAAATAGCTGATAATGCCGTAGCCGAGCATAAGAAACACGCCTAAAAGCCAGAGGGATGTGAGTATTGAAATGATAAGCTGCAATGGATTAACGCTTGTTCCGATGCCCGAAATAGGAGAGGATTGGCTGACAATAGGGTTTATGGCGTTGTTGATAATGGGGATTCCCGAATTTATGCTTGGGGAAGGATCTGTCATAACATTGGGGCTGACTACCTCCGAGACGGGAAGTAAGCTTAGAACGCTCTCAAAGGAAAAGGGAGATATAAGACGGACAGCTACCGTACTCCAAAGAACAAGGTTTATCCATTTGGGGGCTTTTTTCAAAAGCAAGCGAAGCAATAAAACGGCAAGCACAAGGTAGCTTGCGGATATGCTCATATTAAAGAGCTTCACAAATACGTCGATCATTACTCTTCTCTCTTTCTGTAGCTGTCGATCATTTCCCGAACTGCGTCTATCTCCTTCTCGGATAGCTTTTGTGTTTTTGTGAAGGCGGCTAAAAAGGCGGGAAGGGAGCCCTCAAAGGTCTTGTCAAGCATTTCGCTGAGCTCGCTTTGCTGAACCTCCTCCTTGCTTACAAGAGACGATACTATTGTGTTTTCGTTTTTCAGGACCTTTCTTTCGGATAGACGTTTTATCACCGTATAGGTGGTGGTTGGCTTCCATCCCAGCTTCTCGCGGCAGAGGGTAACAAGATCGCTGCTTTTTATGGGCTCGTGCTCCCATAAAATAAGACAAAAACGGTACTCACTTTCAAAAATTTTAGGTGTACTCATAATAAAACCCCCTCGTCTAACGCATTAGAGTGATTATAGTCTAACACGTTAGAGTTAGTTTGTCAAGGGAAAATATGAAATAATAATAAGAGAGGTACAAAAAATACCACCCGCTTTATCGGGTGGTATGCTTTTTTGGGGTTACAGTGAGTAGGTAAGGACCTCGCCCTTCATTGTTACAAGCAGGAGCTTATCATCGTCCAATACTATGGGTGTTGTGAGGCAGGGGGAGCCCAGATAGTATTTTTTAATAAGCTTTTCCGTATCCTTTTCGTATACGTACAAAAATCCGTCGCTTGCGCCGAAGATGAGCATATCCTTATACAAAAGCGGATGGCTTTCAACGGATTGTGCGTCTCCGGTCACATAGGGTACGGTGTGTACAATGTTTGCAGAGGCGGGATAATGGCGGACGAACTTAAGGAAGGTCTTATCCACTGCGAACACACCGCCTGTGGAGGAGGAATAGTAAACAAGCTCGCCGTCTGTTACGGGGTAGGAGGTGGAGTCAAAGACCTCGTCGGTATTAACGCATTGAGTTATAGCTCCCGTATTCAAGCCGAGCTTACAAAGGTAGGAAATGCCTGCGGTGTATATTTCACCGTCAATGATCGCAGGTGTGGAGCTTCTGAACCACAGGGGTACCACGCCGTTTTGCCAAAGTAGCTCACCTGTGTTGATATCTACGGAATAAAGCGTCTTCCAATGAGCGGATACCAGAAGCTGACGGTTAAGAGGATCGTAAACGAATCTTGCAGGGCTATCGGCGGATTTGGGAATGCTTGTGCACCAGATGGTTGTGCCATCCTCCGGGGTGAGGGCATACAGTGCCTTTTCGGTGCCGCAGATAAGCATACCGTTTACCAAAAGCACACCTTTTTTTGTATAGGCGACTCTGGATGTCAAAAGGTCGAGATGTCTCTGCCAGATAAGAGCTCCGGTGGCGGCTTCAAGGCAGCATACGTTACCCTGGGAATCCTGGAAATAAAGTCTGTCCTCGAAAAGCGCCATATCCGCCTTGACGCCGTTTATGGTCTTATACTTCCAAACGACGGAGTTTGAATTCAGATCTATCTTGAAGATGTGGCAGCTCTTGGGCCAGCCGTCGTCGATAGTTCCCACGTAAAGAGAGTTTTTGTCGTGTATGGGTTGGCAGTAGAGAGTGTTTTCATCTAAGGAGAGTCTGGAGAGATAGTCCCCGGGCTCGGGATCGTCCCTTTGCTGAAGCAGCATACGGGTAGTGAGCTTTCCGTCCTTGAAGATCAGCTCTCTTAAAGCGGCCTCGCAGGAGCAGATACCGCCACGGATGCAGGTGTTTGTGCAGACGTTGAGCATACCCTTATCCATATAGCTGTAGTTTGAGTGCATATGGCCGTATATCCACGCCTTGACGCCCGCTTTGACGGGATCGTAGGTCTTGCCGGAGAATTGGTATGGACCCTTATATTCGCCGTGGGTGATGACGTAGAGAGGCTTGTTGCGGTTGAGCTCCACGTCCTTCTCAAACCATATCCATTGATCCTCGGGGGAGTGCTTAAAGGGTGTTTCTCCTGAGTTTATGCTGAGGGCTATAAAATGCACCTTGCCGATATCAAAGGAGTACCAGCAGGGGCCGTAATACTGTTCGTAATACTCCTCAGCGTAATTCTTGCCGTTAAGATCGTGGTTTCCCGGTGTGTATCTTACGGGACAGCCCAAGGTTTCATAGTTTGTGGCAAGATAGTGCCTTCTCATACCGTCCAGACGGCAGAGATCGCCCGTATCAAGGAAAAGAGCGCATTGGGTTTTGATCACTGCCTTTTTTACCACATCCACCCAGCTCATATCGTACTCATTTTCGATTTCGGTATCGGAGGTATGGAGTATTGTGAAGTCTTCGACCTTATCGGCGGGTCTGATCTCAAAATCGTAGCTTCCCTTGTGGCCGTCCACCTTGAAATACCAATCATCGTGGCCCTTTGTAAGGAGGTTAAGGCTTAATATGTCTGCGTCGTCCCAGCCCTCAAAGTCGAAGCGCCCCTCTTCATCGGTGAAAACTATGTTTCTTCCGTCGGTGACGGGGATGTTTTTAAATGGATTCTTTAGTCTGTCACAAACTGAACCGTAAAATCTCATGACGTTCTCCTTATGAAAAAAATATTCTGTTATTCTTATCTGAAACGAACCTTTGAACAGAGAAGGTCCTTTCGATCAGTTCTTTCTCGAGGCATTCCTCGGTGGTGCCGCTGAAAAGGCAAGCACCATTATCAAGTATGAAGATGCGGTCGGCTATCTCGCAGACCAGGGAAAGGTCATGATGGATAAGCAGAGCAGTTTTGTTTTGGGCTTTGCAAAGCCATTTAAGATGGGCTGAAAGCTTTCTTTGCCAATGGGTGTCCAAATGACTAAAGGGCTCGTCAAGAAGCATCACGGGGCAATCCTGGCTAAGAAGCATAGCCCAATAGGCTCTTTGCCTTTCACCGCCGGAAAGGGTATCCAGACTTTGATCTTGCAAATCAAACAGCTCACAGACCTCAAGAGCTTTGTTTACCGCCGCGGTGTCCTCATCCGAAAGATGCTGTCTTAAATCAAGATAGGGGCTTCTTCCCATTTTTGCCAGTGTAAGAGGGGTAAGACTGCAGCTTGGGCGGTCCTGCCACAGGGTGGCAATTCTTTGGGAGATGGCTTTAACCGAAAGTGTGCGGAGGTCCCGTGACCTGTAAAAGATATTCCCCGAATATCTTACTGAGCCGTTCAAGCAACGTATGAGGCTTGTTTTTCCGCTTCCGTTTTTTCCGATCAATGCGGTCAGCGAGCCTTTTTCAAGCTTTACCGAGATATCGCTGAGTACTTTTTTTGAGCCCAGCTTAAGAGAGAGTGAATTTATCTCAATCATTGTAGCTTTTCCTCTTGATTATCAGTGCCAAAAAGAAGGGTGCGCCGATAAATGCCATTATTATACCCACAGATATTTCTCCCGGGCTGAAAAGACATCTGCCCAAAAGATCCGAAAGGCTGACAAGAACTGTGGATACAAGTGCGCAAAGCACCATCCTTTCCCGAAAGCTTGCCTGAGGCGCAAGGTAGGAGACCAGATTCGGTACGATCAGTCCAACAAAGCCCAGGAGTCCGGCAAAGCTGATGACAGATGCCGTCAAAAGGCTTGCAAGTAAAAGGGTGAGAGTGCTCATAAGGGAGGAGTTTACTCCCAAGGATCGGGCCTGATCCTTGCCCAATGCCAAAAGTGCCAGTCCGGGAGCAAGAAACAGGGCGACTGTAAAGCACAGCAATATCAATATTGCGGGTAAATACAGCTCTTGCGGCAGAATTGATGAAAAGCCTCCCACGCCAAAGGCGTTATAGTCGGAAAGAACGTCGCTGTCCAATGAGCAGATAAAGCTGATCGCCCCATTAAATAAAGCACTGAAGGCGACGCCCGCCAATAGCATCGACGAGCTTTTGGAGGCGGAAAAGCGTCCAACCGTAAGCACGGGTATCATGGCAAGCAAAGCGCCGAGAAAGCTGAAAAAGGGGAGGATGGGGCTAAGCTGCGGAAAGAGGGATAAAACCAGCACCACCGCAAAGCCTGCGCCTGCATTCAAGCCTACCGTGTTGGGGCTTGCAAGTCGGTTTTGGCTGAAGTTTTGCAACAACAGTCCCGCAACACTAAGACCGATCCCCGACAATGCCGATGCAAAAAATCGGGGCAGTCGGATAGATAACAGTATTACCCTTTGTGTCTCGTAGCCCTTCTCACCGCAAATAGCGCTAAAGAGCTGGGATGGGGGGATATTTGCACTGCCCAGCATAAGTGAAAGGGCGGCGCTGATCATAACAGCAACAATAAGTAGTGGGTAAAGGGCTTTTTTCATTTCAAACAGTCTCTTAAGTATTGGTAAGCTTCCGTCCAGCGGGAGTTGGGCTTATAGTGAAAGAGCTCCTTGGGAAGTATAGTTACTTTGCCTTCCTTTACTGCGCTAAGGCTTTGGAGGGTGTCGCGGGAGAGCAGCTCGTTTATACGGCTGACTGCGGCATTTTCGTCTCCCATAGTGGAGAAGAAAATATAGTCGGGATCTGAGGCGATGATGGCTTCAATTCCCATATTTAAGAGATTTGCATCTTTGTCGGCGATATTTTCAAGCCCGAGCTCTGTCAGCATTGCGGCGGCAAAATGATCCGCCGAGCCCTTTGTCTTTACAGAGGCGGCCGATGATCCGCAACGGATGAACACAAAGCTTTTTCCGTTTCCCGGTGAAGAGGAAATGATATTATCTATCTGCTCTTTTTTTGAGAGAGCGTTACTGTAGGCTTGGTTATCACCAAGGATCGCACACATTTGCTTTAAAGCGCTAAGATACTCGCCGTAGCTTTCCACCCTAAGACCAAGGGTCCTGATCCCGCAGCTCTCAAGAAGCTTTGCGCAGTCAACCTGAGCGGGAACGTCAAGGGAATATATACAAAGCTCGGGAGAGAGGGCTATAAGCGCCTCGGTATCTATTTGCTTGCCCGCGCCCGTATCTACAAGCGGCGTGCCCTTTTCAGCAAAGCCTCTGTCAATACTTTCCTGCACGGTGACGTCCACCGTTCCGCCTGCCTCAAGCCATATCTGGCTAAGTGAGCTGAAAAGCACTGCAGTGCCGCCTTTATTACCGTCTGCGGCTTGAGGACTGCAGGATGAAAGGAAAAAAAGGATCAAAAACAGCGAAAACAGGCGTTTCATTGAGGTTTTTCCAAAAGCTCCATATTAAGTATTTCGTCCCTTGCTTTTAAAAGACGGTCGTCGGAAAGCTCCTCTTCCAGAAGCTCGGTTCCCAGTCTGTCTACCGTGGAGCCGAGACGCTCCTTGGAGTAGCCGTGGAGTCTGTACCACAAGAATACCTTTTCAAGAGTGGTAATAGCCTCCTCCTCGCTTACGAGGCGGGAAAGCATAGTACCCATACGTCTTTTCTTCCCCCAAGTCCCGCCGACAAAAACGGCGCAAAGGGGAGTGATATCTATGACAGCGCCAAAGGGACATTTATTGGTGCAGACGCCGCAGTTTATGCACTTGTTTTTGTTTATTACCGCCTTCTCCTTAAGCTCCACCGCATCCATCGGGCAAGCCTTGGCAAGGCTGCAGACCTTGCAGGATCGGCACTTGGAGCTATCCAAGGTAAAGCTGAGCCTGCCTTCTATGCCAACGTCGTTTAAAGAGGGCTTCATGCAGGAATTGGGGCATCCGCCGATGCCGATCTTGAATTTGTGGGGAAGGGCGACGGAGCCGTAATCAAGGTAGAATTTTTGGTGGATCCTTTTTGCCAGGGCGCGGGTGTCGATATTGCCGTACACGCAAGTGGTACCCTTGCAGGCGGTGATGGGGCGAACCTTGGCGCCGGTTCCGCCGAAGCTGAGTCCGTGCTCCTTTAAAAAAGCCTCCGCTAAAGGGATGTTATCATAGTGGATGCCCACTATCTCCGCACAAAGCCTCGAGGTAAAGGCAACAGTGGAGCTGCCGTATTTTTCAGCGCACTCCGATATGGCTTTAAGATCCTCGGAGGAGAAAACTCCACCTACTCCAACCACTCTGCCCGAGAAGCAGTCGGTGTTTTTATTCAGAAGGAATCCCCTCTTCTTAACGGATAATATCTGTTCCTTAGTTAAACTCATAATTAACTCCCGTATTATTTTTTACTTCTATAATCATAACACAAAAGAGAGTATTTGTAAAGAAAAAGATCTGCCTTAAGCTAAGGCAGATCTAAGAAATTTATTTACTCAGCGGGAGTTTGTGCTTCCTCTAAAAGGGAGCCGAGATCGATTATGGTGCCGTCAGCACCCTGAACCAAGGGGAGCTTGCCGTCCCATTTGTCAAGCTTGAGGTACTCAAGCAGGGAGTTCTGAATACTCTCTGCGATCACCTTGTTTGCCTTTGCGTTTGCTTCGGCTTCGGCAAGAATGGCTGTAGCCTCAGCCTCGGCGGCGATGACCTTTTTCTGCGCCTCTGCTTCTGCGATTACTATTGCCTGCTCCTGCTCGGTCTTGGTCTTGATAAGGTTTTGCTCTGCAACCTGCTTTGCCTCGATAGCGGCGTTGAATTCCTCAGAGAATGCGAAGTTTACAATGTTGAAATCCTCGATCACTATACCGTAGCCCTTGACCTTTTCATCAAGAGTGGTCTTGATCTCGGTGCCGATCTGGGAACGCATGGTGATGAGCTCCTCAGCGGTGTATTTTGCGCTGATGGCCTTCATGCTTTCCTGGACGGCGGGGAGGAGGATTATCTCAGCGTAATCGTAGCCCACGTTCTTGTAGATCTGGGCGGAGCTGGAAAGTCCTACACGGTAGTTTACCGCAATAGAGCTGGAGATCTGCTGGAGATCCTTGCTGACTGCGTCGGCAACTACTTCCTCCTTCTGGATCTTGTTGGAGATGTTGATTACCTCTTGAATGAAGGGGACCTTGAAGTGGAAGCCCTCCTGAAGAACGTTTTCACGAACCTCACCGAGGTTTACAACAACACCTGTGTGTCCTGCGGGTACTACCACGAAGCAATCGATGGCGACGATAGCGAGCACCACCACAAGGACGATCAACGGGATGAATTTCTTTAGCTTGGATGAAGATGCGTAAGTAACTGACATTTATTTTTCTCCTTTATAATTTTTTCTCTCGCTTGAGTTTACTTGATTATAACATATAGTCACGTGAACCGCAAGTCCATTCTAAGGAAATGTGGGCTGATTAGGCTTGATTAGGAGCGATTAGATTGAAATATCTTCAATTATCTTCGTTTTTTGAATAGGAGTGTTGATTTTTTTATTTTGTTGGTGTATAATTTAGTAAAATAAAGGATGTGAAAAAATGAACAACGTGGGTTACGGCTCAAACGGAGCCCCATTTGAATATTCGGTAAGTATTCCCGCAGCTCAAAGAGCGCGAAGAAAGGGTTTGCTTATCGTTTTTTACGTAGCTTTTCTGCTTGTATTTGTTATCGGAGGAGCCATACTCAGATTTTTGCTTCCTCTTTTGTGCTTTACCCCTCTTTTGCTCTGGATGATCTGCTTCTTTACCTGGCGTTGGAGCAATGAGGAGATAAAGCTCAGCTTTTTCACGGGGGAGATCAGTCTGATACGTATGTATGATGGCAAGAACCCCAAAAAGCTCTACAGCGGAAAGATCAAGGAGATAAAGCTTTTTGAAGCTGCTACCGAGGAGCTTATAGAGGCGCACAAGGGCGATGGGATGATAATAGCCGCAGAGGATCTAAAGTCTGAGGAGCTTTACCTGGCTCAGTGGGATGATTGCTGCCTTGTGTTTGAAGCGCTTCCCAAGGCACTGGAGATAATTAAATATTACAGATAATGAAGGGCTGTCCTGCGAGGACGGCTTTTTCTTTTTGTGATATTTTGATTAATGATATATTGCTAAGGGCGGATATACAAAAAGAGAACTTTTGTTTACCAAAAGTTCTCTTTTTGCGTTGGTGGGCCATCAGGGACTCGAACCCCGGACCTACCGGTTATGAGCCGGGAGCTCTAACCAACTGAGCTAATGGCCCCGATACCCGAATATTATATCACAGCAAGAGCGGTTTGTCAATGATTTTTTGCGGGAAATTCAATGAAATTTAAGCGTTTTTTGTAAAGTCCTTTGCTCCGCGTTTACAAATGGGGCAAACAAAGTCCTCGGGGAGAGTATCCCCTTGGTAAACGTAGCCGCAGACGTTGCAGGAGAAAGTGGTTTTTTGCTCTGTTTTCGTGCAAGCGCAGGCGGTACCGCAAAGCTCGTCGGCAAGGGCTTCAAGCTGAGCCTCGCTTTCGGAGTTGAGTGCGGAGTTGATCTTCACGCTTTGAGCGGTGAAGCTTATATTTTTGCTTTGCTCAAGCATTGAGCGCATTGTTTTTGCCGCGATCGGAGCCCAGCTTCCGTTTTCTATAAGGGCAACCGTGCGGTTTTGGAAATTGCGCTCGGTGAGATGGTGGATAAATTCCTTCATAAAGGGGAAAATGTCTGCATTGTAGGTGGTCGTGGCGAGAACGAGCTTGGAGTATCTGAAGGCATCCTCCACTGCTTTTGTCATATCGCAACGGGCGAGATCAAAGACCGATACCTTTTCGATCCCCCTTGCCTTAAGGAGCTTTGAAAGCTTGAGAACCGCCTTTTTTGTATTGCCGTAAACCGAGGTATAGGCTATGGTTATGCCCTCCTCCTCGGAATTATAGGAGGACCAGGTATTATAAAGCTCCACGTAATAGGATATATTGTCCTTTAATGCGGGGCCGTGGAGAGGGCAGATTGCTTTAATATCAAGCGCGGTTGCCTTTTTCAAAAGATTTTGAACCTGCACTCCGTATTTTCCCACTATGCCGATATAATAGCGTCTTGCTTCGCAAGCCCAATCCTCTTCGTGGTCCAATGCGCCGAATTTACCGAAGGCGTCTGCGGAAAAGAGCACCTTATCAAGACTGTCATAGCTTACGATGACCTCGGGCCAATGTACCATGGGGGCGGTTACAAAGCTAAGACAGTGCTTGCCTAATGAAAGGGTACTGCCGTCGGATACACATATCCTTCTGTCGGCAAAATCGGTTCCGAAGAAGTTCTTCATCATGGCAAATGCCTTGGCGGAAGATACGATCACGGCATTGGGGTAAAGGCGGGCAAAATTTAAAATATTGGCAGAGTGGTCGGGCTCCATATGGTGTACCACGAGATAATCGGGAGCTTTTCCCTTTAACGTTGCCTTAATATTGTCAAGCCAAAGGTCGGTAAAGCGTGCATCCACCGTATCGAGAATTGCGATCCTTTCATCCTCGATAATATATGAATTGTAGGACATTCCGTTGGGCACGGGGTACTGCCCCTCAAAAAGATCTATATCGTGATCGTTAACTCCAATATATTTTATATCCTTGGTTATCTCCATTTTTTACCTCTTATAACATTAAGCTTTGACTTAAAATATTATTACTTTCCGAAGAATTATAACATAATTGCAGTGTCATTTCAAGAATATTTCAAAAAAAATCGGAAAAAAGCGGAAAAGCTATGCTCTTGTGCTAAGATATGCAATGATAATAATGATAAGGGCTGCAAGAAGTGCAGCCAAGGAAAACACAAGATCCCAAAAGGAGGCGTCCTTTCCCAAAATACTGTCCTTATATAAATACTTTTTTGAAAAAACGTATCTGAAAAGATCCCTCGCCGAATCCGTACAGGCCTTCTTAGAGGAGCTGCCTTCGGCTTTTTTTATGAGCTTTTCTATTCTTTTATCGATCTTTGCCGCAAGCTTTTCCTTGGCGTATACCTTTTCTTCGGGAGCTAATCCAAGGTGCGCTCTTTCCGTCTTTCTTATAAGAAAAGCGTATTCTCTGAATGATCGTTGCCCCATCTTGTCTTTAGCGGCGGGGACAAGGGATATTACGATACAGTGATATCGGTTTGGCTGGTTTTTGTATTTCTTCTCGCGTCGTCGGTCCAGAGATCGACTGAGCTGATTCAGCAGTCCCACAGCGGAAGATGAGGGGCCGCCGTGGCCTTCACCAACCATTGATTCAAAATATTTTTTTGATATTTTAAGCTCCAGCCCGAGCATTTTCAGCCGTTCTGAATATTTATTGTTTATTTCTTCAAGCTTATCCTTTAAGTCACTCATAAAGCCCTCGATTTGGTATTATTATTGCAAAGTTTCTCGGTGCAGTTACACCGTCAACAAGATTTATGATAGCAACGGCAAATTCAAAAGATAAGTCAAGCAATTTGTTTTCGGACATAAAAGCACCCTCTTTCTTTGGTATTATATCATAAAATGTTACTTTTTTCAATGATATATCGCTGGTGCGATATGATATACTTGCATTGAAAAAAGTAACCAAACGGAGCAAAGCAGGGGTAAAAGTAAGCAAAAGTAGTGTAGCACTAATCTTCAAGAACGGATTTACCTTTTGTTCCGTCAGGATTTATATAATACCCGTCAACGATTTCATTAAATCCGCCCATCCGCCGTCGAGGCGGATTTCAATATAAAATAAAAATGCTTTTCGACCAACGGGCGAAAAGCTACCTCTTCTTTTCCCTCTTCTCTTTTATCTCTTCTCTGGAAAAGTCGCGCGATGATTTAGAGAAAAGTGAAGAGTGAAAAGAGAATAGTGAAAAGTACAAAAAGAAAAAGCCGCTTGCGCGACTTTTCTTTTTGGTGGAGACGGAGGGGCTCGAACCCACGACCTCACGGATGTGAACCGTGCGCTCTGACCGGCTGAGCTACGCCTCCAAGCTGATTGCGTAGATATTATACATCCAAAACCACAAAATGTCAATGATAAACTTACTTCTTTGAAAATCTTTTGAAAACAATAGGCAAAATCTGTTGATTTAAGAAGGAAAATTTGGTATTATAACTATAGAAAAATGTTATTATACGGAGGATGAATTGGACGAGATCGCATTGCTTCAAAAGCGTTTTGAGGAGCTTTGCCGACAGAGCTATCAAGGAGGAATATATACCTTCAGTGATTTTCTGTCCTTGGCAGAGCAGGACGTATTTTATAAAATGGAAAAGGAGCTTGCTTATGCAAAGCCTTGTTTGTTCGGAGGGGCTGAGGGCTGCGAGCGAAGGATGATCCGTTTTGGCTCGGAGGACGAGCTGGGATATAGCTGCGATTATCCAATACGCCTGATAAAGGCAAGTGCAAAGGATCCTAAGTTTTCCGACGGCTTTAGTCACAGAGATCTTCTGGGCGCTTTAATGAATCTCGGTATCAAGCGGCAAATGCTGGGAGATATAGCAATCGACGGAAAGGACGGCTTTATTTTCTGTCACGAGAAAATTGCCGATTTCATTCTTTCGGAATTAAAGAAGGCTAAACACACTGTTTTGACTCTTTCTCTTTATGAGGGAGAGGTGGGAGACGTCATATTTAAAAAGGAGCCCGGGCAGGTGCAGTGCGCATCCCTGAGGCTTGACTGTGTCGTTGCCAAGGTATGGGAGCTTTCAAGGTCGGAGGCGCAGGAGCTTATAGCTACGGGCAAGGTCTTTCTCGGAGGTATGCAGTGCCTTGACAACAGCTATGAGCTGAAGGAGGAGCAGGTGGTTTCGGTAAGAGGCTACGGTAAGTTTATTTACAAAAACGTTTTATCCCTTTCAAAAAAAGGTAAGTTGAATCTGCTTATAGAGCGGTACGTATAAAGGAGATTGTATGGATCAGCAGTACGTGGGTATGGAACAAGCCCCCCAAAAGAAATATACCTTTCATAAAATAGCTATCGTTGTGCTTTTGGCTCTGATGCTCGTTGCCAACCTTTTAATTAAGCCTTGGGCGGGAAGGGGAACGGTAAAGTTTTCCGAAATGGAATACACTCGCCCCGAAACTGAGGTGATTCTTGAAGCGGCGGACAAGGTGATAGCGCTTTCCAAGGAAAAGGAAAGTTACGATGATATAATGAAGGAGATACTGAAGCTGAATTTAGACTACGTAGCTTATTACACCCAGTATTCTCTTTGCAATATTATGTACTCCGTTGACAGCAGTGATAAATTCTATTCCGAGGAGCAGGATTTTTTTGCTAAAAGCGAACCGACGCTTTCCAGGAAGCTTGATGAAATGTACTATGCTCTTGCCGGCACGGAATATGAGGATAAGCTGGAGGAGGATTATTTCGGCGAGGACTTTTTCGAGGATTACCGCGGAGAAAACAACTTTTCGTCGGAGGTTGCAGAGCTTCTTTCCAAGGAGTCGGAGCTGATCAACCGCTACACTGCCTTTATCTCCGAGCACGGAGTGGAATATAACGGCAAAAAAATGGATCTCTTCGAGCTTAGTATATCTGTGCAGGACCCCGATACCTACAAGGAGCTTGTGACCGAGTATTATAAAAGCGCCAATCAAAAGGCGGGAGAGACGTATCTGGAGCTTTTGAAGATAAGAAAGCAGATCTCTCAAAGGCTGGGCTACGACAGCTATGCCCAATATTGCTTTGGCGGCTTTAACCGCAATTATTCCGTTGAGGATGCTGAGTCGTATTGCCTTTGGGTAAAGGAGGAGCTGGTTCCTCTCTACGAAAGGCTTTGCAACGACGGGGTATACGGCGAATACTCTCAGCTGTACTCCTTTACCGAGGAGGAGCTTTGGGATATTATGGATAAGGTCACCAAAAAGCTTGGCAGCGAGATAAAAGAGGCATATTCGTATATGAAGGAATTTGAGCTCTACCACGTAGCTCCCGGAGATAACAAGCTACCCGGCGCCTTTACCACCTATATTTATGATTACAACGCCCCCTTTATAGTTATGTCTCCCATGGGCGACAGCACCGATCTTGCCACCTTCAGCCACGAGTTCGGTCACTTTTTCGATCTTTACAAGACCTGGGGCGATATGAGCGATCTTGAGCTTGCGGAGTGTGCGTCGCAGATAATGGAGGTGCTTGTGACCTCCAATCTTGAGAGTGCCGTTTCCCAAGATGATGCAAGCTATCTTCACGACCTGAAGATGCTGGAGCTTTTTGAAGCTATTATTACTCAGTGCAGCTACTACAGCTTTGAGTCTGCGGTATACGCATTGGAGGATCCCACGATAGATGATATTAATGCCATTGCAGAGGAGTGCTTTTCAAGCAGTGCCTATTATTTTCCCGACGAGCTGAGAGAGCTTGTGGGGCTGAGCTGGATAAGGATAACTCATTTCTTTGTAAGTCCCTTCTATACGGTCAGCTACAGTCTTTCTGCAGACGTTGCAATGCAGTTCTACACCATAGACGATCCCCAGGACTTGTATTGCGATATGCTGGGTCTTGAAGGCGATTTTATGGAGGTCCTTGGTACAGCGGGCTTAAGAGAGCCCTTTAAAAAGGAAAGTGTTTTGGAGATAAAAAAGCTTATTGAGGAAAGCTTTCTGAAAGAAAAATAAGCACTAAAAGCATAAGCCCCGACCTAAAATAGGTCGGGGCTTTGACGTGGTTCATTCATCTTCCTGAGAGCAAGGCTTGCCGTCAAGGGAGGTGATATCATACGGTGTGGTTTGATAGACGTAATAGTTCAGCCAGTTGGAATAGAGAAGGTTGGCGTGAGAACGCCAGGTTACCATAGGCGGCTGAGAGGGATCGTCGTTGGGATAATAGTTCTTCGGAACCTCAATGGGCTTGCCTGCGTTCACGTCTCTTACGTATTCCTTGTGGAGTGTAAGAGCATCGTACTCCGAGTGACCCGTGATGAAGATCTGTCTGCCGTTCTTGGTAGATATGGCGTATACTCCCGCCTCCTCGGAGGATGCCAGAATCTTTAATTCCTTAACCGCCTCAATGGCTTCCCGATCTATGGTTGTGTGACGGGAGTGGGGGACGGGAAACACATCGTCGAAGCCGCGCAGAAGAATGGAGCGCTTGTAGTCGGCGGTGTGAGGGAAGATACCGAACATCTTTTTTGGTAATGGGGTCTTGTCGATTCCGAAATGGTAGTACAGACCTGCCTGAGCGCCCCAGCAAATGTGAAATGTGCTGTGGACGTGAGTTTTGCTCCACTCCATTATCTCGCAAAGCTCTTTCCAATACTCCACCTCTTCAAAGGGGAGGAGCTCCACGGGGGCTCCCGTGATAATAAGACCGTCGAACTTCTCGTTCTTTACGTCGTCAAACACCTTGTAGAATGCCAATAAATGCTCCTCGGGTGTGTTTTTGGACTTATGGCTCTTGGTATGCAGCAGAGTCAGCTCTATCTGCAGGGGAGTATTGCCCAAAAGTCTGGACAGCTGGGTCTCGGTGTCGATCTTTGTGGGCATAAGATTTAAAAGAAGTATCTTCAAGGGGCGGATGTCCTGAGTCATGGCACGGGTTTGCGTCATAACAAAGATGTTCTCATCCTGCAGGATCTTGGTTGCGGGAAGCTCGTTGGGAATCTTAATGGGCATTCTTATTCCCCTTTCTTTTATTACTGTGCCTTATCCAGCGCCTGAAGGATATCGTCGATAAGGTCTTGAGCGTTTTCAATACCGCAAGACATTCTGACAAGATCTCCGGGCACTCCTGCGGCTGCCAGCTCTTCCTCTGTAAGCTGACGGTGTGTGGTGGTAGCGGGATGCAAACAGCAGGTCCTCGCATCGGCAACGTGAGTCTCTATCGCCGCCAGGCGCAGATTCTTCATAAAGGTCTCCGCTGCGTCCTTACCGCCCTTGACTCCAAAGCTTACAACACCGCAGGTTCCTTTGGGAAGGTATTTCTTCTGGAGGGCGTTGTATTTGTTAGACTCAAGCTCGGGGAAGTTGACCCAGGATACCTTAGGATGAGCTTCCAAAGCCCTTGCGACTGCCAGAGCATTGGCGCAGTGGCGCTCCATTCTCACGTGAAGACTCTCCAGACCGAGATTGAGAAGATATGCGCTCTGAGGTGCGGGGGTGCATCCGAAGTCTCTCATAAGCTGAGCGGTTGCCTTGTAGATGAAGGCGCCTTCCTTTCCGAACTTTTCAGCATAGGTGATTCCGTGATAGCTGTCGTCGGGTGTGCAAAGACCGGGGAAGCGCTCTGCATTTGCCATCCAGTCGAAATTACCTCCGTCAACTATGCATCCGCCTACTGCAGAGCCGTGTCCGTCCATATATTTTGTGGTGGAGTGGGTCACGATATCTGCGCCCCATTCAATGGGACGGCAGTTGATGGGAGTGGGGAAGGTGTTGTCGATTATAAGGGGAACGCCGTGAGCGTGGGCTGCCTTGGCAAACTTTTCTATATCCAATACTGTCAGTGCGGGATTGGCAATGGTCTCGCCGAATACCGCCTTTGTATTGGGACGGAAGGCGGCGTTAAGCTCTTCCTCGCTGCAATCGGGATCGACGAAGGTAAAGTCGATGCCCATTTTTCTCATGGTTACGTTGAAAAGATTGAAGGTGCCGCCGTAAATGGAGGTACTGCTTATGACGTGATCTCCCGCGTTGGCGATATTGAACACGGAAAAGAAGTTTGCAGCCTGGCCTGAGCTTGTAAGCATTGCGGCTGTACCGCCCTCCAGTGCGCAGATCTTTGCAGCCACCATATCGCAGGTGGGATTTTGCAGGCGGGAGTAAAAATATCCGCTTGCTTCAAGATCGAAGAGCTTGCCCATATCCTCGCCGGTGTCGTACTTAAAGGTGGTGCTTTGGATTATCGGTATCTGTCTGGGCTCGCCGTTTTTGGGTGTGTATCCTGCTTGGACGCATTTGGTTTCTATTCTTTGTTTCATAATTGATCTCCCTTATTATGGTGTAAAAGGGCGGTGACGAAATCCTCCGCCACTGCCCCAAAACAGTTTAAAGTGTAACTCTCCAGCCGAAGGGATCCTCGACCTTACCCCACTGAATGCCGGTGATAAAGTCGTAGAGCTTTTGGGTGAGAGTGCCGATGTCGCCGTTTCCGATGGTCATGACCTCGTCCTTGAAGCGGAGCTTGCCGACGGGAGAGATAACTGCCGCGGTACCGGTTCCGAATACCTCCTCAAGGCTTCCGTCGTGAGCGGCGGCAACCAGCTCATCCACGCTGATCCTTCTTTCCTCGACCTCGTAGCCCCAATGACGGCATACCTGAAGAACGGAGTTTCTTGTAACTCCGGGGAGGATGCTTCCGTTGAGCATGGGGGTAACTATCTTGCCGTTGATCTTGAAGAAGATGTTCATGGCGCCAACCTCTTCAATGTACTTTCTTTCGACACCGTCAAGCCAAAGCACCTGAGAGAAGCCGCCGTCGTGAGCCTTGACCTGTGCCTTGAGAGATGCGGCGTAGTTACCGCCGGTCTTGGCATAGCCGATGCCGCCCTTTACGGCGCGCACGTATTCATCCTCGATCCAGATTCCCACGGGCGCCAGACCGCTGGCATAATATGCTCCGCTGGGGGAAAGGATGATGATGAAAAGGTAGGTCTTACTGGGAGCGACGCCCAAAAATTCGTCGGTGGCAATAATAAAGGGACGGATGTAGAGGCTGGTGCCGGGATCGGTGGGGATCCAGTCCTTTTCAACCTTTACGACCTCTTCAACAGCCTGAACGAAGTCCTCCTCGGGGATTCGGGGAATGCAGAGTCTGTCGTTGCTGTCGTTAGCGCGCTTGGCGTTCATATCGGGACGGAAAAGATACGCGTTGCCCTTTTCATCCTTGTATGCCTTCATACCCTCGAACATTTCCTGACCGTAGTGAAATACCATTGCGGCAGGAGAAAGGCTGATCCTTTCAAAGGGGACTATTCTTGCGTCGTGCCAGCCCTTGCCCTCGGTGTAGTTCATCACGAACATATGATCGGTGAAAACGTGTCCGAAGCCCAGCTTTTCGCCCGGAGCGGGCTTTTGTTTGGGAGTTGCGGTTTTTTCTATTCTGATATCAAGCATTGTTTTCGACTCCTTAATCAGTCTTTAAAGTTATATCCTGCCTCAAGTGCCTTGAGGTTGTAGTCCAAAAGCTCTATTCTCTTTGCGCTGACTACCTTTCTCAAGGCTGCTTCAACCTCGTCGAAGGAGAGCATTTCGCATTCCTTGAGCATTTTTCCCACCAGGATCATATTTGCAAGGGTGGGAATGCCTGCATCTGCCGCCATCTTTGTGGAGGGAACGTAGAATGCTTCAACGTCGGTCCTTTCAAGCTTTCTTGAAATGAGGGTGGAATCCACAAATATCTTTGCGCCCTCAGCCGCCTTGGCTTCGTATTTATCAAGGCTGGGGAGGTTCATAACGGTAAGCACGTCGGGGGTGGATACGATGGGAGAGCCGACGGGATCCTCGGAAATGATAACCGAGCAGTTTGCGGTGCCGCCTCTCATTTCGGGGCCGTAGCTGGGAAGCCAGGATACCTGCTTTCCTTCAAGCAAGCCCTTATATGCAATGAATTTTCCTGCAAAGAGTACGCCCTGACCGCCAAAGCCTGCGATAAGGATCTGAGTTGTGTTTTTCATTTGTTCTCCTCCTTTGCGGCGCTTCTGTCCTTATAAACTCCCAAGGGATAGTAGGGGATCATCTTTTCGTCTACCCAGCTAAGAGCCTTTTCGGGAGTCATACCCCAGTTTGTGGGGCAGGTGGAGACTACCTCGACCAAGGAAAAGCCTTTATTGTTGATCTGGTTTTCAAAAGCCTTTTTGATCGCCTTCTTTGCGTTTCTTACGTTCTTGACGTTGTTTACCGCAACTCTTTCCAGATACTCGGGACCGTCAAGCTGGCTGAGCATTTCGCATACCTTGATGGGATATCCCACGGTTGCAACGTCTCTGCCGTAGGGAGAGGTCTGTGTTACCTGACCGGGAAGGGAGGTGGGAGCCATCTGACCGCCTGTCATTCCGTAGATGGCGTTGTTTACGAAAATAATGGTGATGTTTTCGTTTCTGGTTGCGCTGTGAACCGTCTCTGCCATACCGATGCTTGCCAGGTCTCCGTCGCCCTGATAGGTAAATATAACGTTATCGGGCAGGGATCTCTTGAGACCTGTAGCTACGGCGGGAGCTCTTCCGTGAGCCGCCTCTACCATATCACAGTTGAAATAATTGTATGCCATAACGGAGCATCCGACGGGTGCAACACCGATAGTCTTGCCTTCAACACCCAGCTCGTCTATACATTCAGCCACCAATCTGTGGATGATGCCGTGGGTGCAGCCGGGACAGTAGTGTAAGGGTGCGTCTGTCAATGCGTGGGGTTTCTTGAATACTACCATCAGTTGTTACCTCCTGCTGCGATTTCGATCTTTGCCAATACGTCCTCGGGGGTGGGGATCATACCGCCCGCGCGGTTGCAAAGGCTTACGGGTCTGGAGCAATCTATAGCCAAGCGCACGTCGTCGATCATCTGACCCATATTCAGCTCAACGCTGATAAAGTGCTTTGCGGTCTTTGCCACTTTTTTGAACACGTCAGTGGGGAAGGGCCAAAGGGTGATGGGACGGATAAGTCCGACCTTGATACCGCGGCTTCTTGCTGCGATCACCGCGTTCTTGCTGACTCTTGCTGCGATACCGAAGGCGACCACTGCAATGTCGCAATCCTCTGTCATAAATTCCTCGCACATAGCCTCGGTCTTTTCGATCTCGGCATATTTTTCAAAGCGCTTGAAGTTGAGCATTTCAAGCTCCTCGGGCACGAGAGAGAGGGAGTTGATGATGTTGTGAGGTCTTGCAAGCTTGGTTCCGGTAACCGCCCAGGGCTTTTCCTCCAATACGTAGCTTGCCTCGGGAAGGGCAACGGGCTCCATCATCTGGCCCATGGTTCCGTCAGCAAGGAGCATACTGGTCATACGGTATTTGTCTGCAAGATCAAAGCCCTTTATTGTAAGATCTGCCATTTCCTGAGCGGAAGCGGGAGCGAGAACGATCATTCTGAAATCGCCGTGGCCGCCTGCCTTTGTGGCCTGGAAATAGTCGCTTTGGCTGGGCTGGATACCGCCCAATCCGGGACCTCCGCGCTGAACGTTTACAACGAGAGCGGGAAGATCGCTTCCTGCAAGGTAGCTCAGACCCTCGCTCTTAAGGGCGATTCCGGGAGAAGAGGAGCTTGTCATTACTCGCTTACCTGTTCCCGCAACACCGTATACCATATTTATTGCCGCGATCTCGCTTTCTGCCTGGAGAAAGCAGCCGCCGATCTTGGGCATACGCTTTGCCATATAAGCGGCTATCTCTGTCTGAGGAGTGATGGGGTATCCGAAATAATGTCTGCAGCCGGCAATAATAGCCGCCTCGGCAATAGCTTCGTTACCCTTCATTAATACTTTTTCAGCCATTTTTTTCTTCCTTTCTTATTTCTCCACTGTGATTACGCAGTCGGGGCACATGGTTGCGCAGAATGCACAAGCTATGCACTTTTCCTGATCGGTGATCTCTGCGGGGGAATGTCCTTTTTTATTGAGCTTTTCTGTGGCGATCCTGATGATCTTCTTGGGGCAAGCGGTAACGCAAAGTCCGCAACCCTTGCAAACATCTGTTAAAAACGTGACTTTTGCCATTTTTATATCTCCTTTACGTCAAAATATTTCTTTTGAAGCGTCATTGGGAAAAGATCCTCCAGCTTTCCCTCCAAAAGAGGGAGAAGGCCTTTTTCAATGCCCGTCATTTTTATTGGGAGTCCCGAAATACGGGACAGCTCTTTTGCTTTTTCCGCCGATCTTATTACGTCCTCGGGGGAGGTATGTCCTGCAAGATTGGAGTTATTGACTATAGCGGTGCACTTTAAGCCCGCGGCCTGCTCCACCTCTGCCATTACCTCAAGGGCTTCCTCGGCTCCGGGGGTAAGGGGTCTGAAGAAATTTACCGCAAAAAGCATTTCATAGTCGTTTTCTTCCTTCAGAAATGGGGTATATCTGCCCATTGCCAAGGCGCCTCTGTCATCTCCGCCTACGTCAAGCACTGCGTATCTGGATCTTACCTGCAGCGCGCCGTAGACCTGCTGCGGCAATGCGGGAAGATCCACGTTGGAGTTGGCGAATTGGGGAGAGATAAGCTCTATTCCGGCCGCCTCCAGCTCCTCGCGGCTGTCCTTTGTTCTGAAATAGGGATTGACTATGTCAAGATCTGCGATAACGGTGGGCAGTCCTTGGGATCTCAGCCAAAAGGCATAATTTACCGCAAGGTTAGTCTTGCCGCTTCCGTAGTGACCGCAGAAAAGGGTGACTCTTTTTGCTGAAATCATAATTTGCTGCGGATTATCTTACCGCTGGTCGTCTTGGGAAGCTCGGTCTTAAATTCTACGATACGGGGGTATTTGTAAGGCGCGGTCTTCTTCTTGACGTATTCCTGTATCTCTTTTTTCAATTCTTCGGTAGGTTGGGTGCCCTTGGTAAGAACTATGCTTGCCTTGACTACCTGGCCTCTGATATCATCGGGTGCGGCTGAAACTCCGCATTCCAAAACGTAGGGAAGCTCCATAATAACGCTTTCGATCTCGAAGGGGCCGATGCGGTAGCCCGAGGATTTGATAACGTCATCAATACGGGAAACGTACCAATAGAAGCCGTCCTCGTCCTTCCAGGCAACGTCGCCGGTGTGGTAGAGACCGTCGTGCCAAGCCTCGCGGGTCTTGGCGGCATCGTTGAAGTACTCCACGAAAAGTCCGCAGGGCTTGCCGTTTTCGGTGCGTACTACTATTTCACCGGTCTCGCCGGCGTCGACACTCTTGCCGTCGGGATCCACAATATCGATATTGTAGCCGGGTACGGGCTTACCCATAGATCCCAGCTTGTGGGATGCTCCCGCAAGGTTACCTATCATCAGAGTGCTTTCGCTTTGGCCGAAGCCCTCCATGACCTGCAGACCGGTGAGCTTCTCAAGCTGCTTGAATACCTCGGGATTGAGTGCCTCTCCTGCGATGGTGGCGTGAGAAACGCTGGAAAGATCGTATTTTGTAAGGTCTTCCTTTATCATCATTCTGTACATTGTGGGAGGTGCACAGAAGGTGGTTATGTGATACTGACTGAAGAGGGGCAGTATATCGCTTGCGCTGAAGCGGTCAAAGTCATATACAAAGGTTGCCGCCTCGCAGAGCCACTGGCCGTAAAGCTTGCCCCACATAGCCTTCGCCCAGCCTGTATCGGATATGGTAAGATGCAAGCCGTCGGGATCTACGCAGTGCCAATATTTTGCGGTGACAAGATGGCCGAGGGGATATTTGTGATCGTGGGCGGCGATCTTGGGATAGCCTGTCGTTCCCGAAGAGAAGAACATAAGCATAAGATCGTTGCCCTTTGGAGAATCTGCGGTCCTGGGGAACTCATCGCTGAAGGAGGGATATTCATCGTCGAAGCTTCTCCAGCCCTCGCGCTGAGCGCCGACGATTATCTTGGTGGTAAGCTCCGGACAGCTTGCTGCGGCTATGTCTACCTGAGCGGCGGTGTCGCCGTCGGAGGTACATACTATGGCGCTTATTCCCGCCGCCTTGAAGCGGTATTCAAAATCGTGCTCCTTAAGCTGGTTTGTTGCGGGGATCGCAATCGCGCCCAGCTTGTTGAGAGCGAGCATACTGAACCAGAATTGGTAATGGCGCTTTAATACCAGCATAACTCTGTCGCCCTTTTTGATGCCCAGGGACTTAAAGTAGTTTGCACATTTTGCGCTGGCTACGCTTATATCCTTGAAGGTGAAGCGTCTCTCAGTCTTATTAACGTCAAGATGCAGCATACAGAGCTTTTGGGGCTTTGTTCTGCCCAGCTCGTCCACAACGTCAAAGGCGAAGTTGAAGTCGTCGGTGTTTTCAAAGCTGACGTCCACGGGAGTTCCGTTTTCATCCTTTTTGATGCTTGCCCATTTCTTGTAGATGCGCTGAGTGGACTCGTTGCTGAGATGCTTGGGTGTGCTTGTGGTCTCACTCTTTTCGCCGGAAAGCTCGGGGATCGGCTCTCCCGTGGGATTAAGCACCATTGCGTAGAAAAGACAGTCCTTTCCACCCACTGCAGCAAGTCCGTGAGGAACGGAGCTGTCATAGTAGATGCTGTCGCCCTCGTTAAGGATCTCAACGTGGCTTCCCACCTGAACCTTAAGGGAGCCCGATATAACGATATCGCACTCCTGACCGTCATGGCTGGTGAGCTGAAGGTCATTCTGATCGGGCTCGTAGGCCGCTACGACCATCAGGGGCTCTGCGATCCTGTTTTTAAAGGATGCCGCCAGATTGTAATAGGTCATTGAATGGGCTTTTTCGATCTTCTGGCCCTCGCCCTTTCTGGTGAGGGTATAGCCCGCAAGGGTAGGGCTGGAGCCCTGGATTATGTCGGTTACGTCAACGTTCAGTGCCATAGCACAACGGTACAAGAAGGCAAAGTTCAGGTCCTTGTCGCCCTTTTCGCAGGCGAGATATTCATCAAGATCTGTGCCTGTCTTTTTTGCCATTTGCTCCTGAGTGAGCCCTTCTATTTCTCTTAGCTCCTTGATTCTCAGTGCCATAAGGCGGATCTTATAGTCCAAGCCGCTTATAGGTTTCATTTCTTCCTCCTGATTTCGCGGGACGTTAGACAAAAAATGCCCGTCCCAAAAGATATTATCCTTTGAGACGAGCAATAAAATTACCCGCGGTACCACTCAAATTGCGTATAAATACGCCACTCTCAAGCTCTGACAAGCTCTATGCATTAACGCAGCAATCACGGAAAGGTTCTACGGCGAAAATTCGCTTTCTTCCTTTCGGCTCAAGGGCTACAGAACAGGATCCTGCAACAACGGCTTTTCAGCAAGCGCCGTCTCTCTGTGGGTGCGGTGTCCCTTCACTCCCCATCAATGCCTCTTATAAATATACTGAGAGTATATCATATCTTTTGGATTTTGTCAATAGTTTATTGTCTTAAATCCCGTATTACAGCTTGTTTCTTTGGATCTTTCCGCTTATCGTTTTGGGAAGCTCGGTCTTGAATTCTACAATACGCGGATATTTATAAGGTGCGGTGTTTTTCTTAACGTAGTTCTGGATCTCCTTTTTCAGCTCCTCGGTGGGCTCGGTGCCCTTGGTAAGCACGATGCTTGCCTTGACTACCTGACCTCTGATCTCGTCGGGAGCGGCGGATACACCGCACTCAAGAACGTAGGGAAGCTCCATGATGACGTTCTCGATCTCGAAGGGTCCGATGCGGTAGCCGGAGGATTTGATAACGTCGTCGATACGGGAAACGTACCAATAGTAGCCGTCCTCATCTCTCCAGGCAACGTCGCCGGTGTGATAGAGACCGTCGTGCCAAGCCTCGCGGGTCTTGTCCTCGCCTCTGTAATAGCCCTTGAAGAGTCCGCAGGGAACAGAGCTTTCGGTGTGGATAACGATCTCGCCGTTTTCGCCGATCCCCACACTCTTTCCGTCGGGATCGACTATGTCAACGTCGTAGAGAGGAACGGGCTTGCCCATTGCGCCGGGCTTGGGAGTGGTTCCCACAAGATTTGCGATGACCAGAGTTGTTTCCGTCTGGCCGAAGCCTTCCATTATGGTAAGACCGGTGGCCTTCTTGAACTGAACCATAACCTCGGGGTTAAGCGCTTCGCCTGCTGTGGTGGCGTATACTATGCTGGAAAGATCGTACTTTGAAAGATCCTCCTTGATAAGCATTCTGTACATTGTGGGAGGTGCGCAGAAGGTGGTTATTTTGTATTTTGCGAACATGGGAAGGATCTTTGCGGCGTCGAAGCGGTCGAAGTCGTAGGCAAATACCGCGCCCTCGCTCATCCACTGACCGTAAAGCTTGCCCCAGAGAGCCTTGCCCCAGCCGGTGTCGGATATGGTAAGATGCAAGCCGTCGGGCTTTACGCAGTGCCAGTATCTTGCGGTGATGAAGTGGCCGAGAGCGTATTTGTAGCTATGGCAGGCGATCTTGGGGTAGCCTGTGGTTCCCGAGGTGAAGAACATGATCATAGGATCGTCTCCGCAGGGGCTGTCGGCAGTCCTTTCAAACTTGGAGGAGAAGAGCTTGTACTCCTCGTTGAAGTTTCTCCAGCCCTCCTTGGGCGCGCCTACGATGAGTCTGTTTACAAGCTCGGGGCACTTATTTGCCGCTCTTTCGGCGTGGCTTGAGGTCTCGCCGTCGGAGGTGCAGATTATAGCGCTGACTCCGGCAGAGGTGAAGCGGTATTCAAAATCGTGCTCGAGGAGCTGGTTAGTGGCGGGGATCGCTATAGCTCCCAGCTTGTGCAGGGCAAGGATGGAGAGCCAGAACTGATAGTGTCTCTTCAATACAAGCATTACCTTGTCGCCCTTTTTGATGCCAAGGGACTTAAAGTAGTTTGCACACTGATTGGACTGCTTTTTCAGATCCTTAAAGGTAAAGCGGCGCTCGGTCATATCGTTGGACACGTGGATCATAGCCAGCTTTTCGGGATAAGCGTCTGCAAGGGCGTCGACGGTATCGAAGGCGAAGTTGTAGCTGTTTTCGTTTTCGAAATCGATCTTTTCCAGAACGCCGTTTTCGTTCTCGGTGCACTTTATAAACTTCTCGATAAGCAGATTCTCGGTCTTGGCTGCGGCGACTATGTTATTTCTGACCTCCTCGGGGCTTGCCTTGTCATCTCCGGGCAGTACCACCGCACAGAATACACAGTCCTTGCCGTCTACGGCGATCATTCCGTGGGGAGTGGAGCTGTTGTAATAGATGCTGTCTCCCTCGTGAAGGATCTCGGTGTGGCCGCCGACCTGCACCTTTAAGCTGCCGCTGAAGACTATATCAAATTCCTGACCGCTGTGAGTTGCCAGGTGGATAGGGAGGTTTTGCTGCTTTTCGTCGTATGCATAACGTACCCAATGGGGCTCGGCGATCTTGTTTCTGAAAAGGGGCGCAAGGTTTTGGATCTCTATGCCGTTTTCCTTGACTGTCAGCTGACCCTCGCCCTTTCTTGTTACGGTGTAGGAGCTGAGCTTTGCGCTGCTTCCCTCCAGAAGATCGGTAAGCTCGATACCGAATGCCAATGCACACTTATGAATGAAGGAGAAGGGCATATCTGCCAAGCCGTTTTCATATTTTTCGTAATCGGAAACAGATACTCCGGTCTTTTCGGCGATCTCTTCAATACCGAAACCAAGAATCGAACGCATTTCTCTGATTCTTGCTGCCATCTCCGCCAAAGGATTTGAAAGGTTTAAATGTTCCATTTTGTTTTTCTCCTTTTTTAGTCAAAGTAATAAAAAAATCCGTCTCAAAGTTTCCTTTGAGACGGATAGTATATCCGCGGTACCACTCAAATTGCGTATAAATACGCCACTCTCGAGCTCTGACAAGCTCTATGCCTTAACGCAGCAATCACGGAAGGCGCCTACTTGCAAAATGCTTTGGGACCTTCGGCTCGGAAGGGATAAAACATTGGGAAAACGATCCTGTCGGCATCGCAGCACCGCCGACTCTCTGTGAGGATGACAGACCCGTTTGTCTTCGTCATAGCCTTTGATTAAATTTTTACTTATTATATCACCGTGTTTTTGGTTTGTCAATAGCTTTTAAAGGATTTTTTTCTCATCCAATGAAAAAAATTTGACGGCGTTTTTCCACAGTATCAGCTCTTCCTCCCAAGGCTCAAGACCTATCGCCTTGAAGCGCTCTACCTCCTCCGAGGGCTTCCACATTGGATAGTCCACGGCAAAGAGCACCTTCTCGGCGCCGTAGGCTCTCACAAGCCTTTTGGCGGTATCGGGGCTGATGGAATAAAGGGAGGAGGATGTGTCCACGTATAGGTTTTTATATCCGCAAAGCTTTTCCGTGGCTTCCTCCCAGATACTCCAGCCTCCGAAATGGGCACCTATCACCACAAGCTCGGTAAAGGTGTCAAGCACGGGGCAGAGTCTGTTGGGGTTGGAAAGATCGTAGCGCTTATCGCCTGTGTGCATCAGTATGGGAAGCCTTCCCTCGCAAAGCTCGTAGATCTTCAGACAACGGTAATCGTCTATCTTAAAGCCCTGGATATCGGGGTGGAGCTTCACACCCTTTAAGCCGAGGCTTAAAAGGTGCTCTACGTCACCGTTAAGATCCTCGCTTTCGGGGTGGAGGGTACCCAGTCCCGTCATCATCTGAGGATTTTCGCTGACCGTTTGGGCGATAAAGCTGTTTATGGAACGGGTCTGAGAGGGCTTTGTGGCTACGGAAAACACTATGTGGTGCTTTATTCCCGCAAGAGCCGCCTCCTTTTTCAAGGTGGCGAGAGTACCGTCCATACACATTGGGATACTGTAAAAGCTTCCGATTCCTTCCACTGCCTTTGCGGCTATCTTTTCGGGGTAAACGTGGCAGTGGCAATCGATAATAGGTGTCATTTTTGCTCCTTTTATGCAGTTACGATACTGCTTGCTTTCTGAAGGCCAAGCTTTTTAACGGCGTCCTCGCGCATTTTGTATTTCAGTATCTTTCCCGCTACGTTCATGGGGAAGCTGTCAACAAAATCAACGTACTTGGGTACCTTGTGCTTAGCCATATGGCTGAGTACGTAGTCCTTGAGCTCGGCTTCGGTGAGGGATTCGCCATCCTTGAGAATAACTGCGGCAAATATCTCCTCGCCGTACTGCTCGTCGGGCACGCCGATGACCTGAACGTCGCTTACCTTGGGATGGGTATAGATAAATTCCTCGATCTCCTTGGGGTAGATGTTCTCTCCTCCGCGGATGATCATATCCTTAAGTCTTCCCGTGATCCTGAAATTGCCCTCGGGGGTTCTGCAGGCAAGGTCGCCCGTGTGGAGCCAGCCCTCGCTGTCGATGGCTGCCGCGGTGGCTTGGGGCATCTTGTAGTAGCCCTTCATAATGTTGTAGCCTCTTGCCACGAATTCTCCGGTGACGTTGTCGGGGAGCTCCTCGCCGGTTTCGGGGTCCACTATTTTGCACTCGATCTCGGGCAGTGCTCTGCCTACGGTTCCTACCCTGACCTCCAGCGGATCGTCGGTGGAGGACATAGTGCATCCGGGGGATGCCTCGGTCTGACCGTAAACTATGGTGATCTCCTTCATATTCATCTTGTTTACAACGTCCTGCATAACGGAGATGGGGCAGGGGCTTCCCGCCATAATACCCGTTCTCATATAGGAGAAGTCGGTCTTTTCAAAATCCGGATGCTCCAGCAGTGCGATGAACATCGTGGGAACACCGTGGAAGGCAGTGATGTGCTCGTTATGGATGCAAGCCAAGGAGGATTTTGCGCTGAAGTAGGGAATGGGATGAAGCGTTGCGCCGTGAGTCATGGAGGCGGTCATTGCGAGTACCATTCCGAAGCAATGGAACATAGGCACCTGGATCATCATTCTGTCGGCGGTGGAAAGATCCATTCTGTCGCCGATGCACTTTCCGTTGTTGACTATGTTGTAGTGGGTAAGCATAACGCCCTTGGGGAAGCCCGTTGTTCCCGAGGTGTATTGCATATTGGCAACGTCGTGAACGTTTACCGCCGCAGCTCTTCTGTATACCTCCTCAACGGGTACCTTGTGGGAAAGGCTTACTGCCTCGTCCCAGGTCATACAGCCCTTCTGGCGGTAGCCCACCGTAATGACGTTTCTTAAAAAGGGAAGGCGTTTTGCATGAAGGGGATCGGATGACTTTTTGTTCTCCAGCTCGGGACAGAGCTCGGCAATGATCTCGTCGTAGTGGGAGTCTCTGCTGCCCTTTTCCATAATAAGGGTATGGGTATCGGATTGCTTTAAGAGATACTCCGCCTCGTGGATCTTGTAGGCAGTGTTCACCGTAACGAGCACCGCGCCGATTTTAGTGGTAGCCCAGAAGGCGACGTACCACTGGGGAACGTTGGATGCCCATACGGCAACGTGGCTTCCCGGCTTAACTCCCATAGCGATGAGGCTTCTTGCGAAATCGTCAACGTCGTCCCTGAATTGAGCATAGGTCCTTGTGTAGTTGAGAGTCGTGTACTTGAAGGCGTACTGATCGGGGAAGTTCTCCACCATCGTATCAAGCACCTGAGAGAAGGTCTTTTCAATGAGGATCTCCTTCTTCCAGACTCTCTTTCCCGTGCCGGCGTTGTTATCGTATAAGGGTGCGGCGGCGCGCTTGGTATCGTCTACCGCAGACATATAGGTTACAAAGTGGGGGAAAATGATGTGGATATCGTCAAGCTCGCTGAGCCAATTGGGGTCCCATTCCAGGCAGATAAATCCGTCGTAGTTTACCGATCTGAGAGCGCCGAGGAATTCCTTAATGGGAAGCTCGCCCTCGCCGACCAAAGAAAAGCCTTCCTTGTCGGCGTCCTTGATGTGTACGTGCTTTACGTATGCACCGAGGTTTGTGATAGTCTGCTGAGGAGTTTCGTTCTTTTGTGTGTAGGGGTAGCAAAGATCCCAAAGAGCGCCCAGGGCATCGCTGGCAAATTCGTTAAGCAGCTCTCTGAGGTGGGCGGTGTCTGCGTAAAGACCGACCGTTTCCACCAGAACCGTCACGTTGTCCTTGAGAGCATCGGGCAGGATCGCCGTCAAAAATTCGCGCACTGCTCCGTCGGCGTTATCGCCTTCCATTGCTCTGATACGTACGTAGGGGATGCGAAGCTTTCTTGACGCCTTGAGGCATTCACTGAATTCGCTTATGCAGCTGCTTAGCTTTTCCTTGTCGCCCACGTTTCCCACAAGGTCGATGCAGGGAACCGAGAGTCGGTATTCGGTAAGCTTTCTGTAGACCAGGTTAAGATCGCCCAGCTCCTCTACGGAGTGGATCTCGACACCCTTAAAACGGTATTCTTCGGCAATGGCAAAAAATTCATCTGTAGTATAGCCTTGCCATCGGTTTGTGGAAAAAGCTAATTTCATTTTATGCCTCCTCTGAGCAGATCTTGTTCAGTGCGTTGATGTATGCGTGAATGCTGGAGCCCACTATGTCGGTGGAGAGACCTCTGCCGGAATAAAGCTTTCCGCTGTGTCTGAGCTTGACTATCGCCTCGCCCATTGCTTCTCTTCCCTCGGTTACCGAGCGGATCTGGAAGTCATCCAATTCGTAGTGATGTCCGATTATTGATTCTATGGCAACGAATGCCGCGTCTATGGGGCCGTCGCCCATGCTTATTCCGCAAAGCTCGCTGTTGTCCTTTGAGAGGGTGATCTGAGCGCTGGAGGAGAAGAGGTTTGCGGTGTTTATAACGTAGCTCTTAAGTCTGTATACCGGTGCGGATTGCAGTGAGGCTCCGGCGATGATCGCATCAAGCTCTCTTGCTCCGATGGGCTTTTTCTGGCTGAGACGTTGGAAGTTTTCGAAGATCTGAGCCATTTCGTCTCCGTCGGGCTCGTAGCCGAGCTTTTCAACATAGCCGGCAACGGTCTGGATGTCATCCTCCTTATTGAGGACGAAATCGGCATCCATTTCTCTTGTAACGGTGCTTTGCTTTTTCTCGGGATGGATCATTGCGCGGATCTGAGAGCAGGCGCAGGAAAGTCTGGTGTGGTTGAGAGAGCTTTCGTAGCCGAGAGCCTCGCCTCTGAGGCGGAATACCTCTGCGGCGGCATCGAGAGAGGGAATGTTGTCGATGCCCACGGCTACCTTGATCTGGCTGACTCCCGCATCCAATGCACTGATGGCACAAGCGGCACCCAGACCCGTGGTGTTGGAAAACTCAACTCCGGCGGTGAACTGTGTCATATCCACACTTTCAAAGCTGTCCTTGATAAAAGCGGATACCTCTCCGGGAAGCATGGTTCCGACGCTGTCGCAGAGAGTGACTGTGGTAGCGCCTGCATCCACTGCTGCCTTTACTGCCTTTACAAGAAAGTCCTTTTCGCTTCTTGTGGCGTCCATGGCGGAAAATTCAACGTCGGAGCAGAGGCTCTTTGCCTTTGATACCAGCTCGGTGATGAGGTCCAGCACTGCGGCGGGCTTTTTATGCGCTATATACTCCATTTGTACCGTGGAGGTGGGGATCATAACGTGAAGTCTGGGATAGCGGGCCTTTTTGATCGCCTCCCAAGCCTGCTCGACCGAGTTGACGTTGAGCTTTACGGGGCAGGAAACGGTGGAACTTTTTATTATCGTGGAGATGGTATGCAAAAACAAAACGTCAGCCTTGCTTCCGGAGAACTCTTCCGTTTCTATAATATCGGCACCGACTCCGTCGATAAGCTTAGCCACTTCAAGCTTTTCCTTAAAGGATAGCTCTGCACGGGCGGTCTTGGCAGCTTCTCTGAGAGTGAGGTCGCATATCTTGACTTTTTTCATTGTTTTTTCCTCCTTGGGATGGATTGAATATAAAAATAGGGCTTGCGGCGTCCACGCCGCAAGCCCTTAAAACTGACAAAATTCCCTGATTAAGGTTATCCGCAGAAAATGCTTGCACGACCAAAGGACGCTATCAGCAACTTGAAAGAGTAAGTAGGCCGATAGCGGATAGCAGGAGGGCGAAATTGTTAGAAAGAGCCTTCATTGCTGTTCCCCTTTTCGTACGGATGATAGTGAAAGTATAGCACTCACTGTGCCGCTTGTCAATAGTTTTTTTAATAAAAAGTTATTTTTTTACGATTTCCTTCAACGTGCTTCCCAGGATCTCCACGCCCTTGATGATTTTCTCGTCGGACATTGTGGAGTAGTTCAGACGGAAGTAATGACAGGGCTTATCCATATCCACCATAAAGGTGCTTCCGGGAACGAATACCACGTTTTTCTTGACGCATTCCTTGGCGATCAGAGAGGTATCGTAGCCTTCTCCCATATCGCACCATACGAAAAGACCGCCTTGAGGACGGGTATGGCTTACGCTTTCAGGGAAGCAGCTGTCGATAGTGTCCAGCATAAGATGGCACTTATGTCTGTAAAGATCGCGGTTTTTCTGAATGTAGCTGTCAAGATCGTAGCGCTTCTGGAATTCGTACACCAAAAGCTGAGGAAGCATAGAGGTGTGAACGTCGCCTATCTGCTTTGCGACTGTCATTTTTCCGATCAGCGCCTTGGGGGCACAGCAGAAGCCCACGCGAAGGCCGGGTGCGATTATCTTGGAAAAGCTTCCGCAATAAGCAACTATGCCTTCCTTATCCATGGATTTTATCGTGGCAACGTGCTCACCGTCAAAGCGGAGCTCGCCGTAGGGATTGTCCTCTATTATAAGAACGCCGTGCTTTGCACAGATATCATAGATAGCCATTCTCTTTTCAAGGCTCGTGGTGGTTCCCGCGGGATTCTGGAAGGTAGGGATAATGTAGAGTATCTTGGCGTTTTTGTTTTCCAGAATGGTCTTTTCCAGAATTTGGGGATCAATGCCGTCGTCTTCAAGAGGGATTCCCGCCAGATGAGCGTTAAAGGATCTGAATGCGTTCAGCGCACCGATAAAGCTGGGCTCCTCCACGATAACGGTGTCGCCCTCGTTGAGGATACATTTTGCAATAAGCTCGATGCCCTGCTGACCGCCGGTGGTGATGAGGATATCATCGTCGGGGCTTGAAATGCCTTCCTTTTTGGCAAGGCGCTCCTTAGTAAGCTCTCTTAATGGGGCATAGCCCTCGGTTACGCCGTACTGAAGGCTCAAAACGGGCTCGTTAACGAGAAGCTCGGAGGCGATCTTGGCCAGCTCCTTGTTGGGGAAAAGCTCGGGCGCAGGGTTTCCGCCCGCAAGGCTTATAACGTTGGGATCGCCCGCCAGCTTGAAGATCTCTCTTATGGCAGAGCCCTTCATTTTCGCCATTTTGTCAGAAAATACAAAGTCCATTTCTTTTCCCTTTCAGTGCTTGAAAAATTCTTTTGGATCCACGTCGCCGTAGCCCTTTTGGGTAAGGACCGCCTGTGCCTTTGCGGAATCATCCACCTTGAGGACCATCATAGCCTTGCCGTGAGTTCTGGTGCAGAAGGCGTACATATATTCTACGGCAACATTCTCGTTGCTGAGAACTGCGAGCATTTTTGCAAGACCGCCGGGGGTATCGTCTATGGGAAGGGCGATAACGGGTGCAGTCTTAACTATAACACCGCTTTCTCTCAGGGCAAGCTTTGCCTTTTCGGGATCGTCCACGATGGTTCTGAGGATTCCGAAGTCTGTGGTGTCTGCAAGGCTGAGGGCGCTTACGTTGATGCCCGCCTTTTCCAGAACGGCCATTATCTCCATAAGTCTTCCGGATTTATTTTCAACGAATATGGAAAGCTGATTGATCTGCATAACGTACTCCTTTTCAGAAAAGCTTGCGCTTGTCGATAACGCGCTTTGCCTTTCCTTCACTTCTTGTGATGGATTTGGGGTTGACGAGGTGGACCTTGGCGCCGATTCCGAGAAGACTTCTTAATTCATCGGTGATGAATTTTTCAACCTTTTCTATGCTCTTTACGTCGTCTGCGAACATCTCCTCGCTCATTTCGACGTTTACGTCAAAGGTATCGTTGTTGTTGACTCTGTCTACGACGATCTGATAGTTGGGTGTGATGGTTCCGTCGTTGACCTTCAAAAGCACCTCCTCGATCTGAGAGGGGAACACGTTTACTCCGCGGATGATAAGCATATCGTCGCTTCTTCCGTGGGGCTTGTTCATACGGATGTGGGTCCTTCCGCACTTGCAGGGCTCGGGATTGAGGCTGCAGATATCTCTTGTGCGGTAACGGATGATGGGGAAGCCCTCCTTGGTGATGGTGGTAAATACCAGCTCACCTGTGCTGCCCCAGGGAAGTACCTCAAGGGTATCGGGATCGATGATCTCGGGTATGAACATATCCTCACAGACGTGCATACCGCTCTGGCATTCACACTCGTAGCTGACGCCGGGACCCATGATCTCACTGAGTCCGTATACGTCGTATGCCTTGATCCCCAGCTTTTCCTCGATGCTGTTTCTCATTTCCTCGGTCCAGGGCTCTGCGCCGAAAACGCCCGCCTTGAGCTTGAGTTTATCCTTCAAGCCCGCCTCCTGTACCGATTCTCCCAGATACAACGCATAGCTGGGTGTACAGCAAAGCACTGTGGATTCGAAATCTACCATTGTCTGGAGCTGATTCTGGGTGTTGCCCGCAGAGATGGGAACGACCGTAGCATTGATCTTCTCCGCACCGCCGTGAGCGCCTAAGCCGCCGGTGAAAAGACCGTAGCCGTATGCGACCTGGATGATGGATTCACTGTCGGCTCCAACGGCATAGAACTGTCTTGCCATACAGTTTGCCCAGTCGTCAAGGTCCTTTTTTGTATAGCCTACGACTATCTTCTTGCCGGTGGTTCCGCTGGATGCATGAACTCTGGCAATGTTTTTCAAGGGCTCTGCGAAAAGTCCGTAGGGGTAATAGTCTCTAAGATCCTGCTTGTAGGAAAAGGGGAGCTTGTGAAGATCCTCGATTCCGTGGATGTCCTCGGGCTTCAAGCCCTTTTCATCCATTCTCTTGCGGAAGCATTCAACTCTCTCGTAGACTCTTTTTACCTGCCAAACAAGTCTTTCGCTTTGAAGCTTTGTAAGCTCTTCTCGTGACATGGTTTCAATTTCCGGTTGCCACATTGCCATTTTTTGATTCCTTCTTTCGGTTTTAGAGTGTTTTTTTATTTTAAATTGTAGCCTAATTCAAAAGCCTTAAGGTTTACGTCCAGGAGCTTTGCGGGCACGGTGGCTCTCAATGCCTCCAGCCAAGCCTCCTTGGATATTTCGGAGGAGCTTGCCAGAACGCCGATAAGGACCACGTTTACCGCCTTGAAGCTTCCCGCCTCGGTAGCAAGCTCCAAAGCGTCAAGAGCTGTGAGGTCGCAGAGCTTACCAAGCTTTTCTTCAATGCTTTCGGGATACTGCGCCGCGCCGATTATTACGGGCATAGGCGAAATGCTCTGCTTGTTGACTATAAGCTTACCGCCCTTTTTCAGGTAGGGCAGTGCTCTGTATGCCTCCAGAAGCTCAAAGGCAAGTATCACGTCGGCCTCGCCCTTGTCGATTATGGGGGAGGATACCTTATCCGCATATTTAACGTAGGTCACGACGCTTCCGCCTCTCTGGCTCATTCCGTGTACCTCGCTGACCTTAACGTCATAGCCCTGGGCGATAAGGGTATTTCCCAGGATTCGGCTGGCAAGCAGAGTTCCCTGACCGCCGACGCCGACTATCATTATATTCTTAGACATTTTTTCAGCCCTCCCTTTTTTCTATTGCACCGAAGGGGCATACGGAGGTGCAAAGTCCGCAGCCGTTGCATTGGGTCGCATCTATATGAACGCCCTTTTCGTCGCTGACTATAGCGGGACAGCCGAGCTTCATACAAAGCTTGCAGTTCTTGCATTTATCCTTGTTTACGTAGCAGCTGCCGCTATATTTGACAGCTCTCTTGAGAAGGGCGCAGGGACGCTGAGCTATGATAACGCTGGGCTCATCCTTTGCGGTCTCTTCCTTGACTACGCGCTCGAATTCCTTTATGTTAAAGGGATCGCATACAACGGGATCCTTTACGCCTATCGCCTTTACCAGAGCGAGCAGATCCACCTGAGGAGCCTTCTCTCCGCGGATATCAAAGCCGGTAAGGGGATTTTCCTGATGACCCGTCATACCGGTGATGGAGTTGTCCAGAATGATCACGGTTCCGCTTCCCTTGTTTGCCACCATATCTATGAGGCCCGTGATTCCCGAATGGATAAAGGTGCTGTCTCCGATAACACTGACAAGCTTCTTGGCAAAATCCTTGCCTCTTGCCTTTGCCATACCGTGAGCCGCACTGACTGATGCACCCATACAAATTGTGGTATCAACGCTCTGAAGGGGAGCCACCGCACCAAGGGTGTAGCAGCCGATATCGCCGGATACCGTAAGACCGAGCTTCTTAAGAACGTAGAAGGTGGCTCTGTGGGGACAGCCTGCACACAAAACGGGAGGTCTTGCGGGCAAAGCCTCCGTGAGGGGAGAAAACTCGGGGGCATCCTCGTTGAATACTGCCTTCTTGATCATTTGTGCGGTGTATTCGCCCAAAAGGGTAAAGCGCTCCTTGCCGATGACCTCTATGCCCAGTGCGCGGCAATGCTCCTCGATGAAGCTGTCAAGCTCCTCGATGACAAATACCTTCTTGCACTTGGAGCAGAAGTCCTTTATAGCCTTTTCGCCCAGAGGCCATACCATACCGAGCTTGTAATAGTTGACTCTGTCGCCCAGTGCCTCGCAGGCGTACTGATAGGAGATACCGGAGGTAATAACGCCGATATCCGAGCCGTTGTCTATAACGGTGTTCAGTCTGTCGGACTCAGCAAGCTCGATGAGCTTTTTCGTGCGCTCCTCCACCACGACGTGACGCTTGATGGCGTTTCCGGGCATCATAACGTATTTTGCTATGTTCTTTTCGTAGGGCTTAAGCTCTGTATCTTTTCTTTCGCCCAGGTCGCAAAGGCTTTGGGAGTGGCTTACCCTTGTGGAAAGACGGACGAAAAAGGGTGTATCGTATTCCTCAGAAAGCTCAAATGCCAGCTTTGTGAAGCTGAGGCACTCACTGCTGTCGGAGGGCTCGAGCATAGGGATCTTGCTTGCGCGGGCATAGTGGCGGGAATCCTGCTCGTTCTGAGAGGAGTGCATACCGGGATCATCTGCCACGCACAGCACAAGACCTGCGTTTACGCCCGTATAGCTTGCGGTGAACACGGGATCAGCCATAACGTTGAGACCGACGTGCTTCATACAGCTCATCGCTCTTGCGCCCGCAATGGATGCACCGATGGCAGTTTCTGCGGCTACCTTTTCGTTGGGAGCCCATTCCGCAAAAATGTCTGCATCGTATTTAACTATGCTTTCGGTGATTTCGGTGCTGGGAGTTCCGGGGTAGGATGATACCACTCTTACTCCCGCTTCATAGGCGCCCTGCGCAATCGCGGCATTACCCAAAAGTAGTTTTTTCATTAATTTATTTCTCCTTGATCTCGTTTTGCATTGCTACAACTTTATCGGCTCCGTAGAGCTTTCTGAGCTTGGGCTTTTCTATCTTGCCGGTGGGATTTCTCGGAACCTCGGCAAAGATAAATTTGTGAGGACGCTTGTAACGGGGCAGCTCCATACAGAACTGAGCTATTTCCTCAACGGTAAGATCATAGCCCTCCTTGACCTGGATTATGGCGGCGGCTATCTCGCCGAGTCTTGCATCTGCAAGTCCGATGACCGCAACGTCGCTGATCTTATCGTGCTTTCTGAGAAAGTCCTCGATCTGTACGGGATAAAGATTCTCACCGCCGGAGATGATGACGTCCTTTTTTCTGTCAACAAGGTAGATAAAGCCGTCCTCGTCCTGAGTTGCCATATCGCCGGTGTAGAGCCAGCCGTCCTTCAGGACCTCCTCGGTGGCCTTCTGATCCTTGTAATATTCCTTCATTACGCCGGGGCCCTTAACCGCCAGCTCGCCCACGTCCCCCTGCTTGACGGAGTTCCCTGCGGGATCTACTATTTTTACCTGCCATCCAAAGCCTGCCTTGCCGATGGCGCCCACCTTGTGGATGTTTTCCACACCCAGATGCACGCAGCCGGGGCCTATGGATTCGCTGAGACCGTAGTTGGTGTCGTACTGATGATCGGGGAAGCGCTCCTTCCAACGCTTGATAAGGCTGGGAGGAACGGGCTGCGCACCGATATGCATAAGCCTCCATTGGCTGAGCTGATAATCGTTTAAGTCTATCTCGCCTCTGTCGATGGCATCCAGAATATCCTGCGCCCAGGGCACAAGAAGCCAGACTATACTGCATTTTTCCTCGCTGACCGCCTTGAGTATCCACTGTGGCTTGATACCCTTGAGGATAACTGCCTTGGAGCCTACGAGAAAGCTTCCGAACCAGTGCATCTTCGCGCCCGTGTGGTAAAGGGGAGGAATGCACAAAAAAACGTCGTCTCTGGTCTGGGAGTGATGTGCCTGCTCGGTGCGGGCAGAGTGCATAAGGCTTGTGTGAGTATGTACTATCGCCTTGGGAAAGCCCGTTGTGCCCGATGAAAAATATATGGCGGCATCGTCCTCGTCGCAAATGGGAACGTTGGGGGATTTTCCCGAGCAGTATCCCACCAGCCTGTCATAGCTTTCACAGAAGGCGGGGCAATCCTTGCCCACGTACATAAGGTGCTTTACCTTGGGTATGTCTCCCACTATCGCACCCACTCTGTCGCAGAATTCGGGACCGAATAAAAGTCCGTCGGCATCGGCAAGATCAAGACAGTATTTTATTTCGTCGGAGGTATAGCGGTAGTTTAAGGGCACCGCCATTGCGCCTGCTTTGAGTATTCCGAAATAGATGGGGAGCCACTCAAGGCAGTTCATAAGAAGAATGGCTATTTTCTCGCCCTTCTTTACTCCTCTTGCCAGAAGAAGGTTTGCCAGACGGTTTGCCTTCTTGTCGAAGGCGGACCAGGTCAGCTCTCTTCTGTAGGAGTCTCCGGGAGAGCTTTCGATGAGAGAATACTCTCTCCAGGTAAGCTGGGGCTTGCTCTCTACCTTGGGGTTGATCTCCGTCAATGCTATATCGTTGGGATACAGACGGGAATTTTGTTCAAGAATGGATGTAATAGGCATTTAATTTTCCTCTTTTTCGAATTCGAATACTTTATTTATGTGCTCATTGGGATATTTCTTGGTGAACAAGCTTACAACGGGGACCGTTATAAGGCTTACTATCATTGCAAATACACCCATCTCGGGAGCCTTTGCAACAGCGGAGGAAAAGCCCGAGGTTGCAGTCATTATAACGGTGGGAACGGCAACGGTTGCCATAGATGCTATCATTGCTGTCCAAACTGCGGCGCGGGTGATCTTTTTTGAAAAGAGTCCCCAAATGTAGGGGCCTATAAAGCAGCCTGCCACAACACCCCAGGAAAAGCTCATTATATTAACTATAACCGAAATGTTTGCGGTGGCAAAAACAAAGGACAGTGCCACGAACAAAAGACAAAGCAGTCTTGTAACGCTTATCTGCTTTTTGCCTTCAAGCTTCCTTGTAAACTCGGGGAGAAGATCGACGCTTATAGCAGAGCTGCTGGAAAGAACTATGCTTGCCAGAGTGGACATGGATGCGCTGAGAAGAAGGATAAGGATAACCGCTAAGATTATCATCGTCAGCTTGCCGTTGCCCAGTGCCGCAAGCAGCATTTGGGGAATGACCGCATCGTGGCCGCCCTCGGGAAGGGTGTTATTAAGGACCAATCTGGAAAGGCTTCCCACAAAATACGCTCCGCAGCCGATGACTGCACAGAACAACGTGGAGATGACCGTTGCGTGCTTTACGCTTTTGGTGTCCTTTATAGTGTAGAACTTGGTTATCATCTGCGGCAGACCCCAGGTTCCCAGGCTGGTGAGCAGAATGTTAACGCACAAAAAGCTAAAGGAGCTTCCGCCGAAAAGTGAGGTGAGCTGATTGCCGTCTATGCCGTCTCCGTTGTTGGGCACTGCGGCAAGATTGGATAAAAATCCGCCAAAGCCGCCAACCGAGGGGGAATTGACCACTGCAATTATCATACAGACTATTCCGCCCAGCATAATTATGCCCTGGATAAAATCGGTGTAGGCAGTGGCAAGGTAGCCACCGAGAACAAGATATACAGCGGTGAGAACTGCGATTATCGCCATACAAAGGTTCACGCTTACGTCGGGGAAGATGGTGTTGAACATACTTCCCAAGCCCTTGTAGACCGCCGCGGAGTAGGGAACGAGAAAAATAAATATCAAAAGAGCGGCAACTATTTTAAGATTCTTGGAGTCGTAGCGAGCCTGAAGAAATTCCGGAAGCGTTTTGCTTTGAAGCTTTCTTGTCATACTGCGGGTGCGCTTTGCCAAAAGGAGCCAAGCAATAAGACAGCCCACAACGGCGTTTCCCACACCGATCCAGATACTGCCAAGGCCTATATCCCAGCCGTGCTTTCCCGCGTATCCTACGAAGATGACCGCGGAAAAATAGCTTGTGCCGTAAGCAAAGGCACTGACCCAAGCGCCCATTTTTCTTCCGCCCAGCAAAAAGCCTTCCATATTGTTGACTCTTCGTGCGGAGAAGAGTCCGATTCCTGCCATTGCCGCGGCAAAGAGGATCAATGCCGCAACCGTTATGATCTGAAGATCATTCATTTTTTAACCTCTCCTTTCGTGTCGGGTACAGAGGGTCGGTTAAAAAAAGCCCTCTGTATCAAATTAATCAATACAGAGGACGAATAAGATATCCGTGTTACCACCTCATTTTACCGCCACCTCACAGCAGCGGCCTCACGGGTACGGCAAGTTATGCTTATACCCTGTGCGATAACGGGCACTTCCGTTGCAGCCTACTCGGTATCCCTTTGGGTGCACAGCTCGCGAAGCGTATTCGTTGCGGCCCTCATGTTGTCTCGCAGCTACCGACAACTCTCTGAAAATCCGACCGTTCCTACTTTCCTTCGGTTATAGCCTTTATACGGTGAAAAACTTCACTGACTATCATTATAAACTTTTTTTTGACGATGTCAAGATATTTTTAAAAAAAATCGCACTTTGAGGCAATTTTTTGTTGTTTTTTGCTCATTTTTCCGCCTCTCTTTTTTCATCACCCCGCACAAAAAAGCCATCTGCTAAACTTCTTTGAACTACAGCGTTTTGTGCATATAGAAATCAACAGCTAACGTTAATGCAATTTAGCATCGAGGATTACAAGGGATAATAAAGCGCCTCCCGTTTTTACGGGAGGCGTACTTTTTTTGGGGGAAGGTTTTAAATCACTTCAGCATTTTCTCAAGCTGAGCGATCATTTCCCTTTCGGTTTTTTCGCTGCAGCAGGGCAGGTCATACCAAATGGAGGAGCTTTGGGTCTCGTAGGTGTTTTCCGACACTTCATCTGAGGGGGCAAGGTAGCCGTTGGTTCCGTTGGAGTGGGCAAGAACCATTGCCTTTTCCGGAGCTATGCCCATTGAGCAAAGTGTTTTTTCAAGGGCGTTGCCGGTCTTTGTCAGCATTTCAAAGGGGACGAACACAAAGGCTGCGTCGTCGCCCAAAAGAAGGGTCTGCAGGTTGACCTCAATTGATGGCTCGGGATCGCGCTTGTTTCTTATAAGCTCTGCGGAGTGCCATACAAGGTCTACCTGCTTGAAGCGCTTTTTGTCGGGGGTATCGGCTACGGCGAGCCTGCGGTAGCTATACTCAAGGCGCTCCTTATGGTATTGGTCGTCGAGGCGGCGCATGGGAAGTCTGCAGATCTTAAAGCTTGCCTTAAGCCTTGAGCCGGAAAGTGGGCTTTTTTTATTTTTTAGCTCTTCTACCGCACCCAAAACGCTTGCGCCAAATTCCTCGCCCAGCTTGTTATAAAGCTCCACGCTGTCTGTTTTGCCGATATCCAAAGGATCCACGTCGCCGCTTCTGCCCTGGAGGAACAAGAAGGGAGCATCGGGATAAAGCTCGGCGGCTTTTTTTGTGAGGATGGCGGGATAATCTGCGGAGAAGCCCATATCTCCGATGCACACCGCGTGGCAGGAGGCGGTGGTGATAGCTCCCAAAAGCTTGTTATTTTCATCAAAGAAGGCTCCAACCTTTACTCTGCGGTCTATATCCTGCTTTCCCCGTCTGTTGTATATCCCTTCAAGCTCCTTTCCAAAGCCGAAGCGCAGTGTGCAGGGCTTCAGCTCCTTTTGGGAGGCAAGGATAGCTTCAGATATTTTATAGATGACGTCGTTCCAATAATAGCCGTTTATGGGAAGAAGTCCCAATACACCGCCAACGGGGCCCGCGTGGGTGTGGGTGGCGCAGAGAGCCAGCTCCTTTTCCTCAAGCCGGCAAAGACCGCAAAGGGAGTCTCTTATGCGCTGTGCCATTTTGTGATTGAAGCCGCAGCAATCCACGCTGACAAGCACAAGCCTTCCTTCAGAGGTTTTGAAAATGCAGATCTTGGCATAGATGGGATCTCTTACACCGGCGGCGGGCTTTGTTCTTGAGCCGTAGCCGTCCTGAAAGATCCCGAGGTCTGTCGGCGGAGTTATGTCAACCTGCGAAAATGCGCATTTCATATTACTCATTTTGTACTCCTTTACTTTTCCGCATTGGGGAAATCGCCTTTTTTGTTCAACGGATAGCCTCCGGTGAGCTTTTTAACGTATTCACTGCCGTGAAGGGGGGCATAAGCCATAAGAGGTCTTTTTTCGGGTCGGTTTTTCGACGGGGGCAGGGGATCGGGCATAAGGCTGATAATAGCCGCCTGCCATTCGGCAACTCTAAGATCGCCGCCTATCATATCGTCAAAATCAAGGGTGGCACCGTCGCCCAGGGGACGTCCGCAGTTATGGTGGGCGTAGAAGCAGTCAAAATCATCGTCGGAGTTGCAAAGCACCGCTCCTGCCAGATCGGCATCGATGGCACAGCCCGAGGACATATCAACAACTGCCGCATCGTAAAGGGAGGGATCGGCGCCGTCGATGCGGTCGGTCAAGTTGATTATAAGCTTGATATTCGCCTTTTTTGCTATGGCGCTAAGTGCCTTTACGTCGCAGGGAATATCTGCAATAATAGCCCTGGTGTTTTCCTTTATTGCCTGCTCTGCCTTTTGGGGGTCCATGGCGCGATCCTCGCCGCAGCAGTCGCAGTATATGGGAGAGGCTCCCACCGCAAGGGTAACGGAGGTATCGTATTCCTCGCTTTTTGCGCATATCACTACGGAATCGCCGTAGCCCACGTTAAAGCCTCTGAGCACGCTTTCCAATGCGGCGCTTTGGCTGAAGGTCACAATAGCGTGCTTTGCGCCGCTTCTTTGGCAAAGCACTTGGTTTGCCAGGAGAAATTTATCGCCTATGGTTCCCCATACCTCGGTATCGGCAACCTCTAAAAGAACTTTTTCAAAGGGTGTCATTTTCAATTCTCCTTTCATCTGAGCTCGTCAATATTTTCGCTGACCTTACGGATGGCTTCGGCAAAGAGCTCCATCTCCCTTTTGCTCTTCAGCAGGTGGGAGTGATATATCCAACCGGATTCCTCTGTGGCTATCTTATGGCATACGGGGGTGTCGGGCTCGCAGTTTATGGGGGCTTCCAGACAGCTGTTTGTGTATGCTCCCTTCATGCAGGGGAAGGTGTACAGTGGATTATATCCCGGAGTTATGGGGGCGCCCTCTGCTCTTACCGCCTTTAGGAATCTGTCTCGATCGACTCCGTAAAGCTCCTTAGTGAAAAATCTCATAATGTAAAGGTGGCGGCTGTTTTTTGTGATCCTGCCGTCCTGCTTCAATGCCCTTACGCAGTCAAGCCCCGAAATAAGGGACGTGAGATACTCACTGTTTTCCATACGCTTTTGGATTTGTGCATCCAGATTGGGAAGCTGAGAATTTAATATGGCCGCTTGGTACTCACTCATTCCCGAGGCAAGGCGTATACAGGATGGGGAAAGCGTGGGAGAGCTGTTCAGCATTGCCGAAAGCCTTTCATTGAGCCCATCGTCGCTTGTGAGGATGATTCCGCCCTCGCCCGAGGACAGGTTTTTGGTGTTCTGGCAGCTTATTGAAGCCGCTACACCCATTTTTCCCAGCTTTTTTGACGCAAACTCGCTCCCCACTGCCTGAGCGGCGTCTATGATAAGGTATAAGCCTCTTTTTTGACAAAGCTTTTCAAAGGCATCAACGTCCGCAGGTCTGCCGCCCACGAATACGGGCATTATCGCCTTTGTTTTTTCTGTTATAGCCTTTTCGGCGCAGGCAGGATCGAGGTTTAAGGTCTCGGGATCTATATCCGCAAATACGGGAGTTGCGCCTACGTAGATTATTGCGGATACGCTTGCCACAAAGGTGTAGGGAGGTACTATTACCTCGTCTCCTCTGCCAATACCCAAGGCTCTTAAGATAAGCTCTATGGATACCGTTCCGTTGGCTACCGTGTGGCAGTATTTCGCATCGGAATAAGCTGCAAAGCTCTCGCAAAAGGCTTTATTTTGCTTTCGTGAGCCCGAGGGGGCATTGTATACCTCCAAAAGTGCCTTTTTGTCCGTCTCGGAGGCAATGGGCCAGGGGAGAGAATTTTTTTCAAGGACGGGAGTGCCGCCGTTAATTGCAAGCTTTGACATGATTATCCTCCTTTAAAGCATTGGAATGCTTGGGTTATATTTATCTATATAGGCTTGATTTACTTCGTCCGAGCCGTCAAGATTGCTGCTTAAGAATACCTCGCAGAGAGAGCCTCGCTTTTTCAGCGATCTCACCGCCTCGCAGACCGCTGCCCAAAGTATTGCCGCTCCGACTGCCGTGGAGGTGGGGCCGCACTTAAGGCCGTCTATATCCATGGCGGCATCTCCCTTGCATCCGCAGTTGTCGATCACCACGTCGCATATTTCATAAAGCTTTTTGCCCGAGCTGTGTCGGGATGCGGATGCGGTGGAGTGAGTAAGATTGGTTATGCACACCGTTTTTGCTCCCCGTTTTTTTGCCTCCAGTGCCATTTCAACGGGGACGGCGTTTCTGCCGGAGTTGGAGAAAATGAAGATAAGATCATTTTCCTTCAGCGGCGTTTTATCAAGAAGTGCCGCCGCGTATCCCTCACGTCGCTCTATTTCGGAGGATCTCGATGCGCTTACGTGGAGCATCAGCGGTTCGTCGAAAATGGGATATACCTTAACAAGTCCGCCTGCGCGGTAGAAGAGCTCCTCGCTGAGCATATGGGAATGTCCTGTGCCGAAGGCAAAGACCGTGTTTGATGCCTCCAAAGCTTCCTCTAAAAGCAACGAGGCTTTTTTTATGCTTTCCTTTTGGGTTTTCAGCACTCTGTCAAGCAGGGCGCTTAAGTGAGAAAAGTAAGCTTCTATCATTTTGCTTCTCCTATCTTATTAATTGCGTAGATTGCGGCTCCCCACTGCGGGCTTTTGTCCGGAAGGGAAAGCTTGGCCTCGGGAAAATCCTTTTGCAGGGCTTTCAGCAGACCCTGCCGTACGAAGGTGTTGTTTTTCAAGACACTGCCGGAAAGAGCAAGGTCTCTTTTATCCCCGGGCAGTGCTCTGAGAAGGCTCACTGCGTGGAGCCTCAGATCCTCCGTTGCCCTTTCCAGAACGGACATTGCTCCTCGGTCTTGTGACTCTGCGGCATAGGCGACCTCCCTTGCAAAGCCTGAAAGCTCCTTGTGGGAGGGGGGATTGGAGTTAAAGAGCTCGGTAAGCATTTTATGGTCCGAAAGGGAAAAGTAATTAAGCAGCCTTTGGCAAAGCTCGGTGGAGCTTGCCATACCGTCAAATGCCATAAGCGCAAGGCTTATGCCGTTTATTGCTATACTGTAGGCGCTGCCCGGATCGTTGGTGGGAAAGCCTCTTCCGCCTACGGTGATGACCTCGGGGTCCTTGTCGGGAGTCTCGGGGCTTGTGAAGGCTATACCCATAGAGCCTGTCCCCGATACCAGCATCGCTCCTTCCTTGCCTTGAGTATGGGCGTAAAGCGCCATAAAAACGTCGCTCTTGGAAAACACAAGAGTATTTGGGAAACTTTCCTGCAGTGCTGACATAAGAGGCGCCTTGCTGTTGTCACAGCTGTCGTCAAGGGAGGGATCTCCGAGGCTTATGGCATAGGGAGTAGCGATCCCAAGCTTTTTTATTCCTTGGCAAAGGGTGTTCAGTGCTCCGTCCAGGCCGACGGAGAAAAGATTGATCCCCTCGCATACGCATTGAGTCAATATGCTTTTTGAATCAATATCAACGGCGCACAGTGCGGTCTTTGTTCCGCCTCCGTCGGCACCGATAACGATCCTTTTCATATAAATGCTCCTTTTTTGATATCTGAGGATATTTTATCACAGTTATTTCCTGTTTTGATAGGATTATTTTTGCATTTTTTAAAAATATATTTGCATTTATTTGCTTTTGTCGTGGATTTGTGTTACAATGAAAAAAAGGCAGGTGATTTTATTGCAAATGAATAGATACGAGCGTATTCCCTTTGAGGATGATGCTCTTCCGATAAGGATAAATTTTGCCGCACCAATTCCCGAAGGACAGTTAAAGGAGAGATATTCCTGGCACGAGCAAACGGAGCTCTTGTATTTTATAAACGGCTCCGCGAGGGTGTATTGCGACAAATTGGAGCTTGAGGCAAAAAAGGGCGACGTGGTTTTTATAAATCCCTGCCAGGTACACAGAGTGGAGGCTTGCAGCGGCACTCTTTATCACTGCATTATGATAGATAAGGCGCTGTACGGCAGCTGCGAGCTTTTAAGCATCGGAAGATACTTTGAGCCCTATAACGAGGGGCATCTGTATTTTGAAAATCATATAAGGGGCGATGAAAAGCTCAACTTGATGCTGGATGAGCTTTGCGATGAGCTGAGAGACAAAGACGTAGGTTATGAATTGGTTGTAAAGGCTATGGTTTTAAAGGTGTTTTCCCTGCTTTTCAGAAATTATCTTAATGGCGACGGCTCCATTTTTTCCGAGGGAGGTGAAGGGTATTCCAGAATAAAGCCCGCAATGGAGCTTATGAAAAGCAGGGTATCGGAGCACATCGGCTTAAAGGAACTGGCATCAAGCTGTAACGTTTCCCAAGCCCATTTTTGCAGGATATTCAAGGAGCTTTGCGGCAGAAGTCCCATGCAGTATTTTCTGGAGCTGAGGCTCGTGAGGGTGGCAAAGCTATTGAAGACCACCGAAAAAAGCGTATCGGAGATCGCATGGGAATCGGGCTTTGACGACGTAAGCTATCTTTGCAGGCGCTTTAAGGAACGATACGGCGTTACTCCCGGCAAGCTGAGAAACAAAAAGGCGTAAAAAACAGGACTCGATCAAGCCCCAATGGGAAGATCGAGTCCTTTAAATTTATTTTAGTATGCGATGCCCCAGTAAACCAGCTTCTTAGCGGGCTTTCCGCAGCATACGCAGGTATCGCTGATGTGCTCCTGCTCCAGAGGCATACAACGGCTGCCCACTCCGGTGAGCTCCTTGACCTTGTCCTCGCATTCCTCGTCGCCGCACCACATTGCCTTGACAAAGCCGTCGCCCTTTTCGGCAAGGGCAGCCTTGATCTCGTCCGTGGTCTTGCAGGCGTAGGTCTTCTTTTCTCTGTTCTCCAGAGCCATAGCGTACAGACCGTCTCTGACCTCGCGAAGCTTCTCCTCAAGAGCGCTTTCCAGCTCGTCCAGGGAGACGACCGTCTTTTGGTTGTTGTGACGGGTCACAAGCACGCACTGATTTGCTTCCATATCCTTGGGACCGATCTCGATTCTTACGGGAACACCCTTCATCTCGTATTCGGCGAACTTCCATCCGGGGGAGTTGTTGGTGTCGTCCAGCTTGATCCTGAATTTCTCCTCCAGCCTTGTCTTAAGCTCGTTTGCCTTGTCCAGAACACCGGGCTTGTGCTGAGCGATGGGAATAATGACCGCCTGAACGGGCGCTACTGCGGGAGGCAGCACAAGACCGTTATTGTCGCCGTGGGTCATAATGATAGCACCGATAAGACGGGTGGTCATTCCCCAGGAGGTCTGGTGGGGGTAGGTCTTAACGTTATCCTTGCTGGTGTAGGTGATGTCGAAGGCCTTGGCAAAGCCGTCGCCGAAATAGTGGGAGGTTCCTGCCTGAAGTGCCTTTCCGTCGTGCATAAGTGCTTCTATTGCATAGGTGGCTTCCGCGCCCGCAAACTTGTCGCTGTCGGTCTTTCTGCCCTTTACGACGGGGATAGCAAGGTACTCCTCACAGAATTGTGCGTAGATGTTGAGCATCTGCTCGGTCTCTGCGATAGCCTCCTCTGCGGTGGCGTGGAGAGTGTGACCCTCCTGCCAGAGAAACTCTCTGGATCTGAGGAAGGGACGGGTGGTCTTTTCCCAACGTACAACGCTTACCCACTGGTTGTAGAGCTTGGGGAGATCTCTGTATGAATGTACGACGTTGGAGAAGTGCTCACAGAAAAGAGTTTCGCTGGTGGGACGAACGCACAGACGCTCCTCCAGCTTTTCGTTGCCGCCCATAGTTACCCAGGCAACCTCGGGAGCAAAGCCCTCAACGTGATCCTTCTCCTTCTGGAGAAGGCTTTCGGGGATGAACATGGGCATACATACGTTTTCGTGCCCCGTCTTTTTGAACATAGAGTCCAAAATGCGCTGTATGTTTTCCCAGATCGCATAGCCGTAGGGTCTGATGACCATACAGCCCTTAACGCTGGTGTACTCGATAAGCTCTGCTTTTTTAACAATGTCTGTATACCATTGAGCAAAATCCTCGTCCATGGAGGTGATCTCGCTTACGGTCTTTTTGTTATCTGCCATATTGATATATTCCTTTCAAATCGTTACCATTATATTGTATATCTATTTTATCTGTTTGTCAATATCTTTATTTTTTCAAGCAGGAAATAAGGTATTCTCATTTCACCGAAGCCTCTGCCAATCTTGATGTGGGGCTTCATCCTTCCGTGAAAATCGCTTCCGCCCGATAGCTCGAGTCCGAGCTTTTTTGCAAGAGTGCGGTAGCTTTCACCCTGAGACGGTGTATATTCCGAGTAGTAGCCCTCAATTCCGTCGAGACCGTAGGACTTCAGCTCCTTAAGATAAGCTTCAAGCTCGGCTCCCTCTTTTTTAGTGTGGTGAACGTGGGCGAGGAATGCCGCTCCGCCGCTTTTTTTGATTACGGATATTGCTTTTTGGGCTGACATTGCCACGGTAGGGGAGTAGCCGCATTTGCCGGGCGCAAGGTAAAGATCAAAGGCTTCCTTAACCGAGGCTGCGTAGCCCTTTTCTACCATTGCCTTTGCAAAATGAGCTCTGCAAAGAAGTGCACCGCCCGCAAATTTTCGGGCTTCATCAAGGCTTACGTCCATACCTGCCTTTTTCAGGTTTTGGCTTACCTCAAAATTCTTTTCAAGCCGTTCCTCTCTTGCCTTTTCAAGTGCCGAGGCTATATCGAGGCAGTCGGGATCGATAAAAAGTCCGACTATATGGGATTCCGCATCGGAATTTACCGAGAATTCCACGCCCGGTACAAATTCAATGCCCAGGGATAGCGCTTTTGCCGCGGCTTCCTTTAAGCCGGTGGTGCAGTCGTGGTCGGTCAGTGCGACCGCACTCAGTCCCTCGTTTTTTGCGTGAGTTATAAGCTCCGACGGAGTCATGGAGCCGTCCGAGCAGGATGAATGGGTGTGTAGGTCTATAAGCTTTTCCATATTTTTGTCCTTTTTTTGCTTTGTCCTTATATTTTACCATAAAAACACCGATTTTCAAGATTAAAGTAAAAAAAGCTTTACATTTTTTGAAATTTATATTGACAAAGCTCGGTTTAGATGCTATAATAGCAAAGCCCTCAAAAATGAATACGGCGTCATAGCCAAGTGGTAAGGCCACGGTCTGCAAAACCGTTATTCCCCGGTTCAAATCCGGGTGACGCCTCCAAAAAGAAAAGTCGCGTAAGCGGCTTTTTCTTTTTGTACTCTTCACTCTTCTCTTTTCACTCTTCACTTTTCACTAAATCCCCCGCGCGACTTTTCCAGAGAAGAGATAAGAGAGAAGAGAGAAAAGAAAAGGTAGCTTTTCGCTGTGGCGAAAAGCATTTTTATTATAAAATCGTGTGCATCTTTTTTGGGCCCTCTTCCCAAAAAAGAACGAAGCAATCGCTTCGTTCTTTTTTATCCAAGCCGACGAAGGAGGCTTGGCATGGAATCAATGCGCTTGCGCATTGTATGTAATTGCGACGGAGTCGCGTATGGCATCACGCCGGGGCGTGCATATTCGTCGGCTTGATAACATACAACACTTCGTGTTGATTCCATACAGCCCTTACGGGCTGAGGACATACCGCCTGCGGCGGATTTCATCCACGGCTACGCCGTGATTTGGATGCGAAGGACGCGAAAGGAGAACCTAATGGCAAAGAATTTATTGCTCGAATATTCCGAAGAACTTGCCACAAAATGTGAACTGCTTTGTAAATCTATCAGCGGTAATTCCAACACTGTTTTTCAGCTTCGCAAATCCTCATCGAGTGTGTTTGCTAATATTACCGAAGCGCAATATCCCCAAAGCCTTGCAGACATGCTTTCCAAATTCAAGATTGCAAGAAAAGAGTGTGCCGAAACGGAAAGCTGGCTCAAATTACTTTATAACACAAAAACAATAGATGAAGAAACCTTCAAAACCTATCGTAACCTCTGCGGCAGAATACAAAGAATACTCACCTCGTCGTGTATTACGATTGAAAAGAAAATTGATAACAAATAATTTTCAAAACGTATTGAAATATAATACCATATATGTTATAATAAATTTGCTAATCGGGGACGGTACCCATAACAAAAAACGACATTAGCGAAAAACGCAAATCAATACAAGGGGGGGCGACACCCATCGAAAAAAACGTAATTGTAGTTGATGAGCAAGGAAATGAATATGAGGCGACCTACCCAAAACGGGCGAAAGGTCTTGTAAAGAACGGCAGGGCACGCTTCGTAGATGAAAATAAAATATGCCTTGCGTGTCCTCCGGATAAAATTTTGGAGGAAGAAAAAATGGAAGAAAATAAATTAACCGCAAAAGAAATATTCGTACAACTTACAATATTACAAAAGCAGCTTACCGAAAACAGTCAGACATCCTTGCATCGTCTTGGAGATGCGCTTTCATCACTCGAGGGAGAAGATTGCGAGGATCGTTTTGAGCAAATTCCCGAAATTTGCGGCGTTTTTAAGACGAGAGAGATAACGCTTCTTAAAATGCTGGAAATGTATGAAAAGATGTACGAGGACGTTCAAAACGCGGAAACCAAAAAGGTTAATTTGGTGAAATCGGCATTTGATAACAATATGGCAATGATAAATGATTCCGATATGGAAACCCAAGACAAGTTTGCAGCCCTCGGTTATGTAACCGATAAAATTGCGGAGCTTGTTGAACAAATCGTTGTCGAAAACTAAATTTTAACATATTTGGGCTGGCATCTTTTTTGGGCCCTCTTTCCAAAAAACAAAGCACTTCTTCGGAAGTGCTTTGTTTTTTGTGTTTGTGTCCGCAGGACACAACATCGTTTTGCAACGCAGTTGCAAACATCATTTGACCGTAGGTCAACATCATTCCGCTTGCGGACACAAAACGAGGTTGTGCTTCGCACAAATGATGTGATGCTCCGCATCAATGATGTGGGCTTATGCCCAACGATGTTGCACTTCGTGCAAACGGACTTGATTCTCCACCGCTTTTCTGCTATAATGCACTTAAAGGTCGGTGATTGTATGAAGTGGCTTAGAAGTTTATTTAAGAAAAACAGACAATTAAAAATTGAACCTGTACCGCCAATGCCTTCTTGGGATAAGATAGTTGAATTGCTATATGATAAATATTTGGATGCTTTTTGCGATGAGGTAATAAGTGTTTTTTATTCCAAGGACAAATCGATGCGTTACGTAGTTCTTAAAGACGAAAAAGGTATTTTTACATACGAATTGGAAGCAATTTATCAATTTGATGAAGATGAGTGGAAATATATTTGTTCAAATGATGATGCACTTCCGGCTATGTGGGAGCCGTATTTAGGAATTTGCGGGCATTCTTTATTTATAAATGAAGAGGATTTAATGAAGGATATAAAATCCCAACCTGAATATAAGCAATATTTCATATAAAAAAGAAAATCCTCGGTTTTTACTCGGTTCTTTTCGGACACAAATCACAAAAATCAAGCGATCTTTCAAGGTCGCTTGTTTTTTTGCGTTACATATTAGATGGACTTTTTCATTCGTTTTTTCCCGTTTGTGTTATGGGTACTGCATCCAAGGCTTCAACGGCGGTTTTTTAATCGGGCTTGGTTTCGAGTTTAAGAGGAAAGTCTCCCGGCTTATTTACCTTGTAGCCGTTTTTCTTATATTCCTCATAGTCGAAGGCTTCAAGCTCGTCGATGGCAAGCTTATGGAATTCGTAGAAATTTTCCCACCACTCGTAGCCGCTTCCCAGCTCTGCATTAAGGTATGCATCGGCAATGTCGCGGCACACCGCGACGCGATCGGTCACGATTCCGGGAAACGGACTGAAAATTATATCTTCAAAAGTACTGCTTCACCTGCACCCAGCTTGACGGTAATATCAAGGTCGTCAACGGCAATGAATCTGTCGTCGGAGAGAACGGATAGCGGCTTGTTTGCATGGATGGTAAAGGTGTTATCCCCAATAAAGTCGCGGTTGACAAGGTAGATTGAGCCATCTTCGAAGAAGCCAATAACGCCGTTCTTACCGTCAATGGAGGAAATCGCGCCGTAGCCTTCAAACTTCTTTGCACCCTTCTCTGGTACGCCGATGTGGAAGACAGCCTTGGAGGTGGTGTTGAACAGGCGGCGGCCTGCGGGAGAAATCGCCGCATTGATTTCCCTGACGTCATACCAATGCTGCATCTTTTTGCCTTCGGTATCGCACATGGCATTGGTCCACTGCCAATGATCGTCGTGAGAGGGCTCCCAATACGTGAAGTACGAAATGCGCTTCATGCCGTATGCCAGACACATGTTGACTTCCCAATACAGCTCACCGATGGTCAGATTGCGGTACGGACCATGCTCGGTCAGAAGGACGATGAGCATCTGGTCAATATTATACTTGAGTGCAACAGAACGGAAGACCTCGATGTTTTCAAAGAAGCCACCGCGGTTTTCGGTTGTTTCCGCGGACAGGCGGATCAGGCGCTCGCGCTCGTCAACCTCCGGGTCGAAAATCTCGTTGCGACTCTGACGACCGAGGAAGTGATAGTGGTCATAGGAGAGTAGGTGCGGGCGGACAATGTTGACAAAGGCTTCCAGATGGGAAATATAGTCGGGATTGCCCAGTTGCTCGGCGGATGCATAGTTGGGAAACAGGTTGATGACGGTCTCCATGTCGGGAGAGTAGCGGCGGAATGCATTAACGATCGCACTGAGAATCGGGAACTTCTTTGCATGCGGCTCGTCCACAATGTCCCAGCCGATGATGTTGTCAAATTCTGCGTAATCGGCGACGACTTCCTTTGCCATGGCATCTGCACCGGCGATGTCATCCGCGCCGTAGATGCGGCGGATACGCGGATCGGAGACGATGGCGCGCAGACCGAAGCGGCGAAGGATCGGAAGCGCCTGCTTGTTGGTTTCCGTTCCGTAGTGAAGTGGTACCAGGGTCATACCGCTTGAGGCGATCTCGGCGATGACGTCCTCTCGTACAACATAATTGGCAAATGGACCGTGGAAATAAGTGATGTCAAACTGTTTCATTTTGAATCTCCTTGGCGGCTTCTAAAGTATCTTCATTATATCATGCAAGGGCGAGAATTACAAGTATCTTTTTTGTCAACTCGTTCAAATCCTCGGTTTTTACTCGGTTCTTTTCGGACACGAATCACAAAAATCAAGCGACCTTGAAAGGTCGCTTGATTTTTTGCGTTACATATTAGATGGACTTTTTATATTCGTTTTTTTCGTTTGTGTTATGGGTACTGCGTCCAAGGCTTCAACGGCGGTTTTTTAATCGGGCTTGGTTTCGAGCTTAAGAGGAAAGTCTCCCAGCTTATTTACCTTGTAGCCGTTTTTCTTATATTCCTCATAGTCGAAGGCTTCAAGCTCATCGATGGCAAGCTTATGGAATTCGTAGAAATTTTTCCACCACTCGTAACCGCTTCCCAGCTCTGCATTAAGATATGCATCGGCAATGTCGCAGCCCATTGCGGGAGCGACGTAGAAGGCGCCCATAGCAAGAACGTTTACACCGTTGCCCGTGATGGCGCGAAGAGCCGCGGGAACGCTTTCCACAACTCCCGAATGCACGTGAGGACACTTGCTTGCCGCAATATGTATTCCCATACCCGTTCCGCAGAAAAGAAGCGCTCTTTCAAATTCACCTTCTGAGATCATCGCGCCGACGCGAAGTCCCACTCTGTGGAACATAAGGTCGGTATCGTTGGGGTCGGAGTCCGCCTTCACGCCCATATCGGTTATTTCCCAGCCCTTTGCTTTAAGGTGGGCAACGACCGCTTCCTTGAGAGGGTAGCCTGCAAAATCCGCACCAACTACCAATTTCTTTTCCTTTACCGTTTTCATTTTTTCTCCTCTTAACATGATTTTTTTATTAAAAGCTCTGTGCTTATCAGCTCGTCTGTTTTCTTAAGCTCGGCTCCGTTTATAAGATCTGTGATAAGCCTTGAGCTTTTTTGCGCGATCTGCTTTATATCCTGTCTGACCGTGGTGATCTCCACCGACGAGATCTGCGAAAAGATGGTTCCGTCAAAGCCTGTGACCGCACACATCTCGGGGACGGCGATGCCCTGCTCTCTGAGGGTGTTTATAACTCCCAGAGCCATCATATCATTGGGGCACACGAAGGCTCGGGGCAGGGTGCTGATGCAGTCAAGGCAGGCCTTTCTTGCGCCGTCGTAGTCTATGGAGCTGACTAAAATAAGCCTTTCTTCGATATCACTCTCTTTTATCGCCTTTAGGTATCCCTCGTGTCGGGAGCTCAGCGTGGGCACGGACAGATCGCCGCTGAGATAGGCTATATCCTTGTAGCCCTTCTCTATAAGATGCTTTACCATAGCGTACATTCCCGCTTTGCAGTCGGAGCTTACGCAGATCCCATCGATTCCCGAATAGCGGTCTACCGCAAAGATATACGGGACCTTATGCTGCGACAGACGCTCAAAGTATGCCGGGGAGGCATTGCCCTTATTTACGGGGACTATTATTATGCCCTCCACGTTGTTCGCCAGCATCTCGTCCACCGCCGAGCCTTCCGCCTCGGTGTCGTTATCCGATATGTATATCGCAAGAGTGTAGCCTTGGGAGCGGATCTCTCGGCTGAGCTCGCTGACAAAGGTGGCGTAGAAGCTGTTTATAATATCGGGGACCACCACCCCGATCTTGCCCGAATGCTTTTTTACAAGGGAGCGCGCCATTTCGTTTGGGATATACCCCATCCTGTCGGCGGTTTTTTTGATAAGCCTTTTTGTGTCATTGTTGACAAGGGGACTGTTATTCAATGCCAGCGATACCGTGCCGTTTGACACCTTGCATTCTTTTGCTATATCCGAAAGCTTTACTCTTGTTGACATTTCTTCCCCCTTTTTGACGAATTTAAAACGTTTTAAATGTGCTTTGAATTTATTATACAATACCCGAGGGGATTTGTCAATGATTTTGTGAGCTTTGTTTGCCGCAGACCGTGCCGAGGGAAGGGGAAATGCGGACTTTTGATGGCTTTTCCGTGCGTTTTTTCGGGCAAATTTGGTCAAAATGCCTACGTGAATTTTTTATTCTTTTGTGCTATAATATCTTTAACACAAGAGGAATTAAGGATGAGACCGAAATGTATAAGGTGAATGATACCATCGTCTACGGCACCCAGGGAGTTTGCAGGATCGTTGAAATAACCGAAAGGGATTTCATGGACAAAAAGAAGGAGTATTACGTTCTTAAGCCCATAAGTGATAAGAACACCACCTTGTTTGTACCTACGGATAACGAGGCTGTTTTATCCAAGATCAGAAGGATATTGTCCGAGGAGGAGATCGGTGCGGTCATTGCTTCCGCAAGGGACGGCGAGAGCGTTTGGATAGAGGATAACATTCAGCGCAAGGAGCGCTTCAGAGCCATACTTGACAGCGGCGACCACCGATCGTTGCTATTGATGATAAGATCTATCCGCCTCAACAAGCAAAAGCGCGAGGCGGAGGGAAAGAAGCTTCATATGGCAGACGAGCGCTTATTCAAGGAGGCGGAGCAGCTCTTGTACGATGAGTTTCAGTACGTTCTGAAGATCGGTAAGGATGAGCTTATTTCATATTTGTTCAAGGAATAAAAAAGGCGGCAGAGATCATCTGCCGCTTTAATTATTTCAGCTGTTCTTTTTTGCCCTTGAAAAAATTATGTAAACCGCACCGATGACGATTCCCACTCCGCAAGCGCCCAGCAAAAGATAGAATGCGGCATCCCAACCGCCGTTATCCGCTATGGCTCCCAGACCGTAGGCGCTGACGGTGCTTCTAATGAGTAAGCCCGAACAATAGTCACCCATCATACTTTATAATTGATGATCAGTATTTTGTTAGCAACTTTCGTAGTTGAGTCTTTTGTTCCTGTTCCGATATAAAAAGCATTGCCGTCACATTCAAATGCCATTGCAGGATAAGGAACTTCGATTTCTGTCAATTGGGAAAACGAACCATCCAAAAGCAACTCAAATATTATCGCTTTATGCTTTTGGGTTTCGTTGAGTTGGTTAGCAAGAATAAAAAGACGCCCGTTATAGTTCAAAAGATCGGCCACGTAATCGACTCCCGATGGGGTAATATCTTGCAGATCTTTCATATTTTCGGTTTTATACAGCAGTCCTGTAGTGAAAAACAAAGTATCTTTCAGAATCTGTTTCTCAAGAAGCGGAACTAAGGAATAACCGCCAACAATTATCCTGTGATTGTAGTCACAATAGTACTCAAAATTGATACCGTTGTACTTATAAATATAACGCGAAGAGTCCAATTGAACAAGAGCGTATAAAGAAGAATTTAAAACCACAAGGTCATAGGCGCGGATTTCTTTGTATTCCTTCGTTGAGAGCGGATTGCCGTTTTTATCAACGAATGATATTTCTTTGTATTTGTCCCCGTTTTGGAATGCGACCGGATAATTGCCGCTTGATACCCCGAGTCCAAAAAAGAGCTTGTTATCATATTCAACAATATCGAAATTATGAATGGCATTTGGAATGGTTCTTATGGTTGCAAAGCTATCATTTTGCAAAACATAATAATTCCCCAAGCTCCAATCTCCGACAGGATCAATACCGGGAAGAACAAGTTGATCGTTCAATACTACGAATCGTCCGATTTGTTCATCGGGAATTTGACCGCAGGCTTCCCATACTTTGCGGGAAAGATCGTATCGGTACGCAGTGTCTACGGAGGTGTTTTTATCATAGTTTCCCGCGCCGATATACAGATGGCCGTTGTATATTTTCATATCCCAGACGGCATTTCCGTTTAATCCCGTATAGGGAGAGCTTATTTCAATGACCTCGTGTGAGCTTTCCTCTGTGTATTCTTCTTTTGTGAAATCCTTCGTGGTATAATCTGCATTGTAATTGCAAGAAGAAGTTAACAACAGAAGTGAGCTAAGGAGAAAAATTAATATACGGGGAGCCATACGTTTACTGTTGAGGACACAACGGTTCCTGCGGCATTGGTTTCTTTCTTTGTGCATAAATTGCCGTATTCATCATATTCGTTTACGGTTTTTCCTGCGAGCTCGCTGTCAACATATTTCTCAACGGAAATCAATAGATCTCCTTCATACACGTTTGTAAACTCCGTAATTACCCGGTCTTTGTCGGTGGATTTTACAACGTTGTTTTTACTGTCATATTCGTTTTTGATGCTGAAGACAATGGATCCGTCCGTATTGAAGAGTGTCCTTTCAAGCTCGTTTCCGGTAGCGTCTAAGATCAGTTGGGTAACTTGATTATCCAAAGAGGTCAGTCGGTAGCTACCGAAGTCATCCAGATACTCGTACTGCTCTTTTTCAATTATGTTATCCAAAGCGTCCTTTCGGGTGTATAAAACCAAACGGTTTTTAGCGTCATACTCATAGGAAGTAAACGTGGTGATTGTATCGGTGATGATGGTGCTGCTTTGGATAAGCCCTTTTTCGGAGAAAATAAAACTTTCCGTTGTAACAGAGCTTTCCTTGCCCGAAGCATCCAACGACGTTTGTTTCTTTTTAATAACGTAGCCGTTGTCATCGTAAAATAATTCTTCGGACATATATACCTTGTCGTTTGTGGAGGCAACTGTTTTTGTCAACCTGCCGCTTTGATCATAGGTAAACTCGCTTTTGGTCTTGCCAAAGGGCATTTCCATTTCAGTGCTTTCCAGCAAAAAGGAGACGGGTTGTTTTTCCGGAATTTCGCTACTGAGAGATTCTTTTGTGGGATATGTTGGCTCGGTTGAATGGTTGACAGCAGTTGAACATGATGTCAATAAAATGGCGGATAATACGAATAAAAGAAAAAAACACTTGAAATTATTCATGATAAACTCCTAAATCATTGTGCAAAGAATTGATCCTTTTTTGATTATTTAAGCCGTTTTTTTGATTTTGGCGCATATTATGTAAACCGCACCGATGACGATTCCCACTGCGCAGGCTCCAAGCAAAAGATAGAATGCGGCATCCCATCCGCCCCTATCGGCTATTGCGCCCAAGCCGTATGCGCTGACGGTGCTTCCCATATAGCAAAAGCCGTTCAGGATGCCCGCCATCCTTCCCGAATCCACCTTGTCTCTCATTTTTAGGGGAGCAATGGAGGTTATCACGTTGTTTATGCCGCTCATCATACAGGCAAGTATTCCAAAGCACATTACTGCGATCACGGCACTGCTGACCTCGAAAAACAGTACTATACAAAGGAACAGTGAGGAGACTGCCAGCATTGTCACGATAAGTGCAACGAAATCCTTGATCAGACGGTTCAGCTTTAAGGAGAGCAGTGCGCCGAAGGTGCCGAGAATGGGGAGCACAACGGAGGAGAGGATTGAGGTCTCGTCCTTCATTCCGTAGTTTTCCGCAAGGAGCGTGGGCATCCAGGTGTTGACCCCGTCCTTTACAAGGTTATCTATCACCGCAAAGAATGCGAGAGTGATAAGCACGATCATTACACCGCCAAGCTTTTTGCTTTCCTTTTGTTCCCGTTTTTCCATAGGCTTGTAAATGGGAGCGTCGCTGAAGAGCCAAAGCCACAGCACGCCGATAAGAGACATCATCACCGCGGCGAAGATAAAGGTGATGCGGTAATTGCCAAGCCATACGAAAAAAGCACTGCCGCCGTATGCGATAAAGGTGCCGACTGTAGAGGTGACGCTGGTGAGTGCCAAGGCTCTGTCCATATGGTCGGCATCCAGATTCGTGCCCAGAACGTGGATGATGGATGACCAGAGACAGGACTGCAAAAATCCGTTTATTACCCAAAGGTACTTAAAGAAGGAAAAGGGCAGCCAGAGAATGAGAAGATTAAGCACTGAGGAGCCGAATAGCACCAGCGGGAACAAAAGCTTTTTGTTGTAGCGCTTGCAGAGTATGCCGTTTACCACCTGACCAATGCCGTAGGCAAAGAAAAAGAAGGTGGTGACCAGGCCGGCATCGGCGTGGCTGGTGGAGTATTCGTTCATTATCAGATTGATGTTTGCGTTGTAGCTGTACCTTCCGATATACGCCAGGGTATATACAAAGCAGCACAGCCAGATGAGGGTGTTCTGAGAGCAGAGCTTTTTGTTTTTGATTGTCATAAAAGTAGCTTTCCTAAAAACGTATTGCAACGGTTTGATTATAACACATTTTTTTGATAATAACAATAGCCGTATGAAAAAAGAATGCTTTTGACAGCTGTTGACATTACGGGGGGGCTGTGGTAGAATCTATCTAAAAGAAAAAACGGAGATAGGTATGACAAATATAGTATTCAGCTTTGACGTGGAGGATTATATAAATCCTCAAGGCGCGGATTCGGTTCTCAGATATGCCGAGATATTAAGATCCGAGCACGTAAGAGGGTGCTTTAACGTGGTGGGGAAATACGCTCTGAAGCTTGAGGAATGGGGCAGGCAGGACGTGATAGAGGCTTTGAGGTATCACGAGATAGAGACTCATTCTCTTACTCATTCCCTGCATCCGACCATTAACGAATACACCGATATTGATGATTACGATGCCGCCGAGGCGGAGTTTTTAAGGCAGGAGACAGAGTGTCTTAACCTTATCAAAAAGACCTTTGGCGTAGACAGAGTATATGCGGCTTGCCCGCCCGGCTCCAACACTTCCTACGTTGCCCACTACGGCTATGCAAGGATGGGAATACCGATATACGACGGAGATACCTTAAGAGAGCAGAACCGAGGCCGTCCCATCAACGCCTGCAATATATGGACTACTGATTATCACTATCTTATGGGATGCCAATTCCGCGAAAACGACGAGGCGGCGATAAAAGCTCATTTTGACGAGGTGGCAAGATCAAAGGATCTGTATATCTGCTACAGCCATCCCAATATGGTATCCTTTGAGGAGTCCTGGGATGAGGTCAATTATTGGGGCGGCAATCTTCACGAGGACGGATGGGTACCGTCGACCCCCAGAAGATCCGAGGAAACAGAGCTGATATTCCGAAGATTTCGCTTTTTGGTGAGGCTTGTTAAAAACGATCCGAGGTTTCGCATAGTGACCTACGGCGAGCTTGCCCGTGAGCTTGAGCCAAGGGAGCGCGTGATAACAAAGGAGGATCTTTTACATATAAGGCCGCAGCTTTGTGAATATTTTTCCCCGTGACACTTCCAGATTCCTATTGCATCAGCGACGTTTTTTGTGCCTGCAGAGAAATGCTTAAGGGTGCCGAGGAACATAAATGCGGCTGGGTGCATGGCTTTTTGGAGGAGCCTTATGCCATAACTGAGCCCGTTACCGTGACAAGAAAGGAAATGACGAAATCCGCAACGGAAATGCCCTCGGAGGGCTGGCTTCCAACCTCGGTCAAGGTGGGAGGAAAGCTTTTGGGCACTGCCGATTGGCTTCGCGGAGCCCTTGAGCTTCTTTGCGGCGACGCTGACAGTGTCACTGTTTTGCCCGAAGCCTGGCAGATAGATATGGACCAGTTTCCCATAGTCAGGGATCGCAGCTACAAGGGTGTGTGGCTCCATTGGGATAAGCTTGAGGATAAGTATCTTTCCAAGCGCTTGCGTCTGCAGTCCTGGACCTACCGTCTCCCAAAGGGCGGCTGCCGCAGAGTCTTTCCCGAGGAGGACTGAAAAAATCAAGATCCGTTCTTATGATGGAACGGATCTTTTTATTGCATTTTGAGATGCTATGTGTTAAAATGATTGGCAGAATGTGGCCTTAATGATAATAGCTCGGAGGGACAGTATGAAAAGAATAAAAAAAGAAAGCTTCAGAATATATTTTGAAAACGACACCGTAGAGGTAGATATCGATGAATTGACGCCCGTAAGCCACGGCAACAAGACCGTATATGAGACACATATCAAAGGCGCAAGGGTGAAATTGAGCCTTACACCTTGCCAGGGAGCGGAGCTTGCAGAGCTTGAGGTCAGTGGCGATAAGCCCTTGGGAATAAGCAGAATAGACTGCCCGATCATAGCCTTGGAGCCGCCCGAAAAGACTGACAGATTTATGCTTTTCGGGAACAGTCTTTATCACAGCGAGAACAGATTCCCCTGCGAATTAAGAGAGGGTGCGGAGTATTTTTCCGACGGGGCGGGGCTTTTTGCCTCTCCCGTAAGTGAAGGTACGGCGCTTGCCTTTACCGTGCCGCTTAACAATATCGCAGGTGCCGGCGCGGTGCTCAGGGACGGAGGGTATTATCTTTTTGCAAAGACCGAATTCACCGAGGGGATGAAAAATCAAAGGCGGCTTTGCACAGAGAGGGTACTCTGCTTTGAAAGCGTGACTGTATCCGAGCTTTTTGACGTATACCGTGAGCTTTTGCCCCAAAGCGATTTTCCCATGCCGAAGCTTTGCGGCTGGAACAGCTGGGATTATTATCTTGACTCGGTCTGCCCCGAGGATATATTTGAAAACGTCAGAGCTTTGAAGGAGGCGGGATTGTCCGACGAGCTTGAATATATAGTCATAGATGACGGCTGGCAGAAGGATTGGGGAGATTGGTGTGAAAACGAAAAATTCTCCTGCGGTCTGGAAGCCGTGGCGAGGGAAATAATAGCCTATGGCTTTAAGCCCGGCATCTGGATGGCGCCGCTTCTTATGAAGAAAAGCGTTACGGGCTTTGAAGACAGAATGGATTGGTTCTGCCGCGATGCAAAGGGGGAGTATATAAGGGATATAGGCGACACCTACCTTATAGACCCTACGGTACCCGATGCAAAAAGCTTTATTCTGGAAAGCTATAAGAGGCTTTATCAAAAGGGATACCGCCTTTTTAAAATAGACTATCTTTCTCCTCTGAGCAAGGCAAAAAGCTTTTTCGATCCCAAGGCAACGGCATATTCGGCCTTGAGTGAGCTTATAGGGGATATAAAAAATGCCACGGGAGAGGACGTTGTTATTTTGGGATGCTCTCTTCCCGTACAGTGCGGAGCAAACGTGGCTCCCTCGATGAGGATCGCCGTGGATATCCATAATCAGTTTCCTCACGTTAAATGGATAGCCGAGGCGTTGACCTGGACCTGGATGTATAACGGCATAGTAACCAGGATAGATCCCGATTTTTTGGTGGTGAGGGGCAAGGACACCTCCGACGAGGAGCTCAAATGGGCGGGAGAGCCCAAATATCTGCTTCCCAAGCGCAGAAGCGAAATGACCGACGGTGATTTCTTCAAAAGCCGTTGGAGAAACGGGGATCAGTTCAACGAGCTTGAGGCACGTACCTGGGCCCGTTTGGTGGCTGTTTGCGGCGGAAATATATTTCTCTCCGACCGTATCTCGGCTCTTAACGAAAAGGGAATAGGCATAATAAACGAGGCTCTTGAAGCGGCAAGAGACAGTGCGCGCCCCGTTTTCCTTCCCGATGATATACGTTTACCCTCGGTGTGGATGGCTGAGGATGAGATCCTTGTTATAAATTGGGAGGACGTTCCCGCCGTAAAAAGGATAGAGGGACTTAAGCGCAGCCCCGAAGGTGACGGTGAGTTTAAATATCATAACGGAGTGCTGGAGGTGACTCTCTTGCCTCACGAGAGCTTTTTGGCAAGGCTTTAACAAAAAGGAGAAACATGAAAAAGATCTTAAACGGAATATTGACTGTATTGGTGTTCCCCTTGGCAATATTGTTTTTATTGGGGCTGGCTTTGTACACTCCCATAGATTATATAAAGTATAAAAGAAGCGCCTATTACAAGGACAGAGGAGAAAAATACAACTGGCTTTGTGCCTCGGCGAGTTATTTGGGAATCTACGAGGTAATAAAAAAGCACGGTCTTCCCATAAGCTTTTACAAGGGGGAGGCGGAAGATTTTACGGGCTACGGCTTTTTTGTATATAAGGACGTTTTGATCGTGGGAGATCTTTTGAACCTTTCGGTCGATGAGGAAAGGAAGATATTTACCACAGAGACAGATGATGAATACGTGGATATTGCCTCCGAGGTGGAGGCGGATATCAAGGAGGTAAACGAGCTTTTGGGAGAGGATCGTATAAAGACTGCGGCTGTTTTGGTGGACAGAGATCTTTTGGAGGAAAATCCCGAAATAAGCTACGAGGGCTTTGAGCTCATACCGCTTGTATATTCAAACTATTTGGATGCCTTAAGACTGATCGTGGGAGAGTAAATATGGATATATCGAAAATAGATAAAGAATCAAAGAGCCTATTTGGCTCCGCGTACGAGATCGCCGCGACCGTATTTGATTGCGAGCCTGCATCAGCCGATGAGAAAAAGCAGAAAAAAATATGCAAATGGCTGAAAAAGACCTATATTTCCGACGGTGATCTTGAAGAGCAGCTTGTGAGCTTTTTCTCCCGTTGCAGTGCCGGTGAGCTTATTGGTTTTTGCCTTGAATGTAAGAAGGCCGTCGAAGAGGAGGAAAAGATAAGGCTTGCTTCTGTCAGAGAGGCCTTGGAGGAGTTTTCCGAGGACGTGAAAAAGGCGTTTTTGTACCTTGCCGAGAATATGTGGACAAGCCCCTGCCCCGAAAAAAGAAATGACGGATTGGGCTTTATTCTCAATAGCAGATGCTCCTTTTCCAAAGTCTTGATACTGTATACAGATGAGGAGTATTCCTTTAAGGAATATAACGAGCTTGATTTTTCCGATATGAGGATCACAAAGCTCAACGGGGGATACTGCCTTGAATTCAAGGCAGAGGATTACGAAAGGGAAAGAAGCGTTCCCGTAAAGCTTTATTTTACACGAGCCGAGGTAGAAGTAAAGGTGTTTCGCGCCCACGAAAGGTTTATGTTGGATGACCCCTGGGAGCATATCGGAACAGTAGCTGCCGCCATCCTTTCGAAAAATGAGCTTGGGGATGAGTATTTTAACCAAAGGGAGCTCGCCCTGCTCCCTCTCTTGCGGGAACTCGAGGTATTTTGGGGATTGGTTGACGGTGATAAAGAATATTCCTTTGAGCTTCTTGCCGAGTATGCAGAAAAGCATAATGCCAAAAAGGTTTTGGCAAGGTTAAAAAAGCTCTCCCCCTTCAGATTCAAGGATGAGGCTTCCCGCAGAAGCTTCGGAAGGCTGAAGGCTCTGCTCTGCAAAAGTGAAAACGAGCCGCTTTTCAGAGAGCTTTACGGTCTTATCGTCCAAAGCCAGGAGGGCTATGAGTCTCAGGTACAGCTTAAGGATGCCGACGAGCTTGAAAAAATGAGAGGGCTCATTGAAGAAAAGCTTCATTCTCTGGGCTTTAGCGGCTCCTATCCCTTGTTTACAATGATCGGACCAATGAAGAAGATCCGTCTTGAACAAAGCTACGGGATGTCCTATTTTGTAGGAAGAGAGAAAAGGGTAAAGTACACGGTCTTCTGTGTTGAGGACAGCAGTAACTCAAGCTTTGATCTGCAGTTTAACTGTGCCACGGCTTTTTTGAAAAAGGGCGAAGGGGAGGACGCAGATGTTTTTTCCTGCACCTTTGATGCGGAAGGAAAAAGGCTTTTTAAGTCCTTTATCCTTTCCGACGGTGAGCTTGATGCTCTCGGAGAGATGACCCAGATAGCCGCAAAAAAGGCTATGTGCGAGCCGATCACGAAAAAGGAAAAAGGGCTTTTATCGGGAAATATTCCCTTTGATTGGAAAAGCTTTATTCTTGTTTCTCTTGTATGCGGGGGACTTTTTGCGGTGCTTTTTCTGGCGGCGATGTTTTTGATCTGCTGCAGTGTCACCTCTGTGGTCCTGGGAGTTGAGCACATAGGAGAAATGATAGGTATAATGCCATGGGGACTTCTTTTTGCAATTTGCTTTTTCGGCTTTGGAATAGCTATGGCGGTAACCGAGGCACTGGCATCAAGAAAATAAAAAACCGAGCCGTCCGCATTTTTTGCGGACGGCTCCTTTGGGCTTTGAGCCCTTTAGTTTATTATTCTCACGGCATCAAGATCAAATTCTGTTTCGGTGACCAAATATAGAGTGTGCCAGCCGCCGTAGAGCTCGGGTGAGGTGAATACGGGGCTTCTTGAGACTTGTGCGGCGGTGCTTTTGACGTCGCAAAGCTTGACTCCGTCTATGAATACCGATACCTCTCCTCTGCCGTAGATCTCTGCCACCGAGCCCTCGAAGGCCAAAAATGCATTGGCGCCCTTGGCAAGACTGCGGTGCAGATCGCTTTCAAAGCAGCCCTTGGTTATCTCTTGGCGCAGGGGGCTTTGATCGAGATGGTGGTATTTCCAATCCGCCGAGTATCTTATGCGCTTATCGGTGTCGTTTATCCATTGGATGCGGGGAGAAAGGGCGGTGCCCCTTCTTTCAAAGCGGATAACGCTGTCGATGGGGTCAAAATCTCCCGAAAGCCTCAAGAGCTTTCCGTCGAAGCCTTCTATCCTTAAGCCCTCGGTGAGGGAAAGGGGAGAATGGAGCTCGGCGCCGTCAAGGCTTTCTTTGAGAATTACCTGCTCGGTTTCTTTTGTAAGGTGTAGGTATTCGTATTTTTCATCCTCCGAGGTGAAGAAGAATTTGTTACCCAGGGAGCTTAAGGTGTCGCCCGATATGGTGGGAAAGCTTAAGCTGACCTTTGCATCAAGGGCGCTTTTTTTATATTCCCTGAGCTTTTCTCCGATCGCCTTAAGATAATCCAAAGCGCCGCTCTGCCAAATATTACCCTCACAGTAGGGGCCGGTGGCATAGACAGTGCCGCCTCCCACCGTGCAGGATGCGTTGAATAAAACGAACTTGACTGCGTTTTCGATCGGCGCAGAGTGAGGATCGCTGTCCTTGTTGTCCAAAGGAAGACCGGGCATCCAGCCTCCGTCAAAGGGGCTCATCGCCAGCGACTTTTCTGCGGCGGGAAGAGCTTCCACGTTGCTTTTCAGCGCCTTTCCCTCAAAGCCGAAATATCCCTCGGGCATGGCGTAGTCGTTGGAAAAGATGTATCCGAAATAGTTTTGTATCATACAAAGCTCGGGGTTTTTGGATTTCATTATGCGTCTCAGCATAAGATAATCCACCACCTGAAGATTCTTCTCCATGGCGGGATCTCTGCCGTCATATGGACCTACTCCGTCGGTATAGAAGCCGTAGAGCTTTTTTGCGTATTTGTCGGCAAGCTCTGTGTAAAGCTCTTTTATATATTCATTCCACCTTGCGCCGTTGAATTTATTGGGATCGGGCTTGTCCTTTGCGCTTGAGGCGGTATTGTAGCCCTCGCCCCAGCCCGTAGCCTCGCGGTCGGCGGAGTCAAAATCGTGTCCGTCTCTGGGATGGGTGTAGAGTATGACCTTTATGCCTTTGGAATTGAGTCCGTCTATTATCTCGCCCAGAAGATCCCTGCGTGCTAAGGGCTTGCCTCTGTATTTTTCGTTGACCTTGCTGGGGTAGAGCGTGATCATATTATAGTGCCAGGCGGTGAGGACTACGTACTGTACTCCCATAGAGGCTACGTCATCGGCAAAGCCGCGGGCATCAAAGGAGTCGAGGGTCTCGTTTATATCCTTGGGGCGTCTTCCGTCGGAGAAGAAGGAAAGCCCGTGGACGTAGTGAACGAAAAGCCCGTATTTGTATTTATGAAAGTCAAAGGCTTTATTATTCATGGCAGCATTCCTTTTTTGTTTTTGTGATGGAGGTATTGAGGATATTTTATCATCCGCGGCTTTAAAAATCAATATCATTTAAAGTTTTTGATTGAAAAATGCTTTCGTATATGCTATAATCAAAGGAAAAAGAGAAAGCTTAGGGGGAAGGGCTATGATAATACTGATAACTGGCGCATCTCACACGGGAAAGACGCTTTTAAGCCAGCGGCTGCTTGAAAGGTATAATTATCCCTATCTTTCCATAGATCATCTTAAGATGGGGCTTATAAGAAGCCAAAATACAACTCTTACCCCACTTAGCGACGATGAGGCTCTTACCGACTACCTTTGGCCGATCCTTCGTGAAATAATAAAAACCGCCATCGAAAATAAGCAAAACCTTATCGTGGAGGGCTGTTATATTCCCTTTGATTGGAAAAAGGACTTTAGCTCGGAATATCTTGAAAGCATAAGATATTACTGTCTTATTATGAGTAAAGGCTATATACGGGAGCATTTTGACGATATAAAAGCATTTTCCTGCGTTATTGAGGAGCGGTTGGACGATGATTTGTGCACTGCGGAAGATTTTATCCGCGATAACGAAGAGCTTCTTGAGTCGGCAAAAAAGCACGGAGTGAATTATATTCTTATCGACGGAGATTATGAGGCTGATATTTTAAAGGGCATCAGCCCCTTGGATTTGAAAGGAGAAAACAATGCGTAAAAATTTCGGAGCAAAGACCTGGCTTTATCCCATGCCCGTTCTTATCGTGGGAAGCTATGACGAAAACGGAGAGGCAAACGCAATGAATGCGGCGTGGGGCGGAATATACGACACCGATACGGTGATGCTCTGCCTCGACGATTCCCACAAGACCACCGAGAATATAAAAAAGACGGGAGCCTTTACCGTCAGCTTTGCCACCTCCGCAAGCTGTGCTCCCTGCGACTACGTGGGTATCGTATCCGCAAATAAAGTGCCCGACAAGTTTAAAAAGGCGGGGTTTTCCGCAATCAAGAGTGAATACGTTAACGCTCCCGTCATTAAGGAGCTGCCGATGTGCCTGGAATGTAAGCTTATAAAATTTAACGAGGACGGCATTTGCATAGGTGAGATAGTCAACGTCAGTGCAGATGAAAGCATCCTGGACGAAAAGGGAGCTATCGATGCAAAGAAGCTTGATCCCATTATGTACGACAGCGTTACCCACGATTATTGGAGCCTTGGCGAAAGGGTGGGTAAGGCCTTCTCCGACGGCAAAAAGCTGATAAAAGAGGGCTGATATGGATTTTTCAAAGATCGCACTGTCAAGACAATCCTGTCGTAATTACGACCCCTCGAGGGAGGTGGAGAGGGAAAAGCTTGATGCCGTTCTGGCAAGCGGCGTGCTTGCTCCCTCGGCTTGCAACGGTCAGCCCTATATGATATCCGTATGCAGCGGTGAAGCCGCAAAAAAGGTGGCAAGGGCAGCTCAAGGAATGGGAATGAATAAATTTGCCCTTGATGCTCCCGTTATGCTTGTGATATCGGAAAAGCCCTACGTTGCAACGGCGGCGCTGGGAGCAAGGCTTAAAAATAATGATTACCGTTCCATAGATATAGGTATTCTGGCGGCATATCTCACCGCCGAAGCCACAGCCCAAGGCTTGGGGACTTGCATTCTGGGCTGGTTTGACAGTGAAAAAATATCAAAGATCTGCAATCTCGACGGAGCAGTCAGGCTTGTTATCACCCTTGGCTATGCCAAGGATGGCGAGGTTTTGCGCAAGAAAAAGCGCAAGGGTCAGGATGAGCTTATAAGCTTTGTAAAGGAGTAAAAAATGTCAGAAATAAAAAAGAGATTTCTTCTGGTTTCCGATATGCACTACACCTGCGAAGAAAGCTACAGCGAGCTGAAAAAGCTTTACCCCGAGGCAAAGGCATCGTTGGCATCGGGCAATGCCTTCGGAATGTCCCAAAGGGAAAAGGTAGAAAAGGTGTACCGTGACATAATAAAAGAGCACGAAAGATCTCCCCTTGACGCAGTGCTGGTTCTGGGAGATCTCTCCATAGATGATTATGATTACCGTAAGCTTCCCAAAAGCTACTGTGAGAAGTTCAAGGAGGATTGTATGGATCGCCTACCCGTGCCCTCCTACGCCATACCCGGCAATCACGACAGCTGGCCCAACGAGCTTTGGAAGGATATGATGGGCTGCGACAGACAGTACGTTCTTGAATTTGGGGATACTGTGTTTATTATGGCGGATACCTTCCCCGGTACTCCCGCAATGGAAAGGGATCCGGGCTCAGGCTCTGAGTTGGCTTTGGTGGATGATGAGTTTTTGCGCGTGAATCTCGAAAAGCACAAGGGCAAAAAAATATTTTTATGCGCCCATCACCTTGATGCTTTCCTTTTCAGCGATAAGGGAAAGAGGCTGATAAGAGAAAGCCGAGACCTTGTTTGTATGTACCGCGGTCACGTTCATATCAGCAGTGTTATAGATATGGGTAAGGATATGGGGGACCTTAAGCTTTTTGATATCGGCGGCTACGGCTACAGCGCTCAGCTTGTGGACGGTAAATACAGCTTCAACGTTTTCGATCCCGCTTGGGCGTGGGGATACCAGATACTTGAGATCTATGACGATAAGATCAGGACCTACCACGTGACAACGGATAATAAATATATTGCCGATAATGGCATATTTGAAATAAAAGAAGCCGTTGAGGACGAATACGAGCTTTAACGAGATTATAAATACACGCTAAAGCGTTTTGAGCGAGATTTCAAGCTTGGCGATAAAATCGGCGCAACCGTGGGCGTATTTGCTTTCGGCAATATTGGCGCAAATACTCGTCGCACTTCTACTGATCTGATTGGAGATCACGTTCTCGTGCTTCGCTCGTAACTCTTTTGTCAACTGCAAAACCTCAACGGATAATTCCATTGAAAGATTACCGAGTTTATATTCTCTCACGATACCACCGCCTTTCTTAGATATAGTTTAACATACTTTCGGTTTAAAATCAACCGTATTTCAGCACACAAGCGACAGTTACAATTCCGTTTGCGCGAAGCGCAACATCATTGGGCAAAGCCCACATCATTGCGAAGCACATCATTTGCACGCAGTGCAACATCGTTCATTTGTGTCCGCAAGCGGACAATGATGTTCTCGCTTTGCTCGAAATGATGTTGACCTTCGGTCAAACGATGTTGTGTCCGCAGGACACAAATGAAAAAATCCAAGTCTTTCGACTTGGATTTTTTGGCAGGGGCACAAAGACTCGAACTCTGGACACGCGGTTTTGGAGACCGCTGCTCTACCAACTGAGCTATACCCCTATATTCTGAACAAGGGGTATTATATCACAGAGAAAGTAAAAAATCAAGAGGTTTTTAAAAGTTTTTTCTATTATTTCAGTGGACGTAATCTCTATCCACGTTTACCACGGCGTAGCAGGTGCCATCGAGGCTTGCCGCTACGTGCTTTGCGGTGATAATGACCTGCTTATCGCTTACTGTGCAGCTTGAGGGGATGAGGATATCAAAGACCATATTTGTATGTGTGGGGCCGTCCACTATACGAAAATCGTGGAGGGAGACCTCTGCGGAGAGCTTGTCTCTCAAGCCTTGAAGCATAAGAGCCTTAAGGCGGGCGGTCTTTTCGTCGTCATCGGCAACCGGATCCATATGTATTACCGCCTCGCATCCAAGGGTCTCCTGAAGCTCCTTTTCGAGGGTGTCTATGGCATCGTGAAGCTTTAAAAGATCGCTTTTGGATGATACCTCCGCGTGCAGAGAGATCATTTTTCTCCCGGGACCGTAGTCGTGTATCAAAAGATCGTGTATGCCTATAACCTCGTCGCAGGATTTAACGATACTTTCTATGCTTTTCACAAAATCAACGTCGGGCTTTTGACCCAAAAGAGGATCGAGGGTCTCCTTTGCCGCCTTTATTCCGCCGCAGAACACAAAAACAGAAAGGGCTATTCCGAAATATGCGTCAAGATCTATACCGAAAAGCTTCGCTATCAGCATACACAAAAGCACCGCCGAGGTCACTATCACGTCGCAAAGGCTATCCTTGGCGGTGGCTTTCATTGCCGCAGAATCAAGCTTTTTGGAAAGAGTTGCGGAATATAGCGCCATATATAGCTTGACTGCAATGCTTACGCCGAGGATGATAAAGCTTAATATATCGCTTTTCAGCATAGAGGGGGCGAAAAGCTTTTCCACAGAGGAGGAAAAGAGCTCGAAGCCCATAAGCATTATCATAAGCGAAACGGCAAGCCCCGCAAGATATTCGTATCTTCCGTGGCCGTAGGGGTGATCGGGGTCGGGCTTTTTTGCAGAGAGCCTGAAGCCCAATAGGGTAATTACCGAGGAGCCGGAGTCGGAAAGGTTGTTAAAGGCGTCTGCCATTACGGCAATAGAGCCCGTGAGCACTCCCGCGAGATACTTTACACCGAAAAGCACAGCGTTTAATACTATGCCCAAAACACCTGCCAATGTACCGTAAGCCAGGCGTACCTTGGGATCGTCGGTGTTATTATGATCCTTGATAAAAAGCTTAGCAAGAAGACCGATCATTGCTTTTCCTCGCATATATCTGCGGTGCTGCAGCCGATGAGCCTTATAAGCTCCTTGGGATCGAGCTCTACCTGCTTGCCCACTCTGCCTGCACTGAAGGTTATAGTTTCAAATTTAAGACTGCTTTCGTGAAGCACCGTGCAAAAGGGCTTTTTCATTCCTATCGGCGAGCAACCGCCGTGGATGTATCCGGTCAAGGGTAAAAGCTCCTTTTGCTTTATCATCGCAATAGATTTTTCCCTTACCGTTTTTGCCGCCTTCTTGAGATCCAGTGCCATATTGACCGGCACCACGAAAACGTAGTTTTTGCCGCTTGCGCCTACGGTTACAAGGGTTTTGAAGGTGGCGTTGGGATCCTTGTTCAGTATTGCGGCAATGCTTTCGCCGTCGGTGGTGTCCTCGGAGTATTCATAGGGAGTGTAGGGGATCTTTTTCTGATCCAAGATTCGCATTACGTTTGTTTTTTCCATTATTATTATTCCTTTTTAGAGATCTTGGAACACCAGCGGTATATCAAGATCCTTTATTTTTTTGCAATATTCCTTTACTCTTTGGGGCAGATAGTCCTCTATCCTGTGACCGTCAAAGCCTACGGAAAGCTTTACTCCCGAGCGTCTGACTATATCCTGCTGAGCTTTGTCGGAGAAAAAGTCCAGCATATATTGATGCTCGATATATTTGTGGATACTGTCATAAGAAACGTTCATTTCCCAGAATATATTGCTTTCTGCCATCTTCGTAAAATATTCAAGGGGATCGTCACCGCGGGCGCGGATAAACTTAAACATATCCGTATGTGCCACTCCCACCCACTTGCAGCCGCATCTTTTGGCAAAGGAGAAAAGGTCGCCCTCGGTCATACTGCTGCAGTCGTCAAGGTGCTCGATAAGGCAGTAGTCGAAAAAGGATATATCGGCATCCTCGGGCAAGGCCATTTTGGGGTAGCTTGTTTGGGTGGCGATCTCAATGCCGCAAAGGAGCTTTATCCTATCGGCGTATTTTTCTCTTATAAGGCCAATGTGGTCGCAGTATCTTTCAAATATACGGGGCTCGTAGCTTTGCTTGACCGAATCCGCGGGCGCCTTAAAGGCATCCTTTCTCAAAAAGCCGATACCGTAATTATGATCGGTAATGCCCAAGAGCTCTATTCCTCCCTCAATAGCAGCCTTGACTATCGTTTCGGGGCTGTCCTTTCCGCAAAAGGAGTAGTAGCTGTGGCAGTGCAGATCCTGGATCATCTTTTTTCTACCAGCTTTCTGATTGCCGCGGCGGCTATTTTTTCATAGCCCTCCTTTTTGAAGTGGACTCCGTCCTCTATGAGAAGCTCCTTGTTGGCCTCTGTAAGGCTATAAAGATCGAGCACCTCGATACCAAGCCCTTCGGCTATGGCCAAAGCAGCGGCATTTCTTGATTTTACTCTGCTAGTTTGCTTTTCGTTGGCAAGGAAGGTGGTCAGCACAAGTATAAGCCTTGAAGACGGGAATTCTTCCTTTAAAAAGCGGAGTGTTTTTTCAAGAAGCTCGGAATAATCCTTTTCGTCGTCTAAATGCCAGCCGTGCAGACCGTTGTTGAAAAGCACGGCGTCACAGTGTCCCTGCTGCTTTGCGAAAAGGGAGAGCTGCGGAAAGAGGCAGGGGTTATCAAGTGCTTTGCTGGTGGCATAGCCGTCGCAAAGTATCTTACCGTCGGATAAGGCGGTGATAAGGCGGCGTGTGCCTCTGGAGATGGAGTCGCCTATATAGGCTATTCTCATTTCGGGAGTTGCGGAGGTTTTTTCAAACCAGATATCGTCCCACTCAAAGGTTTCGAGCTTGGAGGTTTTTTTATCAAATTGATAGGTGTCTTGGCTCATTTTTATACCTCTTTTACTTGGATATGGTGAATTTGTCGCTTTCTTGAAGATCGAGGAGCTTTATTGCTCTGTCAAATATTTCCTTTGCGTTTTTAAAGCCCTCGGGACTGTGTGAATCGCTTCCCAAGTAGAACTTGCAGCCCTGATGCTTTGCTATCCTGAAGAATCTGAGGATATCGTCCTGCTCGGAGTCGGAAAACTTCATATCGTCCAGATTTAATTCAATTGCAAGACCTATATCCTTTGCCTTGGCAAAAAGCCTGTGAATCTCGTCGTCGGATATAAGAGCTATGGTCTTGAAAAACTCTTCCCTGGAGGCGTGGTTTATAAGCCCCGTCGCAAGATGGGCAATTCCCACCTTACCCCAAGGCAGATCCTTTGCCATAAGCGCATCGAAGCGCTGCACCCAAAGCTCGGCTCTTCTTTCGTTGGAGGCGGCGTCCTCGGGAGTGATGGTGTATTTGGTCATATGAAGATGGGTGGTGGGGATGATGATAAAATCAAATTCGTCGTATCTTGAAGAAGGCACGCTTAATTCAAAATTCTTACCCATTTCACCCTCGCAGCCGAACATAAATCTGCAGCTGTCGGCTTGGGGGAGAGGCTTGATTTGGCTTATATGGTCAAAATCCTGCTCTGCATACCATCCGGAGGGATCGGGCACGGCTCTGTCCCAATAGTGGTCGGTGATGCAAATGGAGTTAAGCTTATTGTCGAGGGCGTATTTTAAGATGTTCTCTGCGGTCTGCTCGGGCTTTCTCGAGCAGGAGGAAAGCAGACTGTGGATGTGGTAATCGTGATCGTATTTAAAAATCATATCGTCTCCTTTGTCAGTGTATCTTCATCGGAAGCGGCGAGGAAAGAATATCATCCATAACCACGTGGACGTTTTCCGGCTTGGGGGAGAGCTCCATCATATAAGCTCTTGTCCTTATTACTCCCGTATTGTGGGTGTTCAAGCCCTCGCCGTTGTCACTGTACCAGAACTTTTCGCCTACCTGCCATATATAGGCGTCCGCTCCTATAAGCTTGTAGCATTCCCCCGATACGTTTCCGCAGCCGTGGTGACCCACCTGGACTACATCGCTCTTTAAAAGCTCGGCGCAGTTATTTGTAAGATCGTTACTGCAAACGTATTCCGCATCGCCCAGGAGCATCATAGTCTGCTTGCCGTCGTAGGTGAATTTATATACCACGCTGGAATCGTTGGTGTTCATTTTGGTAAAATACTCTTGCTGAGGCACGTGTATGACCTTGAATTCAAGCTCGTCCACGGTGATGACGTCCCCCGCTTTGACGGTGTGTACCTTGGCTCCCACGGTATTTTCGGAATTCAGAAGTGTTTTTCTGACCTCCGCATAGCCCGCCCACCTTTCGGGGGAGAGGGTAGTATAAAACTCCTCCGTGACCAGATCGCAGTAAAAGCCGTCCACTGTCAGAGCGCCGCGGTATTTCTCATCGCTGCAGAGTGTCTGATAAACTCCGTAATGATCGCTGTGAAGGTGGGAGAACAGCCAAGCACTGACGTGGGGGACCTCTTTTCCCGATATCTTTCTCAGAATACGCATAAAGCGATCTGTTTCCGAGGCGTGACCTCCGTCTATGACAACAATTTTTCCCGCTCTGCTCTTGAAGATCATACATCCCATATTCCAATTCAGCATATCTGCGCAGTGAAGGGTGTAAAATGCCGCGGAAGCGTAAAGAACGGGATCCTTTTTGCCAAGCTCTTCACGGGTGAAGTGATAGCTGTAGTCTTCCGGCATAAGAAGCTCTTCATTTTCCGGAATATCGACGTAGGGGGCATAGAGAAAATCATAGCCCAGAATATCCTCGGTAAATCTGTATGCCGCCATAACCGTTCCTATTTTTCCGTCGTCAAGCGCACGGTAGGAGGAGGTGAAGGGACGGGGCTCTGCGGGGGGCATACCCAAGCCGCTGAGATAAAGGCGATCGCCGACCTTTTTCATAATATATTCCCAGTTGTTCACGCGGTCGGGATCAATGTATCTGGGAATATCAAGTCCGTCAAGGGCTTCTCTTGCGGTGGCTCCCACAACTATCTCACAGGGCACGGGGGCGTGGCTGTCCCTGACTATGGGCAGCTTCTTGCCGCAAACCAGCTTAACGTTGTCTCTTATAAATGCGGCGGCACGAAGCTCGTTTACATCCGCCTTTTCGGGAATGACTATAACGTAATCCTTTATCATTTTCATTGCTTTTTTCCCCATAATTTATTTTTCAAGAAGCTGAGAAAATTCCTCGATGTATCTGTGAGCCTCTTTTTTCATCTGTTCCTTGTATTCTGCGGAGGATTCGTCGAAAATGCCGTAGGATATCATTCCCGCGGTCTTGGCGGTTATGACCGCATTGGGGTTGTCGTCCACGAATATCACGTCCTCGGGACGGCAGCCCAGCCTTTCTGCCGCAGATATGTATATCTGCGGGTCTGCCTTGGTGGTGCTGAAATCGTCGCAGGACCATATATTGTCAAAAAACTCGGTGAGCGAGTTGTTTTCAAGGCAGGGATCGAGTATTGGATGAGGGCTTGCGGTGAGAACGTTTAGGCTTGCTCCGCGCTTTTTTAATTCCTTTAGGGTTGACATAACTCCGTTTTTTGCGAAGACGTTTTTGGAATATTCGTCTCTTGCATATTCCTTCATTGTTTTGACAAGCTCTTCGGCGGGGATATCTATTCCCAGCTTGCGGTAGTATTTTGCCGTGCCGAGATATCCCAGGGGAGTGATTATCTTCACGATGTCATTTTCGTAGCTTACGTTGTTTTCGTCCAGAATGCGGAGCATTACCGAGGCATAGGTGGGCATAGAGTCCACCAAGGTGCCGTCGAAATCGAATATATATACCTCTTTTTTCATTTTATTTTATCCTTTTTTGATCTTACCATATAAATGGGATAAGTCTGTATTTGACCTTTTTCTTGTAATCACCGTAGCCGCTGAGTCCGCGGTCAAGCACCTTTTCCTCGTTGATGATGCGAAAAGCTATAACAACGGGATATAGACTAAAGGGGATAAGACCCCAAAAGGAGCCCAATATAAGGGGGATGGGAAGAAACATAAAAAGCGTTGCCAGATACATCGGGTGGCGGACAAGGGAATAAAGTCCGGAGCTTATAAGCTTTTGGCCATCCCTGACCTCCACAGTGCGGGAGAGATATGCATTTTCTCTCATTACCTCGCCGTATGCGGCGTAGCCCAACAAAAACAGCACCGATGCGGTCACGGTGAGCCAAAGGGGGACGGACGAAAGACAAAATCGGTGATCCAATGCTGATATGATAAAGCCTGCGGGGAAAATCAGCGCCGAGATGGCGACAACTGCCTTTTGGGTGCCTTCCTTTTCCTTTGTGCTCAGTCTTTTTTTCAAGAGCTCGGGAGATCTGAAAAGAAGGAACACGGCGATAAGGGTCATGGGGATAAATAAAAGCCCTATGAAAAGCCAGGCGTTGGGATAGAAAAGAGTGCCCGCGGGCAAAAGAGTGTAAGGCCTATAAGAACAAGACCGCACAGTGCTTTTGTCAGGGCATTTACTGCTAATTTCATTTTTACCTCGGTTTAATTTTGTTTTTTATATCTGTAAATACCTATTACGGAGGAGGATATGGCTATAGCCTCGTTGACCACTCCGCCCCATACACTGTAGAAAACGTTGTATATCAGAACGAGAGTCGATGTGAAAAGAATGCTTTTTCTCAGATTCTGTACGTTGGGAAAATATAAAAACAAGGTGTTTACGGTCAAAGCCGCGATGATCAGCAGAGATATCGGGCCCTGCCAGGAAAGGGCACCGGTGACAGCCATTACCACCGCAAGAAGGTAGGGCCAAAAGGGGTATGAGAATATTTTAAGATCCTTTTTGTAGATTATAAAGTTACGTATGATGCATATAACGTTTAAAAGCATTCCCGATTGGGCGTCAAGCAAAAGATAGCTGATGCATATACTCAGGGATGAAAGAGTCTGTACCGTTAACAGTGCTTTGTGCTCCTTGCACTGGTAGGAGATAAAAGTCAGCAATGCGGCTATCCAGCCGATTATCTGTCCTGCCGTGGTCATATCGGTACTCCTTTTGGTACTGCTAAAGTGGTTATTCTTTATCCGTAAAGCTTTGGAGATATTTGCATTTGGGATAATTACTGCATCCGTAAAAACGGTTTCCTGCGTTTGCTCCCTTTGTTGCGGTTCTCAGTATGAGATCTCCGGAGCATCTGGGGCATTTTAACGCACTTTGTTCTGTAGTGCTTTGCTCCGAGTGGGCGGCAATGTCAACGGCGGAGTCTTCCGACGCTTTTTCTTCGTGAACAGTGCCTTGCTCGGTGGATGAAAACGCTTTGCTCGGTACAGAGTGGGAAGGCTGAGGATCCGTGTTGAGATTATGCTTTATATTCTTTATGTGCTGATCCTTCACCGCTTCATCAACCTGTGTCAAGGGATAAAGCTTACTGTAAATGCCGGAAACATCACTTTCGCTAAGCAGATCCTTTTGGGTGCGGGAACAAAAGTCGTATACTACCCCAAAAATATCGTTTCTGTTTATAACCTTGATGTCATTGTTTTTGACTTGGACGTTTTTCAGAGTGCATCTTTCGGAAAAGACTATTATGGATCGGGTGGGAATCTCTTTGCCCAAAAAGGCATTAAGATGCTGTATATGCGAATGATTTTGCATTATCGGATTATAGAAAAGCTCCTTATGGCTTTTTCCTCTGCCTTGTGGGAGAGTCTGATACCAATTCTTTTGCATTTCGCTTCCAAAGATCCAGCCGCTGTAGTTTTTGCTTTCAAAAACGAATACACCCTTTTTGGATATCATCAAAAGATCTATTTCACCGGTTTCGCCGTTTTCTTTGGGTATATAAACGTTGAAAAGGAATTTTGCTCCCATTGCTTCAAATTTTCTAAGACGTTTGTAACTGAGGTATTCTCCGTATCTTCCGGTATTTGTTCTTACCGAAAGGAAAGAGTTTCCGGTTATTTTGTAATAAGTGCCGGTTTTATAGATATAGATATCATATATCAAAATACCGATTGCTATTGCGATCATTATTGAAATGGGACCGATCACGAATGGGTTAAGCAATAAGGGGGCAAAAACAGAAAAAATCTCTTTAATTGGCATAACTTACTCCTTTTCAGATCAGTTTTTCATCAACGGCTTTATAAAGCTTCAAAGTGGATATAAAAATACAAGCTACCGTTATAAGTAAGGCAAGAGTCACAACAGTACAAAAGGACAAGCCTGCCACGCCGAAAGCGTCCCCGCCCGAGATCTGAGCCGCAAGGCAAGATATCATCAGAGCGTTCAGTGCGATAAGGACGGCAAAGAGCAAGACGTAGGCGGGATAATGATATAAGCGAAAGGCTTTCTTGAAGGCAGCTCTGTCGTAACTGCAGCTAAGCTCTTCAAGGCTTGACGTAACGTCGAGAAGCCTTACGTCGGGAAAAGAATAGCTTTTTTGGCTTTTGTTATATTTGGGGGGAATATATTCAAGACAAATGCTTTCTTTTGGGGAGAGGGCGAAGGTCTTTTTCAGCTTGAAGGGATCTGCGTTTTGGAAAAATTTGTGGACTCCTATTCCCTTGCCGTTTTCATCGGTGTCGGCAAAAAACAGTATGGGAGAAAGCAAAAAGAAAAATAAATATGCAAAAAATCTTCCCACGGGGCTTTTTATCTGCTTGAAATCGTATTTTTCGTACTCTGCGGTGAAGGTGATCTCGGTGCCTTGGGGGACTTCGAAGAAAAGGCTGTTATTCTCGGAAGAAAGCTTTTTTGTTTCGTTTTTTACCGAGATATTCAAAAAGCCGTCAAGCTTTTTGTTCTTTAATTTTACCTCAAGCTTCGTTGTTTTCATTTGCATTTCCTTTCGTGAAAATCAGTCGGCAGTATAGAGGTTTTGGATCCTTACCTTCGGGCACGCGGATAAGCAACGGATGCTTTTTTCTACAAATGCATTGCTTAGCTTGATCCTTACGTGGGAGGGCAAAATAACGTTCGTGCCCAAAAAGATATTATCCCAAACCGTAATATGCTCTTTTTGTTTTTTGGTCTTAACGTAAAGGGTGATGCTTTCATTGGTGAATTTTATAACGATAAGGGATATATCGTCATAGCTTAATACCGTTATCCCCGCTTGTTCAATGGCGATCAGGCGCTTTTTGCCGATCGTTAATCCGTAATTGAAAAGAAAACCGATGGCGATAAGGACCGTAAGACCAAGCAGTAAGCACAGTACAGTCAAGCCGTAAGAGCCGTCCGAAGCAAAGGCGGTTGCCATTATCGTAAATAAGCCCGTCAGCAAAGCGGCGGCGACAACAAAAAGCCAAGACTTACTGTATCTGATCTTCATTTTGATCTTCATTGTTTCCTCCTTTGGCGGGAAATAAGCTTAAGTAAGGTGCAGGATCACACCCTTGTGAGACTTACCACACTTTCCACGTGGGTCAAGAGTACAAAAGGTATATTTTTATGCCAAAAACGGGGGTTGCAAGTCCAAAAGGTATATTTTATTCTGTTTCCCACAGAGGAATATCTTTTAGCTTGCTCCAAACAAAGTTACCCATGTTTTTTCCGCCGAGCTTGTTCAAGTGAATGTTATCTTTTTGATAATCTCTCGCCTTCACACGGCCGTAGCCAAAACCGGCTTCGCAAAACACATTAATCACAGGAACACCATTTAACTTTGCCACACGCTCTATTATCTCGGCAAATTCAAATTGGGTTATTTTTCTACTTTCAATTACTGTCTCGGGTTCCTTGTCATTACTACCAATCATAATAATAACAACGATCTGTGCCTTGGTATTTTCTTGTAAGTACCTTAAACATTGGTTAAAGCAACCGCAGAAGGATTGTTCGTCCGTGTCATAGATATTTCCTACCAAGGCTCCCTCGTTGGGCAAAACCTCAAGTGTGATAAGGTCCGCGTTTTCCTTGCCGTCGTCCATATTCATCACAGCGCGCTTGGTATTACCTTTGCCATAACCGTCAGGTGTCAGGCATCCCCCCGGAATGCCGAGATTTACAACGGTCATACCAGAAAGCTCTTCCACAACGGGAACGTATTCTCCTTGCTTAATGCTTGTCATCGAGGTACCGTAAGCATACCACAGTTTACCATTCCAGTGATTATTCATTTTGTTCTCCTTTTTTTCGTTATGTTACACCGTACCGCTGTAAAACAGACTTTTGAGTTTCGCTCAAAAGTAACATTTGTCCGTTGCTTTTCGCCTTAACGGTGGTAATCGAAGCAATCAACATTCTTCTTATCTTGCCGCACTTGTTCCGCAAGGATTTGAAAGTGAGCTCATCAATAATGCCGCTCTTAAACAACACCGAGAGCCAATTTTCCGTTTCATTTGCTTCTTTCTGTGCGATTTCGAGCTTGTGAACAAAATCGGCGTTGCTTTCGGCATATTTTGCTTCGGCTATATTCGCGCTGATTGAAGATGCACTGCGAATAAGTTGCTTTGTGTATTCGGGGCGACCCTTAATTTTTGAGCATAATTCGGTAATCTCAACCGCAAATTCAATCGCGAGCTCGTGTGATGTTTTCGCCATAAATACTCCTTTGGGTCCACCTGTGGTGGAGTGATATGGACGGCGTTGCCGTCGTGATATAGCGCAACTGCGTCGCGCGTGATATAACCTCGCGTTGCTCGGCGTGATATGCGCACCTTGTGCGCGTGGAACGCCATCGCCTTACGTCGCGCAAGTGACATATCACGCACCCGAAGGGTGCATATCACGAACGCAAAGCGTTCTATATCACGCGCCGTAAGGCGTTATATCACGTCGCTTTGTCTGACCGTGTCAGACAAACGACACTCTCGACGTGACCCGTTCTCGGGAACATATCGTAGAGGTAGACCGTATCGCAGAAAAAGCCGTTTTCCTTGAAGATGGCAAGGTCTCTTGCCAGGGTTGCGGGATTGCAGGATATGTATATCACCTTATTGCAGGAGGTTTTTGAAACCGTTTTGATAAATTCGGGCGTTGTGCCCTTTCTGGGGGGATCTATCACCACAAGATCGGGGCTGATGCCTCTTTTAAGAAGGGCGGCGATCCCGTCGTCGGCATCGGCGCAAATGAATTCGGCGTTTTTTATATTGTTATTTTTTGCATTGTTGCGCGCATTTTCCACGGCATCTGCCACTACCTCTATTCCGTAAAGCGCCTTTGCTTTCTTTGCCATGGAAAGACCTATGGTTCCGGTGCCGCAATAAAGGTCGAAAACGGTCTGGGTGCCGTCGAGCCCCGAGAGCTCCGCCGCCTTTTGGTAGATGCGGCTTGCACAGTGATGGTTTATTTGATAGAAGCTTAAGGGACTTATGTCGAAATCAAGACCGCAAAGGCTGTCCTTGATCGTGGTGTCGCCCCACAAATGTATACATTTATCGCCGAGAACCACGTTTGTGGTCTTTGGCTGGATATTTACAAACACGCTTTTTACGTAAGGGGTGTATTTTTTGGCAAATTCCGTAAAGGCTACGGTGTCAAAGCCCTCCAAGGTCCTCAAAACGGGGCAGACCATTATGCTTTTATGATCCCCCGAGCTTCTGAGATAAAGATGCCTTACCACGCCGCGATCGGTCTTTTCGTCGTATGCTTTGATATTGCGTCTGTTGAGAAAGTCCGTAAAATCGAGAGTGATGGCGGAAAAGATCTCCGGCTGAAGCAGACAGCCGTCGTTTTTTACTGCTCTGTGGGTGTTGGTGGCAAAGAAGCCGCTGTAGCAAAAGCCGTTTTTATCCTCCGCTATGGGAATAAGCGCCTTGTTTCGGTAGGCGGAGGTGACGGTGCTTTCCTCGGGGGCTATCACCCTTACGTCCAGGTGCTCCTTTTTCATTTGGTGGATAACGTAGTCGGTCTTTATTTTTCTTTCAAGAGAATAATCCACGTGGCAGAAGCTGCAGCCGCCGCAACGGGGGAAGGCTGAGCAGGGTGAGGCGCTTCTCATAGGTGAGGAATGCTTTCTTTCCTCCCATTTTCCCACCAGATATCCGGAGGCGCTTTTTATGATGCGAACCGTTCCGCTGTCGCCTATAACTCCGTCGGCAACGAAGCAGACCACGCCGTCGATCCTGCCGACGCCGTAGCCTAAGTTGTTCATATCGCTTATTTCTATCCCGCAAAGGGTGTTCTTCTTGATTGGGTTCATTTATCGGTTCCTTCCTTGGAGTAGACCCATCTTCTCTGTACGGTGTAGCTCAGGAAGAAAAGGGCGGCGTCAACGGGGATCTTCCACAAAAATTGGGGCAGGGGGATGGATGACAGGATCCATACCAACGCAAAGCTTAAAAACATCTGGAGGCTAAAGAGCATAAGGTACCTGACCAGCTCGGAGGAGGTACGTCCCTTGCTGGAAAAGCTCCATTTTTTATTCAGGGTGAAATTCAGTGCTCCCGATACAAGCCTTGCCGCAACGGTGGGGAAGAGGATGTTTATAACCATTCCCTTGATGAAGTGGTTCAGTATTGCAAATAAAACTATATCCACAACCGCGCATAAAAGGCTGGAGGAGAGAAATCTCAGCGGCTTTTTGTATACCCTGAGGGAGTCCCTTATCGGTCTGAAATGGCTGGTGCTGTTGTTGCCGTGATATACGGTCTTTATCGGGATAAATTTCATAGGTATCTTAAGGTCTGCCGCCAGAGTGAGGAAATTCATTTCATAATCGTATCTTTCGCCGTCGCAGTCCAGAGCAAGCTCAAAGAGAGCGCGGGGAATGGCTCTTAAGCCGGTCTGCGTATCGGGACAGCTCTTTCCGGTTATCAGCTTAAAGGCGATGCAGGAGATCCTGTTTCCGATCCTCGAGCGGGCAGGCACCGAGGGGGAGGAAAGCTCTCTTACACCCAGAATAAGCTCAGTGTCGTTGCTTGCATCGCAAAGCTTTTTTATATCCTCGGGTGTGTGTTGACCGTCTGCATCTGCGGTGATCACGGTTTGGCATTGGCAAAGCTCGGATGTCACGAAGGAAATTCCCGTCTTCAAGGCGGCGCCCTTGCCGCGGTTTACCTCGTGGCTGAGGACCTTTACGTCCATAAGGCGCAGGTCGTCGAACACCTCGCGGTAAGCCTCTCCGCTTCCGTCGTCAACGGTGATTATATTCTCTATTTTTAGCGACTTTAAGGCCTTTACAAGCTCTGTAAGCCTTTTGTCGGGACGGTATGCGGGAATAAGGACCGCTGTCATTCGTGTTAACCTCGCAAATAATTATTCAGCTTATATTATACAACTTTTTTCCTTCAAAGTCAACAATACTGTGTTGACACTTTCGTCAAAATGGTGTATAATCACTCCGTTAGGCTCGAATAGTATCGGCTTAAGTAAGGCAGAGCGGCTTTTTTGTTAAAAGAAGGCGTTTTGCAGATGTGGAGTATTGTAAAAACGGAGCAAAAAATGCAGAAAAATTGCAAAGATAATCCTAACGGATCAAGCGCTCCCTATGGTAAAATATCATCAGGGAAAGCAAAGGAGCTTTCCAGAGATACGCGCTTGGATCTGATACGTATAGTTGCTTTCTTTTTTGTGATATGCGTTCACTCTCTTTTGGAGGGCGGCTTTTATTTTACGTCTGTCAAGAATTGGAGTATGCTGCCGCTTATAAGCTTAAGAGGGCTTTTTATTGCCTGCGTTCCCTTGTTTTTGATGCTTTCGGGATATTTGAATTGCCATAAGCGCCTTGAAAAGAGCTACTACGCATCCCTTGGCAGAATAGTGGGGATATATCTTCTTTCCTGCCTTGCCTGCAATCTGTTCTCCTGCTGGTATTACCGCGAGAGCTTTGATCTTTTGGCTTACCTTTTAAGCGTGCTTGATTATTCCGCCTCGGGATATGGCTGGTACGTGCATATGTACCTCGGTTTTTTCCTGCTTATCCCCTTTTTGAACGGTGCCTGGCGGGATACGGCGACAAAAAAGGCGAGGCTTTGTCTGGTGCTCAGCGCCGCGGCCGTTACCGCTTTGCCATCCTTATTCAATACCTACAATTTTTTGATGGACGGATGGTGGGCTCTTCCGTCATCGTCCAACGATTACCAACAGCTTTTGCCAAGGTGGTGGCAGGTGCTTTACCCGTTTACCTATTACTTTATGGGGGCATATTTAAGAGAGTATCCGCCCAAAAAGAGGCCGTGGCGCTATCTTGCCGCAACACTTGGCCTTGTGGTGATATGGGGAGCATACAACTATTACAGAAGTCGCGGGACCTCCTTTGTTTGGGAGGATCACGTTGAATACTTCAGCTATCAGGCCTTGACCGTGGCGCTTGGTTTGTTCTGCTTGTTTTTAAGCATAGATGCAAACCGTTTGCCGCTGACCGTAAGGCGGATACTGTCATATATCTCGTCCCTGACCTTCGGCGCATATCTTACGTCGTGGATATTCGATACCCTGAGCTACCCTCTTTTGGAGCAGAACGTTTATTATATCCCCGACAGGTTTAAATACTATCCCGTATGCATAGTCTTTTCCGCGGTCGGAGCTCTTTTTGTCAGTGCGGGGATAGATATCGTCATACGCATAGCCAAGGCGGCTTTTAAAAGAATAAATGGTTTATTTCGGAGGAATTATGAGTAAGACCTACAAAGTAATGCTGATAGGATGCGGACACATAGGCTTGGAGCATCTTCAGGATATATATTACAGAGATAACGTGATCGTTGAAGCGGTGGTGGACCTTAACGAGGAAGCGGCAAAAAGCACCGCACGCCGCTACGGTTCGCGGAATTGGGGTACCGACTATAAAAGGTTTCTCGGTCCCGACGGTGCCGAGATAGTCATTATCGCCACCTACGTAAACAGCCACCTTTCCATTTTAAAGGATTGCCTCGAGGCAGGAAAGCACGTTCTTTGCGAGAAGCCCATAACCTCCAATCTGGAGGAGGGCAGGGAATTTTTGCGATTGGTAAAGAGCTATCCTCAAAAGGTGCTGATCGCCCATATTTTAAGGCACAATAATTCCTACCAGAAGATCAAGGAGCTTATGGATTGCGGAGTTATCGGCGACATACGCCTTATGAGAATGACCCAGAACCACCACGCAATGAATTGGAAAAGGTATTGCCGCTTGATGGAGGATTGCAGTCCCACGGTAGATTGCGGAGTGCATTATTACGACGTTGCCCAGTGGCTTACCGGAGCGAACATCACATCCGTCACCGGCTTTGGTACCAAAACTCAATTCGATGCCCCCAGAGATAACTACACCATGGTGAACTTTACCATGGATAACGGCTGTAAGGGCTTTTACGAGGCGGGCTGGGGACAGACCATAAGAGCCGCGAATCTTAAGGAGTTTATCGGTACAAGAGGCAGAATAACCCTTGAAATGGCTCTTTACAGAAGCGGAGACTCCGAGGAGGGCGATCTTATCACCATCTATCACAGTGATACGGGTGTTTATGAGTCGGTCAACGTAAAGACTGAGTATAAGAATATGTATGCTCAGCTTCAGACCCTTATAGATATGATCGAAAACGATACCGAAGGCAATCCCACCATCGACGAAGCCTGGAGAGCCTTTGCAGTGGCTCTTGCGGCAGACGAGGCGATCAAGACCAACACCACTGTGGATATTGACGAGTTCGGAAAATAAAAGAATACCCGGATAAGCATTTTTATGGCTTATCCGGGCTTTTTTTAGCGCATATTTGCCAAAATGAAGTCAACTACCTCCGAGGGATCGGTGGCTCCGTGCGGGTGATGGTCACAGCCGGGCTTTATCCAGAGCTTAAAGGGGATAGAGGTTTTTTCGTATGCCTTCTCAAGATGTATGCCGTTTTCGCAGTAGGGCACGACCCTGTCACTGTCTCCCGCAACCAAAGCAAGGGGTATGCGGTTTTCTATAAGCGCGGGGATGCGGTCCATAGGCATTTCTCTGTAGGAGATAAGCTGGGATATGGTCATTCCCAGAGCCTTTAAGATCTCATCGTTGTTTTCCGCCAAGGGCTCTCCGACTCCGCATCCCAAGGGACAGCTCATAAAGTTTGTCACGGGGGCGTCCAGATAGAGGCAGGCGATCTTTTCAGGATACTTTGCAGCGAGATCTATTGCTATCAGACCTCCGCAGCTCATACCTACGGGTACGCATTTAGCCGCCGTGGAATATTTTTGGCTGACGAAGTCGATAAAGCGGGCCTTTCTGTCAAGATCCTCGTCTATTCCCCAACGGTTCTTGTTTTTTACGTAGCAAAGGTAAAAGCCCTTTTCCAGAAGAAGCTTTTCGGTTTCGGGAAATGCCGGCCAATATTCGGTCTTCAGTGCCAGTGGGGCACCCTTCTCGGGTTCGTGGGGGATCACCACTATTGCGGTCATATCCTCAAATAAAAATTCATCCTTTTTGTATTCCTCGTAAAGCGACATGGTTATCTCCTCCTTTTTTGTGATTATAGCACCGAGGCTTTGATTTTTCAATACCCAATTTGACTTTATTTTCTTTATTCCTGCAATAAAATCAAAAAAACACTTGACTCCCATTAAAGGATATTATAAAATTATTTATGATAATAAAAACTTTAAGGAGATAAGTAATGAACCGTATATATGCACTTGTGGGAATGTGCGGCGTGGGAAAGAGCGTCGTTTGTGATTATTTTAAGGAAAAGGGCTGGGAGTACGTGTATTTCGGCGGAGTCACTATGGACGAGCTGAAAAGAAGAGGTCTTGAGAAAAACGAGGCCAACGAGAGAGCGGTCAGGGAGGAATTGAGAAGTGTGCACGGTCCCGCCGCCTTTGCAAAGCTTCTGCTTCCTACCATAAAAGAAAAGCTTGAGATCGGAAACGTTGTTCTTGACGGGCTTTATTCCTGGAGTGAATATAAGGTCTTAAAGGAGGCCTTCGGAGATACTCTTGAGGTGATCGCCATAGTAGCTGACAGAAGGATCAGATATGAGAGGATCAAAAACAGAGTGATCCGTCCCCTTGATGAGGAGGGGGCCAGAAGCAGAGATTATGCCGAGATAGAAAAGCTTGAGAAGGGCGGTCCTATTGCAATGGCGGATTATTTCGTTTTCAATAACGGCTCGGTGGAACAGACCGTAGAGCAGATCGAAAGGATAATAGGATAATGAACGTTTTCGAAAATGCCAAGTGGATATGGTGCGGCGACAGAGAGACAAAAAACGTCCGCATTGACTTCGTGGTTGATTTCGTTGCGAAAAAGGGTCAGAGCGCCGAGCTTTTCTTAAGCTGTGATTTTCAGTACGCTCTTTATCTCAACGGGGAATTTATAAACTACGGTCAGTATGCCGATTTTGAGGAATATAAGATCTACGACAGCATTACCCTGGACAAGCTTTGCGAGGGTACGAACCTTATAAAAATATCTGCGTGGCACGAGGGCAGAGAGACCGCTTGCAGTGCCGTACAAAGCGCAGGACTTATATTCTCTCTTTGGATAGACGGTGAGGAGAGAGCCTTCAGCAGCGGCAGGACCTTGTGCAGTGTCAATACAAAATACCTTTGTGATAACGTAAGCTCCAATCAGATCGGAAAAAATGCGGTGTACGACGAGCTTGACTGCGATAATGGGGTTTTTGTCCGCGCCGATGAGGTGGATAAGACCAAAGAGCTTCTTTGCCGCCCCGTAAAAAAGCAGCTTATCCTTCCCGAGAAAAGGGTAAAGCTTATCAACACGGGAAGCTTTATCTCCACGGTGGACGAAAATGAACCCAACCAGGGCAAAAAGGCATATTTTGCTTACCACAAGCTTGACGATAAGCGTAAGGTAAGATACCTTCCCGATAGCGAGATCCCCCTGAAGGGTGAAAAGGACGGCTGCTGGGCGATAGTGGATCTGGGTGAAGAGACGGTCGGTCTTGTCAGCCTTGATATCACCCTTGAAAAGGATTGCCGCGTGCTGATAGGATGGGGCGAGCATATCCAGGACGGAAGAGTGAGAAGCTGGCTTGGAGGAAGAAACTTCTGTCTGGATCTTAAGCTGAAAAAGGGAAGAAGGCGCTTTCTTTATCCCTACAGAAGAATAGGCGCAAGATTCTTGCAGATAAACGTTTTTGCCGATTCTGCGATTCTGCACCATTTAAGTGTTAAGCCTACCGAGTATCCCCTGGATCACAGTCAGTATTTTTCCTGCAGCGATAAGCTTCATAACAAGATATGCGAGGTCTCCGCAAGGACTCTGGAGCTTTGTATGCACGAGCATTACGAGGACTGTCCCTGGAGAGAGCAGGCGCTCTATCCTATGGATTCCAGAAATCAGATGCTCTGCGGATATTACGCCTTCGGTGAGTTTGATTTTCCCAGGGCGTCTTTAGAGCTTCTCAGCAAGGTGCAGAGGGACGACGGCCTTTTGGAGATGACCTCTCCCAGCAGAGGCTCGAGAGCTATTCCCAGCTTCAGTGCGATGTATTTCGTGGAGCTTTATGAGTATATGCTCTATTCCAAGGACGTGGATTTTGCATATAAGACTCTATGTGATACCGAGGGCGTTCTCAAAAGCTTTGAGGGGCAGTTTTGCTCCAATGGACTTGCAAGCCTTTATACCAACGATTCAAGAGTGTGGAATTTCTACGAATGGCAGAAGAATACGGACGGCTTCAAGGTAAACGGGCGGGAAGTGTTTGACGCTCCCTTCAATGCCTTTATCAGTATGGCTTACCGCAGTGCCGCTATGATATTTGAGGCGGCGGGCGACGAAAGAAGCAAGTTCTATTTTGCAAGGGTGAAGGAGATAAACGAGGCGATCAACCGATTATTCTACGATCCCGAAAGGGCCTTGTATTACACCAGATACACTCAAGAGGATAAGCTTTGCCACCTCAATCAGCTCACTCAGGCTCTGGCGGTGTTCTGCGGTGCCTGCGGGGAGGATAAGCTTGACAGAGTTCTGGAGACAATGATGGAAAACACCGAGCTTCTTCCCGCGACCTTGAGCTACTCGATATTTGTTTTCGATGCCCTGATGAAGCGCCCCGAAAAGTATGCAAGAAGGGTATTTGATATCATTGCCCGCGATTGGGGGCATATGCTTTATAACGGGGCTACGAGCTTCTGGGAGACCATTGCAGGTGCCGATGATTTCAGTTACGCCGGCAGTCTTTGTCACGGCTGGTCCAGTGTGCCCTTGTACTTCTACTATCGTTATGCTTTGGGCTACCGTGTGGAGACAGACTCCTTTGAAAAAGCGGACTGCGGTCTTTACGAGATAGACGGAAGCGTTGATATCCTCAGATCAAAGAAAAAGTAATGATTAAAAAACCGAAACTTATACTTGCCCCTATGGCGGGGGTGGCAGACAGCGCCTTCAGACAGATCTGTAAAAAATACGGTGCGGATCTTTTGGTAAGTGAGATGATAAGCGCCAAGGCGGTATGCTTCAACGATAAGAAGACCTTTCAGCTTGCGGATTTCGACCCTTGTGAGAGACCTGTAGCCCTTCAGATCTTCGGCAGTGAAGAGCATACCATGGCAAGAGCCGCAAAAGCTCTTTGCGATAGCTTTCACCCCGATTGGATAGACGTTAATATGGGTTGTCCCGTTGGAAAGATAGTAAAAAGCGGCGACGGCAGTGCCTTGATGAAGGATCCCGAAAGGGTGTATTCCATCGTGGCAGCCATTAAAGATGCCGTGGACGTGCCGCTTACGGTAAAGATCCGTTCGGGAAGGACGGAGGCGAGGAAAAACGCCGTAGAGGTCGCTTTGGCGGCAAAAAGGGGCGGAGCCGATATGGTAGCCGTTCACGGAAAGACAGCCGCTCAGATGTACGCACCTCCCGTGGATCTTGATATTATCAAGGAAGTCAAGACGGCGCTGGGAAGAGATTTTCCCGTTGCGGCAAACGGAGAGATAACCGACGGTGAGAGCGCAAAAAGAATGCTGGAATATACAGACTGCGATCACCTTATGATCGGCAGAGCCGCATTGGGCAGACCGTGGATATTTTCCGAGATAAAAGCATATCTTAAGGGCGAGAGCTTTACCCTCGGTAAGAGCGTGGCTTCGGTGATGACCGAGCATATCCGCCTGGCTTGCCAAAAAAAGGGCGAGGAGATAGCCGTTAAGGAATTGAGAAAGCATATAGCCGCCTATATCAAGGGCTTTAAGGGGGCGGCGATGCTCAGAGATAAGGTGAACCGAGCACTGACTATGACAGAGCTTTTAAAAGCCGCCGAGCTTTTTGAAGATAATTAAGGAAAAGAGGTTTTAATTATGGAAGTATTTGCAGTAATCGCAGTTCTTGTCATCCTGCTTTTGGTAGGATGCCTGAAGGTGGTGCCTCAGGCAACGGAGTTTGTTATCGAGCGCATCGGAAAGTACAAGCGGACCTGGAGCGCGGGACTTCATTTTCTTATTCCCGTTGTGGATAGGATAGCTAAAAAGGTAACTCTCAAGGAGCAGGTGCTGGATAGCCCGCCTCAGCCCGTTATCACAAAGGATAACGTTACAATGCAGATAGACACAGTAGTGTATTTCAAGGTCTTTGATTCCAATCTTTTCACCTACGGAGCGGTAAATCCCATCAGCGCTTTGGCAAATCTCACTGCTACTACCCTGAGAAACCTGGTAGGTGAGTTGGAGCTTGACGATACCCTTACGAGCCGTGATACCATCAACGGAAAAATGACCGAGATCCTTGATTGCGCCACCGATCAGTGGGGAATCAAGGTCAACAGAGTGGAGCTTAAGAATATCATCCCTCCCGCCGAGATACAGAATGCCATGGAAAAGCAGATGAAGGCGGAGCGCGACAGACGTGAGACCCTTCTTGAGGCTGAAGGTCACAAGGCGGCGGTCATCACAAGAGCCGAGGGTGATAAGCAGGCTCTCATTCTTGCCGCAGAGGGCGAAAGAGATGCCCGCATCGCAAGGGCTCAGGGTGAAGCTCAGGCGATCCTCCTTGCCAAGAAGGCTGAAGCCGACGGTCTTGCCGCATTGAAGGCGGCGGGTGTTGACGAAGCGGTGCTGATCCTTAAAAAATACGAGGCTCTGGTTGCAATGTCCAACGGAAGGGCATCCAAGATCATAGTTCCCACAGATGCGGTCAATATGGCTAAGGAAAACGTAATGTTCAGCGAGACCACCGGAATCGGTGACGTTACTCCTCCCGCCGCCGAGCCTGCTCCCCAAGTCAAGCCCGATCCCTGCTGTGAGGATAAGGAATAAAAACAAATAGAAAAAATCACTCCCTTCAAAGCGTTTTGCGGCGCCGAGAGGGGAGTGTTTTTGTTATTCTTTCAAATTTTTTGACATAAGAAAACATTTGCAAATTCGATTTTTATCTTTTATCAGGTTAAGTCCAGCGGAGTTTCTTTTGCTCTTTTTTGGAAAAATGTGTTATTTTCGACATTGTAAACTTGAAAAAATGTGTTAAAACAGCCTTGATAAACTTGAAAAAATGTGTTATACTATAATCGTAGCAGTTTGTGAGGTGATGTTCGATGAGAAGAAAAGTTTTAGAAGAACTTATCAAATGGAAAAATGATGCAGAACGCAAGCCGATGGTTTTGCGTGGCGCGCGTCAGGTTGGAAAGACTTGGTTAATGAAAGAGTTTGGCAGAACTAATTATAAAAACTCGGTTTATTTCAACTTTGATGAAGAAGATGAGTTAAAATCGGTTTTTGAGTCAAACAAGAATCCGACTCGTATTATAGAATTACTCTCGATGATAGCAGTAGAGAGAATTCTACCGCAAGATACACTTATTATTTTCGACGAAATTCAGGAATGTCCCGCCGCCTTAAATGCTTTAAAGTATTTCAAAGAAAAGGCGAACGAGTATCATGTTATTGCCGCAGGTAGTTTGCTTGGTACCTTACTTGCTCAGCCAAAGTCATATCCTGTGGGTATGGTTAATCTTTTAGATATCAAACCGCTTACGTTTGATGAATTTCTTGAGGCAAGCGATGAATCGTTATTTGAATTTTATCAAAGCGTTACCAAGGAACAGCAAATTGAAGCTATCTTCCACAATCGGTTAATGGAAGCATATAATAACTATTTGATTATTGGCGGTATGCCGGAATGTGTTTCCTCTTGGATAAAATATAAGGATCCCGCTAAGATTTCACAAATTCAAAGAGAATTGATTCAGATATACGAAAACGATTTTTCAAAGCATAACGGAAAGGTCAATAGCGGCAGAATACTTATGGTTTTCCGCAGTATTGTTACTCAACTTGCAAAGTCGAATGAAAAGTTTATGTACGGAGCCGTACGCGATGGAGCGAGAGCGCGTGATTTTGAAGAAGCGATTGAATGGCTTGTTTCTGCGGGTATGTTAAACCGCGTTTATAATGTTTCTAAATTGGAGCATCCGTTATCTGCCTTTGAAAAATTGGATCAGTTTAAACTCTTTGTATTTGATACCGGTTTGCTAAAGCATATGGCGGGCATTGACAACAGTGCGATTTTGTTAAAGGCAGATTATCAGTTTAAAGGTCCCTTGACCGAAAACTACGTACTGCAACAACTTTGTGGACAGTATGATGTTGCACCTCATTATTACTCGGAGCGAAGCGGCGAAATTGATTTCGTAGTCCAGTATGGAACAACAATCATCCCCATTGAAGCAAAAGGCGGAGAAGATAAGTCTGCACCCACGTTCAAGAAATATATCTCGGAGCATCAACCGGAATATGCCGTGCGCTTTTCTAAACGCGGCTATCGCAAGGATGGTTATATTACAAATATGCCGTTGTATCTTGCTTGTAAAATGAAGGGATTACTCTAATCTCATAAAAAAGTTATTTTTCTCTCCCGACACTTTTCGCCGAGTCAACGAAAAAAACACCGTTGGCTCGGTGTTTTTCTTTTCACTTCTCGCAGACAAATATGCTTGCAAATTCGGTTTCTTGTTCTTTTATCGGATTTAGTCCCGCGGATTTTATATATTTTCTTATCTTTTCGGGATCGTCGGGGTAAAGCTTTATTTTTCTGTTGCCGTAGTCGAGATGCTTGTTTTTGCTTTTGTCGACGGACAGCACGAAGATTCCCTTTTCGTTAAGGAGGCGGCTTATCTTTTTTATGCATTTTTTCTTGTTTTGAATATGCATAAAGGTGAGAGAGGAATAGATGACGTCATAGCTTTCGTCAAAGCGAAAGCTTAAGAAATTTGCGCAGATGAGCTCTACGTTTGAAAATGCAGACAAATTTACTCTTGCTTTTTCCACGGTCTTCGGGGAGAGGTCTATTCCGCAAAAAGTCTTGCATAGCGGGGCGGTTTTAAGTGCGAGTCTTCCCGTTCCCACGCCGATCTCGAGGACCGTTTTTTCCTTTGTCAGCGCAAGCTTTTCAATAAAAACCTCTCCGTCCCATTTATCCATATATTCTTTAAGCCCGGGCGGATCAAAAACGGGGTCGTTATTTTCTTCTATCAGAAGATCATAGTGCTCTTTGGTATTCATTTATATATCCTTTACTGCAAAATTGAGCTTTTATATTCCTGGGGGGACATATTGGTAAATCGCTTGAAGCAGGTGGAAAAATATTGGGGGGTGTCGAAATTGAGCTGGGTGGATATCTGGGCGAAGTTCAGGCTTCCCTCGCGGATCAGCTTTTTGGCTTCCTCTATTTTCAGCTGATTGAAATATTTCATTATTCCGCCGTCCTTATAGGTGGAAAACAGGCTTTTTAAGGCGCTGGCGCTTTTTCCCACCTCTCGGGCGATGTCCTCAACGCTGAGCTTTTTATACACGTTTCTTTCAAGACAGTCGAGTATCTCCTTTACCTGAAAGGGGATCGCCACGCCGTTTACCTTATAGCGGTATCTGGAGCGCTTTGCCAGCATATCCGTTCTTCTGTGGAGGCTTATAAGGAAGATCTCGAGAAGGTTTTTTGTCATCTGACTGCTTCCGAAGGGGGCGTCGGGGAGCTTTTCCATTCTTTGCAGAAGGGGATTCTTTTTGTCCACAAGACTGAAGGCGCTGAGTCCCTCCTTGAAGAGCATTCCGATGAGAGCTTTTTCTTCTGCGGAGAGCCTTATAATCTTGCCCTCAAAATATTTCATGGCGCGGCTTTTTGATTCAAAGGTGATTATGGATACGTTGGGAGCGCTGTTTTCTCCCGCACGGATAGCGTGGAATTCGTTGGGCTTGTGGAAGGTCAATTCTCCGCCCTTTAAAACGAATTGATTTTTGCCTGCGGTGCAGATGGTCTCGCCTCTGTCGACGTAGACCATTTCCCAAAAATCGTGAGTCTCGCCGTCATAGGTAAAGCTTTTTGAAAACTCTATGTAAAACAGAGTAATAACTTTTTCGACGTTGATCACCTTGTCAAAGCCGTATCTTATAAAATTATCAGTCACGATGTTTCTCCTTGTCCGAATTTATAAGTATTATAACCGATTTTGTATTTATTTGCAAGAGATAATGTGATAAAATAGGCTCAAAGAGAAAAAGCTCGGGAGCTTTCTCGGGCAAAAGGAGGAAAATACAAAATGTATACAGTTCTTGTTATTTCCTGCCATCCCGATGATATGGAATTGGCTTGTGCGGGAACCCTGCTCAAATGCAAGGAGAGAGGCGACAGGGTGGTGGTCTGCCATCTTTCCAGCGGAAATCTCGGCCACGTTATCATCCCCCCCGATGAATTGAGTGTGATCCGTGCCAACGAGGCACGGAAAAGCGCCGCCATCGGTGGCTTTGACGAGGTGATCTGGGGCGGCTTTGACGATCTGGAGATCTATGACAACAACAGGGAGGCCCGTGACAAGGTGGTGGACGTTATAAAGCGTGTTGATCCCGACTTCATCATCACCCACGACCCCAACGACTATATGCCCGATCATACCGCAACCTCAAGACTTGTCTTTGATGCTTGCTTTACCGCTACTCTTCCCAACTACCACACAAAGACCGAGGGCGCCGCAAAGATGGTTCCCGTTTACTATATGGACACCCTCGCAGGCGTAAACTTCAACCCCACGGAGTACGTTGACGTTACTCCCTTTATCGACAAGAAGCTCGATATGCTTGAATGCCACGAAAGCCAGCTTGTATGGATGCGTGACCACGACGGCATCGACTTTGCCGATATGGTAAGGACCTGCAGTAAGTACAGAGGCTATCAGGCGGGCGTTGAATACGCCGAGGGCTTCAGACAGTGCCAGGTATATCTTAAGGGCACCACAAAGAGATATCTTCCCTGATGGGACATATTATTATTTTTTAAGGAGATAAGAAAATGAATTTTAACGATACGGTAAAAGGCTCCGCCCTTGAGGGCTTCTATCCCGCAGGATGGGATTTTGAAAAGATCGATCAGTGCATCGGCGCACCCGAGACCATTCTTGACCGTCAGGCTCATTGGAACAAGGATTTCAATCCCGTAAAGTGCCAGAGTCTCGGTGAATTTGAGACCTATATGGGTCACGAGATAGCAATGCAGATCCGCTTGGCAAAGGAAAGAGGCGAAAAGCTTGCAATAATCCTTCCCGTAGGACCTATGGGAATGTACAAGTGGGTCGTTTACTTCCTCAGTGAGTGGAAGGTCAAGTGCGACCACGTTTACACCTTTAATATGGACGAATGGGCAGACAGCGAGGGTAACACTCTCAGTCCCGATAACAGCGGTGCATTCCAGTACGCTATGGAAAAGGCTCTCTTCGAGCCCCTGGGCGAGCTTACCGTTCCCTCTTCTCAGAGAAACTTTGCAACCAAGGACAATCTTCCCACCTATCCCGAGAAGATCGCAGCATTGAAGGCTGAGGGCGCAAAGCTGGTATTGGTATACGGTATCGGCAGAATGTGCCACATCGCTTTCTGGGAGCCCACCTTCGCAGCTGATTACGACAACGTCGCAGATTGGGAAAAGGCACCCTACCGCATCGCCGCAAAGATCCATCCCCTCACAGTTGAGCAGAACGCTCTTACAAGCTTCAAGAGCCGCACAACTCTCGTTCCCTGCCGCGCCAACACTATCGGCCCCGGCCTCTTTTTGCAGGCTGACTATGCCATCGGCGGCGCAGACGGAACACTGGGCAGAGGAATGCAGTGGCAGGGTATGAGCCTTTGGATGACTCTGCGCTACGGCAAGACTCCCTGGATCACCTCCAGTTACATTCCCACCCTTGCAGGCCGTTTGTTCTTCCTTGATGAGCTGGCAGGTCCCTTGGTTGCGGAGTGCAACTGATTATGGAAAGAAAAGGTATTGCCGTTGTAGGAACGCTTCTGGTCGATAACCTTTGCGAAATATCATCCTATCCCCAAGAGGGCGAGCTTACAAAGATTAATTCCTTGAAGATGTCGGTGGGCGGACTCGTTCCCAATAACGGCATCGGACTTAAAAAAATCGCTCCCGATATGCCTGTTTATGCTGTTGGTGTTATAGGAGACGATGATGCCGGCGCCTTTGCAAAGCAGTATATGGCAGATGCGGGAGTGGACGTAAGCCACGTTCTCACTTTAGCGGATGAAAAGACGAGCTTTACTCACGTTATGAGTGTCCCGGGTGCCCAAAGGACCTTCTTTACCTATCCGGGCGCTTGTGCGGTATTCGGATCGGAGCACGTTGATTGGGATAATCTTAATTGCAAGATGCTTCATCTGGGTTATTTCCTTCTTCTTGACAGAGTAGACGGGGGAGAGGGCGAGAAGATCCTTAAAAAGGCAAAGGAGCTGGGGATCATGACCAGCATCGACCTTGTGAGTGAAAACAGTGACAGATATAAATGCGTTCTTCCTTGCCTTAAATACGTGGATAACCTTATTATCAACGAGCTGGAGGCGGGCAAGCTTGCGGGGATGGAGCCCACGGATGAAATCCTTCCCGTTATAGCAAGGAAGCTTCTTGATATGGGAGTCGGACACAGAGTTATCATTCATCAGCCCTCCATGGGACTTTGCTGCAGTAAGGACGGGGTGACCGTGCTTAAGTCCACCAAGCTTCCCAAGGGATACGTTAAGGGCAAGACCGGTGCGGGCGACGCCTTTTGCTCAGGTGCGCTTATCGGTATCGAAAAGGGTATGAGCGATCTTGATATACTTGAATTGGCGGAGGCCGCCGCAGTAGCCTCTCTTACCGAGGTGGATGCCACCGGCGGTATTATGGAAGAAAGCTTACTTTTAGAAAATATCAGAGGTTTTGAAAGATAAAGAGGTCATTAAATGAAAAAAGGAATAAGCATTTGGTCTTTTCCCGTGCAGAGTCTTAACAGAAACTTTGTTCTGGCAAAATCTGCGGGCTTTGACGGTATAGAGCTTGCTCTTGATGCTGAGGGCGAGGTCAGTCTTAATAGCAAGGAGAAGGATCTTCTTGCGGTAAAGCAAAGCGCCGAGGATCACGGTCTTAAGCTTTACAGCGTTGCCAGCGGACTTTATTGGGATAACTGGCTTACGGACGATTCTCTCGCCGCAAGAGAAAAGGCCAAGGATATCGTAAAGCGTCATCTCTGGACCGCAAAGGTCCTGGGTGCGGATACCATACTTGTTGTGCCGGGCTCAGTTAACGCTGATTTTGCCGCTCCCGGCAAGGTGGTGGACTATCAGGATGCATACCATAGAAGTCTTGAGGCCTTCCTTGAGCTTAAGGAAGAGGCAAGAAGCCTGAGAGTAAGCATCGGTATAGAAAACGTTTGGAATAAATTCTTGGTATCTCCTCTGGAGATGAGAGACTTTATCGACCGTATAGACAGCCCCTACGTGGGAAGCTATTTTGACGTTGGAAACGTTTTGTTCAACGGCTATCCCGAGCAGTGGATCAAGATCCTGGGACACCGCATAAAGAAGGTTCACTTCAAGGATTACAGGGTCCAGGCGGGCGGTCTTCACGGATTTGTGGATCTTCTTGCGGGCGACGTGGATTATCCCGCGGTTATGGAAGCTCTTAAGAAGATCGGATACGACGGTTGGGTAAGTGCCGAAATGATCCCCAATTATAAGCACTTTACGGAAACCATCATTTACAATACGTCCAATGCGATGGACAGAATTTTGGGAAGGAAGTAATATGCTTAAGATAGGACTTATCGGTTGCGGCTTTATGGGAAGCATGCACCTTAACTGTTATCTGAATATCCCCGACGTAAAGGTAGTGGCAATAGCTGACGTAAGACCGGAAAAGGCGGCGGAGGCGGTAAAGCTCAGCGGAGCGAAAAGCTATAAAGACGGCAAGGAGCTCATTGCCAATGCAGACGTTGACGTTATTGACATCTGTCTGCCCACCTTCCTTCACGCAGAGCACGCTCTTCTGGCAATGGATAAGGTAAAATACGTCTTTATTGAAAAGCCCGTTGCTCTCACGGTGGAGCAGGGAAGGGCTCTCATAGAGAAGATGAACTCTACCGGCGCAAGAGTGCAGGTTGGACAGGTCATCCGTTTCTGGGATGAATACGTTGAGCTTAAAAAGATCGTTGACAGCAAGGTATACGGCAATGTGGTCAGTGCAAATTTCCGCAGACTCAGCCCCGTTCCCACCTGGGGATGGGATGGCTGGTTGACGGATCCCGTGCGCTCGGGAGGAGCGGGACAGGATCTGCACATCCACGATATAGACTACGTTCTCAGTCTTTTCTCCAAGCCCAACACCTTCTACAGTGTGAAGAACACTCTTGCCGTTGAAAACGACTACGTATGCACCTTGATGAAGTACGATGATTTCGTTGTCTCCGTCGAAGGCACCTGGGGACTCCCCGAGAGCTATCCCTTTACCGCATCCTTCAGAGTAGTATTTGAGGACGCGGTCGTAGAGAACGACAAAAACGGCTTCGTTGTATACAAGAAGGACAAAATGGAAAAGCTCGAGATAGAAAAGGTGGCTCTGGATACCGCCTCCGACTCGGGCGGAAACATTTCCGATCTGGGCGGATACTATAACGAGCTTGTATACTTCACAAGCAAGGCAGCCAAGGGAGAGGAGATCGAAAACGCAACTCTTTGCCAAGCGGTCGCTTCTTTGGAATTCCTTATGGGCGAGCTTAACTTTTAAGCCTTGGTGCTTGATACCGACCGCGGTCGCGGTCGGTATTTCATTTTTTGGATAAAATAGCATTAAACTATTGACTAAAACAAAAAAATAAGGTAAAATATCGGGTGACAATAATATAAAGGATGATATAGATATGCTTAACACAGAAAAGACAATGGAAAAGATAGTCGCTCTCTGCAAAAATCGCGGATTTGTATACGCAGGCAGTGAGATCTACGGCGGCTTGGCAAACTCCTGGGATTACGGTCCCTTGGGAGTTGAACTGAAGAACAACGTGAAAAAGGCTTGGTGGAAGAAGTTCGTTCAAGAGTGCCCCTACAACGTAGGTCTGGACAGCGCCATCATTATGAATCCCGAGACGTGGGTAGCCTCCGGTCACTTGGGTGGCTTCAGCGATCCTCTTATGGACTGTAAGGTCTGCAAGACCCGTCACAGAGCCGACAAGCTTATCGAGGACTTTATTGCCGCAAACAACAGAAGCGAAAACCCCGCAGGCTGGACCGATCAGCAGATGATGGACTTCATCAAGGAAAACCATATCTCCTGCCCCGATTGCGGATCCGGTGATTTCACCGACATCAGAAAGTTCAACCTTATGTTCAAGACCTTCCAGGGCGTTACCGAGGACAAGTCCAGCGAGCTGTATCTGCGTCCCGAGACCGCCCAGGGTATATTTGTAAACTTCAACAATATCCAGAGAACCACAAGAAAGAAGGTTCCCTTCGGAGTTGCTCAGATCGGAAAGAGCTTCCGTAACGAGATCACCCCCGGTAACTTCACCTTCCGTACCAGAGAGTTTGAGCAGATGGAGCTTGAATTCTTCTGCAGGCCCGGTACTGATCTTGAATGGTTTGATTATTGGAGAAGCTACTGCGCAGAGTTCCTTTACAGCCTCGGTATGGCTAAGGAAAATCTCCGTCTTAGGGACCACGATAAGGAAGAGCTCTGCTTCTATTCCAAGGCTACTACCGACTTTGAGTTTATGTTCCCCTTCGGATGGGGCGAGCTCTGGGGCGTTGCTGACCGTACCGACTACGATCTTACCCAGCACGCAAACCATTCCGGCAAGCCTATGGAATACTTCGATCCCGAAACCAACGAGAAGTACGTTCCTTACGTTATCGAGCCCTCTTTGGGCGCAGACCGCGTTACTCTTGCATTCCTTTGCGAGGCATACGACGAGGAGCAGCTGGACGAAAAGGACAGCCGTGTGGTACTCAGACTTCATCCCGCTCTCGCTCCCTTCAAGGCAGCGATACTGCCTTTGTCCAAGAAGCTTTCCGACAAGGCTCTTGAGGTACACGCAAAGCTTTCCAAGAAGTTTATGGTTGATTTTGACGACGCAGGCTCCATCGGCAAGCGTTACAGAAGAGAGGATGAGATCGGTACTCCCTTCTGCATCACCTATGACTTTGACAGCGTAGAGGATAACTGCGTAACAGTCCGTGACCGCGACACCATGGAGCAGGTCAGAATTTCCATCGATGAGCTTGAAGCTTACCTCGAGGAAAAGTGCGCATTCTGAAATAAACGGTAATGACCGCCCCGAAAGATGAGCCCCCTACAGACGATAGTGGTAATAATTCGGGGCGGTATTTTTTACAGGTGATTTTGTGAGGTTTTATGAGCGGAAGATTTAATGAGGCGGTGGAAAAGCACCGCAAGCTTATTCTTGATACCTTTGACTACGTGTGGAGAAATCCCGAGACGGGCTACAGGGAGGTCAAGACAAACAAATATCTGAAGGAAGCCTTTGAAAAGCTGGGATATGAATTGACTTTGGCAGGAAATATTCCCGGCTTTTACACCGTTGTTGACACGGGCCGTCCGGGTCCCGAGGTGCTGGTGCTGGGTGAGATGGATTCTCTTATTTGTCCCGACCACCCCGAAGCCGATCCCGAAACCGGCGCAGTGCACTGCTGCGGGCATGCGGCGCAGATAGGAGCATTTATCGGAATTGCCGCGGCATTGAAGGAGCCGGGAGTGTTGGACAGTCTGAGCGGAAGGATCCGCCTTTGTGCCGTTCCCGCGGAGGAGCTTATCGAGATAGAATACCGCTCTAAGCTCAAGGAGCAAGGAATAATAAAGTCCTACGGCGGAAAAAGCGAGTTTTTACGCAGGGGTTATTTTGACGGTGTCGACGTTGCTTTGATGGTCCACACTACCGTCGATTCCGTGCCCAGTGCCTTTAAGAGCTGGGTGGGCTGTCTTGCCAAGAGCGTGATCTATAAGGGGCGCTCTGCTCACGCCGGCGGAAGTCCCTGGAACGGTTGCAATGCGCTGTATGCGGCTCAGCTTGGTCTTTCTGCCATAAATTCCATTCGTGAGACCTTTAAGGAAAGCGACGTTATCCGCGTTCACCCCATCATTACAAAGGGCGGCAATGCGGTAAACGCCATTCCCGATGAGGTGATAGTGGAAAGCTACGTGCGCGGCAGGACCTTTAAAGCCATTGAAGACGCTAATGCAAAAGTAAATCGTGCCTTGGTGGGTGCGGCATTGTCTCTGGGCGCAAACGTTGATATTCGCGATTATCCCGGTTATGCACCTTTGGTAAATTCCGCGGCTATGTTAGAGCTTGCCGCAGAAGCTGCCGGGGAGGTGGAGGAGCTTCCCGAGTTTGAATACCGTGATAGGGTAGGCAGCGGAAGCACCGATATGGGCGACCTTTCCTGCGTAATGCCGGTGGTGCATCCTTACGTTCCCGGAGCGGAGGGTATTTCCCACGGTGCAACTTACAAGATCGCAGATCCTGATCTTGCTTGCGTGGCATCGGCTAAATGGCAGCTTGCAATGATAGAATTGCTTTTGAAAAACGGCGGAGAAAGGGCAAAGCACGTCAAGGCGGAGTACGTCCCCGAGTTTTCTTCCACTGAGGAATTTTTCAAATACGTGGATAGCTTGGAGTGCTCGGGATGCAGGATCAACTATAGCGAAGACAAAAGCTCGGCTGAGGTCAAGCTTTAAAATTCAAGAAAACACTTTGGGAGAGGCTTTATAAAAGCTTCTCCCGATTTTTATATAAAAAATGACACCTTCGGTTTGAAGGTGTCATAGTTAAAAAGGATATCAGAGCATCGGCTTTATTTTGTTGAGATGCTCCTTCACTGCCTCGTGAGCCGCATTTTGAAGGATGCGGATCTTTTCTTCGCCAAGAGAGAGCTCTTTTTCGTTATAAGTAAATTTTGGGCGAAAAGCATTGCCGATACAGCTTTTGCCGGTGAGGGTTTCAAACCATACGCAAGCATTCAGATACTGTCCGCCGCCGATATCTCCGTCGTGGGTGAAATCGTCGATAAATTTACCGTTTTTGATACGCGAGCAGAGGGTGAATTTTTCTTCTTTTGAAAAATCGGGCATGGGAGTTGTGATAATGGGAAGATCGCGCACCTTCTCCCAAGCATCACCCGTGGGAGCACCGTCGAGAGAATATTCGTTCATCATATGATACATCAAATCTTGCTTTGCTTTGAAAATGCTTGAACGCTGGGCTTTGTCCTTCATTTCAAAGGAGATGGTGTATCCCACTTCGTTTGCCCACACCTCGTGCCAGATATAGCGTGCATTGGGATGCATTTCCTTCACCTTTCCAAAAAGCTCGTTGAAATAGGGTTCTGTGATGGTGAGAGCGGTTTTCATATCTCCCGAAGCAAATGACTTTGAATTGTTATCAAAGCTGATAACGTCCCATTTATCCGTGCTCAATGCTTGTTTCAGGCTGTATTGGGGGTATATATGAAGCCCATCCCTGTCGATGACTCTGAATTGATAGTTGGGCAGGTCGTCTCTCAGCCATTCACAGTGTTGCTGAACCGAACAGCCGCCATAGTAAACGAGGGCAAGCTTGCAGTCCCCGAGGCCGACTTCATTAAGCATTCCGAAAAGGCAGGGGGTGAAGTAGTAACAAGTGCTGTTACTTACGAAAAAAACATTCATTATCTTGATCCTTTTTGGTGAATAAATTTTTGTACTTTTGGGTGACTTGGTTTTATGAGCGCGGTATCTGTTTTTAGTCCAACTCCAAGAGCTCCTTGGGGCTATGGGTGAGATTAATGCATCCATCTTCTGTCAGATAAACGATGTCTTCTATTCTCACACCGAATTCTCCGGGAAGGTAGATGCCCGGTTCGACGCTGACCACCGCTGAACAGGGGACGATGTTCTCCTCTCTTGGGGAGAAGTTGGGGGATTCGTGCACCTCAAGGCCGAGACTGTGGCCCAAGGAGTGATTGAAATATTCTCCGTAGCCGCCGTCCTCAATTATTTTTCTTCCGTAGGAGTCCGCAAGACTTCCCTTTATATTTCCTTTGATCTTATCAAGAGCCTCAAGCTGGGCACGCAGGACTAAATTATAGACCTCCTTTTGCTTTTCGCTTGCTTTTCCGAAGCATACGGTCCTTGTCATATCGGAGCAGTAGCCGTCGAGATTGGCTCCGAAGTCCATGGTAATGAAATCGCCGCGGCGGAGAGCTCTGTCTCCGGGCTTGCCGTGGGGAAGAGAGGTGTTTGATCCGAAGACGCAAACAGTCTCAAAGGCTATGGCTTGAGCGCCGAAGCGCCTCATTGCAAAATCCAGCTCCAAAGCAAGCTCAGCTTCTCTCATACCCTCGCGGATGCAGCCGAGAGCATGCTCGAAGGCTTTTTCCGTGATATTTTGGGAGGCCTTTATCTTTTCCAGCTCTTGGGGCGTCTTTTGGCTTCTCAGCTTTTCGAGAGTGTCGCCGAAGGGGAGAAAGCTTGCCTTGGGGTATGCGAGCTTGTATCTGTCAAGCTGAGAGCAATACGTCCTCTTTTCCTCGAAATAGATTCGATCTACACCCTTGTCTGTAAGCCCTATTACGGTGTCCTTAAAGTCCTTTGAATGAAGGATCTCCACAGATGTCGGCAGCTTGCCTTGGCTTTTTGCAATGGTTGCCATTTCGTAGTATCGCATATCCAGAAAAAGCAGTATCTTGTTTTGATATGCAAATACGGCTCCGTCGCTGGACTGAAAGGCGGTTACGTAACGGCGGCTTATGGGCGAGGTGAGCAGTACTGCTTGGTCGTCTTGCAGTGTAGAGAGATATTGTTCAAATGAAGTCATGGTTTTCTCCTTGTTTGGGGTTCTTTTTTTGTTTTTCTATTGAAGTTCAGCGGAACTTGTGGTATAATCAAGCTAACGTAAAGAACGTTTTAAAGACTTTAAGGAGGAGATCATATGCATCTTGAAAAGGTTCCGGGAACTGTTTTGCCATTGGATGAATACGCTGAAGGGACGTTTGGAAGTATTGAGCCCGCCTTGAGGCTTTCGGGGGGCTTCAGCCTTTCTCAGGTCTGCTCGCTGACGGGGCTTGAGCCTACGACCATACAGAATTGGATCAAGCGCGGATGGGTGGCAAAGCCCGTGAATAAGAAATACGCCGAAAGGCAGATATCGAGAATATTGATCATAAATGCCCTCAGGGATGCTTTGAGCCTGGAGCAGATAGTTGGGCTTTTGGCGAGGATAAACGGCTCGGTCGAGGATAAGAGCGACGATATTATTGCCGAGTCGAAGCTTTTTGACTGCCTTTGTAAGGGAATGAAGAGAATATGTGCCTCGGCAGATGTGTCGGACGATAGCTTTCGTAGGGTGTCCGAGCTGCTTCTGGAGGATTTTTCCGGTACCGATAGCGGAAAAGAGCTTCTTAAGGAAAGCCTTAGAGCTATGATGACCGCCTGCTGCGCCGCTTTGCTAAAAAAGGAAAGCGATGCCTTGATAAGGAATGTACAGGTCAAATAAGCCTTGCTTTATAAATGAACTTCCCGACGCAAATATTTTTGCGTCGGGCTTTTTTATCAGGGGATATAGTTGATCACCTGTATGAGCTTTCCGTGAACTGCCCAGCGGTATTCGCTTTGCAGAATGGGATCCACGCAGGTGGAAAGGGTTATGACCTTGTCTCCGGGGGAGAGCTCAAGACCTTCCTTGATATAGAGGCTGTTTACCGTTATCTCCTCAAGAAAAGCGATAAACTGCTCGTCGTTTTCAAAGTCCGTCTGGAAATACTCGCTGGTATCAAGGGGCTTGTGGACGGAGAATACCTCGTAGATAAACACTCCGTTTGCTGTGGCGACCTCGATGATGCCGTTTTTAAAAACGTCCTCGTTTTTGAAGTCGTGAAGGTTGTTGAACATGGAGCCGTCGTTCATATTATGACCGTAGATAACGGTGTTGCGGTTTTCCATAAGCTTTTTGCTGTTGCGGTAATCCACAAACAGTGTGCCCGCCAGATTGCTTCTTCCGTAGAAGCTTCTGCGCAGATAATAATCATTGTCCGTGGTGTGTACAACGGGGTAGCTGATGTTGGTTCCCGAAACGGTTATCCAGCCCACGGTGTCTTTGTTCTGAGTCTTAAGGTAATTGATCTTTGCCATGATCGAGGAGAAATTCTGATCCTCCTTCAAAAGGGGATCCTCCTCGGGGGGAGTTACTCCCACGTAGGCGCTGAGCAGATCAACTGCGGGAGCGCTTTGGACAGAGCTTTTAAGGTACGATGATCCGAAACGGTCCTCGCTGTTCCAGAAATTATCCAGCTGGTCGTAAAGCTCGCGGCTTTCGGCTCTGTTGAGAAGCGAGCTTACAAGCGTGTAGGAGGAGTATAAAAATACAGAGAAGCAAATAAAAAGCATCAGGTATCTGACGTAGTCTATGGCGCCGAAGCTTCTTTGCTTTTTGACCTCCTTCTCCTGCGGGGCTTCTTCCTCTTCGTTGAAAATGGCATTCAACAAAAGCTTTTCCGAGGGCTTGGGAGCCTTAAGCGATCTGTTCTTTTTATCTTTTCTTTTCTTCTCTTTAGGGTCTTCCTTGGGTGTGTTTGCAGCCTTGACCCTTTCAACAAGCAGAACTCTTTTTCCCTCCTTGTCGTTTACCCTTGGCATAGTAAAGCGCTTTGAGGGGCGGGGAGATGCCTTTTCGGGAGCCGTACTGCTCAAGTTGGCTTCCTTGGGGTTGATCAGAGCTTCCTCGGTGATCAGTGTTTTTTTCTTTTTCATTTATATCATCCGTAAAAGTATTGTTTTTTGTCTTTGTAGTTATTATAGCTTATACTTTCGATTATCGCAAGGGCTTTACAAAAGAATTTTAAAATTGTTTATAAATAGGAAAAATAAAAGGGAAAATTCGGTTTAGTTGTAATATGTCTGATATAATCTTAAACAAATCACCAACATTTTCCTTTGTCGTCTTGACAAGGTTATAAGAAATATGTTATCATATAATGTAAGGTAGATTTACTGCCGAAGCAATGAAAAAAGGAGGCATTTAATATGGCCTGCAATTATTATCTTGCCGTAGATATCGGAGCTTCCAGCGGAAGACATATTATCGGTTATTTGGAAAACGGTCTTATAAAGACCAAGGAGATGTATCGCTTTACCAACCGTCTCTACAAGAAGAACGGTTATCTTTGTTGGGATTTTGAGCTGTTGTTTACAGAGATACTCAACGGCTTGAAGAAGTGCAAAGAGGAGAATATGATCCCCTCATCAATGGGTATAGATACCTGGGGTGTTGATTTTGTGTTGCTTGATGAGAACAATAAGGTCATCGGAGACACCGTTTCTTACAGAGACCCCAGAACAAAGGGTGCTGACGAGGAGATATTCAAGATAGTTCCCGAGGAGGAGCTGTATGCCAGAACGGGTATCCAGAGGGTTGATTTCAACACAATCAATCAGTTCTGGGCTATCAAGAAGAACCATCCCGAGTACTTTGAAAGAGCAAAGCGCTTTTTGATGACTCCCGAATATTTCAACTTCCTTCTTACGGGAGTATGTATGAATGAATATACAAACGCCTCCACAACCCAGATGGTAAATGCCAAAAAGGCGACCTGGGACTTTGAGCTGATGGAAAAGCTGGGATATCCCACGTCCATTTTCGGTAAGCTCAATTCTCCGGGCACCAGCGTGGGAATGTTCAAAAAGGAGATCGTTGAAATGGTTGGCTTCGATTGCGAGGTAGTGCTTCCCTGCACTCATGACACCGGCTCCGCAGTGCTCAGTCTGCCTATGGGCAAGGGTGACAGCGGATTTGACAGTGTGTTCATTTCCTCCGGAACCTGGAGCCTTGTGGGTATCGAAAGAAGCGAGCCCGATTGCAGTGCGCAGAGTATGAAGCTCAACTTCTCCAACGAGGGCGGATATGATCTCAGATATCGCTATCTGAAGAACATAATGGGTCTTTGGATGATCCAATCCGTTAAGCGCGAGCTTGAGGAGAAGGGGGAAAAGTATACCTTCGACGAGCTTTGCGATATGGCTATAGCTGAAGAGGGCTTCCCCTCCAGGCTTGACGTTGACAGCACGATATTCCTCGCTCCTGACAGTATGATCGAGGCCATCAAGGATTACTGTGCCAAGACCTCTCAAAAGGTCCCCGAAAATAACGGCCAGCTTCTCAGTGCCATATATCAGAGTCTTGCGGGAACCTATGCGAGAGTGGCAGACGATCTGGAGAAGATGACGGGAACAAAGTTCCACTCCATCAAGATCGTCGGCGGTGGCTGCAACGATGAGTATCTCAGCCGTCTTACGGCGCGTCTCTCCGGCAGAAAGGTTTATGCAGGTCCCAAGGAGGCGACCTCCATCGGTAACCTTTGCGCTCAGATGATAAAGGCGGGCGAGCTTGAAAACCTCAGACACGCAAGAGAAAAAATACACGATTCCTTCGCGGTTAAGGAATACACAAAATAAAGGAGAACAGCTATGAACATCAACGAAAGATATCTCAGTGCAAAAGAGCAGTTTGCGGCTTTTGGCGTTGACGCCGACAAGGCTTTGGAGGCCTTGAAGAACATTCCGATCTCAATGCATTGCTGGCAGGGCGACGACGTAAAGGGCTTTGAGGGTGCTACCACACTTTCCGGCGGTATTCAGACCACCGGTAACTATCCCGGCCGTGCAAGAAACTTTGAGGAGCTTAAGGCGGACATCAGAAAGGCCTTCAGCCTTATCCCCGGCAAGCATCGCATCAATCTTCACGCAAGCTATGCGGTTTCCGATACTCCCGTTGAGCGCGATGCTCTTGAGCCCAAGCACTTCGCTCCCTGGGTGGAATTTGCAAAGGAGCTCGGAGTCGGACTTGATTTTAACCCCACGTTCTTCAGCCATCCCATGGCAGACAGCGGACTTACCCTTTCCAGCCCCGATGACGAGATCAGAAACTATTGGATCCGCCACGGTAAGGCTTGCAGACGTATAGCAGAGTATATGGGTAAGGAGCTTGGCACTACCTGTCTTTGCAACCTTTGGATCGGCGACGGTCTTAAGGACGTTCCCGCTGACAGACTGGGACCCCGTGCAAGACTGAAGGCTTCCCTGGATGAGATCTATTCCGAGAAGCTCGACCCCAGATACATAGTTGACTCCGTAGAGAGTAAGGTGTTCGGTATCGGCGTTGAGGCTTATACCGTCGGATCTCACGAGTTTTATATGAATTACGCAGCAAAGAACAATATTCTTTGCCTGCTTGACAACGGTCATTACCATCCCACTGAGGTTGTAAGCGATAAGATCCCCTCTATGCTTCTCTTCTCCGACAAGGTGGCTCTGCACGTTACCAGAGGTATCCGTTGGGACAGTGACCACGTTGTGGTTCTTGACGACGAGCTTAAGGAGATCGCAAAGGAGATAGTTCGTTGCGATGCTACCGACAGAGTTCTTATCGGTCTTGACTATTTTGATGCAAGCATCAACCGTCTCTGTGCTTGGGTAGTCGGTATGAGAAATATGCAGAAGGCGCTTCTGGGAGCTCTTCTTACCCCCAATGCATTTCTTAAGAATATGCAGGATGAAGGCAGATTCAGCGAGAAGATGGCTATCACCGAGGAGATCAAGACTCTTCCCGTCGGCGACGTTTGGAAGAAATTCTGCCTGGACAACGGTGTTATTGCCGATGAAAGCTGGTTCAAGGTCGTTGAAGAGTACGAGAACGAGGTTCTTCTTAAGAGAAACTGAAAATGATATCATTAAGCCGATGTCTCTTGGGGCATTGGCTTAATGCTCGTAATAAATATGGGAAAGGAAAGGCTATTATGACTCTTGTTATTATGGCTGCAGGTATGGGAAGCCGTTACGGCGGACTGAAGCAGCTTGATCCCGTTGGCCCCGGTGGGGAATTTATCATAGATTATTCCATTTACGACGCCATCAGAGCGGGCTTTAATAAGGTTGTTTTCATCATTAAGGAAGAAAATCTTGAGGCATTCAAGGAAACTGTAAGCCGCAGGATCGAAGGAAAGATAGATATTGAGTTTGTTTTCCAGAAGATAGAAAAATATGCGGACGGCGTTGATATCCCCGAAGCGAGAAAGAAGCCCTGGGGAACGGCTCACGCAGTGCTTTGTGCCCGTGAGGCTGTAGGGGATGACGATTTTGCGGTCATCAACTCCGATGATTTCTACGGCAAGGCTTCCTTTGCTATCATCGCCGATCATCTCAGAGCTGCCAAGAAGGGCGAGGCAAAGGCTCATTTTTGTATGAGCGGCTTCAAGCTTTGCAACACTCTCACCGAGAACGGACACGTATCCAGAGGTATATGCGAGACCGATGAAAACGGAATACTTTCGGTTATAACAGAGCGCACCAAGATCCAGAGAAATAACGGCACCATTCAGTATTTTGAGGATGATAAGTGGTTCGATCTTTCCGAGAATGCCATCGCAAGTATGAACTGCTGGGGCTTTACCAAGGAGTTCTTTAAAGAGCTTGAAGGCGGTATCGCGGAGTTCTTTGAGGAAAACAAGGCTAATCTTGAAAAATGCGAGTATTATTTGCCCAGTGCGGTTAAGAATATGATCTCCAAGGGGCTTTGCGACGTAAAGGTGCTGGGAACCGATGCAAGGTGGTACGGAGTTACCTATCACGAGGACAGACAGGCCGTGGTGGATGCCCTTAATGCTATGATAGCTGCGGGAGAATATCCCGAAAGGCTTTGGAACTGATAGAAAGGAAGAATAAAAAATGGAAATGAAAAAACTTGTTGAAATGTCTCAGAAATACGGTAAGAACCCCGATTTTGTTCTTGCCGGAGGCGGAAACACATCTTATAAGACCGACGAGCTTCTTTTTGTTAAGGGATCCGGTTCATCTCTTGCAACGATCTGCCCCGAGCAGTTTGTTAAGCTTTGCAGAAAGAGCCTTAACGAGGTAATGACAAAGACCTATTCTGCGGACGAGGCTGCAAGAGAGGCTGAGGTTCTCGGCGATATGATGGATGCCCGTTGCAAGGGCGAGGAAGCAAAGCGCCCCAGTGTTGAGTGCCTTTTGCACAATCTCTTCCCTCAGAAGTACGTTCTTCACGTTCATCCTGCCGCAGTTAACGGCATTACCTGCTGCTTGAAGGGTGCAGAGGTGGTAGCTGAAATGTTCCCCGATGCTATCTGGACTGACGCCACAAAGCCCGGTTACATTCTTGCTGATCTCTGTAACAAGAGAATGGCTGAGTATAAGGCAGAAAAGGGCAAGGATTGCCAGGTGCTCTTCCTTGAGAATCACGGAATCTTCTTTGCGGCAGACACCACAGAGGAGATCGACACTATAGTTGGCAGCGTTATGGATGCCATCAACGGCAAGCTTGTGAGGACCTATGACTTTTCCGATGCAGAGTATGACGTGGATAAGGCGGCTTATCTTGCTCCCGCGGCAAGAATGCTCTTTAATGCAGAAGGAAAATCCGTTTGTAAGTTTGTTTGCAATAAGGAGCTTGCAGGCTTCTTGAAGGATGAAAAGAGCTTTGAGCCTTTGGCAAAGAGCTTTACTCCCGATCACATCGTATATTGCAAGAAGGCTCCCTTGTGGATCCCTTACTGCGAGACCAAGGAAGAGACTCTCGAGCTTCTTAAAAAGCTTCACAAGGAGTACGTTGATGCAAACGGCATCATCCCCAAGGTTATTGCGGTTGAAAAGCTGGGTTGCTTTGTTTGCGGCGGCTCCTACAAGGATGCTTCCACCGCTGCAGAGGTCTTCCTTGACGGCGTAAAGATCGCAGTTTTTGCGCAGAGCTTCGGCGGAGCGGCTCCTCTTAACGATGAGCTCAGCCTCTTTATCCAGAACTGGGAGGTCGAGAGCTACCGCAGTAAGGTCAGCCTCAGCGCAGGCAGTGCAAAGCGCCTTACCAACAAGATCGCCATCATCACAGGTGCAGGTCAGGGCTTTGGTAAGGGTATTGCGGAATGTATGGCTGCAGACGGCGCTTACACCGTTATCGCTGATATGAATATCAACTCCGCTCAGGAGGTTGCAGACGGACTTTGTGAAAAGTACGGCAAGGGCACCGCTATTGCGGTTATGGTAAACGTCAGCGATGAGGATGCCGTTAAGGCAATGGTCGATCAGACCGTTTTGAATTACGGCGGTCTTGATATTCTTGTTAATAATGCAGGTATTGCAAGAGCGGGAAGCCTTGAGGAAATGACTAAGCCTACCTTTGAGCTTGTTACCGCTGTAAACTACACCGCATTCTTCCTCTGCACAAAGTATTGCACCCGTCCCATGAAGATACAGAACGCGGTATGCCCCGATTATGCCGCTGATATCATCAGCATCAACTCCAAGAGCGGTCTTGCGGGAAGCAACAAGAATTTTGCTTACGCAGGCAGTAAATTCGGCGGAATCGGTCTTACTCAGAGCTTTGCTCTCGAGCTTGCACCCTATAACATCAAGGTAAACGCTATCTGCCCCGGTAACTTCCTTGACGGTCCCCTGTGGAGCGATCCCGAAAAGGGTCTGTTCGTACAGTACCTCAACGCAGGAAAGGTTCCCGGCGCAAAGAACGTTGAGGACGTAAGAAAGTTCTATATGTCCAAGGTGCCCTTGGGAAGAGGATGTCTGCCTGAGGACGTTGCTAAGGCTGTTGTCTATGCGGTTGAGCAGAAGTACGAGACCGGTCAGGCTATTCCCGTAACCGGCGGTCAGGAAATGCTTAAGTAATAAAGAACATATCAAGGGGGAGCTTCTCCCCCTTGAAAAACTGATAAAGAGGTATAAAAATGGATATCACCAAGCTTATTGAACAACTTAACGATTCCTGCGAATGTAAAAGACTGGAGGCTCTTAAGGAGCTGAAGAAGCTTACCGATGAAGGAAAGCTTGCTAAGCCCGCAGTAACAAATTACGTTAACAACCACATTCATACTACTTATTCCTTCTCTCCCTATTCCCCGACCAAGGCGCTTTATATGGCTTGGCAGAACGGACTTAAGACCGCGGGAATTATGGATCACGATTCCACCGGCGGCTGCAAGGAATTCCTTAAGGCTGCAGAGATCCTCGGTATGCCTGTTACCTGCGGTGTGGAGTGCAGAGTGGATATGTCTGGAACCTCGCTTAACGGAAAGCGCATCAATAACCCCGACCAGAAATCCGTGGCTTACGTTGCACTTCACGGCATTCCTCATCAGTTTATCGATGAGGTAAACGAGTTTTTTGCTTACTACAGAGCCAAGAGAAACGAAAGAAATAAAAAGATGTGCCAAAACATCACCGCTCTTGTGAGCCCCTACGGCCTCAGCCTTGATTTTGACAAGGACGTAGTGCCTCTCAGCAATTTTGCAATAGGCGGAAGCGTTACGGAGCGCCACATCCTTTATGCTCTCACAAAGAAGATAATGGAGCGCTACCCCACTGCCGAAAGCCTTATAGACTTTGCAGAGAACGAAATGAAGATCGCGGTCAGCGACAAGATAAAGGATCTTCTCAGAAGCACTCCCACCGACGATATCCGTTATGCTTACGACGTGCTGGGCCTTTTGAAGGGTAATATGGTTGAAAAGTTCTATATCGACGCTACGGAGGAATGTCCCAAGGTGGATGATTATATTGCTCTTGCCAACAGAGTGGGCGGTATTGCCGCTTACGCTTATCTGGGCGACGTCGGAAATTCTGTTACCGGTGATAAGAAGGCTCAGAAGTTTGAGGATGATTATCTCGATGAGCTTATTGAGGTGCTCAAGGAAAAGCGCTTCAACGCAATTACTTATATGCCCACAAGAAATACTCCTCAGCAGCTTGACAGACTTATGGCTCTTTGCGATAAGAACGGCTTCTTCCAGATCAGCGGCGAGGATATCAACTCTCCCAGACAGAAGTTCATCTGCGTAGCTCTTGACGATCCCAAATTCGGCCACCTTATCGAGGCTACCTACGCTCTTATCGGACACGAAAACTGCGGTACCGAGAACGTGGAAGATAATATGTTCAGTGCAAAGACTAAGGAAAAGATGCCCGATCTTAAGGATAGAATAAAGCATTTCGCTTCTTTGGCAAAATAAACGGTTACGGCGTATCCGAATTTCGGATACGCCGCTTTTTTACGAAAAAAGAGCTATGTCCCGAAGGGACATAGCTCTTTGGTTGTTTTTTGCTTACTGCTTCCAGGTGTCAGCGCTTACTGTGTTGTCAAGACCTGCATCGGATACTGTGGGAGCCACAGTGGATGTGGGGGGAACACTTGCGTTTACGCTGGAGGAGGGAGCAACTGCGGATGCAGTGATCACGTCCTCTATCTCCAGGGAAAGAAGCTTAGCTTCGGGAGATGTGTATTTCTTCATTGCTTAAGCGCCTCCCTTCTTCTGACCGTTTACTCCGCCGTATACAGAAGCATATTCCCACTGGAATTCATGCTTCTGAACAGCCTCTCCAACCTTATAGGGGAAGGTGAGCATCACGTTTCCGTTGCCCTCGAAGAAGTACTCTTCGGCAAAGGTGTAAGCATAGCTGGTTTCAGCGCCGAGGTTCTTCTCTCTCTGAGGAACGAGAAGAGTCTTGTAGCTGATGAAGTCTGTGAATTCATTCCAGCTGTTGTAACCGTGGTGAAGCACAGCAGTGATATCAACGTCGAGGTATTCCTCGTCGTAGTTCCACATCAATTCCTGCTGTCCGCCATGGTCGCTGTCACCGCCGACGAGGAAGGTCTGGTATTCGCCGTTTCCAACGTTGAGGTAATGCTTGTACCATGTGGAGGAATCGTTGAACTGCTTCTGTGAGGATCTGACGTAATATTCATCGGTGGTCAGCTGCTCCTGAGAATGGGGAATTTCAACGATAGAATCGCAGAAATAGTATCTCTGGCCGGTCATAGGTCTGTAGATCTCGGGAGTGGTTCCCTTTGTGGTCTTAACAGTCTTGATTGCGGAAACTACCTGAGGGATCTCATTGTAAACGCCGAGGTCAAACTGGTTGACATCATAGCTGGGGAAGTTGATGTAGAAGCCTTCTACGTAGAACTCCTCGGGAAGGAATTCGGGATGCTTCTCAAGTCCTCTGATAATACAGTAGTGGTCGTAATGAGCATGGGTAACAAACCAAGCCTCGATTACAACGGGCTTGCCTTCGCCTGCCAGCTTCTGGAGGTACTGCATAAGGTAGGGGAACTCTTCGTCACCTGCACCGTCGTTTACGAGGAAGTGACCGTTCTTGAGCTGGATAACGAAGCTGTTACCCCAGTTGTTCATTTCAAGCATACTCAAGCTGTCCTTTGCGCCTGCAACCGCTTCATCCTTGAAGTTGTCAAAGAGATGCTCGGAAAGAGGCATATCGTAGGTTGCGGTTACGTAGAGCTGGAACTGATAGCTGATCATGGTAACGGTAACAACAAGGTCGCCCTTGGTGTAGATAGCGGTGTAAACGGAATCGTTCAGACCGGTCTCGCCGTTATCAACGTAGAGCTTAAAGCCAAACTGCTCAAGCAGCTTTCTGTATTCGTAGTAGTGCTTATCCTCTGCATTGTCAAGACGGATCACCTTGGTGGGATTACCTGCCTCTGCGTGCTCGGGACCGTAATCCTCTGCGGGGTTGATAGCGATGGAATCGGCCTTGTATGCGGGAACCTCGACGAATTCGTCAATCTCGCTCCATTCCTCGATAACGGGGAATTCGCCGCCCAGACCTTCGTATATGGGAGCCAGGACCTTGTCAAGAAGAGCCTTCTTTTCAGCAGCGGTAGCGCTATCCTTGCTTTCAAGAACTGCATCCTTGTAGAAGGCTGCGCTTGCACTGTCGCCGTAGGAAATGATATCGCCCTCTTTTACTGTATAGATGGCATAGGGCTTAAGAGTAAAGGAGGTGCGAACAAGCTCGGCATCAAGATCTGTGATGACAAAGGAAGCCAGAAGCTTGCCTTCTTCACTCTCACGGAATATCTTTGCTTCAACGTTTGCTACCTTGTACTCAACGTCTCTGTAAGTAAGGGACTCATCGTTCAAGCCGATCTCGCGGCCTGCGGGAAGAGCCTTGGTAGGAACGATAAGAGCGCCGAGAGTGACGTTGTCCTTGGTCATTCCTTCGGGAATCTCAAGCTCAACGTACCATCTGGGGCCGTAGAAGCCTTCAGCTTTGACCTCGTAATCAACGATCTGGGGATTGTTGACCTTGTAAAGAGTGGGAATTACATCGGCAAAGCACTGCAAAACGGGGTAACCGTCAGTATCTACTGCCCAAACGTTTTCAAAGTCGAGAGTTGTGTTGGTGTATGCGCCGTAGCCGACAAGAAGAGACTCGCTGATAACGTTAACGTCGATCTTTGCGGATGCGGCAGGACCGGTCGTACCTACTGCCTTAACGCAGGACTCAACAGTGGTCCAGCAGTTTTCAATAACGGTTCCGCCCTTGGTAGCGTCGCCCTGGGAGTTAGCACCGAAGATGCCGCCGAGAACGTCGTTTACTCCTGCATTAGAGTAGTCGGAGGTGATAGCGCCTACGTTGAGACAGTTTTTGATGGTGGTGAAGCTGTCGTTACGTCCGCACATACCGCCGATGTGAGCAAGCTGATACTGTACTTCCTTGGAATGTACAGAGCCGGAGTTGAGACAGTTTTCGATAACGACAACGTTGCCGTTTCCGTTACCGACGATACCGCCGCCGAATCTGCGTCCCAGTAAAACAGAGCCGTCAAACCAGGAGTTCTTAACAGTTACGGGAGCAGTAGCGCATCCGAAGATACCGCCTGCATGGTGACCCTTTGTGTAAGAGTATGCGTCGGAATAGATCTTTTCGAAGTTTCCTCCGCCGATGGAAGAAACAACACCTACAAATCCGGTTTCTGAAGGATCACAGAAGTAGCTGTTTACAACGTTAAGATTTTTGATAACGCAATTGGCGCTTGTGCTTTTGAAAAGAGCCGAATAAGCACCCAAGCTTGCCACACCGCTGATGGTATGGTCCTGGCCGTCAAAGGTTCCTGCAAAGCCATTAATGGGAGTCCATCTGATGAGCTCAAGCTCTAAGAAGGAATCGTTATCCTGAGCCAAAGCCCAATCGGAGGCTTTTCCTTCGTTGATCGTGATGTCTGCGCCGAGCTTGACTGTCTTACCTGCAAAGGTATTTCCACCGTTTGCAAGCTGAGCAAAGCCATAGAGATCGGCAGCTGAGTCGATCACAAATTCCGACTTGCTTGCGTCGTACCATGACGTGTCCGGTGTGATGCTTGCAGCAGCAGAAGCGCTGAAGCACATCATAGGAACGATCATAACTAAAGCAAGCACGATCGATATGATTTTTTTCATATTTTTCTCCTTTTGTTTTTTATTTTTATCTTTCCTCTGTTTTATACTGTAGGCGACTGATAATACAAAAGAAAGATTAAAATATACAAATAAATTATACAGTAGGAATATTTCTCTGCCAAGTGTTTTCCTTACGAAACTTTTTCGTGAATTTTAACGAAACTTTTTATTTAAAATCACTTGCTCACTTGAGTTGGAATAAAGCTTAAGGTTATCTCAGTGTTTTAAACTGCGGCAGATAATCCTTATTGGCTTCAAACATTTCGTCTACCATTGACTGTATCTCGTCAAGGGAGAGAACTGCGCTTGTGAGGGGGTCGAAGGCAATGGCGTGGAATACCTTTCTGGGATCGCCCTCCAATGCGCCCTGTACGGCAAGCTCCTCGCAACGGGCGCTGGTGTTGATCAGCACTGCAAGCTGATCGGGAAGTGCTCCCACCGCAACCGCTTCCAGAGAATCCTTTGATGCAATAACGGGTACCTCAACGCAGCAGCCGTAGGGAAGGTTGTCAATAAGGTTGAAGTTTCTGACGTTTCCGTTAAAGCGGAACATGGTGTTATCGCCGAAGACTGCGTTGAAGATATAAGCGGCGTATTCTGCGCCTCTTTCCAGATTGTGGGTGGGCTTGTCGAGCCATTCCTTGATCTCGTTGCGCCAGGTGTCCTTGCGCTTCTTGTAGTGGTTGAGGATATATGCGTGCTTGCCGGGATTCCAGCAGGTTCCGTTGCAATATTTTTCCACAAGATCCGCTCTTTTTCTGTACCAGGAAACGTACTCGCTGTTGTGGCCGCTGGATTCGGTGACGTAGTAGTCGAGGTGCTTGAACATATTGTTTCTTACGGTCTCGCTTTCGGCTACCTCGGGCTTGTTCATCGCTTCTCTGAGAAGGGGATACATATCCTTTCCGTTCCACTTCAGATCAAGATAAAATGCCTGATGGTTTATGCCCGCGCAGGTGTAGGTGACGTCCTTGGGATCTGCTCCCACCCATTTTGCAAGCATTTCGGCGGTTCCTTGAACACTGTGGCAAAGACCCGTGATCTTCAAATGAGGATACTTTTCCTGCATTGCTCTGCAGAGCATTGCCATGGGGTTAGTGTAGTTTAAAAATACTGCGTTGGGGCAGTATTTTTCTATATCGGCGCAGATGTCCAGCATAACGGGGATGGTTCTCAGAGCGCGGAAGATTCCCGAGGGACCGCGGGTATCACCGACGTTGATATCCACGCCGTACTTTTCGGGAATGAGAACGTCATGCTGCCAAACGTCAACGTCGCCTGCAAGGATGGTGCAGAGAACACCGTCGGCATCCTTAAGTGCCTCCGCTCTGTTTGTGGTGGCGGTGACGGTTGCGGGATAATTTCCAAGCTCCACAAGCTTATCGCAGGCCTTTTTGATGTAGCCCAGTCGCTCCTCATCGATGTCCATCAGGGCGATGTGGGCATCTCTGAAGGCGGGAAATGTTAAAATGTCTCTTACAAGAGTCCTTGTAAAGCCAAAGCTTCCGCCGCCGATGAATGCAAATTTTTTCATTGTGTGATCCTCTCTTTTCATTGAAAAAAGTTTAATTGTTTTTTTATGGACGGATTTGATTTTTTGTAACGGTTATAAGTGATATTTTATCATATTTTTTAAAAATGTCTATTGCATTATGTATTGATTTTATGGTAAAATGTTTTCTGTAAAAGAGGTGAAAATATGATAAGCTATTTTATACGGTTCGACGATCCCGATGCCGAGAGTAAGGTGGGCCTTTATCCATTGCTTACAAACGAGCAAAGGTGCCCTCCGCTTCATAGCTGGGGGGCGGGTATAAGAAATCACTTTATAATTCATTACGTTATCTCGGGAAAGGGAAAATACTATTGCTCCGACCGTGAGTACCCGGTTGAAGCAGGGGAGGCCTTTGTTATTTTTCCCTATACTGTAGTCAAATACTGCGCAGATGCCGAAGATCCCTGGCATTATATCTGGGTGGCATTTACCGGAGCTGAGGCGGAGGGGCTTTTCTCAAAGCTTGGTGTGAGTGTGGATGAGCCGTTGATACGGCCCGAGGACGGAAAGGGTGTTGCCGCCTTGATCAGGGCTATGCCCAGAGACAGAAGCAGTGATCTGGGAGAAAACCTTTTGTTTACATCAAAGCTTTACGAGCTTTTCAGTACGTTTTCAAGTAATAAGGAGAGGGAGGAGAAGGAACACCCTTATTATCGAGATGCGGTCAGATATATGAAGAATCACTATTACGAGCCCATTACCGTGGATGAAGTATCAAAGGCCGTGGGAGTCAGCAGGACTTATCTTTTCAGCCTTTTCAAGAAGGCTTGCGGCAGATCTCCCAAGGAGATCTTAATGGAGCTTCGTATGGAAAAGGCAGGCTTTCTTTTGAAAAGCACCGAGCTTAATATAGGCTTTATATCAAATTCGGTGGGCTATAGCGATCCTCTCCTGTTTTCCAAAATGTTTAAAAAGTATTATGGAGCATCACCTAAGGCGTTCAGAGAAACGGAAATAGGAAAATGAAAAAGCAGTCGCAATTGCGACTGCTTTAACTTATATTTGATTATTTCATTCGTGTATTCTGAAGCTCTTCGCTTCAATGCATCCCTTTCCCGCTTGGAGGGTGAACAGAGCGCCCTCAAGGGAGCAGGGCCCCGATGCAGCCTTAAACTGCGTTGGGAGCTTGGTGCGGAATTTGTCGATGACCTTTTGCGGATCCACACCTAAGATAGAATCAACAGGACCGCACATTCCAAGATCGGTTATGAATCCGGTATTCCTTTTTAAAATTCGGATATCGGAGGTCTGAACGTGGGTGTGGGTGCCGAATATTGCATCTATCCTGCCGTCAAAATAGTGCGCCAAAGCCGCTTTTTCACTGGTTGCTTCTCCGTGAACGTCCATAACGCACAGATCGTAATTGCCTTTTTCCTTAGCCAGAAGTCTGTCTACCGTGTCAAAGGGGGAGTTGAGACTGTCCATGTATACGCAGCCCATTACGTTGATCACCATTATCCTGCCATAGGGGGTATCGGAAATAACGTAGCCCATTCCCGGAACGCTATCGGGGTAGTTGATGGGGCGTATGAGCCAGGGTTCGTCGTCAAGAAATGGGTAGAGATCAAACCTTCTGAGGGTGTGGTTTCCGCCCGTTACCACGTCTGCGCCGCTTTGTCTGAGACTGAGTGCGCTGTCGGGATCCAAGCCGTTGCCCTTGGCGGCGTTCTCGCCGTTGACAATGACAAAATCGACTTGATTTTCCCTTTTGAAGCAGCCAATCTTTTTTTCAAAAAGGGCAACTGCGGCGGGGGAGACCATATCGCCGAAGGCGGCGATGCGAAGCGGCTTCATTACTTCGCGTACTCGATAGCTCTGCTCTCGCGGATGACGTGGACCTTGATCTGACCGGGATATTCCATTTCGGTCTCGATCTTGCGTACTATCTCGCGGGCGATAAGAGCCATGCTTTCATCGTTGATGACCTCGGGCTTGACCATAAGTCTGAGCTCTCTGCCTGCCTGGATGGCAAAGGATTTCTCAACACCGTTAAAGCTGTTTGCGATCTCCTCCAGCTTCTGAAGTCTCTTGATGTAGTTTTCAATGTCCTCTCTGCGTGCGCCGGGACGGGCTGCACTGATTGCGTCTGCCGCCTGAACGATAACTGCCACAAGAGTCTGGGGCTCGACATCGTTATGGTGCGCCTCGATGGCGTGGATAACTTCCTTGTTCTCGCGGTATTTCTTTGCGATGTCAACACCGATCTGAGCGTGGCTTCCCTCAACCTCGTGGTTGAGAGCCTTGCCTATATCGTGGAGAAGACCTGCACGTCTTGCCAAAGCGGGCTCGATGCCCAACTCGTCTGCGATCATTCCCGCAATGTAGCTTACCTCGATGGAGTGCATAAGAACGTTCTGACCGTAGCTTGTGCGGTACTTCAGCCTTCCCAGAAGCTTGATAAGCTCACTGTTCATACTGTGAACGCCGGTGGTGAGGACCGCCTTCTCGCCCTCCTGCTTGATGATGGCTTCGACTTCCTTCTTGGACTTTTCGACGGTCTCCTCTATCCTTGTGGGATGGATCCTTCCGTCGGTCATAAGCTTTTCAATGGAGAGGCGGGCAACCTCTCTTCTCATGGGATCGAAGCTTGAAAGGGTGATAGCCTCGGGGGTATCGTCAATAATAAGATCAACGCCGGTGAGAGATTCGATGGTACGGATGTTTCTTCCCTCGCGTCCGATGATCCTTCCCTTCATATCGTCATTGGGAAGCATAACTACCGAAACGGTTGCTTCGGTAACGTGGTTTGCCGCGCATCTCTGGATGGCGGCGGTGATTATGTTCTTTGCCTTTTCGTCGGCGGTGTCCTTGATCTCCTGCTCGATCTCGCCCACGCGGATCGCTGCCTCGCGGCGGGCTTCGCTTTCGATCTTTTCAATGAGGAATGCCTTTGCCTGCTCGCTGGTCAGACCGGCATACTCTTCCAAAATTGCAAGCTGCTTTTCCTTGAGAGCGGAGATCTCTGCCTCCTGAGCCTCCAGATTTTTTATTTTCTGGTTGCACTGCTCTTCCTTCTTTTCAAGGTTTTCAAGCTTTTTGTCAAGGTTCTCTTCCTTCTGGATGGCTCTTCTCTCCAGACGGTTTACTTCGTTTCTGCGTTCTTTGAGTTCTTTTTCAGTTTCGTTCTTGTTTTTGAGAATTTCTTCTTTGCCTTCTACAATAATTTCTTTCTTTTTGCGTTCTGCCTCTTTTTTTGCGTTGTCAATGATTATCTCAGCCTGAGTCTCGGCACTGCCGATCTTTTTCTCTGCTACCTTCTTGCGGATTATAAAGCCTATGGCAAAGCCCAAAGCAAGCATTGCTACAGCGCCTACCGCCGCGACGGTAATGAGCATTGGATCTATCGCGCCCGATGCATCAAGCAGGTTAACTATTCTGTTTTCCAGCATTGTTTTGTCGTTTTATCCTCCTTTACGTTGTTTAATCTTAATCAAATTTTTATATCCGAATGAAATATCAAAAAAGAAGAGTGCTCAAATACACTATATTATAACCTTTTTTCGGTGATTATGTCAAGGGCAATATTGAAGTAAATAGTAAATATTTTAAAAAAATTATTGTAAAATATATAAATATACTTATATTCCGTGCCTTTGCTTGATTTTTTTGAAAGAATGTGCTACAATATCCTTTAAGACACAACCGTAAACCTTGCATATAATACATTATCCTTTTTGAAAGGGGCAGATTTAAATGAGTAAGACCAAGCTTTGCGTTATGTTCGGCGGAAGAAGCTCGGAGCATAATATATCCTGCATCAGCGCCGAAGCGGTGCTTAATAATTGCGATAAAGAAAAATACGAAATATTCCCGGTGGGCATCACCAGGGACGGAGTGTGGTGGCTATATAAGGGAGATTTCTCCCGTATAGGAAACGGAGAGTGGGAAAGGGACAGTGAAAACCTCGTTCCCGCAGTGCTCAGTCCCTGCTCTGTACATAAGGGGCTCGTTGTTTTTAATAAGCCCGAAAAGAAATACGATATCCTGCCCCTTGATTGCATCATCCCCGTTATGCACGGCGAAAACGGCGAGGACGGAAGGCTGCAGGGCTTGATGGAGGCGTCGGGAGTGGCATACGTTGGATGTAAGACCTGCTCCTCGGCTCTTACTATGGACAAGGCCTTCACAAAAACCGTTCTCGATCTTCACGGTATACCTCAGGCGAGGTGGTATTCCTTTACCGCAGCAGACTTTTTCGGGAATGAAGGGGAGTGGACCGAAAAGCTCTCGGACTTGGGATATCCTATGTACGTGAAGCCCGCCAATGCCGGCTCTTCTCTGGGAATAAGCAAGGTAAAGTCTCCCGAAGGGCTTCGTGAGGCTGTGGAGCTTGCCGCAAGGATAGATAACAAGATCGTAGCGGAAGAGAATATTTGCGGAATGGAAATAGAGGTGGCTCTTCTTGAAGAAAGGGACGGAGTTAAGGCGACCTGCTGCGGTCAGATATGCTCCGAGGCTGATTTTTACAGCTATGAGAGCAAGTACGTTTCCCCTCAGTCCTTCTGCGTTATCCCCGCGCCCCTTTCGGAGGAGGTTTCCGATAAGGTGATAGCTACCGCGAAAAGAGTGTTTTCTCTCCTGGATTGCAGAGGTCTTTCCAGAGCAGACTTTTTCGTTAAGGATAGCGGAGAGGTCATTTTCAATGAGATAAACACCTTCCCCGGCTTTACGTCCATAAGTATGTATCCCAAGCTTTGGGAGTATTGCGGCATAGGCTTCAAGGAGCTTGTGGATCGTCTGGTCGGCTTTGCAACGGAGGAAGATAAAGAGTGAGTAACTGTGCGCCCATAGGCGTTTTCGATTCCGGCTTCGGAGGGCTTACGGCAGTAAGGGAATTAAGGCGGATACTTCCGGGCGAGAATATAGTTTACTTTGGAGATAATGCCAGGATCCCCTACGGAGATAAAAGCGCCGAGACGATAATAAAATACGCTTGTCAGGATGCTGCGTTTTTGCTTTCCTTGGGTGTGAAGGCGATCCTTGTGGCTTGCGGAACCGTCAGCAGTGTGGCCATCGACGTGCTCAAGGAAAAGATAAGCGTACCCGTTGTGGGAGTTATAGAGCCTGCCGCCAAAAGGGCTCTGGCGCTAAGTAAAAAGGGAATGATCGGTGTTCTGGGAACTAAGGCGACCGTAAAAAGCGGCTCCTATGAAAGGTTTATCAGGACTCTTGACGGCAAGGTGAGCACAGTCGGAGTTGCCTGCCCCTTGCTTGTGCCGCTGGTGGAAAACGGCTACGTTTCCGAGAATAATCAAATAACCCGCCTTGCGGTGAGAGAATATATTGAGCCCATTGAAAAAAGCGGCTGTGATTGCATTATTCTCGGCTGTACCCATTATCCCTTGCTGGAGAGGGTGTTCAAGGCGGAATGGGCTGAGGGAGAGCTGATAAATACGGGAAGAGAGGCGGCTGTGGCGCTTTCCGATATTCTCAAAGCATCCGATGCTCTTTCCCCCGACGGCTCGAGGGGAGGGCTCAAGCTCTATTCCTCCGACAGTGCGGAGAATTTTATCGATGCCGCCGCCATGTATCTGGGCGAGGCTATAAAGGATTTTGAAAGGGTGGACATATTGTCCTACGGGCTGTAAGAGAAAATGACCAGGATAGATCTGAGCGTTATAGGAAAGCAGCATTTTGCAATGCCCGGAACCCCTCTTATGGAAAGCACGCTGAGAAAAGAGTGCGACAAGGAATTTGAATCTCTCAATAAGCTCAACGAGGGAAACGGAAAGCCCCTGGAGATCTGCCTCGTGGGTGATGAGGCGGCGGAGAATGAATTTTCCGACGAAAAGGAACGGACCATAGGCGAGCTTGTGGGAAGAATATTGGACACCGCTCACCAGCTCAGTCCGCAGACGGAGTTTTACACCGTGGGGTACCTTAAGGAGGACGAGGACGGCATTTCTTTAAGCTACGGCGAGACCAATATCACCGGAATGGGGGACACTGCGACCTTGATAAATCTTTCTCCGCTGGGCACGGTCACCATGAACCGATCCGGGCAGGTGTCCACGAATCTGGTCTTTGAGAAAAAGCGAAGGATACAGTGCGTTTTTCAGACAAAGGCGACGGCTCCCTTGCCGGTCACCGTTTACACCAGGGATCTTAAGATCAAAAGGGGAAAAAACGGCGGTAGGATCGAAATTGACTACTTTATTGAGGTTGGCGGAATAAAGACCGAGCACGATGAGTTTTTTATTTCCTGGAAGGAGCATAAGGATCCCTTGGCGGGCATATAATATCCTTAGCGCGGACAAAAGATAAAAAAACTATTGACTTAAAGCCTTTTTCATTGTAGAATATATACGGTGAGACAAAAACAGTTAGGAGGATTATAAAATGGCTGAGAACAACGAATTTGAATTTGAGACCGAAAGCGTTACCCTTACCGATGAGGATGGCGTTGAGAAAAATTTTGATATTATCGGAACCCTTGAGCTTGACGGCAACACATATTTTGCTTTGGTAGACGCCGAGAGCGACGAGGATGAGTACATCATTCTCAAGTCCGTTATCGATGAAAATGATGATGAGATCCTTATCACCATCGATGATGACGATGAGTTTGACAGAGTTGCCGATGCTTTCGACAACGAGCTTATGAGCGAGTACGATTACGACGAGGAATAAGCTTTTTTAACCTGCTTAGCACGTGAAGTCCGATGCGTGGACCCACAAAGATTAATTGGAACCCTTATTCTCGAAGTGGCTGCAGACCTCCCGTCTGTTTTCTGCGGATGGAAGTTGGGAGCACTGTAACAAGAGAGCGGGTACCGCCCTTGCATGCGCAGGGTCTCTTCCTTGGACACACGGCTCGGTGGGGGAGTCAAAAAAATCGCCGCAATGCTTTTTGGCATTGCGGCTTTTGTTATGCTCAAAATAATGCCCCGAGGCTATACTCTCGGGGCATTGATATCCCTTAATCCTGAAGTGAGGTAACGGGAACGCACTGGTTGTATATGGAAATGGATAACACCTTGCTCTTGTCGCTGTCGGCCTCTCTGCAATCCGAATAGAGCACAGCCTCCTCGAGGGGCTCTATTTTTTTCAGCTTGCCGCTAAGATACTTTTCAACGGTGATCCTTGCGCCGATGGCTCTCTGTCTTACGGAGCCGAGTCGCATTTCAAGGGTCTCGAAGCCAAAGAGCTTGTTTTCGCTGTACCACTGCTCTCTGAGATCGTTTATAAAGGCGTCTATATCGCTGACAAGAGTATCAACGGTTTCGCACAGAGCCTTAAGCCTTGCATTGTCCTTTTCAAGATATGCGCTTCTCAGATCTATCGATAGAGTGGCTTTGTTTGTGAGGACCCTGCAAAGAGATGCCAGGGTCTTGAACAGGTAACCGAAACGGGGAAGGTCAACGTATTTTTCAAGCAGCCTTGCAGTGTCGGCGTAGTAGGCTCTGTAGGAGAAAGAGATGTGAGCATCCAGCCTTCCGCAGAGACAGTCGTTGTAGAGAAGGTATTTTGAAGGATTCTTGCTGCAGTTGAATTTAAGCTCGGGGCAATCGGGAACTGCGTTGGGAAGATCGAGAAGCATAAAGTCCTCCAGCTTCACGCCGAAGATATCGTAAAATGCATCGGATATATCGTGATCTGACGTGTCGCCCTTGTATAGCTTTTCGGCATAGAGAAGCATTGCGGGCAGAGCGCTGAAGGTGCTTGCCTCGGCGCCGTCGTCGCCCCAGGCGGTGACCGTGATGTCTCTGATACCGTTTTCAAGGCAGGAGTTTACGTGGTAGTTGCTTGAGTTGAGGCTGAAGGCGTTGTTGGGAGCGTAGCCCGTCCACTTCCAGCTTCCGCCTGCAAAGGCTATGGGATTGTTGAAGCGCTTGTGCTCGCTTATCATATGGTCGAATTTGGATTTTGAATCGGGATTCATATCGCAGTTGTAATAATCCCAGTATACCAGAGTGAAGTCCTCGGGGACTCCCTTTATCACCTCGTCGGGCACGCTTACGTCTGCACTGTAGTAGCCGTTGTGGGGAGTATGGGGTCTGAAGAACATATCGCTCCAGATAAGTGGCTTGATGCCGTGCTTTTTGCAGAGCTCGGCAACTCTTTTGAGGTGGATCTGCATCAGCTCGCTTTTCTTGACGTAGCCCTCCTTTTCCAGCCTTCTGCCCTTTCCGAGGGTATGCGCCTCGTCCATTCCGATGTTAAAGCGCCTGGTCTTATATACGCTGCAGAGGGTCTCGAACATATGATCCAGAAATTCGTAGGTCTCCTCCTTGCCAACGTAGAGCACCTCGGAGCTGTCCTTGATGTCGGAAAAGCAGGGCCAGATAAGGGGCATACGGAAATGACCGAGAGTCTGGACGCAGGGAGAAAGGGTTATGCCGAAGTCTTCGCCGTAGCTGATAAGCTCCTTGATCTCCTCCAAGGTGTATTTACCTCTCTGGTGACCGAAATAAGGGTATTTGGGAAGCTCGTAGGTATCCTCTGTGTAGAGCATAAGATCGTTGTAGCCCATAAGAGCAAGGTATCTTATCATAAGCTTGGCCGTATCGAGATTCATAACTCCGTTTCTTGAAACGTCAGCCATATAGGTCAGCCACTCAAAATTCGCCTTTTCCTTTACGGGAATGCCGTCGTTAACTATTTTCTTTACGTGGGAAAGTCCGCGGAAAAACTCGCAAAGACGGCTGTATTCAATAACAAGAGCGCCGTTGTTGGAAAAATATACCTCAAGGCCGTCGCCTTTATTTTCCGCTATCACCGGTATGCCGTGCTCCCCCTCCTCGATGTCAAGAAGCTCCAATGCCTCCAGAGCGGGTGCCTTAAGGCTTTCGGGAAGATTTTCAAAATCAAGCTTTATCATTTTTTCTCTCCTTATCAAAGTAAATAATTTATCGGTGTGCATTGCAGATAGTGTCCTATGGATGCTATCTTGTTTTTTTCGGAGTCTGCGGGTCTGCAATCAAAGTAGAGCACCTCGTCCTCCAGCGGCTCTATTGCCTCCAGCTCTCCGTTGAGATATTCCCGCACCGTCTTTTTGGTGCCGATGGCTCGTTCCTTTACGGAGCCGAAGCGCATCTCTATATTTTCATAGCCCCACATTTTGTATTCCTTGAGCCACTGCTTTCTGAAGAGCTCTGTGAATACGTCCAGGTCGGCTATCATCGTGTCGATTTCCCAGCAAAGCTCGTCAAGCCTTTGGCGGTCGTTTTCAAGATATGCCTTTCTCAGATCAAGTGATAGAGTTGCCTTGGTCTTGAGTACTTGGCAAAGGGCGCCCAGAACCTCAAAAAGATAACCGAAGCGTTTTACGTCCTTTTTCGCATACAGCTTTTTGCTGAGCTCTGCGTAAAAAGCCTTGTAGGAGGGATCGGAGTGCGCATCCATTTTTCCGCAAAGACAGTCCTGATAAAAGAGATTCTTGCAGGGATTCTTACCTTGTGAGAGCCTTGTGGGAGGAGAGCCCGGAACTCGGTTGGGCTCGTCCAAAAGCAGGTAGTCGTCCAAGGTCAAGCCGAAAATATCAAAAAGCGCATCGGAAATATCAAGTCTTTCCCTTGAGCCGGTATAAAGCTTTTCCGCATAAAGCATAACCGCGGGAATCGCGGAGAAATGACTTGACTCACTGCCGTCGTTGCTCCAGGAGGTCATGGTAATATCACGGATATTGTTGTCAAGACAGCCGTTCACGTGATAATTGCTTGTGAGCATACTGAAGGCGTTTTTCGGAGCAAAGCCCACCCATCTCCAGGTACAGCCCGCATAGGCTGTGGGGTTGTTGAATCTGAGATGCTGAGCCATCATATTGTCGAATATGGCCTTTAATTCATCGGTCATATCGCAGTTATAGTATTCCCAATAAACCAATGTGAAGTCCTCGGGTACACTGTTTATAACTTCATCGGGCACCTGCAGATCTGCGCTGTAATACTCGTTGTCGGGATTGAGGGGCCTGAAGAACATATCGCTCCAGATAAGCGGCTTGATGCCGTGCTTTTTGCAAAGCTCGGCTATTCTTTTTAGGTGGATCCTCATCAGCTCGCTCTTTGGAACGAAGCCCTCCTTTTCAAGCCTTGCGCCTGTTCCGAGGGAATGTGCCTCGTCCATACCTATGTTGAAGCGGCGGGTCTTGAATACACTGCAAAGAGTCTCGAATACGTAATCCAGAAATTCGTAGGTCTCATCCTTGCCGACGTAGAGCACGTCGTCAGTGTCCCTGATGCTTGCAAAGCAGGGCCAACGGAGCATGGAGCGCAGATGTCCGAGAGTCTGGATGCAGGGGGTGAGGGTCACGCCGAATCTTTCGCCGTATTCCACCAGCTCTCTTAATTCATCGAGGGTGTATCTTCCTCTGTGGTGACCGAAGTAGGGGTATTTGGGAAGCTCGTATACGTCCTCCATATAGAGCATAAGATCGTTATATCCCATAAGAGCAAGGTACTTAATTAAAAGCTTTGCCGTTTTTAAATTAAATACTCCGCCTCTTGAAACGTCCGCCATATAGCTCAGCCAGTCAAAATGAGCCTTTTCCTTAACCGGAGTACCGTTTCTGACAAGAGCTTTTATTTTGTAAAGCCCGCGGAAAAACTCGCAAAGATGGCTGTATTTTATGACTATGGCGTCATTGTCAAAATATACCTCCAAGCCGTCGCTGCAGCTTTTGGCTATAAGAGGGGTGGCATTATCGCACACCTCGATGTCAAGAAGCTCCAATGCTTCCTGGGCCGAGGATCTGAGATCTTCGGGGAGGTTTTTCAGATCGAGCTTTATCATATTTCCTCCTGTGGTAGTGGGGATGATGAGCTTAGTATATCCCAAAGCAATGTCAATGTCAAGAAAAAAAGCTATACCCGTTGAAAAACCGGTATAGCTTAAGCAAGCTTTATCTCAGAGAAAAGGTGACGGGAACACAGTCAAAGTAGTTTTCCACTGTTGCAACCTTGTTTCTGGGGGAGTCGTCGGGTCTGCAATCGGAATATAAGACCGCCTCCTCCAGCGGCTCGATGGAATCAAGCTCGCCCTTTAAGTATGCCTCGACGGTCTTTTGAGTGCCCAGAGCTCTTTGTCTTATGGCGCCGAAGCGCATTTCCGGGGACTCGTATCCGAAGAGCTTGTTCTCTTTAAACCATTGTCTTCTGTAGACTTCCGTAAAGACGTCCAGATCCTCTATCATCGGGGTTATGGAATCCGAGACCTCCTTTAGGCGTTTAAGATCCTTCGAAAGGTAGGCGTTTCTAAGCTCTACGGACAGTGTTGCCTTCGTAGCAAGGACCTTACAAAGAGCGCCCAGGGTCTCAAAAACGTAGCCGAAGCGCTTTAAGTCCTTTTTTGCATATAGCTTTTCACTGAGCTCGGCGTAGAAGGGAGCGTATTCCGTGGAGATGTGTCTGTCCATTTTTCCGCAGAGACAGTCGTTGTATAAGAGCCATTTGCAGGGGTTTCTGCCTGCGCTTACCTCTATTCCGGGAGCATCGGGAACTCTGTTGGGCTGATCCAGAAGAATAAAATCCTCAAGACTTACTCCGAAAATGTCGTAGAGCATACCCGAAACGTCTGTTTCGCCTCTGCAGCCGGTATATAGCTTTTGTGCATAGAGAAGCATTGCGGGGAAGGCGGAGAACATACTTGCCTCACAGCCGTTGTTGCTCCAGGAGGTGACGGTAATATCCCTTATGCCGTGCTCAAGGCAGGAATCCGCATGGTATTTGCTTGAAATAAGGCTGAAGGCGTTGTTGGGGGCAAAGCCCAGATATCTCCAGGTGCAGCCCGCAAAGCCGATGGGGCCTTTAAAGCGCAGATGCTGAGCCATCATATTGTCAAATATGGCCTTGGATTCCTCGTCTCTGTCGAAATTGTAGTAGTCCCAGTAGACCGGGGTAAAGCCCTCGGGAACGGAGTCTATGGCGCTTTGCGGAATTACCACGTCCTTTGAATAGTAGATATCGTCGGCGTAGGGTCTGAAGAACATATCGCTCCAGATAAGAGGCTTGATACCGTGCTTTTTGCAAAGCTCGGCGACTCTTTTCAGGTGGATCTCCATAAGCTTGCCGCGGCTTACGTGTCCCTCCTTTTCAAGCCTTGCGCCTGTGCCGAGAGAGTGTGCCTCGTCCATACCTATGTTGAAGCGGCGGGTCTTGAATACGCTGCAAAGGGTCTCGAACATATAGTCGAGAAATTCATAGGTCTCTTCTTTGCCCACGTAGAGCACGTCCGAAGTGTCCTTAATGTTTGAAAAGCAGGGCCACTTGAGAGCGGAGAAAAGATGACCCAGTGTCTGGATGCAGGGCGAGAGTGTGACACCGAATAATTCTGCGTATTCCACAAGCTCTCTTAATTCGGCGAGGGTATATTTTCCTCTCTGGTGACCGAAGTATGGGTATTTGGGCAGCTCATAGGTATCCTCGGTGTAGAGCATAAGATCGTTATATCCCATAAGAGCGAGATATTTTATCAAAAGCTTGACGCTTTTTACGTTGTGAACTCCGCCTCTTGAAACGTCCGCCATATAGGTCAGCCACTCAAAGTGTGCCTTTTCCCTTACGGGAATACCGTCGTTAACTATTTTCTTTACGTGGGAAAGCCCGCGGAAGAATTCGCAAAGTCGGCTGTATTCAATAACAAGAGCGCCGTTGTTGGAAAAATATACTTCCAGCCCGTCGCCCTTGTTTTCTGCGATTACGGGTATACCGTGCTCGCCCTCCTCGATGTCAAGAAGCTCCAATGCCTCCAGAGCGGGAGCCTTAAGGCTTTCGTGAATATTTTCAAAATCAAGCTTTATCATTTTTTTCTCCTGTAAAAGAATTTACGACCCGGGACGGATCTTTTCCGAGGCAAGAATAGCATAAAGTGGTTTTAGTGTCAATATTAAAAAAATACTTTGTGATATTATTAAAAAAATTTATTACATCATACAAGAATATCCGAAGAATAACTTGACTTTTTCAGTGGTTTGTGTTAGTCTTTGGGTAAGTAAAAAAGCGGAGGAAGCTATGGAAAAGTATACACAGATATTTTACAAAGAGGATGACCAAAAGATAAAGCCCTCTCAGAGCTTTGAGTTTGAGTTTGATTACGATCTTGAAGCGGGAAAGGAGCACCGAGTATTTTTCACCGGCGAGGTGGATAACTTCTACTTCTGGAAGTGCGAATATTGCTGCCCCACGATGTACAAGCGCATTGACGAAAGCCTTGTTCCCGGAGAAGAGGATGCCTGGGCGCTTAAATTCGAGGGAGCCGATTTTCCCCGTTGCGCCTTCAGAAAGATGGCGTTTCCGCTGGGACTTTCCTATCTCGGTCTTCATTCCCCCACGGAGGATTACGTTTTGTCCGTCCGTGCCAAGGCAGACGGGCTGAAGGTAAAGGAGGGCGGCTATGCCAGACTCCGTATTGAGGTAAGAAACAAAAAGAGCGAAGACTTCTATAACAATCACACCAAATATCCCGCAGACTCCATTATTGATATAGATTTCCCCCGGGGCAGCTACGATTGGCAGGAGTTCTCGGTGAAGCTCAATTTGCCCAAGGAGACCACTGCCAATATAATTTATTCTCTTGAAACGGAATTGACCGAGGGTGATATCTACTTTGAGCATCCCGCTCTTGTCACCTCCGACGGCTTTAATATAATGCCCGGCTTTGCAAGAGACAGCGCCATATATCAGTATATGTTCAACTGGTATGGAGTAAATCTATCCAAGAGCGAATGGCCCAAGATGGGAATTGAGGTAAACGGCACCGAGGTCTTCAGCGACATTTTCTTTGAAAGGTGTCACAGATATTCGGAAAAGGAGATAACCCTTCCCGACGGAGTGATGAAGAAGGGAAAGAACAGTATAAGATTCACCCTTCTTTCCGATTGGTTCGGCGCACTTCCGTACCGTTTGCACGAGGTGGGAATAGTATCCGAGGATAAGAACAGCTTTGACGTTGTAAGCTTTCCCGAGGTGGCGGTATGCGGCGAGGAATTCAGCCTGATGCTGGATATTCATAAGCCCTGCACTCTGAAGGTGGAAAGCAGTGCCGCGGTAGTTTCCTCCCTTGTATTTGAAAGCGAAGGTCTTGCGGCACTGAGGCTTGTTTCCAATAAGCTCCAGAACGGTCTTGAGATAGCTCTTTCCGACGGCGAGACCACTCACAACGTGAAGATAGGCAGAGTGATCCGCAGATTTTCCGACGGTGTTATCACCGGTACGGGCGACCTTATCTACGTTGAGCAGACCGATCACGATACCTTTAATTACATCAAGTGGTATATGCAAAACCGCGTCGGTAATATGCTTACCATCCGTCCCACCTACCGTTGGAGCGGAACGAGAATGCTCAACAAGCCCATGTGGAAGAAGTTTGTTAAGCTGATGAACTCTCTTGGAATGAAATATTCCCATATGGTGGACGGCAGAGAGCCCTCAGGCTATTGCGCTCAGCCCTCCCTTTCGGAGCTTGGCGAGGACACAGGCGAGCCTTCGGGATTTTTGGGCAGACAGCTTCACGAGAGAGACGGTGCATACTGCTATTGGGGTGCCCACGACAATAACGGTGATTTCTGGAATATGAATAAATTCTATGATACGGCTCTGTATTTTGATCAGTTCAACAGATACAGACACGCCGATCCCGAGCACGCCGGCAGTGAATTCTACCCCGAGGACCAGTTTGATGACGGAAAGCTTATGTGGCTCTGCCACGATCCCAAGCTTGCCGCAGACAGTGCGATCCAGGCAAACGCGGTGATAAATTCTTTGAGAACCATTGCAAAGGACTGCACCGGCGCTACCCGACATACCGGACCCAGCATCTTCTTTAAGTATTTCTGTCAGGCGGGATATTCCTGGATCGGTGCAGAGACTATGGACAGCCCCACGGAATTTCTTATGGCGGCATTAAGAGGAGCGGCTGAGGCTTATAATATTCCAAGAGTGGGTGTACATCACGCTTTGCAGTGGTCTACTCAGCCCCACGACGAAGAGGGCCATTACCGCAGATACCGCCTTGCGCTCTACGTATCCTGGATGCAGGGTGCTCACGAAAATAACACCGAAGAGGGTCTTTGGAGGCTTGAAGAAAGATATGCCTTCCACAACCGTCACGGCATTGCCTGCAGATCTCACCTTGATCAGCAAAAGGACTTCTACAGATGGATCTCCACCCATTCCAGAAGGGGAAGACTTGCGGCAACCGTGGGCGTTCTCCACGGCAGATGCGACGGCGCGCCCTGCTTTGGCGGATGTGTCTGGGGAAATACCGCCGCACGTTTTTCCAGAAAATTTGATGCGGAGCTTTCTTGGAGGATCCCCGGACATAGCTTCTATCCTCACAGCAAATGGCCTGCCACAAGCGGAAATGCCGACACCAAGAACGGCAAGATCGGACTTGTCAGCCAGAACCCCAGAGGCTCGATGAATATAATCCCCGTGGAGGAGGATTTCAAGGATTATCCCTTCCTTTGCTTCTTCGGATACAACCTTGCCGAGAAGAAGGATCTTGAGCGTATTCTCGAAAAGGTCAGAAAGGGTGCCGTGCTTCAGCTTACTCTCGGTCATCTTTCCTGTACCTCCCTCAGAGAAAAGACCGAGAAATACGAGCTCGATTTCTTTGAAAACGAGCTTTTGGATGCCATCGGATATGCAGGCGTTCCAAAGATCGAGCAGGATGATTTTAACGGCAATACCGTTCCCGTAGCAACAAACCTTTCCCTGTACGGACTTGATATAAAGGAGAGGACCCAAAAGGGATATCCCTTGATGGCTGAAAAGAAGGTTGGGGAAGGAAAGATAATTATTTTTAATACCCTTCTTTATCCTGCGAACGAGGCTATCAAGGAGCTCTACACCGAAAGCTTCGAAAGATATAGCGACGAGGCCTTCGAGGCGCAGGATGTCAAGGTCAAGGTGGGCGATGACGTCCAAGCAGTGGTGTACGAGTTGGAGGACGGTACCAAGGAGGCATATCTTGTTGCCGTTGACTGGTGGAACGATGCCGATAAGCAGAGAAGAGCACGTGTTTGCATAGGAGATGACTGCTATCCCGTGACCCTTGGATTGGGCGTTGTGAAAAAGCTCAGCGTGAATGGCAAGGTGGGTATACTTTGCCAGAGTGAAGATTGCGACGTAGTCACCTATGAGGATGGCAAAGCGGTTTTGCAGGGAAGCTCCAAGCAGGAATTTTTACTGCTTAAGGATAACAAGATCACAGCCCTTGAGGTGGATTTTGACGCTTCTCCCGTTGTGTACCAAGAGATCTGATAACAAGCCGAGCCGAGTCGTTTTCGACTCGGCTTTTTGCTTTTTGTGTTAGATAATTACTTTAATGTTGTCTAAATCTATAGAGAAGTTTTTCAAAGGGGGCTTAAAGGGTGGATGATGAAAGGATAATCAGCTTATATTGGGACAGAAATGAGGAGGCAATTCCTGCCACTGCCGCAAAATACGGAAGCTTTTGTGATGCGATCGCCAATAATATTTTGGGAAACAGATTGGATGCGGAGGAATGTGTCAACGATACTTATTTAAAAACCTGGAATGCGATACCTCCACACAGACCTTGCGTTTTATCCGCATTTCTGGGAAAGATAGTTCGTAATCTATCTCTTAACCGATACAAGTACAATACAGCCGCCAAAAGGGGAGGAGGAGAGCTTCCCGTTGTTCTGGATGAGCTGGGAGAGCTTGTATCGGGGAGCGGTGAGCTTGAGTCGGAGTTGGAGCGACAAGAGCTTGTAATGGCGATAAACGGTTTTTTATATAGCCTTTCTCCCGAAAAAAGAGGAATGCTTGTGTGCAGGTACTGGTATAGCGACAGTGTAGCATCCATCGCATTACGCTTTGGAATGAGCGAGGGTGCCGTAACAATGGCATTGAAGCGCTTGCGCAAAAGAATGTATACCTATCTGTCTGAAAGAGGGGTTAAATTATGAAAAGTGAAGCTTTGTTCGAGGTCTTTTCAGATATAGATGAAGAGCTGATTACCGAGGCGAGAGGCTTTCATTTTGCAAACAGGAGGAAAGCTTGGGTCAAAGGATTTTGTGTTGCGGCATGTGTTTTGATGGGTGTGGTTGCGGGAGTGCTTGTTTTGTTGCCGCTGATCCAAGCTCAGTCCTCAAGCTTGCCTTTCACCGAGGAAGGACAGCTCGTGCAGGTATATTCCTTTAACGTGGAGGAAGGGGATTATTCCGGCTATGAGGAGGGCAAGGTCATAGCGAAGGAAAGGCTGGGAAATAAGCTTTCCGAGGTTTTTGTAAAGGCGGGCTGGAAGAACGGCGACGGTGAATGGAGTGCCTTTGAAAGGCTTCGCGGTGAGGTATATTCTATAAACGGAGTGAAAAACGAGATCGCGGTCGCCTTGAGATTTATTGATAAGGGAGAGGGTATAAGCACCGTGCATTATTACGTGTTGATAAATCCTTTGGGTAATGCCGAGGGAGTTGAGGAATATATACGTGACGACGTCATCGGTGATATCGTTGATAAAGACGTTGGAGAGAGTATTGATCCGGAATAGCCGGGCTTTATCCCGATAGAGTCCCGAGAAAGATAAAAATTCAGTGGGTGTATTGCAAAACAAAATTAACTGTGATATAATATGTGAAAGAAAAAGAGGAGCAATAAAGGAAAAATGGAAGAAAAAGAGATAAAAAGCACCGAGCCCTCCGACAGTAAGGCGGAAGAAAGGGTAACGGAAGCTGTAAAAGAGAAAAAATTAAATGATCCCGGCGTTATTGCCAAAAAGCTTACGGCGCTTTGGAGCGATAAAAGAAGCTATTGGAAAAGGCTTGGGATCTCGGCGCTTGTTATGGCGGCGCTGGCGTATACCTTTATCTTCTTCGGTCCATTGGAAATGGTTGCGTTTTCAGGGAAGTCCTTTACTTTTTCTTATAAAGACGTGGCGGGCTACCTTGCTGTTCTCGCAGTGTCGGTGTTTGCGCTTGTCACACCTGTGATCTCGATCCTCAGAGGTAGGATCTATAATTATACTATCACCGCTCTTTTCGGAGTGACCGTTTGCGGATATCTTCAGGCGGCGATTTTCAACGGTAAAATGGGCACGCTTACCGGAGATGCCGTGGATTGGTCAGCCTCCTCAGGGGATGCTCTTATCAACGTCTTGGCTTGGATAGCCATTATTCTTGTGATCCTTTTCGTTCTGTATCTGAAAAGAAAGGTCTGGACGGGGCTTGTCACGGTGGTCTCAATAGCTCTTATCGTAATGCAGGCGGCGCCTACGGTGGCGATCTTTGCAGGTGCGTACAAGAGCACGAATAAGGGAGCCATCAGTGAATATTATCTCACCCAGGAGGATATGTTCGATTACTCCGAGGGGAAAAACGTTTTCGTTTTCGTTCTTGACAGACTTGATTACGATTACATAGAGCGAATGATGGCAAACGATCCCGATTGCTTTGATTGGATGGACGGCTTTACCCAGTATACCAACGCTATAAGCAGCTATGCCCGTACAAAGCCTGCTCTCAATCAGCTTATGACCGCCTCGGACGGTATGGCATACAATATGCCCACTGCGGATTTTTATAAGGACTCCTGGACCTTTAACGGCAAGGACGTGCTTGGGGATATTGACGGGGCAGGCTACACCATTGATTTTTACACCAAGATAGATTATCTTTTCAGTGATGCGGAATACGTATCAAAATACGTCGACAACGCCACCAACGGAAAGCTGGGTCTTAAGCCCGCTCAAACGGTGAAAAAGCTGATGGAGCTCAGCGCATACCGCTATTCGCCTCTTTGCTTAAAGCCCTTTTTCTGGGGAGATACCAACTATTTCAACAACGGTATACACGAGCTTGACACTGAAAAGCTTTACGAGTTTGACGATGCCGCCTACAAGCCCGGCTTTGAAACGGCAACCGCTACCGAGAAGCAAAACAGCTTCAAGTTTTACCATCTTTACGGCCCTCACGCGCCCTATACTCTTACCGAGGAGGGCACACGCAGTGAAACCAACACTGACGTTCTTGCCCAGACAAGAGGCTCCTTCAGAATTCTTAAGGATGCCTTCCAACAGATGAAGGATCTGGGTATTTACGATGATGCCACCATTATCATTACAGGCGATCACGGCTCCGCGGTAAACGATTACAAGCCTCTGCTGAAGGCAACCAAGATCGGTATTTTCTATAAGCCCTCGGGCTCCTCGGGAGTCGAGCTGAAAAAAAGCTCCGCCCAGGTATGCACCGCAAATATTCTTCCCACGTTGATGAAGGCGGTTGGGGTGAACGATCCCGCAGTATACGGAAGAGCTCTTGACGAGATCGGCGAGGACGAGGAGATAGACAGATACTATTTCAAGAGCGTCATGGGCTCCGAAAGCCGCAAGGAGGATAGCTTTGTTACCTACCTTGTCAAAGGAGAGGCGGGCTATTTCGATAATTGGACCATTCTGGAAGAAAATCCCGTGATCGGTAATTTCTATTAAAAGGGGGGAGGCTTTATTGGATATAATAGTTGCGCCCTTGGCTGCGCTTTTGCAGCTTTGCTACGGCTTTATCAATAACTATGCCCTTGCAATAATCGCTTTTACCTTGCTTACAAAAATAATTCTCTTTCCGGTAGGTCTGTGGGTGCAGAAGAATGCAATATCCATGCTCAGGATCACGCCGAAGCTCAATTCTCTGAAGATAAAGTATTACGGCGATAAGGACACTATTGCCGAAGAAACCCAAAGGCTTTATAAAAAGGAGCATTATCATCCTCTTGCAAGCACCGTTCCCATGATAATCCAGCTTGTTATGCTTATCGGGGTAATAGGCGCGGTCAAGAGTGTTATGGGAGAGGTAGACACTCCCCTTAACCTCATTCCCTCGCAAGCGGGAGGACTGAGCGTTCTTATGCCCTTTGCCGCAGGCCTTGCCGCATTGGCGTTGGGACTAAGCCAGAATAAGCTCAATCCCCTTCAAAGGGAGCAGGGCAGCTCGGAGCAGTGGATGACCAACGGCATAAGCATTTTTATAAGCCTTTTTCTTGGCTTTTTCGTAAGCCTCGGAGTAGGGATCTACTGGATATTCTCAAATCTTTTCAGTATCCTTCAGCAGCTTGTGTTGAACCTTGTTCTCGATCCGAAAAAGCGCGTTGATTACGCCGAGCTGGAAAGAAGCAAAAAGGAGCTCGAGGCTATGGGTGGTCTGTCCAAGGGAGTCAGTCCCGAGGATAAAAAGAGAGAAAAGGCAGATTATAAGCGCTTTTTCTCCGTTGCCAATAAGCATTTGGTCTTCTATTCCGAAAAAAGCGGATTTTATAAATACTTCAAGGACGTTATTGAGTTTTTGCTGAAAAGATCCAACGTTATTATCCATTACGTTACCAACGATCCCAAGGATATGATCTTTAAATTGGCAGAGTCCGAGCCCCGCATAAAGCCCTATTACATCGGACCCACAAGGCTTATTACACTAATGATGAAAATGGATGCGGACGTGGTGGTCATGACCTGCCCCGATCTTGATAATTTCCATTATAAGCGCAGCTACGTCCGCAAGGATATTGAGTACATCTATATGTTCCATTATCCCCTGAGCACACACATGGTGCTTAATACGGGAGCCTTGGATCATTACGATACCGTCTTTTGTGTGGGCGAGTTTCAGTTTGATGAGATCCGTGCCGCTGAAAAGCTTTATTCACTTCCCGAAAAGAAGCTTATTGCGGCAGGCTACGGTCAGCTCGAGCAGCTTTATGAAAGCTATCTTGCTCTCGAAAAGCCCCAAAGAGAAAAGCCCAAGGTGCTTATCGCTCCGTCCTGGCAGCCCGATAATATCCTTGACAGCTGCTTGGATAAGATAATCAGTGAGCTTTACGGCAAGGGCTTTCAGCTTGTGATCAGACCGCATCCCGAATACGTAAAGCGCTTTGGCCCGAGAATGGATGCCATTGTGGCAAGGTATTCCGATAAGGTTGGGGACGACCTTAGCTTCGAGCTTGATTTTTCGGGTAATTCATCCATATTTGACAGTGACGTTCTTATTACCGATTGGTCGGGCACGGCTTATGAATTTTCCTTCGTTACCCTTAAGCCCGCGGTTTTTGTGGATACTAAGCCAAAGATAAACAATCCCCGCTATACCGAGCTTGGGATCGAGCCTTTGGAGTTTTCTCTCAGAGACAGGGTCGGTATAAGGGTAGATCCCGCGGCTATGGATGGTCTGAGCGAAAGAATAGCCTTGCTTTTGCAGCGGGCAGACCAATACAGTGATAAGATCCTCGAGATCAGGGAAAAATACGTTTCAAACTTTGGCAGATCGGGAGAGGTCGGAGGAAGATATATTCTCTCGGCTATAAGAGAAAAACAAAATAAAAAGGAGAAATAATATGAACAGCTCGGGTATGGGTTGCCTTTCCACCGTCTTTAATTTCTTTTGTCTTTGTATGATATTTACCGTCGGCGCCTTTGCATACATCGATCCCTCTGTTATGACCTACACCATTCAGGTCGTTGCAGGTGTGGCAGTGGCAGCAGGTGCGGTAATAACCGTTTTCTGGCGCAGAGCTAAGAAAAAGGTTCAGCAAAAGCTTGGTATTGATGAAAATGCCAAGAAGGAGGTTGAAGAGGACGTTGTCGAGGTAGACGACGAGGATTAAAAAGCTATCCGCCTTCGTTTTTTCGAAGGCGGATATTTTTATTTGCCCTTTGTTTTTATGTATTGCAGGGGAGAGAGTCCCGTTTTCTTTTTGAAAAGACGGGAAAAGTAGTGTATGGAGGAAAAGCCCAAAGCGGCAGATACCTCCGTTACGTTCATCGGTGTGCTTTGAAAAAGCTCCTTTGCCTTATCAAGCTTAAGAGATATAAAATACTCGGTTATACCGCAATTTTTCTTCTTTTTTATCAGCTCTCTTAAGAAAAACACACTCATGTTCAGCTCCTTTGCTGCTTGCTCGGAGCTTATCTGCCTATGAATGTTTGCTGAAAAATAACGGTAGACCTCGTCGAATCGCATTTTCAGAAAGTGGTGGCGGTTGGTCAGAGGATCGGGATTATGAAGGATGTCCAGCAAAAAGAGCTCCAGACCGTTCTTTATGTTTTGCAGGGATGCGGGATCGGCGTTTTCTCTGGGCTTCATTCCCTTAAGCACGGGATCCTTTACCGATTCAAAGCTATTGCAGGCTTTGGCAAGGAGCTCAAGGTAGCTTTCCTTTTGGGCGGCGGTAAGAGTTATTACCTTATTGCAGATGGCATCAAGTGCAGGGCTTTCGCTTACAAAGGATATTATTCCCGCAATGCAGTTTCCTCTTTGTGTGGGGGTGGGAACACCGTGGTATACGTTGGCTCCGTATATTATCAGCTGACCCTCGCTGAGATAGCAGTCTCCGAGCTCGGTAATGCAATGCTCGTTTCCCTCCATAACGTAAAATATCTCCGGGAAATCGTGCCTCTCGCCCTTTACCATCTTTCCCCTGAGATCGTAAACGTGGGCGGTAACGATGGAGCTTACGTCGATCAGCTTTTGAAGGGGAATCTTAACATAGCGGTTCACGTCTTTTCTCCTTTTATCTAAAAAAAGTGCAAAAAATCACTTAAAATAGTGCAAAGACACGGTGAAAAAATAATGCTATAATAGCCTCGCAAACCAATTATAACATAAAGGGGAGAAAAAATCAATGGAAAGAATAAGACTCGGACTTATCGGATGCGGCGGTATGATGAAGACTCATGCCCAGGGAATAAATCAATGCAAGGCGGACGTGGAGATAACCGCGGTCTGCGATATTGAGATCGAGAGAGCCAGAGAGGTGGCAAGCGTGCTGGATGATCCATACGTCACCACCGACTATAAGACAATGGCTGACTACGTGGATGCGGTGCTTGTCGTTTTGCCTCACGATCTTCACTTTGAGTGCGGAGTATTCTTTGCAAGGCAGAAAAAGCACATCTTGATGGAAAAGCCTCTTTGCAACTCCGAGGAGGAATGTCTCAGACTTATTGAGATCTGCGAGGAGGAGCAGGTGGTATTGATGTGCGCATACCCCGTGCGCTATTGGCCGGGAATCGTTAAACTGAAGGAGCTTCTTGACAGCGGAGAGTTTGGAAAGATAATACAGATGTCCGTGTGGACCGAGCAGCTCACCGTTGCCAAGGAGGGTACATGGACTGCCACCGCAAGGCTTGGCGGAGGTCAGCTTTTCAGCCACGGATGCCACTATATAGACCTGCTTTTGTGGTTCCTGGGCGAGCCCGTAAGCGGCTCTCACTTAGGTACAAGAGTGGGTACCCCCTGGCTTCTTAAGGAGGGCACAAGCTCTGTTATATTGAAGTTCAAGAACGGAGCTATCGGCTATCACGGTGCTACCTGGGGTGCAAGAGGCACCAGAATGGGCTATAACTTCCAGGTGCATACAGAGCAGGGTCTTTTGGAATACGACCATAAGACCGGAGAGCTTAAGCTTTATAATAAGCACGCCGAGCATAAGCCCGGAGAATACGCCTCCGAGGGCAACGTATCCCTGGTATGGAAGAGAGACGGGGAGAGCTCCAAGCATACCGAGCACGAGCTTATGCACTTTGTGGATTGCATACGCACCGGCAAAAAGCCTCTGACCGATGCACGCACCTCACTGCAGGGTCTGAGAGTTATATGGGCGCTCTACGATGCTGAAAAGCAGGGCGTTGTTGCCGATCTGCGCGGTCTGGGATTTGAAGACTGATTCATAAAATAACTGTGCCACCCTTGGTCAATACCTTGGGTGGCATTTTTTTACGAGCCCAATGCCGATCTGAGAAGCTCGTTGAAAATAAAGGCTCTGTCTGCCTTTTCCACTGCTCTGTCGGAGCATATGGGAAGCTCCTTGATCACGCCGCTTTTTGATTCGTAAATAAGCTTTCCTATGATCTGCCCCTTTTCAACGGGTGCGTTAAGCGAGGGGCTGATCTCCATACGGGAGCTTACCGAGCTTAAAAGCGATTTTTCTACCAGCAGCTTTTCCGACGGGATCATGGGGACTACTCCCTCCTCCTTTCCGCCGTATACCTGCACCGTGGCGGCACTGAGCTTGCCGGGATCGTATATGGCGTAGCTTGCAAAGCCGAAATTAAGCATAGCTTTTGCATCCTCGAAGCGGCTTTTGCTTGTCTCGCCGCCCAAAACCACTGCAATAAGCTGCATATCACCTCTTTTGGCCGCCGCACTTACACAGAATTTCGCCTTCGCGGTAGAGCCTGTTTTCAGACCGTTTGCGCCGGTGTAGAAGCGGATGAGCTTGTTGGTGTTGGCAAGACCGAAGGCTCCGTTTCTTATCGAATCCGTCCAGATGGTGGTGTACTCAAGTATCAGTGGGTACTTCAAGAGCTCTCTTGACATTTTGGCAACGTCCCCGGCACAGCTGTACGGCTCGCAATCGTCATCAAGCCCGGTGGGGTTCATAAACAAAGTATCGTTCATGCCAAGCTCGGCGGCCTTTTTGTTCATTCTGTCAACAAAGGCACTCTCGCTTCCCGCAATATGCTCGGCTAAGGCAACCGCGCCGTCGTTGGCGCTGGCTACCGCAACGGCCTTGAGCATTTCGTGCACGCTGAGCACCTCTCCGGGCTCCATAAATGCCTGACTTCCGCCCATGGAAGCCGCATATTCGCTTACGGTCACCTTGTCCTCAAGCTTAATAATGCCACCGTCTATGGCTTCCATAGTCAGAAGAAGCGTCATTATCTTGGTAACCGAAGCTATACTTAAGTGCTCCGTGGCGTTTTTTTCGAAAAGCACCGTGCCCGTTTCGGCATCGATAAGTATTGCCGCCTTACATTGGGTGCTTACCCCCTCCGAGGGAGCAGAGCTGACCCTCGGCGCAAGGTACAGAGTCAGAACAAGGCACAGAATAAGGGATAATGTTTTTTTCAAGGTGTCCTCCTCCTTTTTTATTATTGATATGAAAAGGCGGGAGCTTTTAGACCGAAAAAAGGACACCCGATCCGAGTGTCCTTGATTTATTATTTGTTTAAAGCTATGATAAAGTCGCCCAGAGTCTTTGTGCTGTCGGGACGTCTTATGTACTCCATATTGTTCTTGAGAGAGTGGAGTCTGGTGGGGTTTGTGAGCATTTGGTAAAGAACGTTGTCTAAGGCCGCGGTCTTTGTGGCGTTCATTGCGACGCCGTTGTTTAAAAGAAATTCCACGTTTCTGTCCTCCTGGCCGGGCATTGGATTTATCATTATCATGGGAAGACGCTTTGCCAATGCTTCGCTGGTGGTGATTCCGCCGGGCTTGGAGATTATACAGTCGCTCGCCTCCATAAGTTTGTCGACGTAGTCTACCCATCCCAAGGGTACTACCTTCTTTTCGTATTGGCTTCTCTCTATTTTTCTCTTTTCTTCCTTGTTGGTGCCGCAAACGCAGATCATTTGAAGTTTTGTGGGAAGCTTGTCAAGAGTTTCCACGGTCTTGCTCATTGCACCGTGACCCATACTGCCGGACATAATAAGAACCGTGGGAACGTCCTCGTCCAGGCCTAATGCCTTTCTTACCTGAGCAGCGGTGTATTTGGGCTTTTGGGAGAATTTGGTGTGAATGGGGATACCGAAGGGCAAAAGCTGCTCCTTCTTAAAGCCGCGCTTTGCTCCCTCAAGCTCGAAAAGCTCGTTGGGGGTCACAAGGTAGTCGATATTGGTGCAATCCTCCCAGAAGGGATGGTAGGTAAAGTCGGTGAGGATGCCGATAGCCTTAAAGCGCATTTTGTATTTGGACTTTAAAACGTCCATTATCATACAGGGGAACACGTGGCTGGAGATGATAACGTCCGGATCGAATGCCTCGATGTAGTCCTTAAGCTTGGGTGCGAGAAGCTTTGCGGCTTCTCTTGTGGGGGCATATTCCGAGGAGCGCTTGGTCTTTTCAAGGCTTGTGTAGCTCATAGCATAGGGCTTTTGTGCATACTTGGAGGTGAAAAGAAAAACGTTTTCGGTGGTTGCCGCAATAAATTTGGAAAGATATTTAAACGTATCGAGAAAGCGAGTCTCGACCCCTTGGCTGTCAAGGTAGTCCTGAACTGCTTTGGCAGTGGCGTTATGTCCGTTTCCCGCAGTGATCGATAAACAAAGAACTTTCATGGTCCTTCTCCTTTTTTTCGGTGATTTATCCTTTGCTATTATAAAATGATTTTGTATTTATGTCAAGATTTTTTTTAAATATGAAAAAAACATTGGAAAACAGTTTACAAAAAGAAAAAATGGTGGTATAATATATCGGATAAAAGTTCAAGTCGACAAATTGCCGTCTTTAAAGAAAGGAAAAGATCATGGAAAAGAAAATACTTGTTGAAACCTCCGCAAGACATATTCACGTTACCAAAGAGCATCTTGAGATCCTTTTCGGTAAGGGCTATGAGCTCACCGTTAAGAAGATGCTTTCTCAGCCCGGTCAGTTTGCCTGCAACGAAAGAGTTGACGTTGTAGGTGAAAAGGGTACCATTAAGGGCGTTAGCATACTCGGACCCGTTCGTCCCGATACTCAGGTAGAGGTTTCCGCTACCGATGCAAGAACTCTGGGTGTTGTTGCTCCCATCAGAGAGAGCGGCGACGTTGCAGGAAGCGGAGCTTGCAAGCTGGTCGGACCTGCAGGAGAGGTATCCATCAGCCAGGGTGTTATCATCGCAAAGAGACATATGCACCTTACTCCCGCAGCAGCAGAGGAGTTCGGCCTCAAGGATAAGCAGATCTGCAAGATCAAGCTTGGCGGCGAAAGAGCTCTCATCTTTGATGAGGTGGTCGTTAGAGTTAAGGACAGCTTTGCTCCCGCGGTTCACATCGATACCGACGAGGCAAACGCAGCAGCCTTCAAGGGCGGCGAAGGAATTATCGTAGACTAAAATAGAAAGGAAATATAAAATCATGAGCAATTTTTCCCATGAAGTAGAAAACATGTGTCCCATCGCAAAGGGACCCAAGCACGGACCTGCTCCCATTCCCGAAGAGGGAAGATGGGTGAAGCCCTATCAGATCGCAGATATCTCCGGTCTGAGCCACGGTGTAGGTGCCTGCGCTCCCCAGCAGGGTATGTGCAAGCTTACCCTCAACGTTAAGAACGGTATCATCGAGGAAGCACTGGTCGAGACCAGCGGCTGCTCCGGTATGACCCACTCCGCTGCTATGGCAGCTGAGATCCTGCAGGGCAAGACTTTGCTTGAGGCTCTTAACACCGACCTTGTTTGTGACGCTATCAACGTTGCAATGAGAGAGATCTTCCTCCAGCTGGTTTACGGAAGAACTCAGACCGCATTCAGTGAGAACGGTCTTCCCATCGGTGCATCCTTGGAGGACCTCGGAAAAGGTCTTCGTTCCCAGACCGGTACTATCTTTGCTACCAACGCAAAGGGTGTACGTTATCTGGAAATGGCAGAGGGCTATATTCTTTCTCTCGGACTTGATAAGAACAGCGAAGTTATCGGCTACCGCTTCGTTCACCTTGGCAAGATGATGGAAATGATCCGTCACGGCAAGAGCGCAAACGAGGCTTATGAAGCAAACATCAAGACTTACGGCAGATACGACGAGGCCGTTAAGTACATTGATCCCAGAGAAGAGTAAGAAAGGAGAAGCACTCATGGCAAGATTTGAAGGTTATGAAAGAAGAATAGACACTATCAACAAGACTCTGGCAGAGTACGGCTTCAAGGATCTGGACGAAGCTAAGGCGTTCTGCGAAGAGAAGGGTGTCAATGCTGACGCTATCGTAAAGGGCGTTCAGCCTATCGCATTCGAGAACGCAGCTTGGGCTTATACTCTCGGTTGCGCTATCGCTCTTAAGAAGGGCGTTAAGACCGCCGCTGAAGCTGCAAAGGCTATCGGTATCGGTCTTCAGGCATTCTGCATTCCCGGCTCCGTTGCCGAATCCAGACAGGTTGGTCTCGGTCACGGTAACCTGGGCGCAATGCTTCTCAGCGAAGAAACAAAGTGCTTCTGCTTCCTGGCAGGTCACGAGTCCTTTGCTGCAGCAGAGGGTGCTATCGGTATCGCAAGAACCGCTAACAAGGTAAGAAAAGAGCCCCTTAAGGTAATCCTTAACGGTCTTGGCAAGGATGCCGCTTATATCATTTCCAGAATCAACGGCTTTACCTACGTTCAGACCGAGTATGACTTCCACACCGGCGAGCTCAAGGTCGTTAAGACCACTCCTTACTCCGACGGCGAGAAGGCGAAGGTTCTTTGCTACGGCGCTAACGACGTTCTGGAGGGCGTTGCGATCATGCAGCACGAGAAGGTTGACGTTTCCATCACAGGTAACTCCACCAACCCCACCCGTTTCCAGCATCCCGTTGCAGGTACCTACAAGAAGTGGGCTATCGAAAACGGTAAGGCATACTTCTCCGTTGCTTCCGGCGGCGGCACAGGCAGAACTCTCCATCCCGACAACGTTGCAGCAGGTCCCGCTTCCTACGGTATGACCGATACGATGGGCAGAATGCACGGCGACGCTCAGTTCGCAGGCTCCTCCTCCGTTCCCGCTCACGTTGAAATGATGGGTCTTATCGGTGCAGGTAACAACCCCATGGTTGGTATGACTGTTGCTTGCGCAGTTGCAGTTGACGAAGCGCTGAATAAGTAATTTTCCATTGGCATAACAAAAGGACTTGAGGTTTTTCTCAAGTCCTTTTTCTATTCATTAATGCCTTTAGGCAGTTGAGCGCGACGAGGCGCGCGAAACAGACAACCACCCGCTATGCGGGTGGGCAACAAAGGTTATACCAAAAAATCTCCTAATGTGATACA
>SVTC01000021.1 GCA_015063985.1 Oscillospiraceae bacterium | reverse complement strand
AAACGAACTCAGTAAATTGGAGAAACGCAACACAGAGCTGAATGCCTTGTTCAAAAGACTTTATGAGGATAACGTCCTCGGCAAAATAACGAACGAGCAGTTCAGAATGCTGTCGGATGGGTATAATGCGGAGCAACGCGAAATACAAGAACAGATTCCGAAGCTCCAAGCGGAGATAGAAGAATTGAAAGCCGCATCTACGAATGTGGACAAGTTCGTAGATATTGCAAACAAGTACACGGATCTGAAGGAACTGACTCCCGAGGTGCTCAGAGTCTTTATAGCCAAAGTAGTGATCCACGAACGTGAATGTAAGTGGTCTAAAGCATCGGAGCAGCAGATCGACATCTACTTCCGATATATTGGCAAATTAACCGCAGAACCAACAAAACAAGCAGTATAACAGGAAAGGACGGACAGTCTAAACTGTCCGTCCTACTCCAGGACACCGCCTTACGCTAAAACATCCTTATGAGAAGTAGCGTAAAGCAAGTGATTTTTTTTATCCAAGCCGCAGTAGGGGTTCCCCGAAGCAAGCTTGCCGAGCTTTGGGGGTTCCCGTAGGCTTGGCATATCATCGCCGCACGAAGTGCGGTGCATATCATCAAGGTCGGCAAGCCGACCTTGTATCTCATCACGCGTCAGCGTGCATTTCCTTGAGGCTTGATTATTTGCAAAAGCTTTGGTATAATATACTAAAAGTCTTGATTTATCATTACGGAGGCTGCAAAATGACCTTAATCGAAAAAACAGATATAAATAAACAGCTTTTTGAAAAGAAATACGGCGATATAATTCTCCCCACAAGGATAGTGGATAAAGGCGAAAAAATGACCGTGAGGTTTGAGAGCTATGAGGGAGAGAATGCAGCATTAGTAATTACTCATAATTGCTTTTCGGATACGGCAATTCCCGAGCCTACTTATTTAAAGCTCCAAAAGGAAGGCGGTAAGTACGTAGGAGAAGCAGAAATAGAGTTTAATGAAGCTGGAAACACAAAGATCGAGCTTTGGTGCGGAGCGGATCAGAGCTTGAATTATTTCTCCGATGGGATCAAGACCTATGAGATATGGCATGACGTCGGAAGAATAGTAAGGCAAATTGCCGTGCTTGATAAGGGATATTCAGCCGTGATACCCTGGATAGGAGCAAACCATCCTGTGGTTGACAGAGAAATACATAAGTACGATCTGCCGGGCGATTTTTGGCTGGCTATGGATCTTTCTGATAATTGGGAAGAAAGAAGCATTGAGAATATAGCAAAAATTATTCGGGGCGCCCACTTGTACGGTGACCGTCCCGCAGTTATTTTTGATGCCAAGAGTCTTGTTCCGGGGATAAAAAAGGGCTCGGTTTTTGAGCTTGATTATGATACGCAAAGCAACGGCATCAAGGAGCTTATAGAAATTTTACACAAAATGGGAATTGAAAGTCCCGAGCTTTTTGCTTGCTATACTCCGGATCACAGAACCATCAAAATACTTGAAGAAAACGGCGTCAAGGGGCTTACTTCCTTGTGTGTCTGGCAGAATTGGCAGGACGGCGATTGGAAAATAAATCATACCGGTGCACAAAATCAGCCCTATTATCCGTCCGATGATGATTTCAGGAGGAACGGAAAAAAACGCGGTATAATGTGCTTTTCTATGGGAAATTCCTCTTGCAACCGAAATTACAGTATCCTGGCTTATGACGGTTGTCCGTCCAATGCTTCGCAAGGTCAAAGATATAAGACAAACCGTGTAGAGCATTTTCACGTTCAGCGCTTTTACGATACTTTTGACGGTTTTCTTGCCGCTGCCAAGCATTCCGACGAGCTTCTCACTCTTACGGTTGCCATAGAATCCTTCAGAGGATTTGCGGATTGGAATGCCGTTAATGAGCTTGCCATAGCTTACATTATCAAAAAAGCCGCAAAAGAAAAGATCGTTTTTGCCTCTGCCGCGGATATATCGGAATACCATATCAGAAAAAATATGAGTATGCAACGGGCGGCATTTTTCCAGTTTGATAATTATTACGGTGTGGGATATAAGCAGATGCCGGGACACATTATGGATAGGATGGAAATCGATGACCCCGAATATCTTGCAGTGATCAAGCGGGGAAGCTTAAGACCGATGTTTTTCTTTGATCACACCAAGGAATGGTCGGAGGACTGCTTTAAAACCGTCGGGCGTAACGCAAGCGGCTTGGTGAACCCCGATGAGGTTGATCCCTCCCAATGGGAACCGGCTCAGGTTGAAAGCCGCGACGTTCGTTTTTCAAGCTTTTGGGAGGGTGACACTCTTGTGGTAAGTGCGCAAAGTGATACGCCTAAAAGCAGAATGGTGACCGGAGTTTTTGATATTCCTTTTGAAAGAGATTTTTCATTTGAGGTCGACAAAGGGGATGCAAAAGCTGTTAAGATCTTTGATACCCGCGGCGAAAACGTTCATCTCTTTGTTGATATGGGACGTCTTGAGGTGGGCAATAACCAAGTGAGGATAAGCATAAGAGGCGGCAGACGGACACCGGATGATTACGTTCTGACCTTTGATAAGCTGGGGGTAATGCTTTTCGGCGATCACGCATATTTACGTAGTTTGGATAAGGGAAAAGCCGTATCGGTGAAAATGAATGCGCCAAGCAGTGCGTACCTTGTTTTTCCAAACGGGAAAAAGCTTTATTCAAAAAACGGTATGCTTGAATTTACCGTGAATTCGGATTGGGGTGACGAGAGTCCCGTGCTTTACGGTTACGATCGCGCTTTGCTTGCGAAGGCGGAGGTGTTGACAGAGGAGCTTGAAGCCGTGGCACCAAAAACCAAGCTCTAAATAGGTTTTCGCTCTACCGACGGTGGATTATTTCCCCACTCAACCGTTGGTTCGTGGTATTTATTTGATAAAAGGTGTATACTTTAAGCGAAAGGAGGAAGGCGATATGGATCAAGCTAAGATCGGAAAATTCATAGCCAAGTGCAGAAAAGACAAAGGCTTGACTCAAATGCAGTTGGCGGAAAAACTGAATATCACTGACAGAGCAGTATCAAAATGGGAAACGGGAAAAGCAATGCCGGATTCTTCAGTGATGCTTGAGCTTTGTGATATTCTAAAAATCACCGTAAATGATTTATTAAGTGGGGAGGTAGTTACAATGGATAATTACAATAAGGAATTGGAAAGCAACTTGCTGGAAATGATAAAGCAAAAGGAACAGGCTGACAAAAGGCTGTTAAAAATTGAGATCGTTATGGGTGTGATCTCCGTTTTGCCTCTCGTGGCTGCGGCAATTATCGTGTGTATTGTTCCTATGGAGGAATGGAAGGCCGCATTGCTTGTCGGGCTTAGCCTTATCCCTCTTTTGATCGCAACTCCCTTTGCGATCAAGATTGAGCAAAAGGCGGGATATTATGAATGTCCAAAGTGCAAGCACAGACATATTCCCAAATACAGCAGTGTATTTATGGCTATGCACATAAACAGAACCAGATATATGCGCTGTCCCAAGTGCAACAAAAGGTCCTGGCAGAAAAAAGTAATAAGCAAGGATTAAGCATTTAAGAATAATATCTTGAGCATCCGCAAAAAACCGTACCTGCACAACAAGGCAGGTACGGTTTTTCTTATCTTATGATTTCAAATTGATCGTCTTCGGGCAGATCTACCACCGTGCAGTCATTGGCGTAGGTACATTCGGGCAGAATGATCATTACGGTAAGCTTATCCTTATTTGCCGGCAGGGGAGCCAGATGCCAGATGGCGGTCTTAAGCTTAACAAGAGTGTTTTTTGGAACGAGGAATGCTTTTGCGTGATCCGTGGCAACTGCTCCGCCTGATGCGGGTGCAACGTGAAGGATCATATCATCGTCCAGGGGGAGAATAAGCTCCTCGGTGGTATTGTGATACTCTTGTTGGGTGATCTTCATAGCCTTGGGCTTCTCAATGACCAGAGGGGAGAATGCCAATCTTCCCTGACAGCAGGTGGTCAAGCGGTCTGGATAGAACTTGTGGATGGCTCCGCAAAGAGGGTAGCCGTCGGGCTCTGCCATATTGTAAAATTCGCCGAATGGGGCAAAATCGTCTCGGGTGATTGCTTGAAGTTTAATTTGCTTCATACAGATTCTCCTTTTTCTTTCTTATTGCCATCAGTATAGCATACTTTTCTTGGTTTTTCAAGGATTTTAGAGGAATCAAGAAGGATCAATTCAAGCTTAGTTCGATCAAAGTATAATAAAATCCCAAGCGGGGACTGTTGCACCCTCGTAGTACAACTCCTTGTCACTGAAGTTTCCTACCATTTTCGCGCCGTCCTCATAGGTGGCGACCTCAAGACCGTTGCCCAAAACCTCATAGTCGCACATATGGATAAGCTGGCGGTCATCCAGCTTAAGATCGGAATACTCCTTGCAGGCAAGGGCGATCCTTTCTGCGGCAGAGCTGAGCTCCTCGTCTGTGGTGCTGGTAAGGTCTGTAGCGCCCATCCAGTTAGAGGCTCCGCCACTGCGGAAACGGGAGAAGAAGTAGAAGGAGGGTCTTCCGCCGTTCATAAAGAAGCGCAAACGGGTGGCCTCATCCTTTATAGGATAGTTTACAGTGGGGCTCGAGGGGTTATAAAGAAGTATTCCGTGGTAAATGAGCTCGAACAGAGGAATGGTGGACTCGCAGAAGGGGCGAGTCTTTTTGCCGAAGCCGTCGCCAAAGCATACGTACAGGGCAAAGTCAAGATCGCCTACGGCAAAGTCGAAGGAGCCTTCGCTGGAAAATCCGCCGAAAAGCTCGGATGTGTAGCTCATATTTTCCCGGAATGCGCTGATTCCTTGTGTCTGGTTGCAGGGATGATCCTCGGAGGTGCAGGTATCGGGCAGAGCGATGGAGATAACGTCGGTGAAATGAAGTCCGTTGAGGCCTAATTTGCTGAGCTCGGGAAGATCGCGCTTTGCGTTTTTCAGCTGCTTGATGGGGCAAACGTGGTAGGCCAAGCCGCCGCTGTAGTGACCCATCTGCAGGTATCCGCCGTTCTGGACGCAGATGTCGTTCCAATCAAAGCAGTTTGCTATTTCTACCGCATCAATGGTATTTGTGTGCAGAGAAATACGGTATCCCAGCTTTTTTACGTGCTCTATGCACTTCTTAAGACCATCAAGCCCGCCCAAGCGGTGATCGGGGGGCATAAGCTGGGGGAATCTGCCGTCGTGACCTGAGATATTCCAGCCAACAAGCTGAAGCTCTGCGCCTTCCACGCCCTTGAGCTTAAGCTGATCTGCAATATCGCAGACTCTTTCAAAGCTGCAGGCAACAAACATTTCCGGCTCATTTTCGGGGCTCTGGTGGCGAATGACGGAGGGGCTGGGCTTCCATCCCATACGGATCCTTATAAGAGGATATTTGCGGGCGTATTCAACTGCTTCCTTTTTGCATTTTTCTTTCAGATTGGGGATCTCTTTGCGCTCAAGGCGGAGCTCTCTTTCGTATACCGCCATCTGAGCATAGCCGTCCTCCTTACAGAAGAGAACAAGCTCAAGGCGAATATCGTCGTAGACCTTGTCGTTAACGGTAAAGTCGAAATGGGGCATTACGTTATAGATGCCGTTTTTCAGAATAATGTCGAACCAATATTTGTATGTGCGCTCAAGGCGTATAAGGGCGGTGATGTTGGGAGTCTTTATGCCGTACAGTGAGAGTATGGCCTTGTCATAGCAGAAATGGTTGTCCTCTCTTTGGATGAATCTTACCAATGGATCGCCCGACATTTCGATATTTCTGGGAAGCATATAAAAGCCCTCGTCGCCGATGGCGGCAGAACCAAGCTCAGGGAGAAGCCAAAGCTCCTTGCAGTCTGCAAAAGTTTCTTTTTTTAAGGTCAGGAATAATGTGTTTTTTTCTTCTTTTACTTCAAAGTAAAGCTTTCTTCCTCTTTCATCTCTTGCGTAAAGTAATTCTTTCATAATTTATCCGTCCTCTTTTTTATTTTACACTTTATTATAAAACAAATGTGTGATATAATAAAGACCTAAAGCAAAGATAAAAGTTCAAAAAATAAAGGAAGTGCACCTAATGAATATATGCCAATGCAATCCTTTTGTGAGAGCCGCTATGATCCAGCCCGCCATCCTTGAGGGAAACGGCTTCAGGTATGCCTATGATCACCGTGTGTTTTTTGTGTTGGAAAACGAGGGCGTTTTAATAACCGAGGAAGGAGAAAGCGAGCTTTCTGCCGATGATCTTGTTTTTATTCCACCAAGTGTAGGCTATTATTTCCGTGGGCGGATAAAGGTCGCGGTATTGAATTTTGATATGGGAAGGCTTTGTGAGAAAAGAAAAGATCCGATCTGTCCGCCTCCTATAGAGCTTTTTCAAAAGGAGCTTCTCTTTATGGATGAAAGGGTCGATGGCCTGGACGGAGTGCATATTATCCATACCGATGCAATATGGCGCAGTAAGGTTACGGAAATAGTAGAGGTTTTTGATGCTTACGATGACGTAAAGGATGCTCAAAGCTCGGCGATGCTTAAGTCGCTTCTGGCGCTTTTGTATCAAAGGCTATATTTACCCAAAGAAAACGAGGGCTTGCTTGCGAGAAAGGTGGAGTCGTATATCAGACTCAACTCCGCTCAGATATCTTCGAATAATGATCTGGCAGATATCTTCGGATATCATCCCGTGTATCTTTCGGAGCTGTATAAAAAGCAATTCGGTATAAGTCTGCACAAGGCTATAGTATTATCACGGATAGAGCTTGCCTGCAGATGGCTGATGCAGACGGATCAAAGCGTGGAGGAGATAGCCTTTGCCACGGGCTTTTCATCGAGAAATCATTTTTGCACGGTATTCAGAAGGGAGAAGGGAATTACTCCCCATAAATACAGAAAAGCAAGCAGAATATAAAAGCTTACCCTCCCGAATTTTTCGGGAGGGTAAGCCTATTAATCCATTATAAATTTTGCTTCTCCGGAAAGAAGGGCCATAACTCCGCGGAATATGACCTCGGCTTTTTCATCGAAGCGTTGTGCCATTTTGTCCGCTTCGTCCTTCTTATCCAGATAAAGGCGAATATCCAGGAGAGTGTTGTCTCTGTCCTTGATTGTACAAATAAGCTCGTTACCGTTTTCCAGAGGCTTGACCTCGCTTTTGACCACGTTTCCTCGGCGGTTAAATGCCAGGAGCCTTGTGGCACTGCGGAGCATCTGAGTCTTTATGGAGTCCTTGAGAAGATCGCTTACGTTTTCAAGAATGTCCTTTCCGAAGCTGTTTATGGAGTACAGTGTTTCCTTTCCAACCGTCTCCTTGTCCACTGCTCCCTTTTGAGCGAGATTGTCAAGACAATCGGCAAATATAAAATAGTTCACACTTCCGTCCCAAAGTATTATTTCGGTGAGAGTCTGAAAGCTTAATGGGGTCTTAAGCTCATCCAGAAGGAAGAGAATAATGACCTTTATGGTGCTTTCCTCGTTGATCTTTGGAAAGGGTACCTTCTTCTTGCTCAATATATTATACCTCCGTTAACGTCAATTATCTGCCCGGTCATAAAATCACAGCCATCGCCTGCGAAAAACAGTATAGGCTCGAATATTTCCCAAGGCTCTGCTGATCTTTCCAGTGCCACTGCATCGGGTAGATGGGCCTTATCCGTCGCACCGTATCTGAGGAGATTTATCCGTATGCCTTTACTGCGGGCAAATGCCTTTACCGTGCCGATGACAGCGTGTAGCCTTGCAGCAGCTTCGGGATCTGCGCCCTCGCAGTCAAAGTAGTCACAGACCGCAAGGATCCTGTCGTGAACAACACTCAGGGCTTCGATCAGCTTCAATACGTCCTCTCCGCTGCTTTTATCCGCAAATATGACCGCGCAGTTATGATCCGGGAGCTTTGAGGCTTTGAGAAAAGCCTCAAAGCCCTTTTTTAAGGGAGATTCTCCGTAAACACTGATGCTCATTACAGCTCGCCCTTAAGAACTCTTGCTCTTGACTTTTCCGCATCGGTAACGTAAAGTCTGTACCAGGTGATAAACACAAGTATCACCCAAAGCTTTCTGTAGTTGTCGGAAACGTTGTTTTTGTGATCCTCAAGAAGCTTTAATGCGCCTTGCTTATTGATATAATCGTCGGCGGTGGAGCTTTCTATTATCTCCTTTGCCCAGGAGTAGAGCTCGTTTTTCAGCCATTTTCTTACAGGGACCGGATACCCCTTCTTGGGGCGCATAAAGGTCGCTTCATCCACCATATCGCTAAAGGCGTAACGGAGGATGTATTTGGTCGTGCCCTTTTTTAGCTTGTCATCGTCGCAAAGAGTGGAAGCGAAGTCGAACACCTCTCTGTCAAGGAAGGGCACCCGTGCTTCAAGAGAGTGCGCCATTGCCAATCTGTCGCCCTTTACCAGAATGTCTCCGCGTATCCAGGTGTTCATATCAAGGTACTGCATTTTCAGCATGCTTGAGAGGCCTGCTTCATTAGCTCTTTGGTAGTAAGGAGCGGTAAGGGAAGAAAAGTGGACATCCTTGCTGTAGGTTTTTAATACGGCAGGCTTAGCCTTTTCGGGGAATACGAAGGCGTTTCCGACGTAGCGCTGCTCCAAGGGTGTGGTGCCGCGGAGGATAAGGTTCTTTCCCTTTGTTCCTTCGGGCAAAAGATTTGCAAGCCAAGCCAAAAAGCTCTTCATAAATCCCGGGAGTGCGCCGATCTTTCCCGAGTGGCGCTGCTCGTCGTATACTCTGTATCCTCCGAAGAGCTCGTCGCTTCCTTCTCCGGAGAGGATGACCTTCAGGTGCCTTGCAGCCTCTTGGCAAATGAGATAAATTGCCACTGTGGATGGGTCTGCCACAGGGCTGTCAAGGTGCCATACCACCTTTTCAAAGGCGTTTTTAAAGTCCTCGGCATCTGCAATAAGCTTAATGTGCTCCACGTCAAGATGCTTTGCAATAGCGGCGGCATCGTCGATCTCGGAATAGTCCTTTTCGGCAAAAGCTACCGTGAATGCCTTTATACCGGGGGATAGCTTTGAAGCGATGGACGTGATGATAGCAGAATCGATTCCGCTGGAAAGGAAGGTTCCCACGGGAACGTCGCTTATCATATGAGCCTTTACTGACTCAGTGAGCACTTCTCTGAGTCTTTTTGCTTTATCCTCGAAGCTTAAGGTCTTGTCGGGCTTGAACATAGGGTCGAAATATCGCTTGATTTCGAGCTTTTTCGTCTTTGCGTCGTAAAGTGCGACTGTGCCTGCCTCAAGAGCCGTTGCACCGCCCATGGTTTGGGGCTCGGGCACGTATTGGAAGGTGAAGTAATGCTGTAAAAGCTCCTCGGATACCTTAAAGCCCGAGAACCCTTCATCAAACAAAAAAGCCTTCATCTCCCCCGAGAAAAGGAGACTGTCGCCGTGATCGAGGTAGTAAAGAGGCTTGATGCCAAAGCGGTCTCTGCCTAATGCAAGCTTTTTTTGAGCTTGGTCGTAAATAGCAAAGGCAAACATACCGCGAAGCCTTTTAACAAAGTCTATGCCTTCTTTTTTGTAGAGCTTGCAAAGGACCTCTATCTCGCTGTTTGTTACAAAGCTTTCGCCCTGCTCTTTCAGCTCTGCCTGCAGCTGGAGATAGTTGTATATCTCGCCGTTGAAAACGCCTACGATATCACCCTCGCTAAAGGGCTGAGATCCCTTTTCGAGGTCGATTATACTAAGACGTCTGAAGGCTACCATATACCCTTCGGTTTGGAAAAGCTTTGAGTCGTCGGGGCCTCTGTGTCTGATGGCAAGGCTCATTTTTTCCAACGCTGCGGGGTTATTGTCGTTTATCATTCCTGCGAATCCGCACATAATAGTCTCCGAATGTCAATTGATTTTTACTTCTTCGCGCAAATTAAGGCAAAGAGAGGTGTATTTGAATACAAAGACGGCACAAAGCACAAGGCGCAGTCCGCCGATTAACGCATTTGCGGCATCAAGGGCGTATTGCAGTCTTATGATGTTGCCGGTAAAGATGGTGGCAAAGTGGTAAATTCCCGCAAAGGAATAATCAAAAAAGCTGAGAATGGCTATTATTACAGCCAAGCTCCTTAAGGTGTTGGGGTTTCGGATGGGCTTTGAGGTCACTTGACAGCTTATCTTATCAAGAAGGCTTACCATCATAAAAAGACCAATACCAAGACAAAGGGCGCTCAGAACACCCATTGGGTATACCGGAAAAAAGCGCTGCCACTGGGCGGTGAAGGAGGGGTAGAAAAAGCCTACACCGTAGCTTCTCAGCATAAAGCCCGCGGCGCTTACCGTGCCAAGCACTATGCATTTTATTCTCCAACTTCGGTGCTCATCCTTTGGCAGAAATCCCTTTGCCGCCATATAAAGCGTTATGAACATTAAAAAGTCGCAAATGGGGTTGTAGTAGCTCAGATAAAGGCGGATGCTGAGTATGGCGGTCAAGTAAAGAAGCCATAAGCTTTTATCAATGGCAAGCAGGCGTTTTTCTTTCGGGCCTATTTTTTCATTGAGCTCGTTTTTAAGGGAGATAAGGGCGTTTTCGTCCGCTTCGATGGACGAGGTGATCTTTTTCAGATAAATAATAATAGCCAATGCAAAGACTGCCACGGCAATGTACTGCACTAAGCTACCAAGTATCCTTGTGGCTTTGATCTGAGCACTTATCTGAAGATAGTTAGGTGGAAAATCTCCCGTAAGCACGGGATCGATAAGGCAAAGCATTTCGGGAAGGGTGGCTGCAGTGCATTTTACGGCAATGAAGATCTTCAAAAGAAGCTTTGCGGTATCGCAGTGCTCCATCAAGGGGCGAATTTCGTGCTTTGTGCCCAAGGATTCAAGTCCGTCAAAGAGGTTTTGGAAAAGAGGAAAATAGAACAGTATTTCCAGAACCGAAAAAATAAAGGTCAAAAGAAGAGTGGTGGTTTCATCACGGAAGAGCCAGAGCAACAAAAGGCTTGCAAGCTTTGCTCCCTCAAGCCACATCAGCTTTTTAAGACCTTGTCTTGCATATGCAAGACTGTCGTTTATAAGGCTGAGCTCCTTTAGTCCCGAGCGTATCAAAAGACAGCCGAAGATGTCGGGGACAAGGTCTATGATATTAAAGCAGGGGGTCAAAAGCAGACACAGACCCCAAAAGATCTTTTTCATTCTTGGTCTCCGTTTTCGTTTCTGCCGCAACACTTTTTGTATTTAAGATTACTTCCGCAGGGGCAAGGATCGTTTCTGCCGACCTTTTTATCGGGAGATTTCTTGACGGGCTGCTTTTTTATGGGTGTAGAGCTGCCTCCGTGGGATGCGCCGGTGATCTTTGCCACGCTTTCGCGTTTGACCTCTGCATTGGGGCGGGGGAATGTGCGGAGAAGTGTAAGAACGGTATCGGTTCGGATATCGTCTATCATCTGTGCAAACATATCGCCGCTGATCATCTTGTACTCTATAACGGGATCGCGCTGACCGTAGGCCTTGAGTCCTATAGAGTTTTTCAGATCGTCCATAGCATCGATGTGATCCATCCACTTTCTGTCTACGTTGGAGAGAAGTGCCACTCTTTCAACCTCGCGGAATATTTCGGGAGTAAAGAGCTCCTCCTTGGTCTTATAAAGCTCCAGACAGCGGTTTTTGAGAAGCTCGGTGACGCCGTCTTCTCCCAACTTGTAATCAAGTGTCTCGCCCTCCTTAAGCACCATAGAGAAGCGGGAGCTCAAGGAGCCGAGATCTACCTTGCCATCCTCGTCCTTTTGGCTGAAGGCGAGAGCCGTCTCGGATTCTACTGTCTGTGAGAGCATACCAAGAAGCTTTTCCTTAAGGTCTGCACCGTCGAGGACCTCTCTTCTCTGGGAATATATAAGCTCTCTTTGCTGATTCATAACGTCATCGTAGGTAAGAACGTTCTTTCTTCTTGCGAAGTTTATGCCCTCAAGGTTTTTCTGTGCATTTTCAATGGTTCCCGTGAGCATCTTGGCTTCTATTGCCTGGTCCTCGGGAAGCTTTAAGGTGTTAGCCAGAGCGGTCATTCTGTCTCCGCTGTAAAGTCTGAGCAGATCGTCCTCGAAGCTGAGGAAGAAGCAGCTCTTTCCGGGATCGCCCTGACGGCCGGATCGTCCTCGAAGCTGGTTGTCGATTCGACGTGATTCGTGGCGCTCCGTTCCAATGATATACAGACCGCCTGCATCTCTTGCCGCCTTTGCCTGCGGCTCCATGGATTCCTTAAGCTGCTTGCAGATAGAGTTGAATTTTTCTCTTATCATAAGGATGTTCTCATCCTCGGTGTCGAAGAAGCTGTCGCAAACGGCTATAAGCTCGTCCTCATAGCCTTCCTTTCTGAGCTTGTCCTTTGCCATAAACTCGGGGTTACCTCCAAGCCTGATATCCGTTCCTCTTCCTGCCATATTGGTGGAAATGGTAACGGCGCCGGGCAAGCCTGCCTGAGCGACGATCATCGCTTCCTTTTCGTGCTGCTTGGCATTGAGAACGTTGTGGGGAATTCCTTCGTTTTTCAGGAGCTTGCTCAGATATTCGCTTTTGTCGATGGAAACGGTGCCCACAAGAACGGGCTGCCCCTTGCCGTGGGCTTCCTTTATCTCCTCGATTATTGCACGGTATTTGCCCTGCTGATTCTTAAAGACCTTGTCGTTTTTATCCTCGCGGATCATAGGACGGTTGGTGGGGATCTCCACAACGTCCAGCTTGTAGATCTCTCTGAATTCATCCTCCTCGGTAAGGGCGGTACCGGTCATTCCCGAAAGCTTTTTGTAAAGACGGAAATAGTTCTGGAAGGTTATTGTGGCAAGAGTGCGGTTTTCCTTTGCCACCTCCACCTTTTCCTTTGCCTCTATTGCCTGGTGCAGACCGTCGGAGTAGCGTCTTCCGGGCATAAGACGTCCCGTGAAGCTGTCTACTATTATGACTTCGGAGTCCTTGACTACGTAGTCAACGTCTCTTTTCATAACTCCGTTAGCCTTCAGAGCCTGGTTAATGTGATGGCTCAGTGTGGCGTTTTCGGGATCGGAAAGGTTATCAACGTGGAAGAATTTTTCCGCTTTTTCCACACCCGAGGGACAAAGAGCAATATTTCTTGCTTTTTCGTCAATTATGTAATCGCCCTTTTGATAATCCTCAAAGGTCTTTGTGTCGGTCTCCTTTATGCGGTACGCCTTAAGGCTCTTGGCAAAGCTGTCCGCCTGAGCATAAAGGGGGCTGGAGGCTTCACCTTCGCCCGAGATGATAAGAGGGGTCCTTGCTTCGTCTATAAGGATACTGTCCACCTCGTCCACGATTGCAAAGGCGTGGGAGCGCTGAACAAGATCCTTTTTATAGTTGACCATATTGTCTCTGAGGTAGTCAAAGCCGTACTCGTTGTTGGTGCCGTAGGTGATATCGGCGTTGTAGGCGTCCTGCTTTTCCTTGCGGGTACCGCCGTGAATGATAAGACCGACGGTAAGTCCCAGATAGTTGTAGATCTTGCCCATCCATTCACTGTCTCGCTTGGCAAGATAGTCGTTAACGGTAACGATGTGTACTCCGTTTCCTGTCAGAGCGTTAAGGTATGCGGGCAGGGTCGCCATAAGGGTCTTGCCCTCGCCGGTCTTCATTTCCGCTATCCTTCCCTGGTGGATAACTATTCCGCCGATAAGCTGAACGTCATAGTGGGGGGTGCCCAAAACTCTGTCTGCGGCTTCTCTTACCACCGCAAAGGCATCCGGCAGAATGTCATCGGTGGTCTCGCCGTCGGCAAGTCTTTTTTTCAAAAGTGCAGTCTGTGACTTGAGCTCCTCCTCGGACATGCTTTTATACTTTTCTCTTAGGGAATTTATCTTTTCCACAATGGCGGATATTTTCTTTATTTCTCTTTGGCTGTGGGTTTTAAAGATGCTTTTCAGTAGTCCCATTGCTCTTTCCTTTCGAAACTATTTTTCCATTCTATCCTTATATTATAGAGAATTTTTCCGATATAATCAAGTGATAAGTTAATATATTTTGTAAATTTATTTCTTTTTTCTCCGCAAGAGCCTTGTAAGTGTAAGGCTTACCGTAAAAATGGCAAAAAACAGTACTGTCTGCTCCCAATCGCCCACGCCCATTATATCCAGAACCGCACAGCATACCGCAGATAGGGCAATGGAGGCAAAGTATCTTTTTTTCGATGCCTTGAGGCATACCAAGCTTGCTGCGGACATGGTTATCCAGATCCTTGTCATAAGCATTGACAGGGGCATACTTCCACACTCCTTTTTTGCATAAGAATATAATATAATATCCTCAATATGGAAAAGAATTATTCAAGGGAGCAATATGAAAAGAGTAAAAAGAAGGTTTGTTATTTTTGTTGTTGCGGTTTTGCTGACGGTGATGGCGGGAGCTTGGTGTTTTGAGGTCCGTATACGGCCTGCTATGGACGTTGCTGCTGAAAATGCGGCTGTAAATCTTTTAAGATCGCATACCGCTGAATGCGCCTCGTTTTGCGCGGAAAACGGATTGCTAAACGAGCTGATCAAGGAGGTGCGCTCTCCCTCAGGGAGGCTGGAGGGACTTGAGGTAAATACGGCAACTGTAAATCTTTTGAGGGGGTGCTTTGCAAACAGACTCGAGGAGCTTTTGGAGCAAAGGGATGCAATGACCGCTTCCTTTCCTTTGGGAAGCCTTACGGATTTTTACGTTTTTTCCGCTTCGGGACCGAGCGTTAAGGTGAGAGTGTTTTGCCAAAACAGCTTTACCTGCCGTATGGTGTCCGATCTTCGGGAGGCGGGCTTGAATCAAAGCCTTTACACTCTCAGCATAAGGGTAGAGGCTACGGTGCAGACGCTTACGGGAGGGAGAAAAAGAAGCTTTGTTTTTTCTGATGAGGTGCCGGTTTGCCAAAGACTGATTGTCGGAGCCGTGCCTTTTTCGGGACCGGAGGGCATATAATACAAAAAAATAGATAAATAACCGCAAATTTACAAAAAAGTCTTTGAAAATATGAAAATATGTGTTATAATAAAAGAAGAAAGAAAATGAAAGGAACTTGAAATGAGATCCAAATTTCTTAGTCTTATCTTTTGTATCATCGCCTTTGGCTTGACTATGGTATTCGTTGTCAATATAATAGATCCATCTACCTCGACGGGAGTTCCCGACACCTCCGGAAAATTGACCATTGAGGACGAGACAGAGCAGATGGACCCTGTTACCTTGCCGCAGAACACTCTCCCCGAGGCGGATCAGCTTGTTACCGAGGAGACGGTAAAAACCGTTTCGGCAGATCTGGAAAAGCTCTTTGAGCGTCTTGCTTACGACAGTAATAAGAGCTACAAGGAGGATTTCTCCAAGATGGCGGAGCGTCTGGATGCCTGCGCTGAATTTCTCAGGGACAAAAAGCAGGATCCTTCGGGAAGCGCTTATTTTACCGTGCTTTCCGCCTCGCTCAGTGAAGTTATGAACACTCCCTTTGTCGATAACAGCAGCTTTTCGGTAAGAATGTCTGCAATGCTGAAGAATATCGAAGGAGCCTTTCCCGCGACTCAGGCGCCCGAGAAGACTGCATATCCCAAGCTTGATACCTCTGCAAACGGCTCGGTGGCATTGGCAATGCTCAGTGTATACCGCCAGCAGGCAGTGAAGGACAACTCCTTTACGGTATCTATCGGAGGAAGCCTCATTATGGCCGATTCTGCCAGCGATCTGGAGTCCAGCTTCGACGGAAAGTATGCTGCCTCCCAGAAGAATTATCCTCTTTACGGAATCAGCCCGCTGACATCTACCGATGATCTTTCCGTTATAAACCTTCAAAACGTATTGACCGAAAACAATATAAGCAATACTCTTCTTACTGCTATAAAGGGCAAGCCCGTTTATGCCACCACCTTAAAGAACAGCGGTGTGGATCTTACCGTTCTTTCCGGTGCTCATCTTAAGGATTACGGAGATCAGGGGCTTGCAGATACAAAGAGCGTCCTGGAGCAAAACGGCATTGATGCGATCACCTTCTCATCCTCGGTTACTAAGGACACTCCCGCAGGAAAGGTAGCGATACTTACTTACGATATCAGCTCTGCCAAGGCGGCTCTTGTGGATGCTCCCAAGAAGGATATTGCCGCCGCAAAGGCTGACGGAGCCGTTTCGGTCATAGTGGTTCTTTGCAGAGCTACCAGCGACAGTGAGCCCAATGCAGTGGACAGTATTCAGACAAAGACTGCAAGAAGCGCTATAGATAACGGCGCAGATCTTGTTGTAAATTATTCTCAAAGCGTTATTCAGGCAATAGACAGCTACAAGGATCGTTATATTGTGTACAGTCCCGCAGTGCTTTACGCCTCCTGCGATAAGAGCAGCCTCGATAATTCTCAAAGCTTTATCTTCCAGCAGAGCTTTACTATGGAAAACGGCAAGATCATTCCCTCAAAGCTCAGTATAACCCCCATTAACAACGGCTCCGCTGACGGCTCTGTACCCAAGCTTCTTTTGGATGAAAGCGCAGAGCAGGTTATCGACAGCATTGCAAAATATTCATCCAATACCAAGTACACAAGACACGGTATAAATAAAGCGAATATAGATTATATTTGCATAAAAAAGTAACTGATCCGTTTTGCGGATAAAATAATATTTACGGAGGACAAAAAAATGGCATCAGGATTGGATCTTTTCAAGGAAGATCAGGTAAAAGAAGAGAAGGTTGATATCGGAAGAAAGATCAGGGTCGGCATAATCGGTACCGGTTGGATCGCTGAGGAGCACGTAAAGTGCTACAAGAAGATGGACGACGTCGAGATCGTTGCAGCGGCAGATCTTATTCCCGGTAAGGCTAAGGCATTTTTCGAGAAATTCGAGATCGAAAACGTTAAGTGCGACTATCCCAGCCACAAGGAAATGCTTGATGACGAGAGTCTTAAGCTTGACGCAGTCAGTGTTTGTACATACAACAGACAGCACGCGGCTCCCACGATCTATGCTCTGGAGAAGGGTGTAAACGTTGTTCTTGAGAAGCCTATGTGCGTTACCCTGGAGGAGGCTGTTGAGATCCGCCGCGCAGAAAAGAAGAGCGGTAAGATCCTTTCTATCGGCTTCCAGCCCCGTTTCGACGAGAATATGAAGATGCTTAAGAGCATCGTCCAATCCGGCGAGCTTGGCGATATCTATTACATCCAGACAGGCGGCGGCCGCAGAAAGGGTATTCCCACTCCCTTCGGCACCACCTTTATCGAGGATGAAACTGCGGGAATCGGAGCTATGGGTGATATCGGATGCTACTCTCTGGATATGGTTCTTAATTCCATCGGCTATCCCAAGCCCCTTACGGTTACCGGTTACACCTCCAACTTCTTTGGAACAAATCCCGCAACCTATGCCAGAAAGAATCATCCCGAATATGCTGAAAAATTCAAGGTTGAGGACTTTGCGGCAGGCTTTATCCGTCTTGAAGGCGGCATAATTCTGGACTTCAGAATTGCATGGGATATGCATCTGGACACTCCCGGTGATACAATATTTATGGGTACCAAGGGAAGCTTGAGAGTCCCCTCCACCGAGTGCTGGAACGGCTCTATCGGCGGTCCTATGATCCTTTATCACGACGTTGCAGGCAAGGGTGTTCAGACCGAGATCCCCATGCTTAAGAACAAGGTAGATAACTTCACACAGAAGATGCGTTCCTTTATCGATGCGGTTAAGGTAGGCGGAAAGGCACCTATTTCTTCTGAGGAGATCATCATTAATCAGGCAATCATTGACGGTATAGTCAAGAGTGCAAAGGCGGGTAAGGAGCTTACCATCGAGATCCCCGAGATCTAAACGATTCGCGCCCGACTTAAGGTCGGGCGCTTTTCTTTAAGGAGAAAAATATGAGCGAAATCACAAGAATAGGAGTTCTGACCTCGGGAGGAGATGCTCCCGGAATGAATGCGGCAATAAGAGCCGTGGTCAGAAGCGGTATCTATAACGGATTTTCCGTTTACGGTATCAGAAGAGGCTATGAGGGTCTTCTTACGGGAGATATGACGGAGATGAACCTCAGAAGCGTTTCAAATATAATGTCCAGAGGCGGCACTATCCTCAACACTGCAAGAAGTAAGGCCTTCAACACTCAGGAGGGAATAGAGAGAGCTAAGAATATGGCTGATATATTCCGTCTTGATGCGATAGTCGTTATCGGCGGAGACGGTTCCTTCAGAGGCGCGAGGGATCTTGCGAGAGTGGGCGTAAAGGTTATGGGTATTCCCGCAACTATAGATAATGATATCGGATGCAGTGATTATACCATAGGCTTTGATACCGCTCTTAACACCGTTACCGATGCTATAGACAAGATCAAGGACACTGCTTACAGCCATGAGCGCTGCAGTGTTGTTGAGGTAATGGGAAGAGATGCCGGATACATCGCACTGCACGCAGGTATTGCAAACGGTGCAGAGGCGGTTATTCTGCCTGAGAAGAGCTTTGAGCTTAATAACGATATAATTAAGCCGATAATAGACTGCAGAAACCGCGGTAAGCATCATTACGTTGTTGTTATTGCAGAGGGCGTGGGCGATAGCGCGAAGATCTCCGAGCAGATCCAGAACATCACCGGAATACGTACTACGACCACAATTCTGGGACATCTGCAGAGAGGCGGAAAGCCCACTGTGAGAGACAGAGTAAATGCAGGCCTTATGGCGGCAAGAGCCACGGAGCTTTTAAAGGCGGGCGTATACAACCGTATCATTGCCACAAAGGGCGAGCAGATAGTGGATATCGACATTGAAGAGGCTCTTAATATGAAAAAGACCATTGACGATCGTATGATCTCCACCAGCAAGATACTTTCACTGTAAAAAAGAATCGAATCGGCAGCGGAATATCCGTTGCCGATTCTTTTATAAAAAAACAGGGGTAGAGAATCATCTCTACCCCTAAAAGGTTTTTTGGGCTTATGCTACGGGCTGAGCAGTAGCGGAGCTTGCCGCAGGTGCGGAGGGAGTGCTTGCTTTGGGTGCTTCAAGAACGGCATCGGAAACGATCACTCTCATTGTGTTCCAGCCGCTTGCATCGGAAAGCTTAATGGTAAGGAAGTTAACGTTGGTGATATCCAAGGTAACGGGAGTGGGAACAGTAAGACGGCTTACGGGAATGGTTGTAAGAACGATTCCGTCACCCTCGATGGTAAGAGTTGCGGTAGCATTGTCACTGCTGTCGCATACTGCCATGTTGCAGGTGAACTTGTTGTACTTGTAGCCGACGTAGTAATCAACGTAGCCGCCGTCTCTGAGTCTGAAGAGGTTGCCGTCGGCAACGTTATACTGGTTACCCAGATTATCGGTAAGAGCATTTCCGCTGGTTACGGTTTCAAAGTAGAGGCTTCTCTGATACTTAAGGTCGCAAAGATAAATGGGCTTTTCTGCTTTAATGGTGTTTTCAAGCTCGGCGAACTTAGGATCCTCAATTACCTGCTTTGCATTCTCAAGCATAGTAAGAGCGTTAAGATACTTCTTTTCTGCTCTGAGAGCTTCCACCTTGGTGGCTATGGAGTTAACATACTCTGTCTTGTAGTTGTTGTATGCGGCTGTCAGATCGTCAAAGGTGATGTCGTAATCCTCTTCGAAATCCTTGATGGCTTCAAAGGCGCTCTGGTAATCTCCGTTAGAAACGTAGTCCTTTGCATCGTTGAGGACCTCGTCCTTGATTCCCTGGAGTCTGTCCTGCTCTTTTGCTGCGTAGATATCGTCAATGAGGTCGTTAATACGGGCATCATCTACTCTGTAGCTTGCGTTGTTAAGAACGTCAATGGCTTCGTTGTATTTTTTCTGATCCTTCAAGCTGTTTGCTTCGTTGATGGCAGCGGTAACAAAGTTCTCGTAGCACTGAGTGGCCTTACTCTGCGCATCGGTATAGTTCTTTGTATCTGCTTCGGAAACATTTTCGAAGTAGGATTTTGCATCGATGTATTCAGCCTTCTGCATTGCTTCTATGCCGGAGGCATAGCTTTCCTTGGAATACTGAAGCTCGTTAAGAGTGGAATATACGGAGGAAAGCTCACTGCTGAGCATCGAGCCGCTGCGGGATATGTATTTAATGGTCTGGTAGATATCCTGAGCCTGGCTGTAAGTGATGGTCTCCTCGGCGTAGTTCTTTACTACGTTCTCAAGTCGCTCCTTGAGCTGAGGCTCAAGCTCTGCGAGAACCTCGGAAGGGATCTGATTTTCGTCAACAAAGGTGATCGCTTCAGTGTACTGACCGTTGTCGAGCATAGTGATAATGCTGTTGACTCCGCCGCCGCAGGAGCATACCGTCAATGCGGTAGCAACAACAAGAGCCATAACCAATAAGCATTTGATCAATTTGGTATTCATATCGGTGTCCTTTCAAAGTTTGTTTTATTAGTTGATTATATCAAATAATGGGCATTTTGTCAACAGTTTATTAACAAATAAACCGACCCTACGGGGTCGGTTTGAATACTATTTCGGAAAGCATCCGCTTATTGTAAAGCCTTGGAATTTCCACTGTCTCAGAACCTCGTATACCGTGATGGCTACAGAATTTGAAAGGTTCAGAGAACGGATGCTCTCAAGCATCGGGAGTCTGAGGCAAAATTCTTTGTTGGCTTTTAAGAGCCCTTCGTCAAGACCTGCCGTTTCTTTTCCGAAGAACAGGTAGGTGTCACCGGAAAACTTTACCTCGGTGTATAAATTTTGTGCTTTGGTAGACAGGAAAAAGAAATTTCCGCTGTTTTTTTCAAAAAACTCATTAAGATTCTCGTAAACGGAGAGATCCAGGTACTTCCAATAATCCAGACCCGCTCTTTTCAGGTAACGGTCGCTGATCTCAAAGCCCAGTGGCTTTATAAGGTGCAAGCGGGTTCCCGTGGCGGCGCAGGTCCTTGCGATGTTTCCGGTATTCTGTGGGATCTCGGGTTCTACCAAAACAACGTTAAGTCGGTTTTCAGTTTGTTCTTTGCTCGACATACTCAACCAGGTCCGCAATGCAAATAATGCTGTGCAGGTCCTGCTCCTCGATCACGATGTCAAATCTGTCCTCGCAAAGGACCACAAGGTCTGCGATCTCAAGGGAATTTAATTTAAGATCGTTAACAAATTCCGCGTCTGGTGTGATCTGATCCTCGGGTACGTCAAGCTCGTCAGCGAGAATGGCTTTAAGTTCTTCAAACATAATACTTCTCCTTTGTTAAATAGAATGTCTTTTTATTTTGTGGGATGTGGTCTTGTCAAATTCGGTCTTGCGCATTTCCACACCTCTGATATGCTTAAACGACGGAAGAGTTTTGTTTATTGAGGCAATCTGTGTCTTCAGCTCTGCGGCTATGTCGGCGGAGGTCTCAAGACCCATTTGAGCGGCAACCTCTTGAGAAGGATAGATGATGGCGGTGATCTTTACCGTTTCCTTATCCTCTGCAAGTCTGCCGACAACTGCGCACTCGCAAACCAGATCGAGCTTCTCGAGATAGCTTTCTATCTCTTCGGGGAAAACGTTTTTGCCGTTTTCCAAAACGATAACGTTCTTTTTTCTTCCCGTGACGTAAATATATCCGTCACTGTCGATATATCCGTAGTCGCCCGTTGCAAACCAGCCGTCCTCTGTGAGCACTTCCGCGGTGGCATCGGGATCCTCGAAATATCCCATCATAACGTTGTCGCCCTTTACGAGTATCTCGCCCGCTTCGTCGGTTGGATTCTCTCTGTCGATCATAACCTCCAGACCATCTACTGCGGGACCTACACTGGCGGTCTTTTTGCAGTGAATGGGAGTAACCGAGATAAGGGGGGCGCACTCGGTAATGCCGTATCCCTGGCACATGCTTATGCCCATATCCTCAAAGGCGGTTACCATTTCGGGATTAAGAGCGGCGCCTCCGCATACTATGAGGCGAAGTCTTCCGCCAAAGCCGTTGATAACGCTTTTGAAGAGCTGTTTTCTGAGGTCGATCTTGACGGTCCTCAGCTTACTGCTGAGGTTAAGACCGAATCTCAGTTTTTTCTCCATGCCGTTTTTGGTGGCGGTATCCCAGATCTTTTTGTATATGGTGTTAACAAAGAGCGGTACAAGAACAAGACCCGTGGGCTTGTAGTAATTGAGGTTCTTTAAAACGTACTTCAAGCCGTCGTTGATGCACACTGTTATACCAACAAGGATAGGGGTGAGTATACCGCAGGTCATTTCGTAGGTGTGATGTACGGGAAGAACGGACATAATTGTATCGTCGCAATTGAATTCCGTGGAGTGGTGAGACGCATTTACTGCAGCGGTAAGGGCTTTTTGATTGAGCATTACGCCCTTGCTCGTGCCGGTGGTGCCTGAGGTAAAGATGATAGCGCACATCTTTTCCATATCGATCTCGTTTTCGGTAAAGCGGGTATCTCCCTGCTCGATCAGGTAAAGTCCCCTGTCAACAATATCCTCAAAGCGAAGATATCTGTCGGTGAGTGTATCCTTGCCCTTGATCTCAAGATTCACCTCGGGGTCCTCGGTCTTATCTGCGGTTACAATAAAGTGCTTGACCTGAGGAAGATCCTCGGGATTTTCAAAATAGCTTTTGTAGGTTTTTGAATAAACAACACAGTCTGCACCGGCTTTTTTTATAAATCCCGCGATCTGATCGGGAGCGAGCTCCTTGTCCAGAGGGATAATGACCTTTGAACCGTTCACCGTGGCAAGATAGGTGAGTATCCACTCGGGAGAGGTCTCGCCGATTACCGCGACGGTATGAAGATCAAGCTCACAAAAGGCTGTTCCCACTGCATCCATTGCGGTCTTGAACTGAGAAAAGGTAACCGCTCTGTCTTGGCGGTCACGCTTGAATCTGAAAAGATCTTTATCGCCAAAAAGCACGGCGCCTGACTCAACAAGCTCATAAAGATTTGTTATGCTTCTTTTATTATATTTGGTTTTCGACATTTAAATATCCTTCCTTATTCTGTTTTAAGCAGAGATAATTAGGGTGTTGCGCTTTTCGTACATTATATTTTACCATATCAACCCTTAACGTGTCAAGAGTATTGTTTGGCTTTATGTGTAAATGAAAAATTAACATTCTGTTGTTTAATTTATGCTTAAGATGTGGTAAAATATAAATAAAAAAGGAAAAAATATGATTAAACCGGATATAAAGAAGATATATAATAATTTGGGATTCGCTCTTGCGGCTGTGCTGATCGCATTGGGCGTGTTTGCCTGCTCGGTCAGGAGAGGCGTATGGAGCACGGTTCCGACGGTTCTGGTCGCGGCGGTGTGTGCGGAATTTTTGTACTCCAAATGGCTCATAAACTCTGCGCTTTTTGCTTGCTGTGCTCTTATCGTATCTCTGTCGGACGACAACTCACTTTTATACAGTGCTTTATTCTGCTTGGGTGTGGTGATCTGCTATCTTATCGTTCATTGGGTGTTTTTAATATTCAAAAAACAAAAGAAGCTTGGCTTAAGGGCTTTGGGAGCGCTGATGCTGTTGATCCCCATTATTATTCAGCCTCTTGTGTTTTCTACTCCCTTTGCCGTTGCGGAAAAAGAAAGATTGTTTAAGGAATATCTTTCCCAAAGGTATCCCGACCAGAGCTTTTCTGAGGTAATAGGGGCATATAACATCATCGACGGAAAATATCAGGCGTTGGTAAAATACGATTACCGAGGCTTTGAGCTGGAAAGCATTATCAAAATGGACGGAGATACGATGGAGGACGGCTATTTCGATGAGTTTTGCCGAAAGGGGCTTGAATCCATGAAGGATGGTTTCGTCAGCTTGATACGTGCAAGGTATCCCGACGAAAGCCTTTGGATAGACTGCTCCGGAAAGATCGAAACGGTGGATAAAATACTTCCCGGAAAATACGGCGAAAGTCCGGATTGGCTTGAGGATGCGGCTTGCTGTGACGTGGGCTTCAAGTTTGCCATAAACAATAAAAGCGATTTTCTTAGTTACGTCAAGGAATACTACGATTACATATGTTCTCAAGGCTTTGAGTTTTACAATATAAGCTTTTACGGCGGATACGGCGGAATGTATAAGTTCTGCGTTACCGTGGAATACGGGACTGAGTCCGAGGATATTGCCGCGCTGATAAAAAACTGCAATATTTCAATGAAGATCGCCTCTCTTAGCATGGAATATTCTTACTTATATTGAATAAAAGACGGATACCCCGGTTTTTGCGGGGTACCCGTTTTCTTTATTTGTCCAAATGTACGTCCAATTGAGGGAAGGGAATCTCAATTCCGTTGGCGTCAAAGGTCTTTTTAATATCTTCATTCATCTTAAAGAATACTTTCCAATAATCCTCTGATCTTGTCCAGCATCTGTAGGTGAATATAAGGGCACTGTCACCATGGCTCTTTAAATAACAAACGGGAGCGGGCTCCTTAAATATAAGATCGTTTTCTTCGGCAAGACCGAGAAGGAGCTCTTTAACCGTATCAATGTCACTGTTGTAGCTGACTCCGACCTCAAAGTCCACTCTACGGGTATTTTCGGATGAGTAGTCTTTAATTACCGCATTGGATATACTTCCGTTGGGAATCACTATCTTGCAGTTATCTGTGGTTAAAAGCTCGGTGTACAGAATTGAAATGGAGCGAACTGTTCCGGCATCCGAGCCGCTTTGTATGTAGTCTCCCACCTTGAAGGGCTTGAATATCAGCAGCATCAGTCCGCCTGCAAGGTTAGAAAGGCTTCCTTGGAGAGCAAGTCCGATCGCTACTCCCGCTGAGCCGAGAACTGCGATCATACTTGTCATAGGAATGCCGATAATTGCGGCTACGGTTATTATTAAGACCGCCTTAAGCGCTAAGTTTGCGAAGCTGTCGATAAAGGTTTGAACGCCGGGGTCCAGTTTATTGAAGCCCTTCGTTTTCTTTATTAGCTTACAGAGGACCTTTATGAGCTTTAGTCCGATGATGAGGATAATAATGGCGTAAATGAGCTTTAATCCCGCATCGAGAAAAAAAGAATAGAGTTCTTTGAGTAGTTCGTTCATATCGTTCTCCTTATTATATAATGATGTTATAATTATATATTTTTTCTTTTAAGGTGTCAACAAATTTTTTCTTTGGACTTGAATCTGATTGTGAAAAGGTTTATAATAATAATATACTAATTATGGAGAGTAAAAAAATGGCTATCAGAATTGCAATTTACGGTTACGGAAATCTGGGTAAGGGAGTTGAAGCGGCGATCAGCCACAATCCCGATATGAGTCTTGAATACGTTTTCACAAGACGGGAACCCGCATCCCTTAAGCTTGCTACGTCTGCGAAGGCGGTAAAGGCTGACGACGTGGCTCTTTACAAGGATAAGGTGGACGTTATGATAATCTGCTCCGGCTCTGCCACAGATCTGCCCGAGCACACCCCACGCCTTGCCAAGGACTTCAACGTTATAGACAGCTTTGATACCCATGCGCAGATACCCACACACTTTGAAAAGGTGGATGCCGCCGCGAAAGAGGGCGGAAGACTTGCGCTTATCAGCTGCGGATGGGATCCCGGTATGTTTTCATTGAACAGAGTTATCGCCGACGCTATTCTTCCCGGAGGCAATACCTATACCTTTTGGGGAAAGGGCGTAAGTCAGGGTCATTCCGATGCAATAAGAAGGATCGAGGGCGTTGTAGATGCCCGTCAGTACACCGTTCCTGTTGAGGATGCATTGGAGAAGGTGAGAGCAGGCAAGGATCCGGTGCTTACAACAAGAGAAAAGCACACGAGGCTTTGCTACGTTGTTGCCGAGGAGGGCGCCGATAAGGCTCTTATCGAGAAGCAAATAAAGACTATGCCCAATTATTTTGATCAGTATGATACCACTGTCAATTTCATTTCCCTTGAAGAGCTTAAAAGAGACCACGGAGCTCTTCCTCACGGCGGATCTGTGATCCACAGTGCAAGGACCGGGCTTGAAAACGAAAATAACCACGTTGTGGAGTATTCTCTGAAGCTGGACAGCAATCCTCAGTTCACTTCTTCGATTCTTGTAGCATATGCCAGAGCGGTCTACAGAATGAGTAAAGAGGGAAGGGTCGGCTGCATCAGCGTTCTTGACGTTCCTCCCGCAATGCTTTCTCAAAAAACAAGCAAGGAGCTTTTGGCTCATATGCTTTAAAAGAATTATCCCCTCGGTCGATCCGAGGGGATTTTTTTCATAGCTTTGAAAAATCAATTATATCTCTGACAAGTCCGGGCTTATAGCCGTGTTCAAGGCACCAGCGGATACCTGAGGCAATGCGTTCTTCGTAATCGGGCAAATAGTGCTTGTAATCGTTGTAGAAATATTGTTCGTGTATCAGTATATCTATAAAGCTTCTGTCGGGATAGAGGCTGTCAAAGCGCTCCATTTCAACACTGACTTCATCGGGGGAAAAGCAGTTCAGAACCGCATCACAGCAGAACATTATCATATTTGTCTCGGGATCGCGATAGAAGCAGTTACGTCTCACGCTGAGAAATTCTTCCTCCGTTGCGCCGTAGCAAAGCTGGCGCTCTCCTTTTCTGTTGTAGGAATAATCGCCGAGAAGGGCTCTTATGCCGCAATCGTAAAGCCCCTTAACGCCTTCCTTGGTGGTTTCAGCGTAGTGAAGAGTGGTAACGGGGCTGCGGTAGCCTGCAAAGCGGTCGATCTGGTCATATACCTCCAGGCAGTGTGACCTTGTTGTTTCTCTATCGGAGTTAAGATAGGGATATCCCGGGATATCCGCTCTTGCGTGGAAGGAAAGCACGAGCCAATCAAGTGCCTCCAGCCACTGGTCCTTATAGCGGTCGGAAAGCTCCGTCAAGAAAAATCCGCCGTGCTCAGGGCAGGTGTAATAGATATTAACGTGGAATTTTGCCCGGTATTTAAGATGAAGCCTTTTGAGCATTGCAAGGTAGGGGTTCTCGAAAATGCTGTCATAATTATTCCTTGCTATATCCTGCAGGAACCATATACCGTCGTCAACGGATACGCGAAACAGTTTGTTTTCGGTATAAAAAATGGTGATATCAACACTTTCGCTTTCGTTGGTGCTGTGATCTGTGGCGGTTAAAGCGACATCTTCCTTTCCCAGCTCTACTTCGGTCGTCCAAAAGTTTCCGTCAAATGAGCAAGGTTGGTCGTTTACCGAGATCACGTGATCTGCGGGAGCTGATATAATGCATTTTATAAGGTTTCTTTTCTTTTGGAGCTTTTCATCGGTCAGACATACAACGGTGCCTTTGATTGGTGAGATCATCTTCATAGCAGTTTCCTCTTATACTAAATAACGCCTCGAAATCTTCGAGGCGTTATGTTTTTGATTGTTACTTTTTGGAGGAGCTTGCCGCTACAGAGCTTGTTGCAACGGAGCTTGAAGGAACAGTGCTTGCGGGAGCGGAAGCATCAACTGTAGAGCTGGGCTTCATAGACTCCTCATATGCTTCCTTGTCGGAAATGAAGTCGAAATCTTCCTTTCCTTCAATGGGTCTTATCTGCATACTGGTCTCGTTGAGCTCTCTCAAGCAATTCTGATAAGTATCGTTGAATGCAACCAAGGTGTCACTATAGCTGAGCTCATGTTCCTTGAATGCATTGTTCATTGCGGTGTTGAGCTCACGGATAACGCTGTTATGGCTGGGCGTACCGTTGAGAAGCTTCTCGTAGAAGGGCTTGGTGAGCTCGGGGAGAGAGTCGTATACTGCCTGGGTCTCCTCGTCAAATCTGGGATCAAAGCCGATAAAGCCGTTTATCTTGGCAACCTTGGAAAGCTCCAATGCCTGGCTGATATAATCTGCTCCGTATTCCTCGGGAACGTATCCGATGAAGGTGTTACCTGTACCGTAGAAGTCCATGGTGTAATCATCGGAGGTCTTGGTGATGGTGGTCTTGTCTTCGTTTACGGTATAATGAACGCCTTCCTTGCCGTACTGGAGAAGGTTCTTCAGCTGGCTATCGGTGGTCATCATTTTGAGGATCTCCATGCATCTGTCCTTATGCTTGGTGTTTACGGAGATACCATAGAAGGTCTTAAGACTGTTTTCGGTGGTATACTCGGGAGATTTGTGGGTGATTACGTAGTAACCATCGTTTTCCCATTTCTCTATATCGTAGTAAGATCCGTCGCGAACGGTTGCAAACCAATCTGCGTTTTTATCAGCGGGAGCCTGAACAGTGATCTCTTCGTAGGTGCTGTCCTCGGTGAATGCCGTGGTTGCAGTGGTAAAGTAGCCTGCCAATCTCCACTCATACATAAGCTTGAAGTGATCCTTTGCGTTAGAGGATGCGAAGGGGTTAACTGCTTCACCGGAGGTACCCAGCCACTGTTCCTCGCTGTTTACAACACCATATCCCATTCCAACGCCGCCGTAGAAGTCAATGTCTGCAAGAGTAGTAACGGGCTTTTCAACGGGAAGGATGGTGGGCTCGTTTGCCTTGATGGTTGCAAGGTGGGGAGTAAGATCCTTGATGCTCTTGATAGTGCTCATATCGATGTTGTACTTGTCTGCAAGAGCCTTGTTAACGAGCAGGAAGCTTCCCTCGGGAGTGAGCAGAGAGTTTGTGGGGATCGCATAGGTGGTTCCGTTACCTGCATTGCGAACACCGTTCATAACGGAGCTCTGAATATAGTCCGTAAGGATAGTATAGCCTTCTGCCAGATAATCATCAAGCTTTACAAGAAGCTCTGCGTCGATCATATCAACGAGCTTGTCGAAGCTTTCGATGAATACGATATCCATCTGAGGATCGGTTACGGGTGCGGGGGGCTCCTCGAGACCCTGCTCGATCCTGTCAAGGCGCTCCTGCTCTGCCTGCTTGGAGGCGCGGATGGACTCCTTTGCGGCAAGACGCTCCTGCTGCTTCTTCTTACGAAGTGCCTCGGCGGACATTGTCTTTTCTGCCGCTTTTTCTTCCTTCTGAGATGCCTTGATGCTTTCGGAGATCAAAGCTGCTTCCTCGGCAAGCTTTTCAAACTTTTCCTGAGCCTCGTCAAGAGCTGCCTGATACTCACTCTTGGTGTAGTACTTCAGCTTGAGGAAGGTCTTATATCTGAGGTATGTAAGATTGTTGACTGCTTCCTGAACCTCTTCTATAGCCGCATCGGTGGTCTTTTCATCGGTTATGGCATAGAGAGTGAGCCAGATTGTGCTTCTTGAGCCTTCCAGCTTGGCAGATGCGTCTTCCTTTGTCTCGGACTGAGAGCAGGACACGAGCATAGGAACGACCATAATGATGGCGAGAAGCATTGATAAAATTCTTTTTTTCATTGATATCCTCCTGAGATACCTGTAATAAGAGATCAATCAAATGATATTTTCACACATTTGCTTAACATTAATATTGTACACTAAAATTGTGTTTGTGTCAAGTTTATTTCATTAGATTGTCTTTGGGCAATATAGATAAATAAACTGTTCAAAATATGTGCTTATTGCCTTGTTGAAAGGCTTTTGCGGCTTAATCGAGGTAATCCTTAAGCTTTTTGGCACGGCTGGGATGACGGAGCTTTCTGAGAGCCTTGGCTTCTATCTGACGAATACGCTCTCTGGTGATATTAAATTCCTTTCCGACCTCCTCAAGGGTGCGGGTCCTGCCGTCTTCAAAGCCGAAGCGCAGCTTAAGGACGTGCTCTTCTCTGGGAGTGAGGGTGTGAAGAACGTCTTCCAGCTGTTCTCTTAAAAGCGTGTAGCTTGCGGCATCTGCGGGAGCCAAAGCGTCGTCATCGGGAATGAAGTCGCCGAGATGGCTGTCCTCCTCCTCGCCGATGGGGGTCTCAAGGCTTACGGGCTCCTGAGCTATCTTCATGATCTCTCTTACCTTATCCACGGGCATATTCATAACCTCGCTTATCTCCTCGGCGCTTGCCTCGTGGCCCAGTTCCTGAAGGAGCTGACGGGATACTCTGAGAACCTTGTTTATTGTCTCGACCATATGAACGGGTATTCTTATGGTACGTGCCTGATCTGCGATGGCACGGGTTATTGCCTGGCGGATCCACCAGGTCGCATAGGTGGAGAATTTGTAGCCCTTGGAGTAATCGAATTTGTCAACAGCCTTCATAAGACCCAGGTTACCCTCCTGGATCAGGTCCAAAAAGTACATTCCTCTGCCTACGTATCTTTTTGCAATGCTTACAACGAGCCTGAGGTTTGCTTCAACAAGCATATCCTTGGCTGCCTGATCGCCGTCGGACATTTTCTGTGCCAGCTCAAGCTCCTTATCGGCGTTGAGAAGGGGGACCTTTCCGATCTCCTTGAGGTACATTCTGACGTGATCCTCCAAAGCCAGACCCTCGTTGGAAAGCATTTTTTCCATATCCTCGCTGGTCTCGAAGGTTTCCACCTCTGCTTCGATGTCTCCCAGGTCGGGCATATCGTCAAGATAGCCGGAGATCTCTATACCGTTGCTTTCAAGGGTTTCGTAAAGCTTTTCCAGCTGGTCTACGTCAAGATCCATATCTCCGACTGTTTCCAGTATTTCAGAGCTTGCCAGAGCTCCCTTGCTTTTTGCTTTTTCTATGAGCTCATCGATATCGATCTTCTTACCTTCTTCGGCGTGGAGTTCAAGCTCCGAGTTCTTTTTTTCCTTCTCGTTTCCGGCTGTTTTAGTCATTGTTTTTTTCCTTTCTTCTTCTTCATATCCGCCAACCATTGGTCGAGGGGCTGTTCCGTGTCTTTTTTCAGCGTTTTTTTACTTGCATCGGCAAGATTTTCCAATAGCTCCTTGAGTACCTCGGGAGAGTTGTCGCTGAGCATACTGCGTCTTACTCTGTATCCGGTCATGAGGCTCATTTCATCGGGGCTTAAAAACTCGCCCAGATCACCCAGATCCGCCGTATCCTTATCCTTTGTAAGCTCTAAAAGCAGATTAATTGCCTTTTTGTTAACCGCGCATAAGAAAATGTCTTCGTTGAGAAGGGGACGTATCTTTGGGTCGAGAAGATAATCGCTTCTCAAAAGCAGTATTCCCAAAATGTTCTCTTCCTTGGAGGCGGATGCGGAAAATTTGATCTTGTCGGGGTTCAAGGTATTCTTGTACCCTGCCGCCTTTTCCATATCCTCCTTCACTCTTGCCTTTTCAGCTTGCTTTGAGATGCTTTTTCTTGTGCTTGAGAGCTCTGCGTTGAGCACCTGTCTGGATACCGAGGTCAGCTCGGAGAGCTTGTTTAAAAAAAGATCCGTTTCCAGAGGCGTGCCCCAGCGGGCGAGGACTCCCACGACCTCCTTTATAAATCCCTTTTTTCCGTCCAGAGTCTCAAGATCATAGCCTGCCTTGAGCTGATCGAAGCGGTATTCGATCTGGCCCGATGCATTTTTTAATACCTCGGCAAATTTCAGCTTGCCGTATTTTTGCAGAAATTCATCGGGATCCTTGGCTCCGCTTAAGGTGATGACCTTCACGGTCATTCCCGCCTCGGATATAAGTCGCATTGCCTTTTGGGCGGCATTTCTTCCCGCCTGGTCGGAATCGTAACAGAGATATACCGTGTCGGTGTACCTTTTTATCAGCCTTACCTGCTCTGAGGTAAGAGCTGTACCAAGACCTGCCACCGAATTTTCAAAGCCTGCCGCCTGAAGGCTCAGCACGTCCATATTTCCTTCACAAAGGATCAGTGAGCTTTCCTTTGTGTTTTTGGCGACGTTCAGGCCGTAAAGATTTTTGCTCTTTTTAAATACGGGGGTGTCGGAGGTGTTGAAATATTTCTGCGCCCTTTCATCGGGAGGGCCTATGTATCTTCCGCTGAAGGCGATGACTCTTCCCGAAACGTCGATAACGGGAAATATCAGTCTGTTGCGGAAATAATCGTAGAGACTTCCGCTTTTTGGGGAAATGCTTGCAAGAAACATTTCCTTAAGCTCCGAGACGGTATAGCCTTCCTTTACGAGATAACTGCTCAGCTCATCCCAGCTGTCGGAGGCGTATCCCAGACCGAAGCGGGTCACGTTTTTCAGATCGAAGCCTCTGCCCACAAGATAGTCTCTTGCCGGCTTTCCCTCGGGGGAGACAAGCTTTTTATGGAAGAATCTTGCGGCGAGAGCGTTGAGCTCGTACAGCCTCTTTTTATCCACTGTTTTTTCGCCCGGTCTTTTTTCGTTTTCCGGCATTGTCATACCGCAACGGTTGCAAAGCTGCTCGACCGCGGATAGATAATCCAGGTTCTCGGCTCTCATCAGGAAGGTGATGGCGTCTCCGCCCGAGCCGCAGCCGAAGCAATAGTAATGGTCATTGGTTGAGAATACCGTAAACGACGGAGTCTTCTCGCTGTGGAAGGGGCAACAGCAGACCATATTGCTTCCCGCTCTGCGCAGAGTGGAGTAGCGTCCGATCAGCTCGATCAGGTCTGTTCTTGCCTTGAGCTCCGTTATAAAGCCCTCGGGAAATGCCATAGCCGTTCCTTTCCGTTTTTCCTTCGAAAAAACTGTTTTGATATACCCTATTATACCGAGATTATCTTAAAAATACTCTTTATTTGACATAATAATTTCAAAAAATCTTTTATTGTATTAAAAAGTGTGTTTTCCAACTTTGGTTTTTCACAGCACTTTTCCACAATATGGGGAAAAGAAATGGCTGAAAGCCTTGATATTTGGCACGTTTTTAAGGATTTTCCACATTGCTGTGGAAAACTTTTGTGAAAAAGCAAAATAATCCGAAAATTTATTTTTGGAATATTATGTAAATCATATTGAAAAAATGAGACTGTTTATATAGAAAAGTCTCGGCTTTTTTGCCGAGACTTTTTGGTTATTATGCCTTAGTCAAGCTTTGTGTAGACTATCTTTTCTCCGTCAAAGGATGCCGAAACCTTGTCCCCCTTGGAAAATTTATTTTCCAGAAGGCATTCGGAGAAGGAATCCTCCACGGTTTTCTGGATCTGTCTTCTCAAGGGTCTTGCGCCGTATACGGGATCGAAGCCGATCTTGGCAAGATGCTCGACCAATGCAGGCTCGAAAGTCAGGATGATGCCGCTTTCTGCGATGCGATCCGACACTGTTTTCAGCATATTCTCCGCTATTTTTGAGATGTTTTCCTCGCTGAGGCGGTTGAATACCACTATCTCGTCGATCCTGTTTAAAAACTCGGGACGGAAATGATCCTTCATTGCGGATCTTACAAGCTCCGCATCGCTTTTTGCAACGCTTTCGCCTGTTCCGAAGCCTGCGGCGGAGCGCTTTTCAAAGAGCTTTGATGCACCTACGTTGCTGGTCATTATGACTACCGTATTTTTAAAGTCAACTTTTCTGCCGTGGCTGTCTGTGAGTATGCCGTCCTCGAGGATCTGCAAAAGAATGTTGAAAACGTCGGGATGAGCCTTTTCTATTTCGTCGAAGAGCACCACGGAATAAGGATTGCGCCTTACTCTGTCGGTAAGCTGACCGCCGTCGTCAAAGCCCACGTATCCGGGAGGGGAGCCGATAAGCTTGCTGACGGTGTGCTTTTCCATATATTCGGACATATCCATACGTATCATTTTGCTTTCGCCGCCGTAGAGAAGGTCCGCCAGTGCCTTGCAGAGCTCTGTCTTACCTACGCCGGTGGGACCTGCGAAGAGAAAGCTTCCCACGGGGCGCTTGGGGTCCTTAAGTCCCGTTCTGCCTCTTCTTATTGCTCTTGCCACTGCGCTGACGGCTTCATCCTGACCGATGAGTCTTTCCTTGAGCTGACTCTCCAGCTCCAGAAGCCTTTGAGCCTCCTCCTGAAGGAGCTTGTTCACAGGGATCCCCGTCCATTGGGTCACCACTTGAGCGATATGGGTCTCATCTATAGAAGAATGGAGCTTGTCGCTGCGGGAGCGCCATTGGAGCTTTTGCTCGTCAAGTTGCTTTTCCAGCTCCTTTTGCTTTGTCAGAAGCTCGGATGCTTTTTCGTATTCCTCGTTCTTGACAAGCTCTGTTTTTTCTTCCTTCAGCGCTTCCAGCTCCTCCTCCAGCTTTTTCAGATCTGCGGGTGGAGTCAGGGAGCGGATCTTCATTCCCGATGCGGCTTCGTCCACAAGGTCTATTGCCTTATCGGGGAGAAAACGGTCGTTAATGTATCTTACACTGAGCTTTACTGCCGCTTCCAGTGCGGAATCGCTGATGGTAAGCTTATGGTGCTCCTCATATTTGGGGCGGAGTCCTTTGAGGATCATAAGGGTCTCCTCCTCGCTGGGCTCGCCTACGGTGACGGATTGGAAACGCCTCTCCAAAGCGGCATCCTTTTCGATTATGCGGTATTCTCCGAGGGTTGTCGCGCCAAGGATCTGAAGCTTTCCTCTGGCAAGGGCGGGCTTTAGGATGTTGGAGGCATCAATGCTTCCTTCGGCGCCGCCTGCACCGATGACTGTGTGGATCTCGTCAAGGAAGAGTATGACGTTTCCATCCTTCATTACCTCGTCGATTACGGTTTTTATACGTTCCTCGAACTCGCCTCTGTATTTACTTCCTGCGACCATTCCCGCAAGGTCCAGAGTAAGAACGCGCTTGGATATGATATTTTCGGGGACCTGACCCTCAACTATTCTTTGTGCCAGACCTTCTGCAATGGCGGTCTTGCCGACGCCGGGCTCACCGATAAGGCAGGGATTGTTTTTCGTTCTTCTTGAAAGGATCTGGATAACTCTTTCCAGCTCCTTTTCTCTTCCGATGATAGGATCGAGCTTTCCTTCGCGAGCAAGAGCCGTAAGGTCGGTGGAATACTTTTCCACTGTTGCGGTTCCCTGACCTTCTCCCTCGGAGCCTTGGGCTTTACCGTCTATTTCCTGCGCGCGACTGAAAAGCTTCTCCAGCTCCTTGACAAGCTCGGAGGTGCTTATGCCTTCGTAGGCAAGAAGCTTCATTGCGAGGCTGTCGGGGTCATTAAGGAGGGCAAGCAGGATATGCTCGCTTCCTGCCTTGGAGCTGCCGCTTTGATTTGCGATATACACTGCGGTGCTGAGAACTCTTCTTGCTCTGGGCGTAAGCTGGGCGAGGCTTGATGAGGGGGCGGTATCGGTCATATCCGCAAGCTTTTTCTTGATCTTTTCGGTATCCGCTCCCGCCGAAGTCAAGATCTTGCTTGCGGCGCTTTCGGTGTTCAGCAATATACCGAGGAGAAGATGCTCGCTTCCAATAAATCCGCTCTTTAGCTCCTCTGCGGATTGGGTTGCAAGGGAGAGGGTCTTCTTGCCGTCGGGGGTAAAGTTATTTTGCATATTTGTCACTTCCTTTTTTAAAGTGCTCGGCGGAGCTTATCCGCTCTGAGAGCATCCCTTGTTTCGGGATCTGTGCATCGCATATCCTCAAGGCAAAGCCTTGCTTGCATCAGCTCCACCAAGAGTCTGTCAAGAACGTCATTTGAGGGGAGGTCTTGAAGCTCTAACGAAGCGCCAAGCCTCAGATCCGACCATTTTTCAATAAATTCCGAGTATGAGATTCTTCTTTGATATTTCAGAGTGCCGAGGCTTCTGTATATTCTGTCCTCCAGAATGACCGGAGCGCTTTCGTAAAGAGTCTTTCGGCATTGGAGCTCGCTTTGAGTTATCTGCTCTATGAGCTTTTTGGTGGCCTCTACTATCTGTTCCTCGCTTCTGTCGAAGGAGGATTTATTGGATATCTGATATATGCTTCCAAGGGGGGAGCTTCCTTCTCCGAAGGCTCCGCGGAGGGTAAAGCCAAGCTGATCCGTCGCCTTTACAAGGGAGGGGAGCTTTTTTGCCATTGTCAGCGCAGGCAGATGCACCATGCAGGACACTCTCATTGCGCATCCCAGATTTGTGGGGCAAGCGGTGAGAAATCCCAGTTTCGGATCGAAGGCGGCGGTGCATCCGTTAAGAAAGAGTGAGTCTGCCGAGTTTGCCGCTTCAAGAGCTTTTTGGGGATCGAAGCCCGATACTATAGCCTGGATCCTGAGATGATCTTCTTCGTTTATCATAATGAAAACGGAGTTGTCCTCGTTGATCAGTAAGCCTCTTCCTGCGGGATCTGCCTTGGCAAAGTCAATACTGCAAAGGTGGGTCTCACCGTAAGCAGATCTTTCGGTATCGCCCAGCTTTTCAAAATCGCAGAAGCGGTATCCGCTAAAGGCTGTTTGCACCTTTTCACAGATCTTTTTCCTGCCTTCGGCATTGAGTCTTGAGGGGAATGGGGTGTCCTTGAGATTTCTTGCAAATCTCACTCTCGTGCTCAGCACCACGGGGTGCTTGGATGCTTTGTCTTCGTACCAATACATTATTTTTCCTCTCCCTTCAATGCTTTTATCTTGTCTCTGAGCTTGGCGGCGGTCTCGTAATCCTCCTGCTCCACTGCTTTTTTCAGCTCCGCTCTGAGGCTTTCCTCCTCTGTGGGCTTGGATTCCTCTTTTGCCGAGGGAGCGCAGGAGGGACATATTTCGGACGTAGACGGAGGTCTTTTTCCCTTGTATCCGGTTTTTGAGGTGAAGGGAGCAAGATCTATCCTGTTCTCAAAGCTTTTGTAGCAGGCGGAGCAGCCGAATCTGCCGCTGCGCTTTATATCGGAAATGGTGGAGCCGCAGACGGGGCAGGAGCTTGTTCCCGCACTTGATTGGGGAAAGAAGACGTTGCCGAAAAGGCTGTCAAAGCTCAGTGCGTCAAATACGGATGTGGGCTTGGAATACCCCTCCAGCTTTGCACAGTTGGGGCACAGATAGAGCTCGGTGTGCTCTCCGTTTATGTTTTTTGAAATGTGTACTGCGGCGTCGTTTACCTTGCAACGGTCGCATTTACGGTTGTTAATGGACATTGTATTTCCTCCTTTATTTATATAAGCTTAAGAATGATGGCTTTAAATATACTCGCTCTTACCGTGTTTCTCACCGCTCTGGGCAGATCCTCCAGGGCTGCATCGCTTATTGAGGCGATGATTATTTTTGCCTCGTTGGGGGTGACTATCATATTTGCCGCCAGCTGCAACGCAAATACCTCTGCAGTTGCGTGATCTATGGAATCTCCTACGGCGTTGAAAAAGTGCATAAGATAGGAATTACGGTCAAATTTGACCTTGGTTATCCTTACAAAGCCTCCTCCGCCTCTTCTGCTTTCTACTATGTATCCCTTTTGCGGCGTGAAGCGGGAGGTTATAACGTAGTTGATCTGGCTGGGAACACAGCCCATCCTTGTGGCAAGCTCGTTTCTTCCGATCTCAAGGGTGCCGTCGTTTTCGTCCAGAAGACTTTCTATAAGACGGGCGATCTTTTCTGACAGTACCATATATTCTATTCTCACTTTCTTTTTGACTTTCCTTGACCTTGACTAAATTATAGCACCTTTGGTGGTAGAAATCAAAGTCAAAGAAAGTCAAAGTCAGACTTTCTCGGGTGATTATGGGCGAATATTTGAAAATATCTTTAAATATCTCTTATTTTTGCGATTTTTCTTGATTTTTTTCTTTTTTGTTAGTATAATTAATTCGTATGAAGGTCAAAGATCAATAATTAAGATCAGAGGTTAAAATGAGAATAAGAAAAAAGAAAAATCTTGATAAACGAATCGCTGCGGTGAGCAGCTTGCTTATTGCCGAGCCTGAAAATAACAGAGGAGGCTGGAAGAAGCTTTTTGCATCCGTAAGAGCCGATGGAAGGGATGACTGTCCCTGCAAGGCGGAGATAGGCTGCGGAAAGGGTAGCTTTGCGGTGGGAATGGCTCAAAGGTATCCGGAGGTGAATTTTATCGCCGTTGAGAAGGTGGCGGACGTGATAATGCTCGCTATGGAAAAGGCTCAGGCGGCGGGAGTGGATAATCTGGTGTTCATTCTCGGAGACGCCTTTGACGTCTCTAATTCCTTTGCTGACGGCGAGCTTGACGGGATATACCTTAATTTTTCCGATCCCTGGCCCAAAAAGCGCCATACAAAGCGCCGATTGACAGCCCCGGGCTTTCTTAAGCTTTATGAAAGAATACTGTCCGATGATGCGGTTATCGAAATGAAGACCGACAACGACGGACTTTTTGATTATTCCCTTGAAAGCTTTGAAGTATGCGGTTATGAAGTGAGTCAGGTCAACAGAGATATTCATGCCAACGGAGAAATGGAAAATAATGTGATGACCGAGTATGAAAGAAACTTCCATTCCAAGGGAAAGAATATAAATCGCCTTGTGGCAAAGCCCAAAGGAGTAAAACTTGAAAAGCTTTCTGATCAATGAAAATGATGCGGGTCAGCGCCTGGATAAATTCATTCTGAAGGTCACGGTGGGGCTTCCTTCCTCTCTTTTATATAAGGGAATAAGGAAAAATTCCGTGAAGGTCAACAAAAAGAGGGTAGACGGAGCATATAAGCTCTGTGTTGGCGACGAGGTAAAGCTTTGGTTTCCCGATGAGTTTTTTGGAGAGAAAGAGGATGCCTTTCTTGGCTTGAATAAAGATCCTCAGGTGGTTTATGAGGACGGGGAAATATTGATTGTAAATAAGCCGGTGGGTCTGAGCTGTCACAGTGACAGTGCACAGAAAAACTCCACTCTTATAGACATAATAAAGGGATATCTTTTTCGCAAGGGAGAATACGATCCCAAAAAAGAGGCGTCCTTTGCGCCCGCCCTTTGTAACAGAATAGACCGAAATACCCAAGGATTGGTGATCTGCGCAAAGACTGCAGTTGCACTGAGAAGCGTTAACGAGGCGATCAGGCAAAGACTCTTCAAAAAGGAGTATTATGCACTTATTAAGGGAATCCCCTCCGAAAAAAGGGCTACGCTAAAGCATTTTCTAATAAAGAACAGCGATACCAATAGGGTAAGCGTTTTCGATTCTCCCCGAAAGGGTGCACTTACCGCCATACTTGATTATGAAATAGTCAGGTCTTCAACAGAAAAGCAGGCAAGCCTTGCAAGGGTAGTGCTTCATACCGGAAGAACTCACCAGATAAGAGCTCAATTTGCCCACGTGGGGCATCCGTTGGTGGGGGATGGGAAATACGGAGTGACCGTATCAAAAAGAGAGCTCGGCTTTGAGCATCAGGCTCTTTTCAGCTATAAGCTCACTTTATTCTTCCCCGATGGGGATCCTTTGGCATCTCTAAACGGCAGATCCTTTGCTTTGCCCTTGCCAAAAGAGTTCGAAATTTAAAAAATCAGAAAAAATAATAAAAAAGTTTAAAAAAACGCTTGACAAATTGCGTGAGTTTTGATATACTAATACACGCTGATTGACGGCCCATTGGTCAAGCGGCTAAGACGCCACCCTCTCAAGGTGGAAACATGAGTTCGATTCTCGTATGGGTCACCAAACGTAACAAATCCGAGCTGTTTCGTAAATCGAAATTGGTTCGGATTTGTTTTTTACTATAATTATTCGGATTGATACCGAACAACACCGCCGAGAGTAGCATTAACGGTTACTCTCGGCGGTTTCCACTTTACTTTTCCACCATCATCCAACAGCCTTCTGCACCAATACCATCCTCGGGAGGTGTTAATACGCCTTTTTCTATAAGACATTCAACAACTGCGTCAAGAATCGGCATACTTGCAAGGTTATTCGCCAATCTCCATTCTCCAAGGAGATAATCGGGAACAGATTTTTTGATAAGTTCTGCAAGCTTCGCTGCAACACTTTCAGCATCGGCATCGAAATATCCATTCTGCAAAGCATTACTGATATCAAATAGTCTATCTCTATCAGAAAGCGCATTTACAAGAATTTTGGTATAAAGCATATCTCCGTCGCGATACAAATAGCCGCACTCAATAGCTTTTGCAGCGTGCTCCTTTTCTTTTTCGGAAAGGGTCGTAATATCAAGACCTTCAATGGCGCGGAGCGCAAGTTGAATCTGCGGGTCTTTAGACACATTGAGTCCGCAGCTAAAGTGTTTTTTAATACGTGTGATGTAGATATTATCAAGATGAACGTTAGAGAAGCCACACACGTTTTGGGCATCAACGCCATCCCAACCGCCACCGTAATACTTACCGTTATCCACGTAACCAAATACGCTAAAAGGTCGATCCGGTTTTTTACAATCCGCAAAATAGTTTTTCTCCAATTCGCACTTTACCCTGCGTGAAAAAGCATCTGCAATATCGGACACCTGCTGCCAAAGAATCAGATTTATATCTACTTTCTTGTTCAAATACGGGAAAGCAAGATATTCTGCTTTGTGTTCCTCAATATATTTTGATATGATGTCGCAAATTTTCGGCAACTGCTCCGT
>SVTC01000042.1 GCA_015063985.1 Oscillospiraceae bacterium | reverse complement strand
TGTCTACCAGAAAAATCATCTATTGTTTGCCGTGATATGCGAATTTTGAAAGATGCATAAAAACACTAAAAACCCCTTGAAAATCAAGGGGTTTCAGTGTGTGTTCCATATGGTGGAACAATTATGGAGCTGCTAACCAGATTTGAACTGGTGACCTCATCCTTACCAAGGATGCGCTCTACCAACTGAGCTATAGCAGCATATTTGGCGACCTGAAGGGGGCTCGAACCCCTGACCTCTAGCGTGACAGGCTAGCGTTCTAACCAACTGAACTACCAGGCCATTTCCTGGAGCGGATTACGGGGCTCGAACCCGCCACCTCGACCTTGGCAAGGTCGCGCTCTACCAAATGAGCTAAATCCGCAGATTAAATTTTGTCGAGTAAAAAAATGGCGACCTGAAGGGGACTCGAACCCCTGACCTCTAGCGTGACAGGCTAGCGTTCTAACCAACTGAACTACCAGGCCGTATAGAAAGACCCGAACGGGTCGGGTCTTGGTGGGGACTACAGGGCTCGAACCTGTGACCCTCTGCTTGTAAGGCAGATGCTCTCCCAGCTGAGCTAAACCCCCATATGGAGCGGATTACGGGGCTCGAACCCGCCACCTCGACCTTGGCAAGGTCGCGCTCTACCAAATGAGCTAAATCCGCAAATGTAATGCAAGTTTTAAAAGCGCCTGCGCTTGTCAAGCGCTTTTGGTGCCTCCGGTCGGAATCGAACCAACGACACGAGGATTTTCAGTCCTCTGCTCTACCAACTGAGCTACAGAGGCGTCTCACCTGCAACGGTGCTTATTATAGCATAAAGCTATTGGCTTGTCAAGAGGTTTTTTCAATTTTTTTCAAGTTTTTTTAAAAAGTTTTTCTCGGGCTTTTTTCAATTCTCGCTTCACAAATAAAAGCTTCTGTGGTACAATAATATAAGTACGAAAAAGGAGTAATCTATGAAGCTTATCATCGCCGAAAAGCCCAGCCTTGCAAGAAACATAATTGCGGCAATCGGAAATATGAAAAAACAAAACGGATTCTATTCCGGAGGTGAATATTTGGTAACTTGGGCGTTCGGTCATCTTTTCAGCTTGGCGGACGTGGAGGATTACCTTCCCGAGGACAAGCGCCCCCAAAGATGGACGGCAGATATTTTGCCCTGCTATCCCGAAAGCTTTGTTTTCAAGCTGAGAAAGGATGAAAGCAAAAGAGTTGACAGCGGTGTCCTCAACCAGTTCGAGACCATCAAGGCCCTTTGCAACAGAGAGGACGTTGATACCCTTATCAACGCGGGAGACTCCGACCGCGAGGGTGAGATAATAATAAGGATATGCATCAACGAGGCACTGAAGGGACAAAAGCGTTTTCTGCGCCTCTGGCTCCCCGATCAGACGGAGCAGACCGTAAGAGAAGCCCTTGCCACCATGAAGGACGAATCGGAATACGACAACCTTGCCAACGAGGGTCTGGCAAGAACTTATATTGATTGGCTTTACGGCGTTAATCTGACAAGGTTTGCCACTCTTAAAACGGGAAAGCTTCTCAGAGTGGGAAGAGTGATAGTCCCCGTTGTTAAGGCAATCTACGACAGAGATATGCAGATAAAGCACTTTGTCCCCGAAAAATACTTTGCTCCCGTATCCAAAACCGGAAACGAAAACGAGCTTATAGAGCTAACAAGCAAGCAAAAATTTTCCGCCACCGAGCTTGATAAGTGTCAAGAGCTCTGTAACAAATACAATTCCCTCGGACTCACGGTAAGCGAAGTAAAAAGAAAAAAGGAGGTGCTCACCCCCGGAAAGCTCTATTCCCTCTCCAAACTGCAAAGCTTCCTAGGCAAAAAATATAAGATGAATATGTCGGAAAGCCTGGAGGTGGTGCAAAAGCTTTACGAGGAGGGATACGTCACCTATCCCAGAACCAACTCCGAATATCTTGCCACCGCCGAGCAGGACAAGATAAAGACCATTCTTGCCAACGTAAAAAAGCTGGGGTATCCCGTTGAATTCAAATTCAAAAAGACCATCTTCGACGACAGCAAGATAGAAAGCCACTCCGCACTTACCCCCACCTACAAGATCCCCGACAAGCAAAGGCTCACAGAAAGAGAAATGCTTGTGTACCAAGCCATATTCAAGCGCTTTGTGGCAGTATTCTGCAGCGAGGACTGTCTGATAGACCGCACGCAGATCACCTTAAACGCAGGCGATCTGGAGGAGTTCTCGCTAAAGGGCGCAAGCATGAAGCAGGCGGGCTGGACAAAATACGATTTTTACACCCCTAAGGATAAATTTCTTCCTCCTTTAAAAAAGGGAGACGTAGTTCAGTGCGATTTCAAGCCCGTGGAAAAGGAGACCACTCCGCCCAAGCACTACACCATAGAGACTCTTAACAACTACCTTAAAAACCCCTTTAAGGACGATAAGGCAAAGGCAGACAAGGAAAACGACGAGGACGATTACAAGGCGATCTTTGAGGGTCTGGAGCTGGGAACGGAGGCGACCCGCACGGGCATAATAGACAACGCCAGAAAATCCGGCTACATACTTTTGAAAAACGATACCTATACCATACTCCCCGACGGCGAATACCTCATCGAAGCCTTGAGGGATATGAATATTTCCATGGATAAATACAAGACCAGCCAGCTCGGTCAGGCGCTGAAAAAGGTATATAAGGGCGAGATGACCATCGACTCAAGCCTTGAAATGGCAAAGAGCGAGATAAGCGCTGTAATAAAGCCCCCTCCCTGCACCAATCCCATGCTGGACACAGACAACGGCTTTTTTATGGAAAGGATAGGCACATGCCCCTTCTGCGGAAGCGACATAGTAAAGAGCCGCTTTAACTTCGGTTGTATGGGCTACAAGGAGAAAAACTGCAGCTTCTCCATTCCCGGAAGGCTGGCAGGCAGAATTATATCAAAGCAAATGGCAAAGGAGCTTCTTGAAAACAAAAAAACAGGAAAGGTCGCCGGCTTTGTTTCCAAGATCGGCAGACCCTTCGATGCGGCTCTGATATTAACTGAGGATAAAAAGATCAAGTTTTCTTTTTAAGAAACTCTTTTCTGATATAGCTAAAGGTTTGCTTCTCGCCCTTTTCGGCAAGCATTTTCAATAGCATCTCCAGGCTTTGGGCGGTATCATCGTGTATCATACGGCGGTGCCTTGCATTCTTGTAATATTCCCAGGGCGAGGAGTCTGTATATGCCTTTTTCTTATATATCTTGCTTGCGGCTACTCTGTCGCAGAACATCTCCACAAGCCACTTTTCGGGCATAGGGACGGGAGTCATCTGCTTTGTGACGGTATCGTAATCACACCAATATTCAAAATGGTGGCGGTTTCTGCCCTTGTGATGAAGCCAAGCCGCCGAATAACCGAATTTTTCCCTTTCCTTTTCATTGGGAGATCGGTTTCCCTGAAAATACCTTACCCCCGCAAAAAACTCGGTGGGAGAGTATTTGCTCAGATCGTGCCTCAAGCCGTGAATGGGTATTCCGCATTTAAAGCAAGCGGTAAACACCTTCCATCTGTGACGGTTTACGGTATTTAAATGTCCGAAAAATCTGCCGAAAAAGTTCATCTTAAACCTCAAAAATCATTGATGAACAAATTATACATCAAAACCGAGGGTAAGTCAATATCCCAAGGCTCAAGGAGAAGCAAAAATGAAATTTTCGATTTTTACAGATATTCACCACTACCCCGGTCGCTATATGGGCGGAACCATTGAGGATCTGGAGCTTATCGAAAAAAGAGCTCTTGAAAACAACTGTGATTTTGTAATCCACGCGGGAGATTTTTGTCACAAGCCCCTGGTCTTCAAGGACTTTTTAAAGCGCTACAGCGATTTTTCCCTTCCCGTATATCACGTTATGGGCAACCACGATTTCGACCACGCCGACCACCGAGAAAGCCTTGAGGCATACGGCTTGGAAAGCGCATATTACTATTTTGACTGCAAGGGCTACCGCTTTATAGCTCTTGATTGCAACTATTACCTTCACAACGGAGAATATTTCCCCTACAGCAACGGAGACTACTTTAATTTCAGTCAAGGCAGAGAATACCTTCCGCCCGAACAGATCGCCTGGCTTGAAAGGACTCTGCAAGCCTCGCCCTATCCCTGTATCATCATTTCCCACTCCAGCCTTGAAAGAGGCGCGGACGGAATAAAAAACCAAAGGGAGGTGCGCAAGGTCATCGATCAAGCCAACAAAAACAGAAAGCACTCGGTCTTACTTTGTATCAACGGACATCACCACAAGGATCATGCTTCCATTTTAAACGGTGTTTGCTATCTTGATCTAAACTCCGCCTCCTTCGATCCCCTTGACGCTCCCCACCCCCACTATCCCAAAGCACTGACCGACGAATTTTCCGTTATACAGCACACCTTGGTTTATAACGATCCCATTCACGCTATAATTACCTTAGAGGGAAGCTCAATAAAGGTGGAGGGAATGGAAAGCTCCCTGCTTTTGGGAGTCGGAAAGGAAATGACCTCGGATGAGATGTTTGACCGATCCGGCAGAGAGACCACCGCAAGGATACAATCCTTCGAGATAAGTCTTTGATCATTAAGATACCTCCTTAAGCGAGGTATCTTATTTTTTTGTCAATTCGCTGATCAAAAGTGCGCCGATGGTGATAGCCAGCACAAGACTCATACTATCATTCCTCTCATTTTAAGTCTGAGATTATCCGCTATCATTGCAATAAACTCACTGTTGGTGGGCTTTCCCTTGGTGTTCTTGACGGTGTATCCGAAAAAGCCCGTAAGCATATCAACGTCTCCCCTGTCCCAAGCAACCTCAATGGCGTGACGTATCGCTCTTTCCACTCTGGAGGGAGTGGTATCATATTCTCTTGCAACGCAGGGATAGAGCGTTTTTGTGACCTCGTTTATGACTCTGTTGTCCCGTGCGACCATTATTATAGCCGTCCTTAAGTATCTGTAGCCCTTTATGTGAGCGGGTATCCCCACCTGATGGATTATGCGTGTTACCATAGCCTCAAGATCGTAATCGTCCACGGTCTTTGCACCCTTGGTAACGGTGTTGATCTTCTCCGCAAGGCTTTCGTATTCAAAGGGCTTTATCACACATCCGCTGATGCCGTTGGTAAAGGCATCCTCGATCACCTTCTTGTTGCTGACAGAGGTAACAAGGATAAATTTGGGAGAAGCAGAGCCCATACTCCTCTTCAGCTCCCCTATAAGGGAGCCGCAATCGTAGCCGGGAAACCACAGATCCGTCAGAACGCAGCTCGGCTCGGTCTTTTTTATTTGCAAAAGCGCCTGCTTTCCGTCACCGCTGCTGCCCACCACATCAAATCCGAGCGCCGCAAGCTTCTCACAGCATACCCTTCTGTACTCATCGTTTGAATCTAAAACGTAGATCTTCTTCTGTTAGTGTTCATAGGGACATTTTCTGACAGTATGTAGGTGCGGTAACGGCGGATGGCGGTTAGTCATCCGCCGTTACTGCGTTTATCCCGCATTGTGCGGTGTTTATGCAGGGAGCAGTTCC
>SVTC01000020.1 GCA_015063985.1 Oscillospiraceae bacterium | reverse complement strand
TAAAATCGGGGGTTTCTTGGGCAATATCTTTTTCATTGCCCTTTGATGGTCGGAGTGACAGGACTTGAACCTGCGGCCTGATGGTCCCAAACCACCCGCTCTACCAGCTGAGCCACACCCCGATTTTGTATTGAATTTTTATGTTTTTGCGTAAACGGAAAACAAATTGCGGACAAAAACAAATTGAAAAAAAGTAAAAAAAAAATATGGTGACCCGGACGAGAATCGAACTCGTGTTACCGCCGTGAAAGGGCGGTGTCTTAACCGCTTGACCACCGGGCCGTGTCCCATATCTTTTCTTGGCTCTTTCCATTGAAAGAGTGGTAGCGGAAGTCGGATTTGAACCAACGACCTGCCGGGTATGAACCGGATGCTCTAGCCAGCTGAGCTATTCCGCCATTTGCTGTGACTTGTGTATTATATCACAAGGAAAACTCTTTGTCAATAGAAAAAACAAAATTCTTTATTTAATTTCCGACAGATATGATAACAAATTTTTTGTGTTTTGTCAATAGCCTACCGAAAAATATCTTTTTTCTTCTCTTGATTTTCTCTTAGTATTGACACATCGGGCAAAAAGTTGTATCATATTATAGATATTAACCAACCAAGGAGAAGTATAAATGACAAAAATGTGGGCAGGCAGGTTCGAGTCCGAGCTGGACACCCTCGCCGACGATTTCAATTCCTCCATTTCCTTTGACAGCAGAATGTACCGTCAAGATATTACCGGCTCCATCGCGCACGCCGCAATGCTTGGAAAGCAAGGCATAATCACTCCCAAGGAAAGTGAAGCCATTATAAGCGAGCTGGGCAACATTCTTTCCGATCTGGACAGCGGCAAGCTGAAGATTGATCTTTCCTGCGAAGATATACATATGTTCGTTGAGCAGGTATTGACCGAGCGCATAGGCGATCTTGGCAAAAAGCTTCACACCGCAAGAAGCCGTAATGACCAGGTGGCAGTCGACATCAGAATGTACTTAAGAGACGAGACTGCAATAATTGCAGACCTTATCAAAAAGCTCATTTCGGCCATCTGCGACAAGGCTGAGGAAGGCTGCGAAATGATAATGCCCGGTTACACACATCTGCAAAGAGCCCAGCCCATAACCTTCGGACACCACGTTATGGCTTATGCAATGATGTTTTCAAGAGATCTGGGAAGGCTGAGCGACGCCCTTAAAAGAATGAACCTTTCCCCCTTGGGAAGCTGTGCGCTTGCCGGAACCACCTACGATACAGACCGCTTCCATACTGCACAGGCATTAGGCTTTGACGGCCCCTGTCTCAACAGTATTGACGGAGTAAGCGACAGAGATTTTTGCCTTGAGCTGATGAGCGCATTTTCCGTGATAATGATGCACCTTTCACGCTTTTGCGAGGAAATAATACTCTGGTCAAGCTGGGAATTCAAATTTATCGAGCTTGACGATGCATACACCACCGGTTCCAGCATTATGCCCCAAAAGAAAAACCCCGATATGGCAGAGCTTATCCGCGGAAAGACCGGCAGAGTCTACGGCGATCTTTTTGCTCTCCTTACAGTGCTCAAGGGACTTCCCCTGGCATACAACAAGGATATGCAGGAGGACAAGGAGGCGATATTTGACAGCATCGACAACGTGAAAATGTGCCTCGAGGTCTTCACCCCAATGCTCAGCACCGCAAAGCTTCTCCCCGACAACATGATGGCAGCAGTGCAAAAGGGCTTTATCAACGCAACGGATCTGGCAGACTATCTTGTTAAAAAGGGTCTCCCCTTCCGCAGTGCCTACAAGATCACAGGACAGATCGTTGCCCGCTGTATCGCCGATTCAAAGGTGCTGGATAATCTCGAGCTCAGCGTTTACAAGAGCTACAGCGAGCTATTCGAGGAGGATCTATATAGCTTCATAGATCCTATGGTTTGCGTCAAAAAAAGGATCAGCTTTGGCGGAACCTCTCCCGATAACGTCAGAATGCAAATAGAAAAAACAAGAGAAGCACTGAAATAACCAACTAAAAAAGGCTATCCGACTTAACTCGGATAGCCTGATCTTTTTATGGTATTCAGCGTTTTCTTTTTCTGTAGCTTGTTATACAAAGCAGGATCGCAAATATCACAAAGAGTATCGCAAGAAAGAAAAGAATGGTAGTGTTATGATCCACAAGAAGAACGTTTGCCTCGGATGATGTGGCGGGAACAGAGCTTTCCGCGGCTCCCTCGGCGCTTACACCAACAAGAGTAAGGCAAAAAATGATCGTTATCAATAACAGTGTCTTCATCAAAATACGCTCCGAAATTTACTTTACTTAATTATACTATCATCTTAAAAATTTGTCAATCCATCAGGAAAAAATTGGTCGGACGTTACATTTTGACGTATCGAAAAGAGAAAGATCCTTTTGTCTTACGCCGTTAAAATAGACTCCGTCAACGTAAATATCCCGTACTCCACCGTTATAGGAAACAAAGCTAACCTCGGGCTTGGGAACACCGTCGTCCGCAATGACAAAGATATTCTTAAAGCTTACGTTCGAAACCTTTCCGGGCACACTGTTTGCAAAGCTTTTGTCATCAACGTACATAACCGCAGGCACGGTATACTTGCTTTCCTCGGGTGTATACACCTGGTCATCGTCGAAATCTCTTTGTCGCACGGGTCTTTGATAATCGCTATGGAGCTCTACGTTTATATTCTCAAAGCTCACGTGATGGATATATCCGCTCCAGCCTGCCCTTGCATCGAGAACAGCGTGGGTGTTTCTGATGCAATCGCAATTTTTGAAAACTATGCCTGTCATTTCCGGCGCACTGGATTCAACGCCGATCTCACAGGTCCTTCCCCATCCGCACCACAAAATACATTTGTCTATAACTATATTATAAACGCTTCTGTCTCTGCGCTCCTCCGGTACAAAGCTTCTGTCCCAATTTGAAACTCCCTTTATGGTTATACCGTCGTCAAAAACGTGAATATAGCAGTTTTGGATCAGCACATCGCGGCAGTTACAAAGGTCGATGCCATCGGTGTTATAGCGCCAATTTCCCACTTCCTTAACGTTATCGATCCTGACTCTGTCACAACGGAACATACTGAGCACCCAGGTGGCACTGTCCTTTAAGATAACATCCTCAATCACAACGTCCTCGCAGTCATAGAACCTGACCGTACCCTTGGTAAAGTTCTCGTAGCAATGCTCGAAAAGTCTTCTTTCCGTTCCGCCGTCAATTACTCCGCCGCCAAAAATACGTATATTTCTTGCACCTATGGCATTAAACGATGCAAATACCTGCGCCTCGGGGTGAACGTACACCACGTCATTATCATAAAGTCTGACGATGCCCTCAAAATGAATACCCGGGCCGTAATATTTGGTTATTCCCTCCATTGAAGGCTCAACCGGCTTTTTTTCGTAAAAGATCTCCAAGGGACTGTGCTCTCCGTCGGCCTCAAAAACGTAGGCTCCGTTTTTATCCAAAGTAAAGCGAGCGGTATCCGACGAAAGCCTTTCCACCTTTATTCCCGCGCCAAGAGGTCTGACCACCGCCTTTTCAAAGCCGCCGTCCACCTTAACCGTAACGGTAACAGCTTCATCAGAGTAAAAAACACTGTAGCCTGCCATTTCCGTTTGAGCAATATCTCTTTGCTTACCGGGCCAAGGTCTGTTAAAGGGAATGGCGGAAACACGGCACTCCCTGACGGGGCATTCCTCTCCGTTAACGAAAAGGGTATAGCGATCAAAGAACCATTTGAAGGGCTCAGCACCTCCGAGGGTAAGCTCTCTGATATCTCTGCCCTGATAAGACAAGGGCAATGGGGGAATATATAACATAACGGCTCCTTACAAAATAATTCTCGGTGTATCCAACAGTCTTATAGACAAACACCCTGCATTGATTATAACCCAAGCGGGATTTTTTGTCAACACACAAGCTAAAAAAGCCCCAATTACAAGCATTTTTTACTTGACTAATGACCTTGAATACACTATAATATAAAGTACAAAAGCAAAAAATATAAGGATTTAAATATGGATCAACAAATATACACCTTACTTTTTGCCCTGATAAGATCTGCAGTCAGCGGAGAAAAGCTTGAGGAAAAGTACGTAAAGCAATATTCCCACGAGCTTTTCGATCCCCTCTATAAGCTTGCCTCAAAGCACGACGTTGCCCACCTTTTTATTCTCGGCTTAAAAAACAATGCTCTGATTGCCGAGGATGACTTAAGGTTTGAAAAGGTGATCTTTACCGCGGTATACAGATACGAAAAGCTCCAATTTGAGCTTGAAGCCCTCTGCCAAGCTCTCGAGGAAGCAAGGCTTTGCTTTATCCCCTTAAAGGGAGCGATAATCCGCGGCTACTATCCCGAGCCCTGGATGAGAACAAGCTGCGATATAGACGTTCTTGTAAAAAAGGAAGAGCTGGAAAACGCCATCAATGCCCTATGTATGAGCCTTGGCTATGAAAAAGCAGGCAGAAGCACCCACGACGTTTCCCTTTCAAGTCCAAGCGGAGTAAGGATAGAGCTGCATTTCGATCTTGTGGAGGAGGATTGTGCCAACAACGCCATTAATGTATTAAGATCGGTCTGGGATATGTCCGAGCCGGAGGAAGGCTGCACCTACCGCCACAAAATGAACAGCGGATTTTTCTACTTTTACCATATCGCCCATATGGCGAAGCACTTTGAAAACGGCGGATGCGGTATAAGACCCTTCATAGATCTGTGGCTGCTTGAAAAGCATGCAAAGACCAACGCCGAAAAAAAAGACGGGCTTCTTTGTGAAAGCGGGCTTGACAAATTCGCCCACTCAGCCGTGGAGCTCAGTCTCGTATGGTTCGAAGGAAAAAAACCGGACCCCCTTTCTATTCAGATGCAGGACTTTCTTTTAAGCGGAGGAGTATACGGAACGACCAAAAATCGCGTAACCCTTCAGCAAAACAAAAAGGGCGGAAAGGCGGGATACCTCATCTCCCGAATATTCGCTCCCAAGGAAAAGCTGGTCCGCTACTATCCCGTTTTGGAAAAGCATCCGTGGCTACTGCCCTTTATGCAGGTAAGAAGATGGTTTATGCTGCTGAATCCCAAGGTGGCAAAAATGGCAAAGAGCGAATTGAATGCCAACAAGAGCCTTGACGGCGAGAAGGCCAAGGATATGAAAAGATTTTTAAATGAGGTTGGATTGCAATGATCCACCAACAACGCAAAAGGAGATACAAGGAGATACAATGAACGTTATAACAATAGAAAACAAGGATTTTTTGCTTAAAATAAGATCAGACGGCAGTGCCGAAAGCCTGATCCACAAGGCAACGGGCCGTGAATGTCTTGATCTGAGCACACCGTCCAAGCTCTTTTCCATTACTCAGGACAGACCCTTCAATAACGAAATAAAGCTTGCCTACTGCAACAAGCGCACAGAATTTGAAGCAACCTCCGTGCGCCGCGATGGTGATAAGCTGATCATCGGCTTTGATAAGGTGCTTTTTCAAGCAGTGGTAACGCTGAAGATCACCGACAGCTACGTAAGCTTTACGCTAAGCGATTACATCATCCCCGAGTGCGCCTTCCGCGATCTGTGTATGACGCCTCCTCCCATCACGGAGTTTCGCCTGATGAAGCTCAATTTAAAGAAGCTTAAAAACTTCGGTCAGTGGCTCAACGTTATGTGGGATGATCAAGTGGCGGTCAATTTGCTTGCCACCTCTCCCTATGAGCGTATAGACAGTGAAAAGACACCCTCAGGCAGAGCGCTTACCGCCGATGCGGTGAGGGGAATAAAGCTTTTGGGTGCGGGCACAGCACTTATAGTCAGCTCCCCCGACACTCTTCTTGACAGGATCGACGCTTTGGAAAAGGACTACGGTCTTCCCAAGGGAGTAGAGGCAAGACGGGGAAAATACATAAACACCTCCAGCTATTGGGTAAGGGATCTTAATCCCTCAAACCTTGACCGTCATATCGCATATTGCAAGGCGGCGGGAATGAAGCTGATGCTTATATACTACAAAAGCATTTTCGTTGAGGAAAGAGGCTACCGTCACTGCGGAGACTATTTTTTGCAGGATTGCTACAATGGCACCGAGGGTCTTAAGGCAATGCTTGATAAGATCCGAGCCGCAGGTATAAAGCCCGGAATACACTTTTTGCATTCCCACATCGGCATAAAGACGGCTTACGTCACTCCAAAGGCAGATCCGAGACTGAACAAGACCATTCTCTTTACTCTCACAAAGGATCTTGACGAGAAGGATGACGTTATCTACGTTGACCGTTCTCCCGAATTTGCTCCCATGCACCCACAAACAAGAGTTCTACACTTTGACAACGAGCTCATCAGCTACGAAAGCTACACTACTACCCCACCCTATCGCTTTGAGGGCTGCAAGAGAGGCCATTGGGATACCGAGCCTCAAGCTCACAAGGCGGGAACCGTGGGCGGCATAAGCGACGTAAGCGAATACGGTGCCACCAGCATATATATCGACCAGAATACCGATCTGCAGGACGAGGTAGGCAAAAAGCTTGCCGACGTTTATAATCTCGGCTTTGAGTTTGTATATTACGATGGCTCCGAGGGAGTCAACGTCCCCTATGAATTTCACGTCCCCAACGCTCAGTACAGAGTATACAAGCTCTTTGAAAAGGAGCCCCTGTTCTGCGAGGGTGCCGCAAAATCCCACTTCGGCTGGCATATACTCAGCGGAGGCAACGCCTTTGATATGGACGACAAAAACCTTGTCCCCACAGAGGAAATGCTAAAGCCCATGATCGCAAAATTCCCCCTCAACCAAGCTCCCCACACGGCAAAGGACTTCACAAGGCTCAACTTCGGTTGGTGGGACTACTTCAAGGACAACCAGCCGGACAGCTTTGAGTACGGAACCTGCAGAGCCGCATCCTGGGGCTGCCCCGTTATAATGAAGGGCGTGCTTGAAGCGATGGACGCAAACCCCAGAACCGCCGACGTGCTGGAAACCATGAAGCGCTGGGAGCAAGCCAGAGAGCAGAGCCTCTTCACAGACGAGCAAATGCTCGCAATGAGAGATCCAGACAGAGAATTCCACCTTTTAAGGCTTAAGGACGGCAGTCTTAAGCTTACGGAATACTTTCCCGTAACCGATGCAAGATCTGCTCTGCGCGCCTTCGTATTCACGGAGGGCGGCTACTCCTATGCGGTGATGTGGCACAGGACCGACAAGGGTATATTAAAGCTCTCCATCCCCGATGCAAGGCTTCTTGATTCCATCGACGGAGAAGAGACCGCCATTTGCGAAAACGGCTTTATTTTAGAAAACAGAGTATATTTAAAAACCTCCCTTTCCAAGGAAGAGCTATCACTGGCACTAAAAAATGCTTGCTTAGATTAACTAATTTTATCAGAGAAGATCCCCGTCTTCTCTGATTTTTAGTTTTTACTCCGTGTAAGTTGACACGGGAGATCTTAACGTATAAAATTATAAAAAAACGGGAGAGGAAATACTATGATCTACAAAAATAAAAAAACCAAAAATATATCGTTTCCCTTAGGAGGGATAGGCACGGGATGTATCGGACTCTACGGCAACGGAGAATTGGGCGAATGGGAGATCCAAAACCGCCCCAACAAGACCAAAAGGAACGGTTATTCCCACTTTGCGATAAAAGCAAAAATGAAAGACAGAAGCACAGTCAAAGTGCTTCAAGGCGATGCGTTGGATAATTTTATGGGCAGATTCAGTTATACTGATTATGGCGGCATGGGAAACGGTCTTGATAACTCCACCCTTGCAGGCTTTCCCCACTTCAAGAATACAAGCTTTGAGGGAGATTTCCCATTCGCAAGGATAAAATTTTCAGATCCCGATTTTCCCGCCACCGTAAAGCTTTGCGCCTTTAACCCCTTTATCCCCCATGATGAATACAATTCGAGCCTGCCTGCGGCATTTTTTGAGTGGACCGTGAAAAACACCTCCGACGAGGATATAGAATTTGCCATTGCCTGCACCGTTCAAAACCGCACCGTAGGCGGAAAAAACAAAAAGCTGACAGCCTCCGACTTCAACGGACTTATGCTCAACAGTGAAAATCTTAATGGTGATGACGTTAATTATACAGACCTTTGCATTCTCACCGACGGAAAAGAAGTGGCAGTCCAGGAATATTGGTACAGAGGAAAGTGGCAGGATAAAATAACGGTATTCTGGAAAAATCTTAGCGAGCTTGACCGCCTTCCCTCGAGAGTATATGAAGCCGAAGGAAGAAAAAAGGATCACGGCACAGTGGTATCCTACGTCAGCATCGCTCCCAAGAAAAGCGCAAGGCTTCGCTTTGTTATCTCCTGGAATGCCCCCAATGCCTATAATTATTGGAGCACAAGTCCCGATTACAAGGATAAGACCTGGAAGAACTATTATGCCACTGAGTTTGAAAGCTCCCTTGAAAGCGGCGAGTACGCTTTGAAGCACTTCAGCTCCCTTTTCAGAAGATCAAAGCAGTTTTGCGATGCTATGAAAGCTTGTACTCTGCCTTCATACGTTATGGATGCAATATCCTCAAACCTTTCGGTTCTCAAGACTCCCACGACTATGCGCCTTACCGACGGCTCCTTTTGGGGTTGGGAGGGCTGTCAGCAAACCGTGGGCTCCTGCTTCGGAAGCTGCCAGCACGTTTGGAATTATGCCTACGCTCTCCCCTATCTTTTCCCAAGGCTTGAGCGCAGCATGAGAGAAAACACCTTCAAATACGCCCTTTTGGAAAACGGCGCAAGCACCTTCCGTATAGATCTTCCTCCGCGCAGGATAACAGAGCAAAACTTCCGCCCCTGTGTAGACGGACAAATGGGAGAGGTTATAAAATGCTACCGTCAGTGGCGTTTCACGGGAGACGACAGTTGGCTTAAGGATAATTCAAAATACATCTTCTCCATGCTTGAATATGCCTGGTCGGACAAAAACCCCGACAAATGGGACGAAAACCAAGACGGAGTTCTGGAAGGACGTCAGCATCATACCCTTGATATGGAGCTTTTCGGTCCGTCCTCCTGGCTCCAGGGCTTTTATCTCCTTGCTCTGGAATGCGGCGCCAAAATGGCAAAATATTTAGGAGATGAAAACAGAGCAAAGCTCTACACCAAAATCTTCAACAGCGGAAAAGAATGGTGCAACGAGAATCTCTTCAACGGAGAATATTTCTGCCAAAAGGTGGAGATCGCCAACAAGGAAATATTGGAAAAATTCAATGCCGTGGAGCCTTATTGGAACAGCGAGGCAAAGCAAATAAAATATCAGATTGCCGACGGATGCATGATAGATCAGATGCTTTCAGATTGGCACGCCGCTCTTATCGGAGAAGAGGGAGTTTTCGATAAAGACAAAAAAAGAACAGCCTTAAAAAGCCTTTACAAATATAACTTCAAAAGCTCAATGCGGGAAGTCACCAATATGTGGAGAAATTTTGCACTGAACGACGAAGGCGGCACTCTGATCTGCTCCTACCCCGACAGCGTAAAAACTCCCGCTATTCCGATCCCGTATTGCGAGGAAACCATGACCGGCTTTGAATATGCTCTTGCGGGACTTATGATACACGAAGGATTTATTACCGAAGGCGAAAGCATGGTAAAAGCAATCAGAGACCGTTACGACGGTGAAAAGCGAAATCCCTTCAACGAGATCGAGTGCGGAAACAACTACGCCCGCTCCATGGCATCCTACGCCCTTATGCCCATCTACAGCGGCTTTAAGTTTGATATGACAAAAAAGCATATCGGCTTTGCCCCAAAGGCCAAGAACGGAAAATATCTCTTCAGTGTTTGCCAAAGTTGGGGAACCGTCAGCTTTGATGAAAGATCTTTTTCCTTGTCCGTCATGGGAGAGCCTTTGACTCTGGCATCGATCTTTGTTCCTTTAAAGGAAATAAAGGAAGTCACCTCAGACAACGAAAAAATAGACTTTGAATTTTCAAAAGGCACGGTCTGCTTTAAAAAGCTTAGCATTAAAAAGGAGCTTAAATTAAGTTGAAGCGTTTTTCAAAGATAACCACAACTCAGCTCGCCAGAATATGCGGAGTAAGCCAGGGAACGGTTGACCGCGCGCTCCACAACAGATCGGATATAAGCGATAAAACCAGAAAAATGATCCTGGAGGTAGCCAAGGAATTCGATTACGTCCCCACGGCAAAGGGAGGTTCTCAAGCTCCGTCTATGCTGATAGGAGTTGTTATATTCGACCTCTACAACGAATACTTTTCAAGGCTCGCAATGGATCTGGTCAAAGCCGCCAAGATTTTCGGTTACTCAATACTCTTTCAGTTCTCCGAAAAGGATATATCAACGGAAAGAGAGGCAATAGAGTATTTTGATTATATCGGCGTGGATGGGATCATACTGTTTTCCGTGGGAAGTGACTGCGATAATTACCGCAATTACCTCCGATCCCTGAAAAAGCCACTGATACTGATCGGCAACAAGCTTTTCGATCTTCCCTATATAGGTATAGACGACACTCTTGCGATGTACGAGCTGACCCTACGCTTTACCGAACATACCTTTAACGGGGATCTGGTTTACTATGCTCCGGTATTAAAAAAGCCGCTCCATCAAAAAAACGCCCAGCGCTTAAGGCTGGACGGATTTATAAAGGCAGCAAAGGAAAAGGGCTTATCCTACAGAATAGCCCTTTCGGAGGATGAGCTTGGCGATATGGGCGCCTTGGTCTGCTCAACCGACCATCATCTGATAAAAGCACTAAAGGACTCTAATTATAACGGCAATATCCCGCTGGCGGGCTTTGATAACTCCGCTCTTCTGAAAATGCTTCCTTATTCAATACTGACGGTTGAAAGCGACAGTGAAAAAATAGCAACACAGTGCATAAACTATATCCTCGGAAGAGCCTACGAGTCCAAGATCGCTCATAAGGTGGTTTACAATCAGCAATAAAAATATCCTCTCGGTGCAGCCCAAAAGATCGATTCAAGGTGCACTGAGAGGATGCTCTTTTTATATCTCGCCGGTCTCCTCGGCAAGCTTCATCATAACGTAAGCAGTGTAGATATGGCAGTTTATCCAGAAGTTCTCCAGATTTTCCGCACAATCCTCTTTCATCCAATGAGTTGGTATAACTCCGTTTTTGGGATTCTGACGTCTGGTGATGGAGTCGCCCAAGGCACAAGCCTTTTCAAGAAGCAATTTATCCCCCGTCAGCTTATACACGCAAAGCAGATCCTTGATAACCGAAGCGGTACTGCTATCGATGGGAACGTACCAGAAATACTGCTCCAATGCGGCTGGTGAATACCATACTGTATCATTGGAGTTTTTAAATCTTCTCCAGGGAGCAAACTCTCCCCAGACAACAAACTGATCCTCCACAAAGCGCATAAGCTCCTTTGCAGTGTCAATATCCTTTTCGTCGCCGCTGAAGTTATCGGAAATATACTCGATGAAATTGCCTGCCACAAAGTGTGTCAGATCCATGAAATTGCCGTTTAGGGCAACGTCCTCGAACTGCCCCTCCCAATTATAGGTCTTCAGGCGGGTATCGGTAATATACTTCATAAAATTCTTTTCGAGAGTCTTATAGCATTCATCGTTGGTGCGCTTATAATACACACTCAAGAACTGCAGGATATCAAAGGTGCAGCAGCAGTTATCAGATTCGGGCTTATTGGTATCGGTGTAGATCAAAAGATACCAGCTTCCGTTTGCCAGCACGTTGTCTCTGTAGTACTCGGCTATTCTTTTTGCCGCCTCGAAGTATTTTTTATCACCGGTCGCTTTTTCAAGCTCAAGATACATAGTACCGGCCTTGGCAGGATAGATGAGCATAATGGTATTCTGACGGTTCTGTGCCATAGGTGCAGTTGCATCTACCGTGGCTTTATTCAGTCCCTTGAAGCTGTACGTGGGAGGAAGTCCCTCAACTGCAGTGTCGCTTCCATAGGTGATGGAAAGCAGATAATCCGCGGCATTTACGGCGAGCTTCATAGCGTCCTTTGCAATAGCGGGATCCAATTTAGCGTAAGCGATCATTGCAGTGACCAGACTGCTTATCATCTTTGTGGGATAAACGTTGTGATAATACTCTGGATCGGGTTTGCCGTATTTCAGCCAATACTGTGAAGCGGGGCTCTCAAAGGCATATCTGTATGCCTTCAGAGCGCATTCCTTGTAAGAGCAAGCCCTGGGAGGCAGTGCCTCGCGACCGGGAAAGGGCGGAGCCTTGTAAAAGGTACGCGCACCCACAAGGTAACGCTTGCCGTCCGCTTCTCTGATAGCCTCGACCTTAAGCTCTACCGTTCCAACCGCAATATCCTTCCAGATGGGAGAAAGGTTTGCATAGGCCTCCCGTGCAATGAAGCTATAGGTCTTGCCCTTGCTGTCCGTTGCTATATACTCGTACTTATGGATATGGGGTATCTTGGTAAAGGAAAACGCAGGTACGTAGATAAACTGGGTGGAATGCATATTCCAAAAATTTCTGCCGTCCACTCCGCCGGGACGGATAACGTTGGCTTCATCATTATATTCATTTAATGCCTGCTGTGCGTAAATATCCATATTATTACTCCTTTATTCTTATCATTTAGGTCTATTATAGCAAAATTATTTATTAATCACAATAGAAAAACTCCACATAACAATGTATTTTTTCTATAATAATAAAAAAGCTTCGCCTATCATTTGGATGGGCGAAGCCTTAATACTTTACAGAGTACCGGGCAAAACAAGGTCAACTCCCCTGGGGAATGCATCCATATATTCCTGCCAGTGCTCCTGCACCAATACCTCCGTCATGGAAGTGCCGTAAAAGGCGAAGGGAGAAATATATCTCACGGTATCGGGGAAGACAACGTTGGTTATATTCTTGAATCTCGAAGAGCAAAAGGCTCTGTTGGCTATGCTGACGACCCCGTCACGAACCTCGTAGACGGTGTTTTCGGGCATCTGACCCTTATAGCCTATAGCCACCTTACCCGCATTACAGAAGCCGTCGGGAAGGCCCTGAAACCACTGTGTGTCACCGAAGATCTGCTTATTCTCCACCTCGGCATAATCGTCAAACACGATCTCTCTGATAGTATCGGGGAAAATTATGTCAACCACATCACTGCGTCCCGTGAATACGGAGTTATAAACAACCACAACCGGATACCCCTCAAGCTTATCGGGGATCACCACAAGCCCTCCCCCGCCCTTGAAGGCAGTGATAACAACGTAGCCCTTTTTCGAATCGGATTTATCCGTTTTGACCGTATAGTCAAACTCTTTTCCCTCAAAGGCTTTTTCCTTCATATTCTTGTTGAGGAGAAGGCTTACGTAGGGATCGTCCACCAAGGCAATGGGAGTGGTCTTGTTCTGCCCGTTTTGAGAGGCGCCTCCATTATCGGGATTCGGGCTGCTGCACCCAAACAACGTTGTAATAAGCAATACGGCTATCAATAAAACACAAAGCTTTTTCATTTTTTTCTCTCTGTAACTTTACTTTATTCTCAGCCAAGCGGCGCAACGGGATTCTTCGTTCCAGGTCTTTCCTGCCGAGGCGTAGTCGATAAGCCTTGCTTTTTCTCCGGATCCAAGAGCTATCTCAAAGCAGATATGAGCTTCCCTTATCTCGGGACAAAGCACCTCTTTTGCTTCAACACATCCGTTTTCATCACAAACCGCATCGAAAATGCCGTCGGGATCGGAAATTCTTTTATCTGCCGCCAAAACCAAAGGACCGTAGGTATACGCCGCGAAGATATCGCTGTTGACCGCATCCTCGGGAGGAAGCACCTTTTTGACCGACATTGGCATTTCCAAAACTATTTCTGCACCGCTCTCCCAAAGCTCGCTTATCCTTGCATAGCCGGGAGCAAAGTCCAAGCTCTTTTTATTATAAGTAACGGTGGCCTTATCACACCAAGCGGGGATCCTAAAGAAAATATCAAATTTTTCACTCTTTTCAAGGGCAAGAGTAAATTTCACCGTTCCGTCATAGGGATAAGCGGTGTCAACATCGATCTTCAGTGCCGCTCCACCGGGGGTAAGAGCATTTATCGAGCCCTTTTCATAGTAGTTGAAAACAATGCCATCCTTTTTGTTCATCAGAGCGATCTCGGGAATCACACCCGCACCCGCCGCACCGATGCAAGCACAGCAGCCATAGAAGGTATTGTCCAGCAAAATGTTAAATCCGCCCGTTTGTCTTCCTCTGGTATCGCTGACAAGAGGAGCATAGCTGTCAAAGGGAAGTATCTGTGCAAAGATACCCAGCTTTTCGGAATAACGGTGATCAACCACAGGAACACGAAGTGTGTTGAAGGAGCCTCTGTAAGCATTATAAAAGGACTGTTCGATCCTGTCTGCATAATCGGAGCATCCGGAAAGCTCAAGCATCTGGGATGCAAATTTCATCCAGGTGACGGTAACGCAGGTCTCCTGAACTATACCCTTGTAATCTGTCTGGGTCTGTCTGATGCTGGTATGGTCAAAAAGCTCGTGGGTGCAACCGCTGCAGCCTATCACGCTAAGCTCTGTCTTTATAATGTTCTTTCCGAAATTGATAAGCGCGGTCTTATATTTTTCAATGCCTGTAATATAATAAAACTGCAAAAGACCCTCAAAGCAGGACATCATTTCATAAGCCTTTACAACGGGATAATCGTGGGGAGAAACGTTGTTATATGCAAGCTCTATAAGGTCAGCGGACAGAATGAAGCCGGTGGAAATAATATACTCGGCAAATTCAAAATATCTCTTTTCGCCCGTCAATCTGTAAAGGCGGACCATAGGTTCAAGAATGGAGCAGGAATTAAGCCCCTCCCAGTGCTTTGAGCAACGGCGGATATCCAGCTTATCGGGACCAACGTGATCTATAATATAGTCTGCGTGCTTACACATAGCCTCAACTATCCTGCCGTTAAGATTTTCGTCCTCGCAGATCTCCATAAAATACATCATACCCAGCATAACGTATTTTCTTCCCCAAAGATCCCAGGCATTAAACTCCTGTTCCTTGGAATAGCCCGAGATCCTTCCAAGCTCATCCCGGCAGGAAAGCAGATCCAATACACTGCTTTTGATAATTCTGTAGAGCTCTTTATTCTTTGTATACCTTAATACCATTGATGCTCCGCGCATCATTTTGCCCCAATATTCACTTCTCCAGCTTACAAACCAGTCTCCCCTGCCGTCATCCTTGGCACGGAAAACGTCAACGAACTTTTTCCATAAGGAAACGTCAAAAAGCTGATTTCTCTCTATAAATTCCACGGATTCCTTTAAGGTATCCTCAAAATACATATCAAGCTCAAAGGGCTTATTCAAAGCCTTAAGATCTTTTTCGGCAATTATCTTTTTCACCATATATTTACCCTCCGTTTTTTTGTATTATATCATACTCCAAGGCCTTTGTCTACTTTTATTTATCATTTTCCTCCGGCAAGCCCCAGGAATACATTCCCGCCAAAGCAATACCGAAGGGATATACCGCCTCAGGGAATGGAAACCAGGCGGAGGTTATCATACCCTGAAGTCCGCTTTGTGCGGTTCGCTTTGCAAAGGCATGAATATTGGATGCAAAATGGTTCATATCGGGAGCAGACAGATGACTGTCCCCCGTTCCAAGGCTCGTGGGCATAGTCAAAACCTTAAATCCCTGATCCTTGTAATACTCAATATAAGGAAATGCCTTAAAGTACTTGGGAAAGCCGTCGCCAAGATAATCTCTGTAGCGCTCCAGATATCCCTCCTTCAGATCCTTTTCAAGATCCAGCGGCTTGCAGGATGAAAGGATCTTTCTTTGAAGCTCCGAAAGCTCCTCCATAGCATCCTTGTCCCAGCTGCTCCTATCGTAAACCAAGGCTTCATTCCATCCGCCGCGGGCGACCACAAGAGGAGTGGGATCGCTTCCCGTCCAATAATCCCAATAAACCAGAACCGCACGGCGGTCAAGCTCCTCCATCGCCTCGGGATTTGCACAGATCATATCATCGTAGATAAGCGGGGTAATACCCTTTTTGCAAACGTGGTCGATAAGAGAATTAACAAAATAGACGAAAAGACCGCCCTTGCCGTGCTTTTCGACGTACTCCTTGCACTTGGGGCATTTGCCCAGCTGACTTGTTTCATCGCATCCGATGTGCAGATATTTTATGCCCGGATGAGCATCGACGTACATATCGATAAGCTCCTTGGAAAAGCTCAGCGCCTCGGGGTTCAAGGGGCAAAGCTGCTTGGGCTTATGATCCTCCTCCCTCAGATACTTCATTTTTTCCTGACTGAGCAAAAACTCCAGATGACCAAAGGTCTGGATAAGAGGAATAACGGTAATGCCCTCCAGCCTTGCGGTCTCAAGAAGCATATTCATCTCATCCTTGCTCAGCACAAAGGGATTGTTGGGTTGATATTCACCGTGGTCAAAGCGGGTATCGTATTCAATAAGGACCGTGTTGAGCTTTGCCCTTGCACAATTTTTAATATAATCGCAAATGGTCTCAATTTCCGCGTGGCGCAGAGCCCCGCGGAAATTAAGCTGATAAGCTCGCATTTCCATAACGGGATAGTCCTCGATGACCCCCGTGGGCAAGCCGTCGTGTGATGCCTGCAGTAAGGTGTAAACAGCATATCGCATACCGTTTTCACCGCCTGTTTTTATCTTAATGCCATCCTGCGCTATCTCTATTCTGTAAGCCTCGGCCCCGTAGCCCTCATCTTTAGATATCAGTATAGGCTTCTTACCCTTAAGACGTGTTCTTTCGGCAAGGTATTCCCCCGCCTGCCTCCATTCATCGGGCGCAACTATAAAATAATCAAAAATATCAACAGTTTCGGTTTCGGAAAGCTCCTTGAATTTAGGCTCGGGCATTGTATAAAGCTTCATTATTCTCACCTTTCTGACTCTCTGAAGGAATTGTGCGATAATTATAACATCATTTTTTGGTTTTGTCTACACGTATAAGCACATAAACTGTTTTCTTTAGTACAAAAAACACTCCTTTTCACCGCTCTATGCCAAGCTTCTGTTATCCTCCTTTGTTGCAATTATAAGTTTTTTGTGATACAATATACGTTAAAGAATAAAGGAGCAAGCTATGGAACGAAGGATCAGTATTTATCTTGGAACATTTCAGAGAAGATACGGGGTAAAACAAGCCCTTGAGATAGCGAAAAATTCGGTCGGCGTGAATGCGGTGGACTTCACCCTTTCCCACTATACACGGCTCTCTTCCCCCAATTCCAACAGCACAAGGAATTATCTCTACGCTCAAGGCGAGTCGGCGGTGATCGAATACTTCAGTGAAATAAAGGAATATGCCGACTCACTGGGGATCACCGTAGCCCAGACCCACGGCAGAGGTACGGGGCTTTACGGCGACGCCGAAAATGACGAGGCCTGCTTACAGGACGCCCGTTTGGACTGCATCGCCACAAGAATACTGGGAGCCAAGCACTGCGTTATGCACGGTCCTCCCTCCTATCTTTTAACTGCCTCCGCCCCTGAAAAGGTACGTGAGCTTCATTTTAAGATGTTTAGCTCCATTATCCCCCACGCCCGAGAAAACAAAATAAAAATAGCCTACGAGACCGGCGGTAATTCCGGCGCGGGATACAAGACCTTCGGGCTCCTGGCTCACGCAGATGAGTTTATCAAGGCTTACGAAAGGCTTGCCGCAATAGAGGACTATCGCAATTGGTTCTGCTGCTGCGTAGATACAGGCCACAGCAATATGGCAGCAAAGCACGAGGGAGAGCCCACCGTAGCGGATCTGACCCGCCGCTTAGGCTCGGCTGTGGAGGTGCTGCACATAAACGACAACGAGGGGCTTACCGATATGCACGCGATCCCTCTTATAGACGCCGATCCCCTTACCGGCTCCGTGGACTGGTGGGATTTTATGAAGGCTCTTGACGAAATAAGCTACCAAGGTTATTATAACCTTGAGCTCGGCTTTAACAACTACGGCAAGAATTTTGCCATTGAGGAAGCAATATTCGCCGTTAAGGTAATGAAAAACATTCTCTTCAAGCACTATAAAAAAGCACCCGATGGCTTTGGCGACGACTCGGACTATCTTATTAAAAAATAACGAAAGCCGCATCACTTTTTGTGATGCGGCTTTATTCCTTTATGTGTAAACCTTGGGATATCGGGCTATATTATTCCCCTCAGTCCTCGTCTGCGGTAACGGATACCTCCCACACCTCAAGACCGTTCCAATCTATGCGGTTGCAGCCCACAAGGAATTTACCGTCCACGTAAGCGGCGTACTCGATCTCGCGGGGAATACCTGTGTCAATAACCGCCACGTGCTCGCCGGTGTAGATATCAAACACGTTGAAGTGAGAGGTAGAGGTAGAGGTCGTCGCACCGCCGCGGCCGCGGAGCTCGCCCCATTTTTGTCCGCCGTGCCACTCCAGCACGTATACGTACTTTCCGTCGGTGATGCAGCCCTGCATACTGTATTCCACCTCGGGACCGGGAGTCATAAACGCCTTGAAGCTGTTTATAAGCTTGAAATCCTTATCATAAACGTAGATCGCCTCGTTTTGCACCGCGCAGGCAACGTATACCTTTGTAACGGGATCGTAATGGATATTACAAAGCACGTGCCCCTCCAGAGCAACAGTGTCCTTGTGCTCCAGGGTATCCGCATCAAGTATCGCCATTCTCGTGGTACCGTCGCAATAGGAGACTATAATAGTGTTATCCTCGGGATTATAGGTGGCATCGTTGGCGTGACCTATCTCCAGCTCGGGCCCGAATCCCACTATCCTTCCGTTTTTAAGATCCTGCTTGATTATAAGCACCTTATTGGGCTGAACGTAGGGAGAGTGCATACAGGTATAAAGATACCCGTTTGCAACACATCCTCCCTGAGTATGCTGATATGCATATTTCACGGTCTTGAAGCGCTCTCCCTCGGTGCATACGGGAGGAGGAGTAACGCTGAATCTGTTTTTTATAACCGAATCTACCTTATACCTTTTGCTAAAGTCCACAAAAGGGACCACATTTACATTGTTTTCCATTTTTTCCTCTTTTCTTTTAAATGCTTAAAGCTATGCTCAAAGCGATTATAATTGACTTTCCGTTATATGTCAAGAAAAAGCGGCTTATTCGCCGTAATATTTTTCAATGGCAAGCTTCTGGCAGGTGGCATCGTGAAGCAGTCCGTAAAGCATCTCCGGTATAGTAAGATGCCAAGGCGCACTCATAAAGCCCAGAAGCTTTGAGTCATCCATATGTTTTTTTGCAAAATTCATAGTGCGAAGGTTGGAGGTCGGCTCCACCCAGGTAGAGGCGCAGGGGATCTGCTCATAGCCCAGCTCCTCCAGCTTTTTGTAGTGCAAAACGGAGGGCATCGAATACATATCGTCCGCATCCACGTGGATCGATCCGTAATGATAGTTGGAAAGCACAACATCCTTTGCAACCGCTTTAACAAATCTTTCTTTGCCTCCGTAGTAGTCAAAGACCGAGGTTCCTGCCCAGATCCAGGGTCTTGCGCCGTTTTTTCTGCAGGTGTCAAAAAGCTTTCCCGTGTCCTCGGCAAACTGTTCGGGGCTTTTTGTGATAACGATGGAGTGACCGTTTGCTACCTGCGAGCCGACGTCCTCCTCGTCCAACCCCAGGTGGAAAAGCGCGGGGCCGTCAAAGAGCTCGCACGCCTCGTCGATCACGTCCCTGCAAAAATCATCGTATTCCGCAGTGCCGATCTTATACATCATTTCCTTCATCCAAGCGTTATGGCAGGCGGAAAAATTGAACTTCGGCAAGGGCTCCAAGCCGATAGAGCGCAGTCTTTTCAGCTCGTCCTTGAATTTTTCCCTCGACCAGCTTCCTTTTACCGCAAGCTCGGGATGAGATTTCAATTCAACTGCCTCGCCCATATCTATAAGCAAGGTATTTATCTTGCAACCGGGCAGAAAATCGGTCACAGTCTTCCAGGTAGCGTCATCGGTCACAAGATAGTCGCGGTAAAGCCAATCAATGCTTTCTTTCTTGTAGCCTCTGGCGTTTTTGGGCTTCTGCCACATATTTCCGCCCAAATGCATCAAAAATACAAAACGCTTTTTATTCATAGACGTTCTCCCTTTCCTTCTCTGCCAATGAGCCGAGATCGGTATTTGGCTCAAAAGAGAAGGTCATTGTTTTTTTAGTCTTCGGGTGGGTAAAGGTCAGTCTGTGAGACCAAAGACACAAGACCTCGGCCCCGTCCCTTGCGCCGTACCTTCTGTCACCCACAAGAGGCATTTGTCTTGACGAAAACTGAACTCTTATTTGATGAGTTCTGCCGGTATGCAGGAGTATGCGCACCTTAGAAACGGCATTATCCGCCTCCCCTTGCGTATTCAACACCTCATATTCCAGCCTTGCATCCTTAACGCCCTTGCGCATCCGTTTCACAACGTAGGATTTATTCTTCGAGGAATCCTTAAACAAAAGGTCGCACATCTCACCGCGCTCTTTTTCGGGACGACCGTGGACAAGGGCGATATACTCCTTCTTCATACGGCGCTCGCTTATCTCACGGCTCAAAAAGGCGGCGGCTTTTTTATTCTTTGCATAAACCATCACGCCCGAGACCTCTTTATCAAGGCGGTGAAGAGGATATATCTCGCTGCCGCATCTTGAGGACAAAACGGACACCATGCTTTCGCCCCGATCTTTTTGCGACAGTATCCCCGAAGGCTTTATGCAAAGGATTATATCGCTATCCTCGTATAAAACACAGATTTCCAATCCCATTACCGATATTACCTCTCCCCCAGCATAAGATCACGCAATCTCTGCCAGGTGGCAGGCGCTCCCTCTCCCTCGCGGATCTCCAGAATGATAGGGCCGTGGTGCAAAAGACCGGTATGCCAAGCCCACAAAAATCCGTCGAAGGACACCATTCCGTCGTGCCAGCCCGTGATAGGGAAATGATTCTTCATACGGCGCTCAAGCTTATTATTATAGGTCTGGTGCAAATGGTACGCTCTCGCCTCCGAGCCTATCAGAGCATACCACTTTCCGATGGGATAATTCTCCGACAGCGGCTCGTTATTTCTGGCGTGGCCAACGTCAAGACGTATCTGACAGCTTCCCTTGCCCAGGCGCTTTATCAGGGCATCCCGCCACTCCACTATATCCAAGGGAGCACAGCCGTAAGCACACTTCATAGGATCCTTAGGTGTGCCGTAGTCTGTGTGATTGTTCTCTACCATAATAGTGATCCCTGCCTTGACGACCGGACAAAACGCCTCTGCCATAGCATCTATGACCGCTTCATAAGCCGGAGAGCCGATCTGCATCTTTTCCACGGGGATCTGCGGAGGGTGTACCGTGACCATATCGGCCCCCGCGCGGACGGCACTAAGCGCCGCTTCCTCGAAGGTTGACAAACCGACAAGCTCCTCATTAAAGCCAAGGGAAGGCATATGCAAGGAAAAGCTCTTTCCTCCGACGCGCCTCCATTCCTCAATAAGCGGTATATCGGCTTCATCAATGCGCCTCCACTCCAAATGGGGAACGCGGTTTTTAATAGCAAAGGGCATATCTCTGTCAAGCTTATATCGGTTATAGCAGGTTATTCCCAGATCATCGGCAAATTCCAGCCTCTCCTCTTCGGTCCAAAAGTCGGGAAGACTGCGGGAATACACAAGCTCCGAGGAATTATCTGCGTTATCCGTATCGAATAGGTATATCTGAGCCGATCCGCCAATGCATTTATCAAGATCCAGAGCTCTGACCGAAAGAGCGGGGACACCCTCAAAAACGCCCCTTTCGTGAACGTGGCGATGACCGCTTGCCCAAAGCAGGATCTCTTTTCCTCTTGCCTGACACTCCCTGATCCAATTCTTTAAAAACTCCAGGGATTCTGCATCAAGGTACTTTGCGGGCTGATGACTGCAGAGTATGATCCTTTCTCCAAGCTCAAGGCGCAAGAGGCGCTCACGTTCCTCGGGAAGGAGCTTGTTGCGGGAGGTATCCATCCCGACAATGCTGATGCCATCAACATTCAAGGGGCAAAGATGGCTGAGCAGATACCGCTCCATTATTGATGCGGTATGTGAGGTCCTGAGGTCCGAATTACCGGGGACCGTTACGGAGGTAAAGGGCAATCCTTCCAGCTTGCGGCGAAATCTCATCGCGGCATCGGGTGACCCGCAAGCAGTTATATCTCCCAGCCAAACGCAAGCATCGGGTTTTATTTCCAAAAGCTCGCCCAAAGCCCAATTTAAAGCCTCCTCCTGAGGTGTCGCTTCAATATCCGACAAATGGGGATCGGCAATTAACGCTATTTTCATTCTACACTTTAACCTTTCTGCTTCACCAAACTCGATATATGCTTATTATACTTTCCAAAGTTTTCATTGTCAACTGTTTTTGCCAAATAGTCCCGCCGCAGATCCGTTAAAATCTCCTCCAAACACAAAAAAACCTTAAAACGAAGTTCAAAAGCAAAACGCGTTTTAAGGAGTTTTTTTATAGATTATTTTATATTTTTCAATGCGATGCAAGATTGCGGAGTTGATCAATTCCATGGCAGCCATGCAAATCAAAACCACCACCGCGCCGGTATTCGTCTGAGGCACAGCCCAAACCAGCACCAAGCCCAAAATTCTGCCCGCAGAAACAAAGAGCTCGCGCACAAGGTGTATCTGAGCGCCATACTCCGAGCCCAAGCCCAATTCTTCCATAACCTTGAAATGGACGTTAAGCACGGGTGTGCCCATAAAGGTGGTGAAAAATCCGCATATTGCATTAAATACCATTATCAAAGCGATGTTCAAGCCGAAAAGCATGAACAAAACAGGCACAGCAACCGTGAAAGCCGCTATAACGCTTGCTTTAACCCTGTTCTCGCTTTTCACCAAAACGGAGTAAACTCCCGAGCCCAAAAGAGCAACTGCATAGTTTATTACGGTGTTGACGCTGATCAACAATTCGTCGGGGGCTAAATTATAGAACAGCAGGGTTATAAAGATGGGAATCGTGGCGGAACGGCAGTTTGAAAAGCCGTTTGCGATCATGATCAATCTTCCCTTTTTGCTTTGGAAGATAGTCTTTGCCACCTTGGATGTTAGCGTTTTTTCATCGCGCTTTGGCAGAGGCGAAAGATATTTATTGGTCAGCAGTGCAAACACGGCAAACGCCGCCGCAATGGCAAATACGATCTTATAGCCTATTTCAGCACCGAACACGGAAAGAAGTATTCCCGATATCAAGGGAAGCAAAATGGAAATAACAGAGCCTAAAAATCCAATGGCGCCCGCTATTTTATCTCTGTTTGAGTCGTTGGTGTAATACAACATCTGAATGCTGTAGATAGAATAATAAAAACCCGCACCAAAGCTGAGAATGACCGCAAACAAAGGATACAAGGAAGCTATCTTTTCACCGAAAACGCTGAGAAGCACCAAGCCCAAGCCGTAGAACACAAAGCCCATTCTCTGAGTATAAAGGGCGTTTTTGCATTTTTCAAGCTTCATCGCCAAGATCATCGAAACAGGCTGAACCAAAGCCATAATGGCGTTATACAAAAGAACCTCACCCGAGGTACTGCTAAATGCGCTGAGCAAGAACACGTTGACAAACAGTGCCAATATAGCGTTCATGCCTGTGAAAAAAACCTGAAGCTGTACAAACTTGCGTGAATCGTAGCTTAAGTCACGCATAAACAATTTAGAAAGCATTTTTTCCTCTTTTAAGTTAAACTGACGTTATTTAAGTGTGATGTTATAAACGAAATCTCCAATTTCGGGGTTAAGCTCTTTTAAATCTTCCAGCTTTTTGCCGTTGATATAGATATTTTCAAGGCTTATATTATCAACGCAGTGCTCTTTGCTGTAACCGCAAAGGCGGATTTTAAGCAGTTCCAAAACCTCTTCGTCGATATAAATGTAAATACCGTTATAGCTTATATTTCCGATTTTTCCCTTTTGATTGTCTCTTCCGAAGAGCTCTCTTTCGCGGATGTGCAGATCGATCAGATAGGGCTGATGAGTTCCGGGCTTATATTCATAAACCTCGTCGTCGCTTTTTTGAAGCATACAATTCATCTGATCCTTGGAGAACTCGCAGTGCATATTTTCATATCTGACGTTATGGATATCGGCATAGTTATAGTGCTGAATACGCATCATTGCACCTGCACAATCGCGGATAAGGTCGCAGTTTCTGTAGGTGATGTTTTTATATTCGGGAGCGTTTGTTTCCGCACCTATCTCGCAGGCGGCGCCCCAATCGCACCAAACCACACAGTTATCCACAAGAATGTTTTCGTTGTTTGAAAAATCCCAACCGCAAATTCCCTTGATGACGATGGCATCGTCGAAATTTCGGATAAAGCAATTTTTTATAACCACGTCTCGGGAGTTGAAAACGTCGATTCCGTCGCTGTTATAGCGCCACATACCGATGGTTTTGAGGTTATCAAACGCTGCGTTTTCGCAAGCGGCGGGGATAACGCAAAAGGTGGAGCAATCCCGAAGGATCACACCCTCACAGTTTATGTTTTTGGAAAAATAAAATCTTAAAAGTCCCTTCAGGCAAGAGGTTTCATCCATGTGCTTTTGAAAATCCTCTCTGTCGGGGCAAAAATATGGCTCTGTTCTGCTGGGAAGAAGTCTCTTGCCGCTTGTTCTGATCTCAAGACTGCCGTCCAGAACCCCGTAGCCGTTTATCTTAACGTCCTCGGCGGAAAAGGCAGAGATGCTTCCATAGACCAAAGCTCCCCCATCTATCGTGACGGTGGTATGAGAGGAAATTTCCAATTCGCCGATATTGTGAACTCCCTTACCGAAATAATAGACCGTTCTGCCCTGCTCCTTTTCGGCTTGAGCTTGGGCTTGGAAATCTCTGACGGGGTTAAAGAAAACGTGAAGAGGGTTATGCTCTCCGTTTATTTCAAGAACGTAGCCTCCCACCTTTTCCAGCTTGAAGCAAAGGCTGTTATCGGAAAGGATATCCACCTTGACGTTTTTCGAAAGTGGTCTTACCAAAGCGCTTTTTATCGTTTTTTCAACGCTTACCTCAATAACAACGCTTTCATCGCTTTCAAAGGAGATAAATCCCGATTCCTCCGTTTGCGACTTGTCTCTTTGGTGTCCGGGCCAGGAGGTATTAAAGGGCATTGCGGAAACACGGGCAAATTCCGCCTTTAATCTTATTTGGTTTATCTTTATATCAAAAAGCTTTGATTTTTCTTGATCTTCAGGCAAAGAATGAATTTTCAGCATAATTACACACTCCAAAATTTTTTAACGTTGAAATTATATCAAATAATTTGTCATATAGATATTGACTATTCACCAATAAATATGATAAAATCAACGTGATTGGAGGCGGTACGGTGAGCTTATTCAAATTCCCAACGCTCAACGGCTTTGAGTTTTCCATAAAACACTCGCTGAGCAAAATAAAAACCGAAAAAACTGCAGAGGACCCACACATACACAACGCCTGCGAAATATACGTCAATCTGAGCGGCAACGTTTCTTTTATGGTGGAAAACAACATCTATCCTGTCAAAAGGGGAGAAGCGATAATCACCCGACCCAATGAATATCACCACTGTATCTATCACAGCGATACCGAGCACGAGCACTATTGGATTCTCTTTTCCTCCCAAGGAAACGAGGATTTGCTCAAACCCTTTTTCGACCGAAAACCGGGAGAAAAAAACCGCATCACTCTCCCGGAGGGCGGCGGGGATATGCTTATCGAGCTTTGTGAAAATCTGCTTTTAAAGGCGGATGACGACATCAGCTTTATTATTGAGTTTTGGCGGCTTATCAAAATGCTGTCCGACGGCACGGCAAAAAAAGGCGACAGCCACCGCAATATTCCGCAAAAGCTCAAAAAGATCCTCGACGTGATCGAAAAACGGCTTTCCGAGGAGATAAACGTAAACGAGCTTGCCAAAGAAAACAACGTCAGCATAAACACTCTTGAAAGGTGGTTCAAGGAAGAGCTGGGGATGTCTCCAAAGGAATTTATCACAGTGAAAAGACTAAACAAAGCGGCTCTTTTTTTGAGAAACAGCTCCAACGTTCAGGAAGCGGGCTTTGACAGCGGCTTTAACGATATATCCTATTTTATAAAAAAATTCAAACATTACTACGGCATCACGCCCTATAAATATTCAAAATCCTTTAGCAACACCGATAAATACGGCTTGATCCCATAAAATATAAATTTTGAAATATGGAGAATTTACATATTTTTATAGATTTTTTCCATTGTTTTAGAAAAAGATATGCCATTTAAAAAGCGAAGCTTTAGCCGCACGAAAAAAAGACCCGGAGTTTTCTCCGAGTCCTTAAAAAATTATTGAATCAAGAGGATCAGCGGACAAAGAATTTCCATTCTGTGATCCAAAGAGTAGAAACCGTTTCCGAGAGAGGTAAAACAAAGCTCCTCTTCCCCACCGTCAGGCAGAATATAGGTGATCCTTTCGGGTTTCTTTTCCAGATACAGTATCGGTTTCTCCACGGGGTCTGTTCCAAGAGCATACAAAGCAACCAGCAAGCGGCCGTCTTTTATCCTTCCCGCGCGCAAGCAAACCTCATCGTCCCCCACAAGGTAAACGGGCAACGCCCCCGCCTTCGCCAAAAGGGATACGAACTGCGCTTTTCTGGACTCGTTGAGATATCCAAAGCCTTGCTCAAAGGAAAAGCGAGAAGCTACAGATCCGCAAAATACCGCACTGATCCGCCCCTTTTCCCTTTGCAGACAAGTGGAAGCGGGAGCAAGAAGCTCAGCCTCGCAGGCATCCACCCAAAGCATATTTTCACTGAGAACCTCGGTCTTCTCCGAAGTTATTTTTATTTCATAGGGAGAAGGCTGTTTCATGCAACGCTGTTGGGAATTTCCACCAAAGCATTCCTCGGATATGCGCCCCAGACTCCACGGTCCCACGTTCACTCCCAGCTCCTTTTCAAAGCCGCGCTCACAAAGAAGCATAGCAGACTCTCCGTCTGTAAACACACTTCCCCCGAAAAGCTCGCTCAGCTGTTCATCGCTCATATCGCTGACTATGCTGCCCTCCAGAAAGTTCGCCTTTCCTGCTTTATCCGAGAAATAGAAGGGTATTCCCATTCGCTCTAAAATGTAGGTGGACCAGTGCTTTGAATGGGGAGGATTCCAGCCCAAGCTGTAATCAAAATCAATCTGATCCACAAAATATGAGTTTGCTCCCAACCAGCTTATCCCCTTTGAAAGCTCGCTGAGGCGCTCATACATTCCCTCGTGCTTTGCAAGAACGTCACGGTACGCCTTTCCCGATTGAGGCTCAAAGGCATATATTCTGGTGATCCAATGCTTTGCACCGTCAAGCCCCTCCAATATCGAGGCAGTATACTGCGCGTGCAAATAACGGGAGCTTTTGGCATAGCGGTTAAAGGGAAGGGTATCAGCCTCCGCAAGAAGCACGTCTATTCCGCCGCGGCGAAGCTTGGTGCCGCAGACAGCAGCCAAGTACATACAGTTGCTGAAGCGCCTGGTGGTATTGGGATAATAGACCCCGTTGGGAACGCGGACCACAGTGGGATTGCCCTTGCCCGCAAATATGGGCGCAGTTTTCGCAACAGCCTCGCATATCATTCCGGAGGTGCAGTTTATTCCCTGAATGCTTGGATCCACCTCGTCAACGGCATCACGGAAGACCTTTATGGCGCGAATCAAGGAATCGTTCTGAACTTCGGTAAAAATACGCGCAAGACGGTCGCTCTTGTGATGGGAGGTAACGTATTTATAAAGCTCGTTTGGAGTCATATCCGTTCCCGCGCGGCGGTTGAATTCCGCCATATGCAGATGACAGGCACATCCGGCACCGGGACGCCACATAAGACGAAAATCGTCGTCAAGCATGATAACCTTGGGATGCTCCCTTGCCAAGGTGCGAAAAACCTCTGCAAAATGCGCCAGAAAGTCCTCGTCCATGGGACAGCATACGGGCTCTTCGACCCCATCGTTGAAACGGACGTAGGGAGTAAAGGAAGAACGCTCTATCTGATAACCGTGTCCCAGAGATGCTTGTATCAATATCCCCGATTCCACACCTTTTTCGGCAAGTGCGTCGCGGTATTTTGCATATATCGCCGAGAGCTTACCTGCCTTATCCCAAAGAGGCCTTCCCTCCGGCACAAGGGTCATCATAAACAGTGGGAAAAGCCGACTCGGTCCCTTTGCCTGAGCGACTATATCCTCCACACGTTTGTCAATCTCGTGCTCTGAAAGGGGAAGTATCGAGTAATTATAAAGCATAAAACTATCTCCTTTATTATTTCATCAATTTATTATGGTGATTGACAATAATTGACTCTCATAGTATAATTATATCATAATTATTGGTTTTTTCTATGACGGATTATGAACAATAATTGTTTGAAATTGATCATCGAGGAGGTTAACCATGTCAAGCATCGGACGTGTGATCTGCTATTCCCACGCATATCCAAATCCCGGATGGCGTTTTTCTCATTACCTCGGAATCAACCGCCTCTACTACATCCACGGCGGAACGGGCGGCTACCGTCATAAAGGAAAGGATATTCCTTTTATAAAAGACAGGCTTTATTTCATTCCGTACTCTGCCGATTTTGAGCCGTATTGCTCTATCGATGACCCGATACTCCACACCTACACCGATTTTGAACTGATCCCGCCCGTGCTGACCGACGAGATCATGATCGCAAGCATCGGCGAAGAAGAAACAACAAGAGCCGCACTCTCTGTATTTGTCGCAGGAGGAAAGCGCCTTTACGGCAAGACCTTCCTTTCGTCCGACTTCTTCTCGGATCCTTCCTTTCGCGCTCTGTGCTCGGAAAGTATTTTGTATCTGGTCAACCACGTATTGAAAAACAGCGATATCAAGCCTATCAACGACGAGATGATCACCTTTGTATTGGAGCAGATGCACACCCGCATATCAGATCCACCGAGCATAAAGGAGCTTGCCAATGGGTGTTATATAAGCGAAGAAGCTTTAATACGACGCTTTAAAAAGAAAATCGGAACAACCCCCTATGCCTACTTGAAAACGCTTCGGCAACGTACGGCGCTTTGTCTGCGCGAAGCCGGGATGAGCTTAACTCAGATCGCTTATGAAGTGGGTTATTCCGATGCATCATCGCTTTTACACGCACTGGCGAAGCTGAAAAAATAAAAGCTGAGCGTAATTGTGTGTACAAATAGATTTGACCTTAAAGCCCGACTATTTGTATGATAATCTCAAAATACAGACACACTAAAAAAGAGCAAGCAATACGTCAGACATATCATCCGTATTGCTTGTTAATATATTTTTGCCATGTAAGGTGTTCAATACCTTTGCAAACAGTTTTTCCTTAAGCTACTTTAAAGAGAATATAACCCCGCCGTTGCCTGCATTGATTCTACTGTAGCAAACATACGTACCGCCACCTTATTCACCTCCGCTTCGGGGTCTCCTGCCTTACAGGTATCCCACCCGCATTGGGAATCGGGCTTATACGCCAAAGAAAACAAGCTCCTCATTATTTCATTGGCTTTTATGCTTATTCATCCTTATCTTGCACTCTATTGGTCAGAAGAACGTAATTCCATGCATCAATATTACCAATGGATATCGAGCTGACTCCATTTTCACAGCTGCACTCAACGGGAGTCAGGTTTCCGTCTCGATCTATCAAACAAAATTCTCCCTCACCTCGAACTTTACACACAAAGCTTCCCGTTTTATCAAAGGAGGCGTTGGTAAGCATAAGGGTCATACCGCCCTCGGCATTTGCCGTAACCACGGGGACTACCCTCAGTGACTCATCTATTCTTACGGGAAGCTTGGCTCCCGAAAGCCAATCCAATACCCTTGTAACCTGAGCGCGCTTGGCATAGCTGCACATTTGACGGGGCATAAGATATCCGTCCGCGGCAAACCTGGTGCCGTCCGCTCTTTGATAAATATAAGCACAAGAGCCCATAGGTTTATGAGTGACAGTCTCAAGCTTGGCTAAAGATTCCCCACCCTCCGCGTGCTCCAGCTCATAGGCGTTGCTTTCCTTGTAATAGGTCATATAAAGATCTCTGTAATAGCCCTTGAAATCACCGTTCAGGGGGTGATCCGAAAAACGTTGCGCCATACCGTTAGAGTATTCTTTTTTAATTCGTCCGCCGCACTCCTTTTCAAATCCTCTCCTACAAAGAATATCCAAGCCTTTTCCATCGGTCATAACGTTCATTTGCAGGATATCGGCTATCTGCGCATCGCTCAGCTCCTCCCATTCCTTACCTACTACGAAGGCTGCCGCGGCGTTTTCATTGATTCCCGTGGTCGGGATCCCCAGCTCACTCAGCCTCAGCGCGGTAACACTGTCCACACAGTAAACGCCCATCCTTCCGCAACCGTCGTTCAGCTTGCACAAAACGTCCCACTTATCGGCACAAGCTCTGATCATCGGCATAAGATCCTCTCTGTCGTCAAAGTGATGAACGTTAAAAAGTATTCCGTTGCAAGCACTCATTATTGCCTGGGTCGCCTCCAGCTCACAAGCGTGAACGGATTTTCGTAAGGGCTGATAATTGAAATTCTCCATTTCATATTGGATATCATTGACCTTACTTGAATAATGCTGCAGCTCTCCGCTCACTACAAAGCCCTTTTCAAAAAGAGTGATCGGAGTCTCATCGGTATAAAAGCCGTATACTCCTCCTCCGGGACGGCCTTTGGTTGAATCGCTTGCATCCATCCAATCAGCCCTTGCGTTTTGAGGCCCGCTCATAAAACCGATCTTAATGCCGGGAGCCACAGCTCTGACGGCATTTTTTACCGTAACAAGAAGGTGTTTTATCAAGTCGCTGCGGAAGCCATCCCAGCGAAGGCTTAATTCCTTGTTTTTCTCCAGCTCCTCAACCAATCCTTCTCTGTCGTAAGAGCCACCTGTTTTCTCATTGAACAAAGCGATACAGCCCCGACAGTAGCAGCTGTCGCTCACCTCGTGCCATTGAGTTCGGATATCATCGTCCGTCCATATAAAATCCGCACCCGTGTCTGCATAAAGAGCGTATTTTTTCGATATGTAATCAAGAAACTCCTTGCTTGAATAGCAAAGACAGGTCTTTGATTCTTTGCCGTTTTTGCCCACAACGTGCTGCATAGGCGCTTTTGGGAAAACGTCCCACGCCTCGTCCGTATGCCCGATGGTATTGAGCACGTTTATTCCCACCGATCGCACTCCTATACTTTGGTACCGCTTGATCCTATCTCTTATGATCCTTGCATTTTCAAAATGATCCTCAAGAGTCAGATAAGCATTATGGCTGCATTCGGTAAATAAGGTGATCTCGTCCACCACGTCGATATTCTTTTGAATAAAGCTTAAATGCTTTTCAAACTGTGCTTGGTCATAATATCTGTTCCAGCCGATCCTGAATGCTTTTTTCATTAATATTCCTCCATTATTCTCGCCTTTGCTCTTACGGAGCAAAGGACTCGTTTCCCTTTTCGGTATACCATTTAAAGCGTACTTCTTTTCCGTTGACCAAATATCTGCTCGGTGTGGTGGTCTCCATCCAATCCACGGGGATCATTTCGTCCTCCTGCAAAGAAGCAACGGCAAAGGCGTCCTTCAATTCCTCCGTTTGTTCCTCGGATAGCAGGTCGGGCTTTACGGAAACAAACAACGGCGTTGAGCTTCTTGCAAGAAGCTCTAACCATTGACGGTTCTTCTCCCACGGGATCTTTTCGGTGATCCCCACGCAATCGGCATCCACCCCATAAAAGCTATTGTGCTGAGGCAGACGAAACGCCAATGTATTGACCCCCATAGTCAAGGTCCTTTGAAAATCTCTGCCGCTGGTGTCGTCTCCCGTACGGTTCAATTGGTGTATCCCCGCACAAAGATGACTTATTGTGTTGCAGCCTATTACTATAGCGTCTCCCGCACTCTCCTGAATTGCAGAATACAAGCCTTTAATTATCTCCGCCGTGGTCCTCGTCCGATCGTAAAAGCACCAACCGTCATCCGTTGCCGTATCTCTGCGCCCGTTACAGTATCCGCCGAGAATATCGTAAGCGGTATAATCGTGCTTAATAAGCTCATATCCCCAATCAACAAAGCGTTTCACCGTATTGGATACGTATTCTATCACCTCGGGATGAGAGGGATCCAAAACATTGGGATTTTTGGAGAGATAAAGCTGTGCTCTATCGTTTATATCTTTTGTCAGCTCGGATTTTTTTGCATTTACAAGGCATCTTACCCAAATCCCCGGGCGCGCACCCAAAGCCTTCATTTTTCTTGCCAGGCCTGCCATATCGGGGAAGCTTTTGTTTCCTCTGTCCCACGGTGCATCACAGGAATTGGGCTGCCAACCGTCGTCTATCACCATATACGGCTTTCCCTGCGCCCTTTCGCATAGGCTCACTATCAGCCTTGTATCGTTGAGTATTTCCTCCTGCGAGCTTTTACCGTAAGCATAATACCAATTATTGGAGCCGAATACCTTATGGCTTGCAAGCCTCGGCTGCCAAGACATAACGCGTGCAAAATCTCTTACCGCGGAAAAAGCACGAACACCTAAGTATTCACGAAAATATACGGTTGCCGCACAAAGCTCTCTTTCTCCCAGCAGGGTCGACATTCCGCCGTTACGAATATCCAGCCAAAGCGTCAAAAAGTCACCCGTATACTGCCAGAACGCAAGGGAGTTTGGCTGCACTCCCACGCCGAAGCACTCGGTAAACCGATGAGTCGTATCGGGGTCTTGATCGCTTCCGTTGGATATAGCCATATACCAAGGCATACAACGCTCGGGACATACTGTGTTCCAGGCAAGATTTCCGTAGCTTCTCTCCCAGGCATCTCCCAATACCTTTACATCGCTTCCTCTCGTACACGCCCAATCCATCCGCAGGTACCGAACGCCTAAAGCCGATTTAACAAATACCCTGAGACCGTCGTTTTCCATCTCGTATCGGACGCTGGCTCTGTCCTCGCGGATGCCTTCTCCCCTTGAGCACATCACTGCTCCGTCTGAATATAAGGTCACAAGGTCAGGTGCTCTTAACTCCACTTTCATTACCTCTCATAATAAGCTTATCGCCTTTATTTTACTTTTTAAGCCCGTAAAATACAATTGTTTATTCTCCAAAAAAATTGACGTATCGTCCGCTATTATTGACAAGCGCCTTCAATAGCTATATAATTGTTTTTGAGGTGATACTCATTGAAAATAATCAAGCTGATGTCCAATATGACGCTTCCGGAGAATTTTGTCTGGGACTATCCCGACGGAGAAGACCATTACCTTTTCGTCTTATTTAAATCCCCGTCTATGCTTGTTACCGATAACGGAGCCTTTTCTGTCGATATCGGCGATGCCGTTGTACTGGATAGATTCGCCCATCAAAAATACTATTCCACAAGCGGGAAATTCGTACACGATTTCATTCATTTTGATTTTGATAACGCCGCGGAGAAGCTGGAATTTTCCGACATTCCCTTTTCCACCGTTATAAGAATAGATCATTATGCCCTGATAACCAATATATTGGATCTGATCTCCAATTGTCCGGTACCGGATTCGCCCCTAAGTCAGAGCATTGCCTCCCATCTGGGACGGGCGTTTTTGCTGGCACTGAAGGCTTGCATACGCACTCCCCAAGTAGAGCACCTTCCCGAGCTGATCCACTTAAGAAACGACGTTAAAAGCAACCCACAATTTCCCTGGACAGTGGATAATATGGCAAAAAGAGTAGCTCTGAGCAGATCTCAGCTGCAGCTTCTATATCGCAAGGCCTTTAACACCAGCTGCATTGACGACGTCATTGCCTCACGAATAGAACTGGCAAAAAGACTGCTTTTAATTCCCGAAATTACCGTTGCAAAAGCGGCGGAGCTATGCGGTTATGAAAATAAAGAGCATTTTATACGGCAGTTCAAGCAAAAGGAAGCCACCACACCGGGGCGTTACAAAAAAGAGCGCTCCAAACAGTCTTAAAAAGCCGCACATTCCCCAAGGGCGTTGACGTCCGACTCTGCCATCGCTTTGACTGCAAGCTTGAAAACCGAACTAAAGCATCTCATCAAGGTCGGCAAAAAGCACACCTATACCTTACTCAGCCCCGTCTGTATTCACCCGGTGTTGATCCGAATCTTTTTTTAAACACTCTGCAAAAATAACTGTAGTTCGGTATGCCTACAAGCTCCGCTATTCTGTACACCGTCTCTGCCGATTCTGAAAGTAGCTTTTTTGCACGTTTTAACCTTGTTGTGAGTATATACTCGTTTACAGTAGTTCCCAAATCATCGTGAAACTCTCGGTACAGTCTGTTTTTGGAAACGTGGAAAATCTCGCATATAGAGCCTACGCACAACTCTCCGTCTAAATTCTTGTCAATGTGATCCGTGACCTCGCTTATTAAACCGCCCTCCTTGATCTCGATCGCAGTTTCAAAGAGTATCTGCGGTAACAATCCCACAAGGCTTTCAAGCTTGCTGTCATTAAAAAACGGCGGCGGTGTGATCCCCTTTATTTCTTTATAATGGGTGAGGCTTGTCTGAATTCTGCCCATTATAAGATAACCCACAACCGTGTGATGCTTTATGATCGGCATAGCCAGGTCACACAGCCCCGCATAACATATATGCATTTCTATACGCTTGCTCCTTTTGCACTTTTGTAACAGCAGTGCATCAGAGCATCTGCATCTAATTAGATTCTCCGCATCCTTTTGTAAATGGGAGCAATAATCGTCACTGTATTTGATATCCGTCAGCGCTTTGCCATCGCTGTCACAAAAATTCATTTTGACCCCTGTAAGTCTTGCAAAGTCGGTAAGGATCTGTATCAGTCTCGGCAGGTCGTATTTTATAAGCACGTAATCACCTCTATGTTAAAATATTACCACATTTGGGAAGAAAGTACAATATTTTGTGACGATTTTGCATTTATTTTTTTCTGATAAAGCAGTAGAATATATTCGAGGTGAAAAATATGTTAAATACAGTGCTTCTTTCCTCTGTTATCATCGGTGTGACCGTTCAGCAGATGGCAAAGAAATCATACAATCTTAAGATTACAAACGGTGCATACGGCTTTGGTGCAATGTCGGCGCTTATAGCACTCGTTGTATTTTTGTTTACATCCGGCGGTAGCTTGGAGTTTAAAGCGGAGCTTATACCGTACTCTGCTCTTTTCGCAATAAGCTATAGCGTGTCCGTTATATTCTCAATACTTGCAATAGAGGAAGGTCCTCTTGCCTTGACCTCTCTTATGATACAGTATTCCCTTATGGTCCCCACGGTCTACGGCTTTTTCGGCGATGCGAAGCCCAGTAAATTCCTGTTTGTAGGTATTGCATTTTTGCTCGTTTCTCTTGTCTTTATCAACCTGAATAAAAAGGGCGGCAAGCGCATGAGTGTTAAGTGGGGCATCTATGCCTTTTTGGCATTTTTGGGCAACGGTCTTTGCTCCACCTTCCAGATGATGCAGCAGGACAGATTCTCAGGCGGCTTTAAAAGCGAGTTTATGATTTTAGCTTATCTTTTCTCTGCGATAATGATGTTCGCGCTCGCCCTTGCAAAAGAGAGAAAGCAGGTCGTAAGAGAAATTAACGTCGGCTGGTATCTGTGGCTTATATGCGGTGTCGCAAACGGTATTGTTAATCTGTTTGTAATGATGCTTAAGACCAACAAAATGCCTGAATTTATAATGTTTCCCCTTATTTCCGCAGGCGGAATAATCGCAACCTTCTTGGTTTCCCTTTTTATCTACAAGGAAAAAATGACACTGTTCCAGAATATCGGTCTTGCTTTGGGAATCGTGTCAGTCGTGTTCTTAAATATATAGGCCATACTTGAAAATACAGTTAATAAAGGAGGCGGTCGATCCGTCTCCTTTTGATTTTAAATATTAAAAGCCCAAGCGTAAAGCACCTTGCGGCTTGTACACCTCGCAAAACGCGATTTAAAGCCGCAGGCCAAGTCCGCAAAAAAGCACCCGCCATTTGGTAAGTGCTTTAATCAGGATCAGATATTCAGCGTTCTTTTGTATTCGCTTGGAGATACACCGAATCTCGCCTTAAACTTTCTGGAAAAATAGAATTGGTCGCAAAATCCGAAACGGTTGCTTACGGTATTTAAGGAACACTGTCCCTCTGCCAGCATCTGAGCGGCGCGGGTAAGTATCAACTCGTCAACGTAGCGGTTTACCGAGGTATTGAGCTCTCTGCGAAAATGCTTCGTGAGGGTGCTTTCCGATACGAAGATCGCCTCGGAAATGCCCTTTATGGTAAGGGTCTCGGAAAGATTTTTATCAATATGATCCATCGCCTTTATAACGCAGGCGGAATACCCGGTGCCGCTTACGTCTATACTATGCTCTTTTATCATCCTCAAAAGAATACGCATCACGTTATTCTTTATCCCCAATGCCGAAATACAATCCTCACCGCAAAGCTGCTCTTCGATCTCTGCCGCAGTCCCTTGATCCTCTTTTAAAGCAAGAGGGCAGGACTGCTTTTCAAAAACGTCGATCCTATCGTCCCCCATCAGATTAAGATGAAAGAATAATTGCTCCGTATCACCTTCACAACCGTATTCATAGCTGCTGCTGCAGGGGATAAGATACCACCCTCCTTCTGTCAACTCTACTCTTTTTCCCTTTAGAATAAGGTAAAAGCTCCCCCTTTTAACAAAGTAGAGCCTTGATACGGGTGAGCAGGAAACCACACCGTGCCAGGAGCTGTCAAGCCTTGCAGCTCCGCAGTTGAAAAGCTTGAGCAAAAGCTCCTTGGATAGCCTTGCGCGACTGAGTTCTTTGATTTTTACCATACTCATATCTCCATACTAAATACTGCAATTTTCATTGTAAAACAAAGAAAGAGAATATATAATATATCCGTAAATCCATTATATCACACATTTCGGATTTAGAAAAGAGGGAAATAAAATGATACTGCGAGACAAATTCTGGCTTTGGGGGCATCCGGAGGGAAGATACAACAAAAACGCCGGCGAATACGGCTGTCCCGATGTTTCGAGAATGACACCAATGGAGGCTTGCCTCTACCTTGGCATAAGGAATACGTTTATGGTACCTGTCGGAGTAAAGGTGAACAGACGTCAGTATAATAAATCCTTTAAGACCTTAAATAAAGTTGGCTGGGAATGCTTCGTCGCTTGCCAAAAGCCCGAAAGGATAGATGAAATAATTGAAGAGGCCAAGGAATTTCCAAATATATCCTGTGTGGTTTTAGACGATTTTAAAGTATTAAACCACGGTATACCCCGATATAAAGAATTTCCTTTATCTACACTTGAAGACATTAACCGAAAGCTACATAACAACAGCGTTCGCAGACTTGATTCATGGATGGTCTTGTACACATATCAGTTTGGAGTGAATGAAGAGGAGGATAAAGAATTCCAGCCCTATATGGACGAATTTGACGGCGTGATCATGTGGACCTGGAAAGAAAGTGACGTTCCTTTGATTCCCGAGAAATTCCGGATCTTCAAAAAGCAAACTCCCAATACCCGCCGTATGGTGGGATGCTACCTATACAATTTCGGTGAAGCCAAGCAGGCAACGGGTGATGCCGTAAAATGGCAGCTCGACTATTACCGAGACCTTCTTTTAAAGGGCGAGATCGAAGGAGTCGTGCTTCATACCAACACAATGGCTGACCTCGATTACGAGGCTTATGACGTTGCTTGTAAGTGGATGGACGAGCACGGCGACGAGACCATCGGTTAATAACGCTTAGAATTCATTCCCTGTCATCCCGCTCAAGACAACCGCTTGATCCGATGCCTTGTATCACGTTACAATCTCAGGCAGCCGCACGTGAGCGGCTGCCTTTTTTGTCTGTTTTCTCCGAGCGCCCGTAAACGGGTCTGTATTCCTTCGGGCTAATTTCGTCCGACTGCAAAAGACTCCCAAGCATAATGCTCGGGAGTCTTAAAATATTTATAGAGTCTTACTCATTCGGATAGCTTTATCACCGTTTCTTATCTCGCTTTGGGTACCCCGTATGGGATAAAAACGTCAGTCGGTCTCCCTTTCAAAAAAGCCGTCAAAGGATATAGGACTCTTTCCTCTTGCTTTTATCTCCCCCGTCAGCAATCGTACGTACGCCCTTTGGGTATTAGCAGAATTGTCGTAGCAATTCAAGTAAGTTCTCATATAGGGATAGTCATACAGCTTATACGGGTCGCCGAAGGAGGCCATGATCACACGGGGATTCTTCAGCAAATAAGCACGCCACATGGTCATAGCGTTGGACCAGCTGATGCGCATGGAGCCGCCGCCGTTATTCATCGTGTTAAAGCAAATGCTCACCAGCACGTAGTCGAAGTCATCGATGCAGGCCTTGATCTCATAATGCCCGGGATTGATCTTGGTGGTCACCTCGATCCCACGGGACTTCAGCTCCTCCTCGATGGTAGAAAGCTGCGTGTCCTTGGCATTTTTGGTATCGGGGAACGAGCAAACGTGCAACACCTTATCCCCGGGCTTGAGCTTAACGTTGGCCACCAGGCCGTCGGCGTCACGCACCACGGTAATAGCCTTTTCAGCAATTTCTTGAGCAAGAGAAGATATTTCAGACTCTGCCCGATCTTGGATCGGCTCGGTCCGATCAAACAGACCCACTTGATTTTTGATTCGCCAGATGCGAAGCACGGCATCCTTCAACCGTTCTATGGGCAATTCCCCGCTTTCAACGGCGGCCTTGATGCAATCAAAATCCGAAGGCAGGGGGAACAAAAGCATATCTCCGCCGGCTTTCAGATATTCCACGGCCAATCGCTCTGAGGGCATCATAGAGCAGGCGCCGATCATACTCAAGGCATCCGAAACAATACAACCGTCAAAGCCCAGCTCACCCTTAAGCAAGCCTGTCATCAGGTTTTTGCTTAACGTTGCAGGCGGATAGCCCAAATAGTCGTCAATTTTCTCGTCAAAGGCGGGCAAAGCAATATGGGCAACCATAATGGCCATAGTGCCGGCCTTGATCATTTCCCGATACACACGGCCGTAGGTATCCATCCATTCTTCTCGGGACATCGAGTTGACCGTGGTCATAAAATGCTGATTGCGCTCGTCCATACCGTCGCCCGGAAAATGCTTGCAGCAGGCCGCCATTACGTTGTCCTGCTGGAAGCCATCTACAGCGGCGCGAGTCATTTTAATGACCTGATCGGGGCTATCGGAAACGGCACGGACGTTCAGTACGCTGCTGCGAAAATTATAGTTGATATCCACTACCGGAGCCAATGCCATGTGAAGGTTATCCTGACGGCAACGCAGAGCAACCGCGTGATGGGCGCGACGGATCAGGTCGGGATCGTCGGCGGCACCCCATGCCATTGCATAGGGCAAGGACACGCCTCCCGCTACGGCGCCGGTTCCGTTCTCCACGTCTGCCACAAACATAGTGGGAACGGGGCAATATTTGTTTTGAGAACGCATCAACGCTGCCTTACGCTCTTCGGTGACCATACCGTGAAAGACACTTCCGGGCATAGTCCTCCGGACGAGTTGGTCGTACTGCTCGTCAGTAAACGAGCCGGTGGAGTAGCATAAGGTCTGTCCCACCAACTGGTCCAAGGTCAAGTTGTCGATTCCCGCACGAAGCTGTTGTTCTGTCCACATAATTTTTTCCTCTTTTTTCTTGGATTTCTTTTTACTACTGTAACTCATCGGAGCGAAATCTATCCCGAGCAAGCTCCGAAATATTTTTAACGTCTAAAACAAAATTCAAAACGTTTTGAATTACTAAAAAAACACCTTCCTTTTCACTACGGTTACGCTCTTTTTAATCGAAAAAATTGTACCACGAAGGAAGGGAAAAGTCAAGTCGGAAAACGGCTCGGAAAACCTCAAAAGAAGGGGCTGAGACTTATTGACTCAGCCCTTTTTGTCGTCGGATCAAAGGGTCAGGTAAGCTCCAGATCTACGTTCTCGTTCCAGATCAGCTCTGAGAAGGTAAGCAAAAGGGCAGTCTCGCACCAGTTGCAGGAGCCGTAGAACACGCCGCCCACGCGAGTAGGCTCCCAATCGCTCATATTGACGCGCTCGTTGATGGCACCGGGGGTCTGAACCTGCTTTTCGGGGGGATATTCGTCCGGGCGCTTACCGGTGGTGCGTATGGGCTTCTGAGCAGTAGACACGCATTGGGGAATAAAGGAGGCAATATCCTGCAGCAGCTCCAGATACGCCCTGTTGCCGGTGTAGCGGTAGAGCTTATACAGAGCGTCTCCGGAGGCGGAGCAGATGCCCGGAGCGGAGTGCTTGTTTTGCACGTTGGCAAACACGCTGCCCACGGTATTGATGCCCAGGCGGGCAAATTCCGTGTGCTCAGGGAAGCGAAAACGGTAGGTCACCACCCAAGTGGAGAACAGATGGGCACTGTCCTTGGCGTAGTTTAGCCATTTTTCCTCTTTGGTAACCTCATAGAGGACCATCATGCTTTCCAGCATGGCGTAACAGCTTTCGCTGTCCGGCGAGCACATGGCCTCGCTTGGGCCGCCGTAGGTAAGGCCCTTAGCCACGAAGCGGCGATAGTACTGTTCCCCGGCCTGTCGTGCCACGGCGAGATAGCCCTCGTCTTCAAAGAACTGCCCAGCCCTGGCCAGGGCTCCGATGGCCGAAGCGGCACTGGCGGTGCCGCCAAACATCATCTCTCCGGTTTCTTGATCCACGTACTGCCCGAAGCTTTCGTAGCGACGGTACAGATCGGCCAAAACATCGGACACGCCCTTGGCGGCGGCCACCCATTGGGGCTTGGGGCTTACCAGATCAAACTGCTTAAAGAGAAAATACAAAGCGTCGCTTTGCCGGCGCACCAGCATAGCGTTTTTCAGGTGCTCCTTACCAAAGGAGTCATCCAGCAGATAGGTATCGCACGCAGTCATAGCAAAAAAACCGTTGGGCGTGAAATGGGAAGTCATATGATCCAGGGTCATTTCCGCGCGCCGGACGGTCTGGGGCCGGCCGTTTTTCAACAGCGCCGCCGTTACCATTCCCCCGCCCGACCAGCCCATATACCAGGTCTGGGCCTCCTTGACCCCATCGTGACCGTAAAACCGACCGCTCCAGTTGACCTCGTTCAATCGGCTTTCCATAAGCTCCCACAGGGCGCGGGTATATTGGTTGGGCTGGCGCTCATCGGCCAAAAGGCATTTGCGGATACCAAAAAAGATTCGGAAAAACTCCGTTACCGAGGAGCAGGCGTACTCTTTGATCACAATAGACGAGGAAAGGGCCTCTCCTTTTTCCACCGACACACCGCTATCCAGCTTTTCCCACATATCGTAGGGGCGGCAATGAACGTAGGAGGCCCGACGCATAGCCGGATACTGAAGGGTTATTTTCCCCTTTTCCACAGTCAAGCCCACGTTTTTATCCTTACATTGCTGTTGGCAAAAAACGAAGAAGGCCTGTTGTTTTTGAGGGTAGAAAAGGCCCACGGCGGGAACCGAGCAATCGGCAGAGGTCACCTCTATGGTACCGCTTCCGTCGGGCTCCAGGGCCGGCACGGTGGACATCAAGGGCTCCGGATCGGCCCCCAGCTCCCGGGGAAGATAGACCGGAGGATAGCGGCGCGTTACCCGGCGGATGCGGTTGCCGTCGTAAGCGCAGGCAGGCAAAAACACGTAGGTGTCCGGCTCCCACTCGGGAAAGGAAAAGGAAAGGGAAAAGCCGGCGTTGTCGCAGCCATCCTTTGCCACAAACTCCACACTGCCGTCAGCATAGCACACCCGGCCGAAATCAGAAAAGGTATGTATCCGGTATTTCATGATCTACTCCCCTATCATCTAAACAGAATGCGGTTCAACGCGTTTTGGAGGTATTCCCGGCGGCCGCTTTGGGGCATGGGACACACCCCCATATCGGCGGCCCGTTGGGCAAGCTCGGAAAGAGTAGCCCGGCCGGCGCGAATCTTTTGCCCCGGCTCGCCGGAGAAGCCGGCATATCTTTGGGCCACAAACTCCTCCGGGCACCCATCCTGAATAAGCTCTGCGGCCTTGATAAGCCCCGGGGCAAAGGTGTCCATAGCCGGGATATAGGCGTGGAACATATCCCGGGGGGTGTTACCGGCGCGGCGGGTCTTAGCGTCGAAATTAAAGCCGCCCGTTAAGCCCTCGGCCTTCAGCACCTCGTACATACACAGGGTGCTTTCGTACACGTCGTAGGGGAATTCGTGGGTATCCCGGCCAAGAAGGGTATCGCCCCGGTTGGCGTCGATAAAGCCGAGCATACCGTTCACGGCCGCCACCCGAAGCTGTTGTTCTGTCCACATAATTTTTTCCTCTTTTTTATCTTGGATTTCTTTTTACTACTGTAACTCATCGGAGCGAAATCTATCCCGAGCAAGCTCCGAAATATTTTTAACGTCTAAAACAAAATTTAAAACGCTTTATAGTACCATATTAAAATAAAAAAGTCAATAGTTATTCTGTGTTTTCAGACTCCATTCACGGACGGTCTTATACACACATCGGTTCAGAGTTAACGAAGAGAAAGATAAGGAATTTCAACTGTATATGAAGGAATTTGACGGCGTGATCATGTGGACCCGGAAAGAAAGCGAGCTTCCTTTGATTCCCGAGAAATTCCGGATCTTCAAAAAGCAACAGACGCAGCATTAAGTATCACTCAATAATGCTGTTTGCTGTTTTTTTATAAAATCATAACCACCCGTCAAACGGGTGGTATGCACAAGGGCTAAAAGCCCAATACTACCGGCCAGCGGCTCAAGCCGCTGGCTTTCGTATACTCAAGCCTATTGCCTTTGCCACTTTTGCCGCC
>SVTC01000019.1 GCA_015063985.1 Oscillospiraceae bacterium | reverse complement strand
ATGAAGGCAAGGCCTTTGAATACACCTACACCGTCAAAGACAGCATTGTTTATTTGGACTTTGAATTGGAATACGTTACGGACTGTCAATATACTTATACGGTTGAGGGTGATAAGCTTACCCTTATTGGTGGCAAAGGCACCGCCGAGATTGGCAAGGTATATGAGCTGACATCGGTAAAAGAGTAATAGTAGATGTCGCATTCTAAGAGAAATAATCTGTTTGTTGACGAAATTTTTTCAATAATTCTCGTAACACGATATAACACAGCACGTCCGACATTACTGTCGGACGTGCATTTTCGTCATAGATTGTTTTTAATTTGAGGCAAAAAAGTTGATGTGCCCCCTTGACTGTTTGACCAAAATCAATCATTACTTAAGTGTAGGGTAAAATTGTCTATCCTTACGGGTTTGCCCTCCGGAACATGATATTATACCGATCTTTTTCATGGTGTCAATAAATATCTAACCTAAGTCAAGCTCATACTCATTGAAGCATTAAAATACTCCAAGCACCTTTAAAACAAATGCCGAAGCAAATACGGTAGCAGAGCTTATAAGAGTGGTCCACACCACAAGCTGTCCCGCCAGAACGACGTCGCTTTTCATTTCCTGCGCCATCGGTACGCTGGAAACGGCAACCGGAGTGGAAAATGCCGCCACAAAGCTTGCAAAGTGGGCTCCGTTAAGATCGAGGATATTAAAGAAATAAAGCAGATAAGCGCTTAATAGCCCCAGAAAAGGGACGATCAAGGTCCTGGTGAGAGTGCCAAAGAATATTTCCCTTTTAAGCTCCCTGATAGCCGAAAATTCAAATTGCGCTCCCAGCATCAAAAGCGCCAGAGGAGTTGCAACGCTTGATAGATAAGAAATGATCTTAAAGAGAATACCGATATCACTCAATCTGAAGGAAATGAGATTTGCATTGAAGAATTCTCTTATAACAAGCACGACAACGCCCAAAAGAACCGCGTTTATCAATGGATTTTTAACGATATCCTTAACTATCCTTTTAACAGAAGGCTCGGAATCGGTAAAGATCGAAAGGCTGAGCACCGCAAGAACGTTAAACACCGGGATAAGCACGGCCGAAAGCAGCGATGCCACCGCAACGCCCTCGAACCCGAAAAGCGCCTGCGCCAATGGGATGCCGATAAGAGCATAGTTTGATCTGAAGGAGGCCTGCAAGAGAGCGCCGCGCCTTTTATTATCGGAGCTCACCTTACGCACTACGGGAATCATGATGCAAAACAACACGACCGTAAACAAGGCAACGAACACAGCATAGCCGAGGTCAAGCTCCCCTATTCCCTTTATGCCGTATATATTATTGAAAAGCATCACGGGCAAAAAGAGCCTGAAAACAAGCTTATTTGCCTTTTTGATAAAGGAAGCGTCAACAAGCGCTTTTTTCTTTAAAAGAAAGCCCAAAGCAACCATTAATATGATGGGAAATACAGCCTCGATTGCAAAAAGTAAAGCTTCCAACATTTTTTAAATAGCCTTGACCTTAAATTCTTCGGTCGCCCTTTCGGTTAAGACCTCAACACCCTCGAGGTTTTCGGTTTCGATCTTACCCTCTTCACCGTAGACCTTCACAAACGCACCCTTAAGGTTCTTTATTTTAAGGTTCTTAGCCTCGATAAGCTTAAAAAATCCGCCCTTTATGGCACATTCCGCACCGTCGGAAAACTCGATCTCGGAATCCTTGATAGAGAGTGTGAGAGGTGTGGTGCTGTCCCCGTAGGCATTAAGAGGCATAGCCACGCCCTTTGCCTTGATTCCCTCAAATGAAATGCTCTTCAAGGGGCGGTTTTTCTGCCAGATCTGATTACCCGTAAAGTCATAATGGAGGAATCTGTCGGCATTTTCAACCTCGCAATTTCTTATCACGATATTCTCGCTGTCTCTTCTTACCTTAAGTGAAAAATCGGAATAGTAGGTGTAAAGACAGAGCATATTCTTTCTTCCCGTCTTGGGAGCGGGATTTCCCTCGATCTTATCCTCTAAGCTGAGGCTTCCGCGGAAAAAATATTTTGCGGGCGCAAAGAGCTTACAATTCTCGATAAGGATATCAGCACCGCCGAATCTGAAGCCGCTGCAGGCAGAATTGATCACGCAGTTATCAACGTGAACGTTATAGTTATCAAAGCCCGCAATGCAATCGTCTCCGGTATAAAATTCGCAGTCGCGGACCTCTATATCATCGCAAACAGAAACGTGGATACCGTCGTGACCGCCCTCGCATATGATATTCTCAAAATGCATATTTTGGCTGGTGAATCCGAGATGAGCCCAGTTGCCCGTATTACGTATGGTATATCCGCCGAATTTAAGATTCCTGCAATAATGGAAGCTTATTCCGTGGGGGCCGCGGTAATGCTCCTCGCCGATGGGATCGTAGCAGTCGCTTCCGTCGATAACGGAGCCCTCCTCTCCGATAACCGAAACGTTTTCGGCTTGGAATATCCTTATAATGGCGTTATTCCAGTTACTCGCCGCCTTAAGTATATGATCGTGATTCAAGCGGCGTTTTGCCGAGACCCACACCGCATCAGTGAAGAATTCCTCTCCAACAGGCTCCAAAGCATCGTTTTTAAGTATCTTATAATCCTCGGGATCTCTTGTGCCCTTGAGCACGGCGCCGTTTTTCAGATAAAGATGGCAATTGCTCCTGAGTCTTATTCCGCCAACGGTATATACACCCTTTTCAAGCACTATCTTACCGCCGCCGTTTTTAAAACACTGATCTATGCTCCACTGGATATTTTTCGTATTATTTCCCTCGATGGGGGTAAGAGTAAAGGTCATTTTTTCGTCCTCGCTTTTATTATTTCTGAAGGTAATTTTATCACAAAAGGCTAAGCGTGTCAACCGAAAAGAGCCAAAATATAAGGATGGCAAAAAAAAGTGCGGAAATTTCCGCACCTCTTTTATGATCATCACATTCCGCAGGCTATGAGAATAGTTTTGAAAAGCTCAAGCTCGTAATCCAAGCTCCAAGGATTCTCCTTATCCCCTCTTACTATAGAAGCAAAGCCCTCCATCATCGAACTGTAGCGGTGGAATGGCTCCGTTTTAAGAGATCTGCTTCGGGTCTTACCGTTCTCGTCGAGATAATAGCTGACTGAGGAGGTGGTTTGCAGGCTCGTATTGCTGATAAGCTCCTCAAGAGGCTTGATCTCCACCGAGCCCTCGGAGCCCGTTACAACAAGCTGCCTTCTTTCAAAGCCGCCGATCTCGGCACCCGTCATCTTAACAAAGGATAGTCCTTTTTTATATTCAAACACACAAAAGCCGAAGTCCTCAGTGCAAATGCCGTTTTTACGGGTAGTACAGTTAAAGGGGTGGATCTTCAAGGGCTTACCCATTATCTGCAAAACGAGGTCGATAAGGTGGCATCCGAGATAGAACATCATACCGCCCTTAAAAAGTCCAAACCACTCTCTGCAGGTATTACCGTCCAATCTGCTCATATGCGCCTCAACGCTGTGAAGCTCGCCGTACACGCCGTTTTTGGCATTTTCAATAACTCTTGCGATCTCGGGATTATATCTGTACATATACCCAAGATGCAAAACAGTGTTATTCCTCCTGACCGTTTCAATAAGCCTCTCAAAGGCTTCAAGATCCTGAGAGCCGGGCTTCTCCATATGGATATGCTTTTTCTTCTCCGCCGCCATCTGAGCGTATTTGAGAAGATGTATCTCATCGGTTTCCACTGCCACAGCCTCGATGGTCTCGTCATTTAATATCTCATCAAGAGTAAGTCTTTTATGCTCTTGAAAATATTTAAGCTGATCCGCGCAAGTCTTTTCCTCGTTTTCGACCCAGGTGTAGCCGACAACCTCAAATATCTCCGGAAGCGCGCACAGTGTTTTGAACACAGAGTGTCCGTGACTGTTTCTGTTCACACCTATCTGCGCTATTCTTATTTTTCTCATTTCACTTTACTCCAATCAAACTGTAATACGGGGAAGGTTTTTTCATTTGCCAGTCTTGTGTAGACCTCGCTTGCCTCCTCGGGGCTTCTGACCTCCTCGATCATAGATCCAAGATCCAACCTTTTTCCTTTGATAAGCTTGCATACGGCTTCTCTGTCGTCGGCATCCGTCCAAAGCCCGTGGGATGATTCTGATTTCGGTCTTGCAAGCGTGTGGGCGCCGATAAGGCTGATTCCCCTGCCGTGCACCTTGCCGTAATAATCAACGGTAAAATCACTGTTGCGGGTGCAGCCCAAAAGTGCCACTCTTCCCATTTTTGCCATACATTCAAGTATACCGTTAAGACCCTTTCCTATTCCGGTGACCTCGATTCCCACACTTGCGCCTTTTCCGGTGACCGCCATAACGCTTTGAGCAAAGCCCTCCTCATAAGGATCGAAGGCATAGTCGGCGCCGTATTCCAAGGCGATCCTACGCTTTTCGGGATCCGGATCCACCGCTATTATCGGGCAGGCACCCGCCACTCTCAAAAGCTTTACGGCGATAAGCCCCAAAATTCCCATTCCCATAACTATAGCAGATTCGCCCATCTCCAAAGCGGTCTTTCTTATTGCCGCCATTGGGAAGGTTGCAATATGCACCAGGGCTCCCTCGCCAAAGCTGATACTGTCGTCCAAAAGGGTGACCTTGTTGGTGTTAAGTGCACAAAGCTTGGAATGGGTAGTCCAGCTTGCACAGACTCTGTCGCCTATTTTAAGCTCCTTAACGTCCTCGCCCTTATCAACGATAATACCCGAAGAGCTATATCCTATTCTTCTGGGAAAGCCCGGCTGCTCATCCAAGGTGGATACTCTGTCCATGCCCAATAGATTTGCCCTCTCTGTTCCGGAGCTTACAGTGCTTCTTTCAAGCTTTACCAAAACGTAGTTTTGTTTCATCAAAGGCTCGGGAACATCGGTAAAGCAAGCCTTTTTAGGCTCGGTAAATACTATTCCTTTTATCATTACATCCCTCTTTTCTTCGTTTTTTATATTTTACCACCTTGATTTTGTATTTTCAATATGTTATACTCTAAACAACAGATGCTATACTACACAAATTCCGAGGATTTTAAGGTGAATAACACTGAATTTTACAAAAGCTTTTCATTTAAGGTGATAGAGCTGAAAAACCCAAAGCACACCGACAACTCAATGGGCATCACCAGTTATTTTGTCGCGAGGATGAGAAGCGGAAGCGGCATGATAATCTACGAAAACAGAAAAGAGCTTCATCTTAAGGAGAGAGACGTGTTTTTTCTCCCCCTCGGGCTGAAATATCACTCCTACTGGACACCCGACCCTATAAAAAACGAGGTAAGCTGGGACTCATTTGCCTTCGAGCACATACCTTTAAAATCAAATCTGAGGTTGATGCCCTGCTCGATTCCGCTCACAGAGGAATTAAACCGACTTTTCAACGGGATAAGCAAAACAAAGAAGGTAAATTGCAAGAATATATCCGCTCTTTATTCAATAATCGATATTATTCTCCAAGAGCGCAAGGAGCTTTTTTTATCGGACAAAGCACCGATTTTGGAGAAGGTGGACGAGTACCTGAAAAAGAACCGCGATTTCAGCGTTAAGAACTTGGCAACGGAATGTCGGATGAGCCAATCCGGACTTTATCTTTGGTTTAAGAAAAACTTAAAAATGACCCCCGTTGATTATAAAAACAGGCAAAGGGTATCCACTGCGGTAAATCTTTTGAGCTACACAGATATGACTCTTGAAGAAATAACCTCCTTAACGGGCTTTAACTCTGTTGCCCACTTGAGAAATTTAATAAAAAACATATATAACAAAACCCCGTCACAGATAAGAAGGGAAAACAAACTTATTTAAAACTCAAAAAAATATTGACACTGTGAAAAAAATAGATTATTATAAGGGCGCAAACCGAAATATAAGCCAATGATAAAGGAGAAAGGATTATGATAAACCCCCGTTCGAAAAGAGAAAAGTTTCTCGGCTTTAAGATCGCCCTTCCCGATAAGATAACGGTTTTTGCCTCCGACGAGACGGCAAAAAGGGTTCTAAACGTGCTTAATATATTTCTTGATGAGGTAAAGCTCAACTTTGATTTCGTGGACGACGCCGAAAAAGCCTTTTTCAAGATCTATCACACTCCGAAAAAACAAACACGCCTTGAAAGGTACAAGCTTTATACAGATAAGCTCGGAATAACCGCAAGCTTTGAATGCTTTATGGGCGGAAGAAACGCAATGGCAAGCCTTTATCAGCTTATGCACAGAGAAAACAACGAAATTTCCATCGACGCGGCGAATTTAGACGACTGGGCGGACGTAAGCCACAGAGAGCTGATGCTTGAAATGTGCTTCAAAGATATGCCCCCCGAAAGAATAAAGCGAATAATGGTGGATATGGCTCTTTCGAAAATGAACGTTCTCCATATGCATCTTATGGACAACAGAACTCTCGCACTGCAGTTTGACGCTTATCCCGCCGCCAATAACAAAAAATGGGAATACTACACCAAGGACGAGATGAAGGATATTATCGCCTTCGGTAAATCCATCGGCATTGAATCCATGCCCGAAATAGAGTTCGTTACTCACAGTAAAGGACTTACCTACTCCATGCCCGAGCTTTTCTGTGAATCCACCTCTGCTCATGCCGATAATATTCACCACGCTTTATGCATAGGTAATGAGGAGGTCTTTGATTTTTACGACGCTCTAATAAAGGAGATCACGGAAATATTCGATTTTCCCATTATCCACGTAGGCGCAGACGAGATAGTAGCTTACGATATCGACGTGTGGCCGATGTGGTACGATTGCAAGCGCTGCAGAAAAAAGGCGGAGGAATTGGGCATCCGATTAAGCACCCAGAAGGAGCTTGATGAAAGAATGGATGACGGCAGCTTTCTTTTCAAGGGAATTGACGGCGTTATGGAATTGATGATGTACGGCATCAAGAGAATGCACAAGATCGTCACAAAATACGGCAGACGAATGATGATGTGGAACGATAACATTGACATCTCCAAGCCCTGCGATCTGCCAAAGGACATTCTCATACATTTCTGGAGAATTGCCGCAAAGCACAGAGGTCCCCACGAGGGCTGCACGATGGAGAAGTTTTTGGAGCAGGGCTTTGAGGTCGTCAACACCCATTACCCCCAGACCTACATCGAAGTGGATCTCTACACACCCGAGATCCCTCTCAATAAATGGGCACCGAGAGTATATCCCGAAGCCGCAGAGGAATACAGATCCCGCATTCTCGGCGGAGGCCCCTGTGCCTGGGGCAACGGAAACGGAAGTCATTTCAAGTACACACTTGCAAGCATGATCAGCTTTTACGGCGACAGACTTTGGGACGAAAGAGAAAATGAATACGGCAAAGACTTTGAAATTGCCATAACAAAGCAGATCCTGGGAATCACTACTCCCGAAAATATGAACGTTTTTTCCGCCTTGGGAGGCTTTATTCTCCCGAGAAATTTTTGGAAAAGCGTCAAAAAAAACGGCCCCTTCAAATACGCATATATCGACAAGATCACAATATCAAAAGAGGAAATGAAAATAATAAAGGCTCAGCTTGAGGCTTTGTCTCACGTCAAGAGCCGTTACGCAAGGCAGGCAGAGGATTATCTCTTCTGTGTAAATTGGGCACTGGAGGAAAAATATGGATGTAATGAATAAATATCTTTACAGATACGACATTTACCCCAAGGTTTTTTTAATAAACCGTGACACCGAGATAACCGTACGCGCCATCGACTCCGCTTTCTTTCTCGGAGCAGACAAGACCTACACCGTAAAGCTTTCAAAGCTGGATCAGGCAAATGAAAAGGTATATCCCGAAAGAGAAGGAAGATACACCCTTTCCGCCACGACGGACAGCCAAGGCGCGCTGAAGATCGTCTTTAACTCCCCCACCGAGGGTCAGTATAAGCTTTACGTATTTGAGCCCGATGCCGAAAAGCCCGTTCTTGAGCTTTTCATTTATGCTCTGGCTGAGGATATGAAGGGAAGATTCCCCTACAGAGGAGACCTTCACGTCCACTCCAAAAGATCCGACGGCTCGGAAAGCCCCGAAAAGGTATGTGCCAATTACAGAGCAGCAGGTTACGATTTTATGACCGTTAGCGATCACGGAAGGTACTATCCCTCTCTTGAAGCAAAGGCGATATTCGACCAAATCAGCGATCTGAATATAGTTGAGGGCGAGGAGGTACACCTCTCTTACAACAACGTACACTACGTCAATTTTGGCGGAAGCTACAGTATAAATGCTCTGATCACCCCCAATAACAACCAGGAAAAAGCGGGTGACGATATAAAATACCGCAGCATCAACGGATCTGCGCCCGAGACCATGACAAAAGAAGAGTTTAAAGAGATGATCGACGAAAGGGCGAATAATGTCGACAGACCCCATCTTTCCGAAAGAAGAAGCTATGCGGTAATGGAATGGATCTACGAGCACATCAAGAGATCCAACGGCTTGGGTATATTCCCCCACCCCTTCTGGCTTTGCCCGATGCAGCAGCTTTCCGACGATTATCTTGATTTCATTTATGAGAAAAAGCCCTTTGACGCCTTTGAGGTACTGGGCGGAGAGACCTATTATCAGCATAACGGCTTCCAAACTGCCTATTACTATAAAAAGAAGGCCGAGGGCTTTGATCCTCCGATAGTAGGAAGCACTGATACTCACGGAAGCACACCGTTAAACAAGGGAATGCTAATATGCTCCACCATTGTATTCGCAGGGGAAAACAAAAAGGATGCACTGATTAAAGCCATTAAGGAAAAATACAGCATTGCGGTAGATACCATCAGCCAAGAATACAGACTTGTGGGAGACTACAGATTTATTAAATATGCAAGCTTTTTAATGGAAAACTACTACCCTATCCACGACAAGGCCTGTGCCTGCGAGGGTTATTATATGAACGAGTATCTTACCTCTCCCGAAGCCGCCTCCCCCATACTGAAGGCAATGAAGGGACAGATAAAATCAATGCAGGAAAAATATTTTGCACTTTAATAAAATCTGCCGCCCCCATCAGGGGCGGCAGTGCTTTTTTGAACAAGGAAAGCCAAAGGTCAACAAATCCTTGACAAAGCCTACAAAAAAGTGTAGAATAATATGGTAGAAATCAATAAAAAAAGGCGGTGACGTCAATGTTTATAGATAAGGTAGATATCTATGTAAAGGCGGGAAACGGCGGTAACGGCTGTGTTTCCTTTAGAAGAGAAAAATACGTTGCAAAGGGCGGTCCCGACGGAGGCGACGGCGGCAACGGAGGCAGTATAGTCTTTAAGGTAGACGAGGGCGAAAACACCCTTCTCCCCTTCCGCTACAGAAGAAAATTCGTAGCATCCAACGGCGCGGACGGAATGCCTCAGAAATTCCACGGAAAGACCGCAGAGGATCTTATTATCACCGTTCCTCCGGGAACCCTGATAAAAGATAAGGAAAGCCAAAAGGTCATATTCGATATGTCCAAAAGCGACAGCTTTACGGTATGCAAGGGCGGTAAAGGCGGCTGGGGAAACGTGCATTTTGCCACCCCCACAAGGCAGGTACCCAGATTTGCGAAAAAAGGCACTCTCGGAGAGGAAAAGGAGCTTACACTGGAGCTTAAGATGCTTGCGGACGTAGGACTTGTGGGCTTTCCCAACGTCGGTAAGTCCACCCTTCTTTCCATGGTCAGCGCCGCAAGACCCAAAATTGCAAACTATCACTTCACAACACTGAGCCCGATGCTGGGAGTGGTAAGCCCGGATGAAGGAAGCGCATTTGTAATGGCGGACATTCCCGGACTTATAGAGGGCGCCAGCGAGGGTGCGGGGCTTGGTCACGAGTTTTTGAGGCACGTTGACAGATGCAGGCTTCTTGTACACGTTGTCGATGCATCGGGAAGCGAGGGAAGAGATCCCGTCGACGACATCGAAGCGATAAATATGGAGCTTATAAAGTACAACGAGGAGCTTTCCAAAAGACCGCAGATAATCGCCGCAAACAAATGCGACATCGGAGTTGACGACTCTATAAGGGAAGAGCTTGAAAACTACTGCAGAGCAAACGAGGTAGAACTCTTTTATATTTCTGCAGCATCCAATGACAACGTCAAGGATCTGATGAGAGCAGTGAACAAAAAGCTTAAGGAGCTGCCTCCCATAAAGGAATACGAGACCGAGTATTACCGTGAGCCCGAGGTAGTGGGCGACTACTCCTTTGAGATCGAGGTTGAAAAGGGAGTGTATTATCTCAAGGCACCGTGGCTCAACAAGCTTATAGGAAACGTTAACTTTACTGACTACGAATCCTTATCCTTCTTCCAGAAAATGTTAAGAGAAAAGGGCGTAATAAAGGCTCTTGAGGACAAGGGCATAACTGAAGAGGATACGGTAGATATCGACGGGGTGCAATTTGATTTCATATTCTGACAAGGCACTGGACCGTGCAAAGGCTCTTTCCGAGCAGCCCAAAAGAACCGACTCACCCAAGGTCCATATAGAAACCTTGGGATGCAGAGTAAACCAATACGAATCTCAGGCCTGCAAGGAGGTATTTGAAGCCTTCGGCTACGAGTGCGTGGATTATACCAACTGGGTAGACTGCTATTTTATCAACACCTGCTCCGTCACCCTTGAAAGCGACAGAAAAAGCCGGAATATGATCCGCAGAATGATCGGCGAGGCAAAGATGAAGAACGCCGCGGTGATAGTTTGCGGATGTCACGTTCAAGCAAACCCCGATGAGGAGTTCGATTACGAAAACATTTATCTTTGCGGTAATTCAAACAAAGCGGAGTTTGTAAAAAGAGTTCTCGAACATAATGCCCCCAAAAGGGACGTCCCCAAAAGAAGCGAAATGAAGTGCTTTTTTGACACTCCGACCACCTCCAGCAAAAACACAAGAGCCTTCATTAAGATAGAGGACGGCTGTGACAATTTCTGCAGCTATTGCATAGTCCCATATTTAAGAGGTCCCGTCAGATCAAGAGATCCGGAAAGCATTCTCCGTGAAGCGCGCATCCTCGCCGAGAAGGGATATACCGAGCTGGTGCTGACGGGGATCGAAACCTCGTACTTCGGAAAGGATCTCGAAGGCGGATGGGATCTTGCCTCTCTTGCGGAAAGGATATCACTAACAGATGGCATCAAAAGGATAAGATTCGGCTCACTGAGACCCACTCTGTTTACAGAGGACTTTTGCAGAAGACTTTCCGCTATAGACAAGATCGCAGATCATTTTCACCTATCGGTGCAATCGGGAAGCAACAGTGTTTTGACAATGATGCGAAGAAACTACAGCCACGAGGATCTGTTGGCGGTATTTGAAAACATCAAGCGCTACTTCCCCGCCTCCAATCTCAGTGCAGATATAATATGCGGATTTCCCGGAGAGACCCAGAGAGACCTAAAGGACTCCGCGGATATAATCTCAAAGGGAAGATTTCTCCATACCCACATTTTCCCCTATTCGGAAAGACCGGGAACCTCAGCGGCAAAAAGTGCATTTCAGCTCCCCGTATCCGTAAGAAAGCAAAGGGCAAGCGAGCTTTTGGAGCACGCCGACAAGATCGCCCGCGAGGTGCTTTTCTCTCACAAGGATCAATACCACGAGGTATTGGTGGAAAAGATCTCGGCAAATGCCTGCTTTGGCTATACAAGCAATTTCATACATACGAGATTTCCCGCAAGGGACGGGATAAAAAAGGGACAGACAGTTAGGGTAAAGCTGGGAGAGCAGACCTTGGCAAGATCCAATTCTCTGACTGTGAAGGCAGAGCTTTGGGATCGAACCGAAAATGAGAAATAAAAGGCCTAAAAAAAGCGTGATTGTTATTGACAACACGCTTTTTTTATGGTATAAAGTGACTTAAGATATACCTCTTTTAAAAGGAGAGTGAATAATGGAAACACGTTGGCTTTACACCACCGCAAAGGATTTTCCTATGCTCGTGGAAAGATCGAAAAAGACTTGTATTATCCCCGTGGGCTGCGTTGAGAAGCACGGACTCCACCTTCCCATGGGGCAGGACATTATCCAGGTAAGCCGTATAGCACACGAGGCTTCAAAGCTTGAAGAGGTCTGCATCTTCCCCGATTTTATCTTCGGCGACGTGCCCGGTGCAAATATTCCGGGAAGCATAGGCCTTCCGGTGGCAACTCAGCTCCTGCTACTTGAAGAGCTTTGCGACGAGATAGGCAAAAGCGGTTTTGAAAAGATCCTTCTTTACAACGGCCACGGCGGAAACGTACATTGGCTCAATCAGTTTATGCGTGATATAAATATGAGAAAAAAGCCCTATGCCGTTATTTATTCTATGGTAAAGCTCTGGGTACCTCACAAAATGGCGGAAATGATAGAGAAAGACGGCTCGGGCATTATCCCCGAATTAACAAAGGAAGACGAGGAGCTTATTATTAAGTACCACAAGGAGGATATGCTTATAGGCCACGCGGGAATGAGCGAAACCGCTTATATGATGGGAATTTCTCCCGAAAGTGTGCATATGGAATATTTAGGCGTGGAAAGCGGTCTTCCCACAAGAAAGGCGAAATATCTCAAGGACGTAGGGCTGAGTATCGTTGACGGAGGCTGGGGAGTGGAATTTCCCAACGCCTTTGCAGGTCACGATCCCATCGGCTGCAACGAGAGAATGGGCAAGGCTCAGATAAGGCTTGAGGCTGAAAGATTCGCCCAAGCCATTAAGGTGCTTAAGGATGATGAAAACATAATGAAATGGCACCGTGAAAGAATGGAAAAGCTTACGGCTTATTAAGCTTGTTTTATAAAGTGGAGTTTTTGTATTATATTGCATTTATTTTTTATAGTATTGACTTTTCCCGATAAATGCTTTAAAGTGGTTATACAAAGAAGCTCGAACAATCAAATCAACTGTTGTCACAGTAAAAAAGGAGATAATTAAGATGGAAACACGCTGGTTATACACTACGGCAAAGGATTTTCCCCTGCTTGTGGAAAGATCTAAGAAAACAGTTATAGTCCCCGTTGGCTGCGTTGAAAAGCACGGACTTCACCTCCCTATGGGTCAGGATATAATCCAGGTAAGTTACCTTGCCTACGAGGCTTCCAAGCTGGAGGAGGTATGTGTTTTTCCCGATTTCACCTTCGGAGACGTTCCCGGAGCCCATCCCGCGGGAAATATAGGCATCCCCAACTCCACGCAAATGCTTCTTTTAGAGCAGCTTTGTGACGAAATGGCAAAGAGCGGCTTTGAAAAGATCCTTCTCTACAACGGTCACGGCGGTAACGGCTGCTGGCTTAATCAGTTTATGAGAAATATGGAAGCCAAGAAGAAGCCTTACAGTGTTTTTTATATGATGCTCAAGCTCTGGTGCCACAAGGATATGGCAAAAATGATATTAGAGCAGGGCTCCGGCGCTATTCCCGAGCTGACAAAAGAGGACGAGGACTATCTCATTGACTGCCTTAACCGCAACATAGAACGCGGCCACGCTTGTCTTGGTGAAACCGCCTATATGATGGGAATCTCTCCCGAAAGTGTGCATATGGAATATTTAGGTGTGGAAAGCGGTCTTAATACCCACGCCTCCGACCCCTACAAGGATTTCGACGTAAAGATGGTTGACGGCTTCTGGCCTGTGGATTATCCCAACGAATTATGCGGACACGATCCCGTCGGCTGTAACGAAAGAATGGGCAAGGCATCCATAAGGCTTGAGACAGAGCGCCTTGCAAGAAACATAAAAATGCTTAAAGAAGACACCCAGCTCAGAAAATGGGCTATGGAGCGTCAGGCAAGACTCAAAACCATATAAACAAGAGAGGTTCATTATGGAAACACGTTGGCTTTATACTACATCACTTAACTTTCCCAAGCTTGTGGAGGAATCAAAACAGACCTGTATCATTCCCGTCGGAAGCGTCGAAAAGCACGGCTATCACCTCCCCGTCGGAATCGATTCATTAATTTGCAGTGCTCTGGCCTATTCCGCTTCAAAGCTTGAAAGTGTATGTATAGCCCCCGACTTCGTTTTCGGCGACGTTCCCGGAGCTCAGCCCGCAGGATCTATGACCTTTGATATGAGCGTAGTTATGGATCTTATGGAAAACTATTGCGATCAGATCGGAAACCAAGGCTTTACTAAGATAGGACTTCTCAATGCTCACGGCGGTAACGGAACCTGGCTCCACCTCTTCCAAAGAAGATTGGAGAACAAGAAGAAGCCATACGCCGTAATACGTATCCCCATCCACTGCCCTGCTCCCTACGGTATGGCAAAGCTCATTGAAAAGGAAGGCTACGGCGTGTTCCCCGAAATGACCAAGGAGGATTGCGACTATATCCTCAAATGCCGCGACAGAAAGATGTACACCGGTCACGGCGGACTTGACGAGACAAGCTATATGATGGCTATATGCCCCGAAAGCGTTCATATGGAGGCGCTGGGCATCATCGACGGTCACAGCACCGGCGAGGCTGACTATCTTACCGATGCTGGACTGCGTCTCATCGACAACGGATGGGAGATAAATCACCCTCACTTCCTTGCAGGCGAGGATCCCGTGGACTGCAACGAAAGAATAGGAAAAGCAGTCTTCCGTATGGAGAGCGAAAGACTGGCAAAGGCCTTCAAGCTCCTTAAAGAGGATGAGAACATTCTAAAGTGGCATAACGAAAGAATCGAAAAGCTTAAATAATCAAGGAGATCTATATGGAAACACGTTGGCTTTATACTACATCACTTAACTTTCCCAAGCTTGTGGAGGAGTCAAAACAGACCTGTATCATTCCCGTCGGAAGCATCGAAAAGCACGGCTATCACCTCCCAGTCGGAATGGATATGCTCCATATAAGCTACCTTGCCCATATGGCATCCCAATTGGAAACGGTTTGTATTGCCCCCGACTTTTTCTTCGGCGACGTTCCCGGAGCTCAGCCCGCAGGATCTATGACCTTTGATATGTCTCTGGTTATGGATATGATGGAGAATTACTGCGACCAGATAGGAAATCAGGGCTTCACGAAAATACTCTTATTAAACGGTCACGGCGGAAACGGTGCTTGGCTTCATCTATTCCAGAGAAGACTGGAAAACAAAAAGAAGCCTTATATCGTAATAAGATCCGGAGCCCACTACCCTGCCCCCTTCGAAATGGGAAAGATCATCCAAAAAGAGGGCTACGATGCATTCCCCGAAATGACCAAGGAGGATTGCGACTATATCGTTAAGTGCCGCGAGGATAAGATGTACGGCGGTCATGCAGGACTTGATGAGACGAGCTATATGATGGGTATATGTCCCGAAAGCGTACATCTGGAGACGCTTGGTATGCTGGACGGTCACAGCACTCATATGGCAGATTATCTTAACGATGCGGGCCTTTTTCTTATCGACGACGGCTGGGAGATAAACCATCCCAATTTCTATTGCGGTGACGATCCCGTAGGCTGCAACGAAAGGATAGGAAAAGCCGCCCTGCGTATGGAATCTCAAAGGCTTGCAAAGGTCTTCAAGCTACTGAAGGATGATGAAAATATTGTAAAATGGCACAAGGAAAGATTGGAGAAGCTCAAATGAAAAAAACTCTTAGCGAGCTGTGTGCGGCGGTCGGCTGCAGTAAATATCCCCAACGCTGGGAAAGCATTTATCAAAGCTCCATGGATGATTTTGATAAAAACGGGTGCCTTTATTGCAAAGAAGAATTCTACGACGAAATGAAAGCAAAATACGATTGCTTCGGTGAATTTTTCGAGCTTTATAAGGAATGTGCAAAAAACACAGCTAAGGATGAGGATCTCGCAAGATTTTTAAAGCTTCTTTGCGACGCTCTCGGTGATGATGAAAATCGCCACAGTGACCTTAAGGAGTTTTCCCGCCCCAAATGCCCCGAAGGAAAGGATCTCTTGACCTATGATATGTGCACGGGTCTTGCTCTTTGCTCCCTCCTGGACAAGGGTGCGGCAAACATAAGAAAAAGAGGCTTTGACCAAAAGACAGTATCCGAAACCCTTTACCTTGCGGTGGGTGCGGTAAAATCCTTTATGAGGACCCACGAGGGAAGGAAGGGCTTTGACCTTTTGAATTGGTGTATGCTTTATATAAACGGCGAGCTTTTCCTTATAGACAGACTGGAGATCCAGTTCAACGCCACCTTCGGAGCAAGAGCTATGGTCTTTGAAAACAAGGAAGGAACTCTTATCGCTCTTGCCCATCAGCTTATGCTTCACAGAGACGGCTTTGCCTTGGGCTCCGCGGGCTTTACCGATGAGGAAGGAAGCTACGAGGCAAACGTTGAAGAAACAGAGGATTATTACGTGGGCCAACCCATTGATGAATACGGCTACGTATTAAGAGAAAAAATACTCCTTGACAAAAAACAATGGACTCTGAAAATGAAAAAGGGCGACAAGGCAGTGAGCATTCACATTCCCCCAAGCTCTAAAAACGGTCCCCTTACTCCCGAAGCGGTGGACACCACTCTGGAACACACGAGGCAGGTTCTGAAAAAAGCCTTTGACGACGTGGATCACAAGGGATTTTTCTGCCACTCTTGGCTGATGGATCCAAAGCTTTGCGATCTTTTAGGAGAAGACTCCAATATTTCAAAATTCAATATGCGTTACACTAAAATCCCATGCGTTTCCAAAGGAACGGCTGTGTTTAACTTTATTTTCAACCAAACCAACCCCGATGAAGTTGATATTAAAGCCCTTCCCGAAAACACAAAGCTTGAAAGAGCTCTGAAAAAACATTATCTTGACGGAAACGTGATTTATGAAATGTACGGTGTTTTCTTTTGATCAATGTGAAAAAAGCGCTTGCGAAAAATCGCAAGCGCTTTAAATTTATGAAAGTATATGTTCGGAAAGTGATTTCGGATCCAAACCCGAAAAAAAGCTATCGCACTTGATTCTACCGAAGAGCTCGACCAAGGAAGCCTCGTTAAAGGGACAGCCCACAACTGCCGCGGCGAAAGGATCGGTATCCTTCAAGGCGAAGAAATCGCCCTCCAATTCAAAAGCCGTGATAACTCCGTCCTCTACGTCAAAGCAAAATCCCAACGATCCGAAGGGATATTTTCTCTTTTTAATGAAGCTATAGCTCCTTCTTCTTCCGAAAATGAAATCGCTTTGAGTATATTTTGAAATATAGGGACTGTTTCTCACTGCTTTTTCATCGCAATAAGCGCTTTCGCAGGAAAAATAAGACAAAATAAAGCTTTCGAGATGAGCAAAAAAATCACCGACCGACATATCGCCACCGATGAGCTCTTTAACGTTGGCAACCCTGCTTCTGACAGAGCGGATCTTTTTTGACTCAAGCTTTTCAATGGGGGGCTTTAATACCTTGGAAAGAACGTCAAGACGGGAATCAAAAAGAAGAGTGCCGTGGTGAAGTATCCTTCCGCGGGAGGAATACTGAGCATTACCCGATATCTTTCTGTCATCGGCTATAATATCGTTTCTTCCGGAAAGAGAAGCATTTAGCCCCATAGATTTAAGAGCTCCGATAATAGGTGCGGTGAAATATTCAAAATCAAGGCTTTTTGCCCTTGTATCGGAGGTTATAAAGCTGAAATTTATATTGCCGAGGTCGTGATAGACCGCACCTCCGCCCGTTATACGGCGGATGAAAGAGATCTTGTTTTTTTCGGCGTAATCAAAGTCTATTTCGTTGTAGATATCCTGATTCTTGCCGATGACCACAACGGGAGAGTTTTGCCAGAGCATAAATACGTCAAGCTCGGTATCTCTCAGATAATACTCCTCGCAAGCAAGATTAAAGGCAGGATCAACGGAATTCGTTTTTAAAAAGATCATATTCAGTCCTTAAACCCCAACCGGCTTCTCCAAGAAAAAATATATACTGTTATAAGACGGGTCATAAGGATATCGTAAAGCACGAATACAAGGTTTGCCGCAACAAGTAAGCCTAAAAGCATAAGCCCCTGCGCACCGAGATCAAGCATTAAAACCTTGGTAAACACAAACCAATAAAGGAACATGCTTACGTTAAATGCGCTTATCTTAACAGCCCAAGCGAAAATATAGTGTATCCTTTCTATTCTGCGCTTAAAAACGGGATACCAGCCCGCAAAAAGAAGAAACATCCAAGCGGCACTGTTAAAGGGAAAAAGGACAAGGCTCAAAACAGAGGAAACAAGCCAGACACTCACCGCCACTGCGGTTTCAAATTCGATAAGAGCAACACACACAACAAAGCCCGCGATAACGGCAAGGCTTGCATCAAGGCTCTCCAGCAGAGCTCCCGCCACGGTAAGCACAGTACACAAGGCCGAGAACACAGCACCGTAGGCTACAGATCTGTTTTTCTTCACGATACACCTCAGCAGCAGGAGACAAGATCGCCGCCGCAGCATTCACAGCAACAATCGGCGCACATCAAGCCGGAGCAACAATCGCAGGAAGAACAGCCGTAATCCGCTCTTCCGGTGGAAAAGCCGCCGTAACGGTTTTGGTTATTTCTGAGTGTGTTATACAATCTCAAATACTCCTGATTATCGGGCTCCATCTGACAAGCCACTCTCAAGCATTCCACCGCATTGTTATAGCTTCCCTGCCTGAGGTATATAAGTGCTCTGAGATAATACCACTCGCCGTTTCTGAGAGTAGCGCTTACGGATTCCGCAACAAGAGCCGCCTCGGCAAACTGTCCGGAATTTATAAGATCCCTTATCCTTCTCAGATCCTGCCTTGAGGAGCCGCCAGATGAGCTGCGGTATGAGCCCTGACTTGATGCGCGCATCCGCTGTATCTCGTCGTAAGCCTCGTTGATCTGCTGCATTTTTTCATTGGCAAGCTCCCCCAAGGGATTATCGTGATAATTATCGGGATGATATTTTTTTGCAAGCTCTCTGTACGCTTTTTTTATTTCGTCATCGCTTGCTTCGGGACTGACTCCCAAGACCTTGTAAGGATCTGTCATAGCTCTTCCTTTCAACTTAAAAAGACGACCGTAAAAAAGTCATTTTTTTCTTTTTTCTATCAATATCCTTCTCGCCTGGGCACCCATACCCAAGCGAACAACGTTATACGCAATGTTTATATAGTCTTTTCGGCTTTCAAAAAGACCGAGGGCGGCATCAAGCTCGGCACAGTACATTCCAAGCACCATATCCACCTGCTCAAATTCTTCAATAGCCCTCTCGGAGGAAGAATACTTCTTAAGCAAGGGGTTAAAGCAATGCTTCTTCTCGTCGCGCTCAAGATCGTCGCAGGCATCAAGGGTATAGATATACTTCCCCACCGATTCGCCTATGCTTTGGCAGATAAGACGGTTATTGCCCTCAAATCCAAATGAGCAGATCTCTCCCATAAGCTCCCCAAAGAGCTTACAAAAGCCGTCCAGATCGGAGGAGGATTCCTTTTCAAGGGCCGCTATCTTATCAAGCTTATCCGAAACAAAGCCGTAAAGCTCCTTAAATTCAGGCTCTTTTTTCAGAAGTCTTTTAAGATCGCGGGATAGGATCACCCTATAAAGCCTTATGATAAGCTTTTTGAAAAAGCCTCTGTCCGGATCTCTGATATCGTCGTCAAGCTTTGCATACGTGAGAATAAGAGCGCTTTTTGCGCAATACTCCAAGGGCTCGCAAGGGATCACCATCGAGCGCTTTTTCGTTGGATGGGCAATACAGCGCTTCGGTCTTGCACTGAATTGAAAATCCTCGGCAAGAGCTCTCACGATAACGAGAAAAACAAAATCATAGCTCAAGGATAAGCTCAAGGCAGGTGATACCCTTGAGGAGATCGTATCGCATAGTCCGCAATATAAAGCACGGTATAACTCCGACTGTCTGACCAAAAGCTCGCTTTTCTGTGGCTTGATATACCCGAACATACAAAAACATCCTCCGTATTTTATTAGATTATACTACATTATTGGTAAAAATATCTTCACTAAATTGTGAACACAACTTAAACATTTAAACGGTGATATAATTAATTTTTGTTGCAATAATAAGCATATTGTGATATAATAAGGTGAAGATTTATATACTGATGCGAAAGGACGCTATAAATGAGAAAATATTTATTACCCGAAAAAGGTAACTTCTATAAAGCGAACCTTCATTGCCATACGAACCTATCCGACGGCAAGCTTTCTCCCGCAGAGGTAAAGGAGCTTTACAAAAGGCTTGGATATAGTATTGTAGCCTACACCGATCACGACATACTCCTTTGCCATAACGAGCTTACCGACAAGGACTTTCTGGCACTTAACGGAATGGAATTCGACATAACCGAGAAAGACCCCGGAAAGCCTGTTTTCAGCCAGAGAAGGACCTGCCATTTTTGCATAATCGCAATAAAAAAAGACAACGTCATAGCCCCCTGCTGGAACACCGAGCGCTATCATATTGGCAACAGCAAAAAGTATATGCATCTTGTTAAGTACGACGAGACCAAGCCCGATTACAGAAGATATTACAATTCCTACTGCATTAGCGATATGATGCACCAATCCCGCCAGGCAGGCTACTTTGTCACCTATAACCATCCCACCTGGAGCTGTGAGGACTATCCCCAATACATAGAATACACCGGAATGCACGCCTTTGAAATGTTTAACGGCGGTTGTATCAAGAGCGGCTATGACGAAATAAACAGCAGAGTCTATTCCGATATGCTAAAGTCCGGGAAAAGGATCTACTGCATAGGCGCAGACGATAATCACAACTTCGATCCCCAAGACAGTCCCTACAGCGACAGCGGCGTGGCGTTTACTGTCATAAAGGCAAAGGATCTGGAATACGAGACGGTAACCTCGGCGCTTCTCAAGGGAGATTTTTATTCTTCCACCGGCCCCGAGATAAAGGAGCTTTACGTAGAAGACAACAAGGTACATATAAAGACCTCTCCTGCCGCCTCCATCCGCATAAACGCCGATACACGGGGCGCGCAGATAGTCATCGCCGAGGAAAACCAAACGGTGGACAGTGCTACCTTTGATATACTTGACTATTTTAAATACTTTACACTGACAGTAACTGACCACAGAGGCAACAGAGCCTGCACCAACGCATATTTCACCGACACACTTTAAGGAGGATAGATCATGGGTTTTGTGCACCTTCATTTACACACTGAATACAGTCTTCTTGATGGCGCCTGCAGGATCCGCGATCTTTTCAAAAGAGCCAAGGAATACTCTCAAAGAGCCGTCGCCATTACCGATCACGGAGTTATGTACGGCGCCGTGGAGTTTTTCAAGGAGGCAAAAAAGGAAGGTGTCAAGCCGATAATCGGCTGCGAGGTATACGTTTGCCCCAGAGAGCAGGATCAAAGAGACCCCGTGCTTGACAAAAGCTCTAACCACCTTGTTTTGCTTTGCAAGAACACCGTTGGCTACAAGAATCTTATAAAGCTCGTCTCCTCCGCTCATACAAAGGGGCTTTACTACAAGCCCAGGATCAGCACCTCACTTTTAAAATCACACAGCGAGGGACTTATTTGCCTTACCGGCTGTCTTGCGGGAAGGATACCTCAGCTTTTACTGGAAAACAACCTTGATGCCGCGGGAGAATATCTTTTAACACTGAAGGATATATTTAAGGACGATCTTTACCTCGAGGTGCAAAACCATTCATACCCCGAGCAGATAAAGGTCATGGCGGGGATATACAGATTAAGCGAAGAATACGGCGTTCCCACCGTTTGCACCAACGACGTGCACTATCTGGATAAAAAGGATGCTCAAAGCCAGGCGGTGCTTATGTGCATCCAGACAAACAGCCTCATCAAGGACGGCAGACCTTTGGGCTTTGAGACTGATGAGTTTTACTTTAAATCCACCGAGGAGATGGAGGAGCTTTTCAAGGATCATCCCGAAAGCGTCACCAACAGCGAGTTGATCGCTGACAAATGCAACTTCGAATTTGATTTTTCCACTTACCACCTGCCGCGATACACTCCTCCGCAGGGTATGGATTGCAAGGAATATCTTGAAGTCACTGCAAAAAAGGGCTTTGAGACCTTGAAAACTAAGGCATTGATCTGCCTTGAAAAGGATCAAGAATACCAAAACAGATTAACATACGAGCTTGACGTTATAAGCACTATGGGCTTTTGCGATTATTTTCTGATCGTTTGGGATTTTGTAAATTACGCAAAGAGCCACGGAATATACGTCGGTCCCGGCAGAGGAAGCGGTGCGGGAAGCCTTGTGGCATACTGTCTGGGCATAACCGAGGTAGATCCCATTAAATACAACCTGCTCTTCGAGAGGTTTTTAAATCCCCAAAGAGTCAGTATGCCTGACTTTGACATTGATTTTTGCTACGAAAGGCGTCACGAGGTGATAGAATACGTTTCCGAAAAATACGGCGACGATCACGTTTGTCAGATTGTGACCTTCAACACAATGGCGGCACGCGCCGTGATAAGAGACGTCGCGAGGGTTACGGGACTGCCCTATCAGCTCAGCGACGATATGGCAAAGCTCATCCCCGCAAAGGGAGACGTTACCCTTTCAGATGCCTTCGAGGCCGTTCCCAAATTCAGAGAGCTTTGTCTTTCCACCCCCGAAACCAAGCGCTGCTTCGAGATCGCCAAGTGTCTTGAGGGTATGCCCCGTCACGCATCCATCCACGCCGCGGGAATAGTGATAACAGATAAGCCCGTGGACGAGTACCTGCCCTTGGCACTTAATTCGGGCTCGGTAGTGACCCAATTCCCCATGAACACGGTTGCGGATATCGGACTTTTGAAGTTTGACTTTCTGGGACTGAGATATCTTACGATAATCCGCGATGCGGTAGAGCTAATAAAACAAAGCCACAAGGATTTTGACCTTGAAAAGATATCCTACGAGGATGAGGAAGTCTTTAAAATGATAGAAAAGGGGCACACTCAAGGTGTGTTCCAGATAGAATCGGGCGGAATGAAAAATCTGATGATGACCATGAAGGCGCAAAGCATTGAGGACATCACCGCCGCCATCGCTCTATATCGTCCCGGTCCTATGGATTCAATACCGAAATTCCTTTCAAACAGAAGCCATCCCGAAAAAATTAAATATTCCAGTGAGCTTTTAAGAGATATTCTTTCCGTCACCAACGGATGCATCGTATACCAGGAGCAGGTAATGCAGATATTCCAAAGGCTTGCAGGCTATTCCTTCGGTATGGCCGATATCGTGCGCAGAGCCATCAGTAAGAAAAAGCAATCGGTAATGGATGCGGAAAAGGAATATTTCATTAACGGAAAGACCGACGAAAACGGTAAGGTCTTATGTGTGGGCGCCTTAAAAAAAGGTATTTCCAAGGAAGCCGCAGAGCAGATCTTTTCCGATATGGCGGATTTTGCAAAATACGCCTTCAATAAATCCCACGCCACCGCATACAGCGTGATAACCTACCGCACGGCATACTTAAAGTGCCATTATCCCCGCGAGTATATGGCGGCAATACTCACCTCTCAGCTAGAAAGCGGAAAGTTTTCCGCCTACATCAGCGAATGCCAGAGGATGAAGATAAAGGTTCTCGGCCCCGATATAAACAAAAGCGCCTCGGGCTTTTCTCTTTGCGAGGGCGGGATACGCTTCGGTCTTGCGGCGTTGAAGAATCTCGGAGAGGGTCTTATAGACGAAATAATAAAGGAACGGACTCTTAACGGTGATTACAGATCTCTTGAGGATCTTATTAACCGCACAAAAACAAAAGGACTTACAAAAAAAGGAATCGAGAGTCTGATCTTCTCGGGCACCCTGGACAGCTTCGGAGTTTTCAGAAGCAAGCTTTTTGCGGTGATGCCAAGGCTTATAGATCAAGCAGCGCGCCAAACCAGCTCCAATCTGGAGGGTCAGCTTGATCTTTTCAGCCAATTTTCCGAGGGTCCAGAGCCCAAGGAGGATATACAATATCCCGATATTCCCGAATACCCAAAGGAAAAGCTGTTAAGTCTGGAAAAAGAGATCTGCGGCTTCTATCTTTCGGGAGATCCCTTGGAAAGGTTCTCTCTCCACGCCAAGGAGGAGGGCTGTGTAAGCATAAAGCTTTTGGATCCTTCGGATGACGGCTCTCCCCAATCGGGTATGACGGTCTCGGTTTTGGGTCAAGTCACAAAAAAGAATACCAAAAAGCAAAAAGACGGACAGACCATGTGCTTTGTTCAGCTTGAGGATGCATACGGAGCAGTTGAGCTTATACTCTTTTCAAAGATCTACGGAAAATACGCGGATCTGATAACGGAAAATTGCCCCCTTTTGGTCAAGGGAGAGCTGGGCTTTAAGGACGATGAACCGAAAATAAAGGTGATGTCGGTATCACTTCCCATCCCCAACGAAAGCTTTATCCCAACAAAAAAAGAGCCCTCAACCACCTCAGCGCAAAGCAAAGAGGCTGACAATAGTGAAATTATTGTTAAAAAAACCAAATTGTACTTGCGCTTTGAGCACAAAGAGGATAAAATAGAAAAAAAGATCCTCAGCCTTTTTTCAATTCTGCCGGGAGAAGCGGAGGTTTACTTCTTTTATGCGGATCAGAAAAAGCTTTTCAAGGCAGAGGGTATAAAGGCCGACCTCAGTGAATTTGTTTTATCAAGACTGAAAAAAATCATAGGCGACGAAAACGTCGCCACCAAATAAGGAGCTAAAGGTGAAGTTTTTTCAATCAAAGGGCTTCAGAGCCACCAAGAGAATAGTGAGCACCTTATCAAAATACTTCGGTAAGATAATCACCTATATTCTCAACATTTTCTTAACACTGATGCTTATTCTCGTCATTGCAGGCTCAATAATGGGCGCGGCAATGGTGGTTTACGTTACAAACTACATTGACGGAGATTATGACATCGAGAATCTTAAATTCGACTCCAACCTCACTACCTCTCTGTACTACCAAGGAGAGGACGAAAACGGCAAGGAAGCCTGGATAGAGCTTGAGGAGGACAGGCTTTCCGGCGTGGAAAACAGAATCTGGGTAAGCTATGACGACATTCCCAAGGATCTTGTAAACGCCTTTGTGTCCATAGAGGACAAGAGGTTTTTCAACCACAACGGTATCGACCTGCGACGAATCGGAGGTGCGGGGCTGGGCTTTCTTAACGGGAACGCATCCTACGGCGCTTCTACCATCACTCAGCAGCTAATTAAGAACGTAACGGGCGAAAAGGACGTAACTCTTCAAAGAAAAATCACGGAGATACTCCGTGCTATGAGCCTTGAATCGAAGAAGAGCAAGGAAGAGATACTGGAAATGTACCTCAATACCATTTATCTTTCTCAAGGCTGCTACGGAGTTCAGTCCGCATCCTTTAAGTATTTCGGAAAGGACGTCAGCCAGCTCTCTCTTGTGGAATGCGCGGCCTTGGCAGGCATCACTCAGGCTCCCACCAAATGGGACCCCATCCAGAACCCCGAAAACAACAAGGACAGACGCCATACGGTGCTCGTCGAGATGCACAACAACGGCTACATCGATTATGACCAATACTACGAGGCCGATAACGCTACTCTTCAGCTTGCAACCGAGGAGACCCAATACAAGGAGACCATCCATAACTACTACGTTAACCAGGTCATCGACGACGTAACCGCCGATCTGCAAAGTGAATTGGGGCTTACCAAGGAAATGGCAGTTCAGATGGTATTCTCAGGCGGACTTAAGATATACACCGCCATGGATAAGGACGTTCAGGACAGCTTAGAGGAACTTTTTGAAAAAGAAGACTTTTTCAATCTTGTAAGCGGAGTCCAGCCCGAGGCGGCTATGGTAATCATCGATAATGATACGGGAAACGTTGCGGGACTTGTGGGTGGAGTAGGCAAGCAGACCGTTGCAAGAGGACTGAACAGAGCCACAAAATCCTTCAGACAGCCCGGTTCTGCCATTAAACCTCTTTCCGTTTACTCTATAGCACTGGAAAACGGCTTTATCACCTACGGCTCTGCCCTGGATGATACACCCTACAACTACAGTCCCAGCCTTGGAAGAATGTGGCCGAGAAACACCCCCAACACCTTTGTTGGCTTCACCACGCTGGAGAATGCCATATCGACCTCAAAAAATACCACTGCGGTAAAGCTTCTTGATAAGATCACCCCCGAGCTATCCTACCGTTTTATGACCGAAAAATACGAGTTTACAAGCCTCACCAAGGACGATATTTCCCTTTCGCCTTTGGCGCTGGGCGGTCTTACCTACGGCGTTTCCACTCTTGAAATGGCAACCGCATACGCCACCTTCCCCAACAACGGAATTTACAAATCCTCCAAGACCTATCTGCGCGTCGAAGACAGCTTTGGCGAGGTGCTTCTTTCCAACGAGGGTAATTCAAGAGTTATCCTCAGCGCGGATACCGCAAACACAATGAACCTTCTTCTTGAAAACGTTGTCGAAGAAGGTACCGCTAAAGCGCTTACCCTTTCCGAGTACGTAAACTGCGCCGGAAAGACCGGTACCACAAACGACGAAAAGGACCTTTACTTCTGCGGTTATACCCCTTATTACACCGCCGCGGTCTGGGTCGGCTACGACAGACCCAAGAGTCTTGACAGCTTTATTTCAAAATTCAAGAGCAAATACAAGCTCTCTCCCACGCTCTACATCTGGAATACGGTAATGAAGGACATTCACGATCCTATGATAGATGCTGACAAAAACAACGTAGAAAAGCTCAGAGAGTTTGAATCAAAGACCATGCTCATCCAGGCGGAATACTGCCTGGACTCCGGACTCCTTGCGGGAGATGCCTGCAGATGCTATATAAACGGCGACAGGACCGCAGTGGGATACTTTACCGAATCCACCCTTCCCCGCTCCACCTGCACAAGACACATCCTTGTTGACTGGTGCACCGATACAAAATCCGTAGCGGGAGAGCATTGTCCCAACAAAAAGCAGGTAGGCATGCTGAGGATCGACGTATCGGAAAGATACTTTGAAAAGAACATCAAGGTAACCGACGCCCAGTACACCTATGTAGAGCTTCCCGAGAATTACGTTTACCCCTCATCTACCAAGCTTCCGGTATATATAAACCTCTACCCACTAAACAGATATCCCGGCTATACCTCCTCCTCAACAAGACCCGCAAACAGCTTCTGTGTTGAGCACAACGCGTTGCAAACAGATATGTACAACTATTGGGAAAGACCACGAGACGATACCCCGATAGAAGAGCCCTAAATTGAAAAAGTACATTCTGAACGTGAATGAGCCCACCGAAAAAGAAAAGACCGATTTTATGTCCATTGCCCTTGAAAAGGCAAAGGAGGCCCTTGATCACGGTGAGGTTCCCGTAGGTGCGGTAGTAGTTCGCAAGGGAGAGATCGTCTCCTTTGCTTGCAACAGAAGGGAAAATGACAAAAATGCGCTCAAGCATGCAGAGATCCTGGCAATAGATCTTGCTTGTCAAGCCTTAGGCGGATGGCGACTTTGGGAGTGCGATCTTTACGTTACCCTTGAGCCTTGCGTTATGTGCGCGGGGGCGATCGTAAATTCAAGGATCAGAAAGGTATTTTACGGAGCGAAGGATCCTAAGCAGGGAGCCTTCGGAGGACTTTTTGATCTGAACGCACAGGGTCTTTGCCACAAGCCCCTTTTGGAAAGCGGATTAATGGAAAAGGAAGCATCGGAGCTTTTGAACAATTTTTTTGAGAAATTGAGAAGATCAAAAAAATAAAAAAGATCCCCTTAGAGCAGTCACTAAAAAGTGATAAAGCTTTAAGGGGATTACCTTTCTCAAAAAAAGAAACCGTGTCCCAAAGGACACGGCAAACTTTTTTAGACGGCTCTCTGAACCTTACCGGAGCGCAGACAGTGAGAGCAGACATAAACTCTGGCTGTTTTGCCGTTCATAACTGCCTTAACCTTTCTCACGTTGGGCTTCCAAGTTCTGTTGGTCTTTCTATTGGAATGACTGACCTTCAAACCGAAGGTTACACTCTTACCGCAAATCTCACACTTTGCCAATGCAAACACCTCCCACAAAGAGTTCATTCAAAATCTTTTTAGATTATATCACAAAGCTTTCAAGAAATCAAGAGGTTTTGAAATATTTTTTTAAATTTAGACATAAAAGCTTCTTTTTTGTATAAAGACTTGTAATTTTTATAAATATGTGGTAAAATAGTAAAAGAATATAATAATCCCGCGAGGTCAGACGAATGGCAGAATTTACAAAAGATAGAAAAACGATCTTTTCCGGGGCACAGCCCAGCGGAAATCTTACTATAGGAAACTACCTTGGAGCACTTAAGAACTGGCAGCTTTTGCAGGACGATTACAACTGCATCTATTGCGTTGTGGACATGCACGCCATCACGGTAAGGCAAACTCCCGCAGAGCTCAGAAAAAGGTCCCTGGAAACGCTTGCCGTGTATATGGCTTGCGGCATAGATCCCGCAAAGGTGGTCTTCTTTATACAGAGCCACGTTCCCGGACATACTCAGCTATCCTGGGTACTCAGCTGCAGTACGATGTTCGGCGAGCTTAGCAGAATGACTCAGTTCAAGGACAAGAGCGCAAAGCACGCAGATAACATCAATGCAGGACTATTCACCTATCCTGTTCTTATGGCTGCGGATATACTTCTCTACAATGCGGATCTTGTTCCCGTCGGAAGCGATCAAAAGCAGCATATTGAGCTTGCAAGAGATATAGCTCAAAGATTCAATCAGGCATATTCCCCCACCTTCACGGTTCCCGAGGGGTATATTTCCAAATCCTCCGCGAGAATAATGAGCCTTTCCGATCCCGAGAGAAAGATGTCCAAATCCGATCCTAATCCCCAGAGCTTCGTTTCAATTCTCGATCCTAAGGACGAGATCATCAAGAAGTTCAAAAGAGCGGTCACCGATTCGGAAAGCATTGTAAGGCTCGATCCCAATAGACCGGGTATCTCCAACCTCATAAACATCTACTGCGCTTTCACCTCCAAAACACCCGAGGAGTGCGAAAAAGAGTTTGAAGGAAGGGGCTACGGAGATTTCAAGCTCGCGGTGGGAGAAGCCTGCGCGGATACCCTTACCAAGATCCAGGATAAGTATAACACTTATATCTCAGACAAGGCACAGCTGGATAAGATACTCAGCGAAGGCGCCGCTCAGGCAAATTACATTGCCAACAAGACTATATCTAAGGTATACAGAAAAGTCGGCTTTTATGCCAAGCCCGAAGTAAAATAAGCCTCGGAGGTTATAAAAATGGACCACGGTATCATCTATCAGATAGTTGCAATACTATTCAGTGCATTGATATCCTTTACTCTTACGCCCGTTATCAGGGTATTTGCCTTCAAGGTGAAGGCTTTGGACGTTCCCGACAAGGTGAGGCATTTTCATCTTAGCGTCACCCCTCGTCTGGGAGGACTTGCAATATTCATTTCCTTTTTGTCCAACGTGCTTTTATTCTGTCACCTCACTCCCGAGATCACAGGTCTGATACTGGGAACGGTAGTGATCCTTATTCTGGGAGCCCTTGACGACGTTCTTGCCTTGAGCCCCATCGTCAAGCTTTTAGGACAGATAGTAGCCGCAATTATTCCCATTCTTTTTGGTGCAAAGATTGATTTTATAACTATATTCGGGAAGAATATCGAGTTTGGATGGCTTTCATACCCTCTGACTGTAGGTTGGATAGTACTTCTCACAAACTCCGTTAATCTTATTGACGGAATGGACGGTCTTGCCTGCGGAGTATCGGCGATCTCCGCAATTGCGATCCTTTTCTGCTCGCTTATTCTTGAGCAATATGAATTAGCCCTTGTTATGGCCATTCTTGCGGGAAGCTGCTTTGGCTTCCTCCCCTTTAACTCCAATCCCGCAAGGATCTTTATGGGCGACTCCGGTGCACTTAGCCTGGGATACGTTTTCAGTGTGGTGTCGGTCATTGGTCTTTACAAGATGACCACCTCTATTTCATTCATCATCCCCGTGCTTATTTTCGGTCTTCCCTTCGGTGACACCTTCTCGGCTATATTCAGAAGGCTCAAAAAGGGCGCAGGTATATTCCAAGGCGATCACGAGCACATACACCACAAGCTTCTCGCAACCGGCTTCAGCACCAAGCAGGTAGTAGTTATCCTCTACACCATAAGCGCAATTCTCGGCATAAGCGCAGTGCTTTGCACCTTGAATATGTGGCTTTTGGCGGTTACAATATTGGTATTTGCCGCTTTGGTTGGATATATTAACATTATGATCTTCAGGGGCTCAGACACTGTCAGAGAACAGACCGGCCTCGGACTTTCCTTCAGAAAGCCTCCCAGCGCTCCCCCCGAGAATACAGACAAAAAATAAAAGCCCTTCCCGTCTGTTTTCAGACGGGAAGCTCTCTCTTAGGTAATATTTTTATCAATTGAACATATAATTTAGAAAAACTTTTTAAGAGGTAAACAAATGAAGGTACTTCTTGTAAATTCCAGCGCTCACACAGACGGCGCAACAAATGAAGCTTTAGAAATAATAGCCCGTAAGCTTGAAGCAAACGGCATAGAAGCCCCTATCTTTCAAATGGGAGCATCCACGCCTTCTGATTGCACGGGCTGTCTTGCCTGCAGAAGCCTTGAGGGCAAGTGTATACACGACGACGATTGTGTAAACAAATTTATCGATCTTGCGAAGTCATCTGACGGCTTTGTTTTTGCAACTCCCGTCTATTACGCTCACCCCAGTGCAAGACTTCTGGCGCTTCTTGACAGAGCCTTTTACGCAAACACTGCGGCATTCGCTCACAAGCCCGCAGCCGCAGTCGCCAATGCAAGAAGAGCGGGAACCAGCGCAAGTCTTGACGTAATAAACAAATATTTCACCATCGCCCAAATGCCCGTGGTCTCCTCAAGCTATTGGAACGGCACCCACGGCGTGGGCAAAGAGCAATTACTCCGGGATCTCGAGGGCGTACAGACACTTGAAAACCTTGCTAACAATATGACCTGGCTTTTAAGATGCATCAAAGCAGGCAAGGATGCAGGTATCCTCACCCCCAAAAACGAAAAAAAGCAAAGGACAAACTTTATAAGATAACAAGGAGAAGAAAATGGCAAACACTCCCTTTATTAAAGATATTTTAAAGGAGCTTGATTCCACCCCCGACCCCCTTGGCTCAACTAAAAGCACTCCCATCCCCGACAGAAGCGAGATAATTTCCTGCATCGAAGAGATAAAAACCGTACTTTTCCCCTCCTTTTACGGATGCACCGTCAACGTTCGTACCCCCGAGGACAGACTCAGATGGCTTTACGAAAGAATAAGAGCTCAGATAAATGCCGCTTATCTGTTTGCCGGAATGGAGGGAGATGCGGATCATATCTGCCACAGCTTCTTTGAAAAGCTGCCAAGGATCAAGGATCTTCTCGGAAAGGATGTCCAGGCTCTGTATGATGGCGATCCTGCGGCAAAAAGCAAAAAAGAGGTTCTTCTTTGCTACCCGGGCTTTATGGCGATCACGATCTACAGAATTGCCCACGAGTTTTACTTATTGGAGGTCCCCTACCTTTCCAGAATTATGACAGAATACGCCCACGAGATAACGGGAATAGACATCCACGCAGGCGCTACGGTGGGAGAATATTTCTTTATCGACCACGGAACGGGTATCGTAATCGGCGAGACCACGGTTATCGGCGATCACGTTAAGCTCTATCAGGGCGTTACACTGGGCGCAAAAAGCTTTGAAACAGACGGCGACGGAAATCCCATAAAAGGAATCAAGCGTCACCCCAATATCGGAAACGGTGTCGTCATCTATGCTAACGCAACCATCCTTGGCGGAGATACCTTTGTGGGCGACGGCTGTGTTATCGGCGGTAACGTATGGCTCACCCACTCCGTTGAGGCAAATCAAAAGGTTTATTACAGTGCAAGTCAATCAATAAAGTAAAGGACTAAATATGAACTATTCAAACTATCATACCCATTCTACGTACTGCGACGGAAAAAACACCTTAAGAGAGATAGTAGAATCAGCAATTAACCTTTCATGCCCCGAAATAGGCTTTTCCGGACATTCCCACATGGAATTTCAACCCAAAAGCTTTGCTATGACCCTCGAAAAGACCGAGGAATACAAGAATGAAATAAAAGCTTTAAAGGCTGAATACAGCGATAAGATCAGGATATACTGCGGAATAGAGCAGGAATTTATGTCCCAAAAGCTCCCCGAGGGCTTTGATTACTGCATAGGCTCCGTGCATTATCTTGAAAACGACGGTGAGTTTTGTGGAATAGATCTTTCACCCGAAGAGCAGCTATACACCGTGAAGAAGTATTATAACAATGACTTTTTGTCCTACGCCAAGGCTTATTACGAGCTGGTAAAGCAGGTTCCGAAAACTATACCCTGCCAAATACTGGGGCATTTTGATCTTATAACCAAATTTAACGAAAAGCACAAATTTTTCGACGAGGATTCCAAGGAATACCAAAGCATCGCTCTTGAAGCCTTAGAGGAGGTCTGCCAAAGCAAGATAGTTTTAGAATTAAATTCCGGTGCTATCAGCAGAAATTGGAAGACCGAGATCTATCCCGCTCCCTTTATACTGAAGCGTCTGGGCGAGCTTCATCAGCCCGTTGTATTCTCGGCGGACAGCCACAGTGCCGATACTCTTATTTTTAAATTTGAAAAAATGAGTGAGCTTGCAAAAGAATACAAGCTCACCGTTTGCGAAAATATGGATGATATTCAAAGCTACGCCAATTCTTAAAAGGCCCAATTACCATTATTGAATATCAAAACTTTTTTGGAATCAAAGCATTCTGCTTCGATCTTAAGATCCTCCGTTCCGAACATAAAATCAACGTGTATCATACTTTCATTTACGCCGATCTTTTTAAGATCGGCTTTTTCCATCTTATCGTAACCGTCGATACAGTTGGAATAGCCCTCTCCCACGGCCAAATGGCAGGATGCATTTTCGTCGAAGAGGGTATTATAATAAAGCAATCCCGAAAGGCTTATGGGTGAATTATAGGGAACCAAAGCACACTCTCCCAAGTAGGCGCTTCCCTCATCCATACCTATCATTTCATCAAGAAGCTCTTTATTGGTCTTTGCATCCCACTCTACCGCCTTACCCTTTTCAAAGCGTATCCAAAAATCGTTTATAAGCTGACCGCGGTATGACAATGGCATAGTGGAAACGACCTTTCCGCAGGTCTTTGATCTGTCGGGGGTAACGTAGGTCTCCTCGCTGGGAATATTTGCGTTAAAGCATACTCCGCTGACTGTAGGCTCACTTCCTCCGCAAAATCTTGCTTTTTCGTTAAAGCCGATCTTAATATCGGTGCCGTTGGAGGAGGTGATATGAAGAGCTGCTATCCCCATAGAGTTGAGCTTACTGCATCTGTCCGAGATAAAGCTGTTATGAGCCTTCCAATTTTCGATAGGCTCTCCCAAGGCTCTGGATGCATCAAGGATCGCCTCCCAAAGCTTTTCGACTGCCGCAGAGGTCCTCAATTCGGGGAAAAGCTTTTTTGCCCACTTTTCACCCGGTACGGCGGCGATGCACCATTGATAACGGTTTTCCATTGCGTCTCTGAAGGGCTTAATTACGGGATAACGCTTTTGAGATGCTCTGCTGAGCTTTTCTTGATCTGCTCCCTTTAGTCCGTCGGGGTCCTCGCTGAGGATATATATCATACACGGAAGCTTTTCGGCTCTGAATTTCAGCTTCTCCAATTCCCAGGGCATTACCTTGGAAAGATCGCTTTCTCTTCTGTACTTTAAATGAAGCTTAGTCAAGGGCTCAAAGCTGAATTCAACAAAAACGTTTGCGGCTCCCGCTTTATAGCATTCCTCGGTAAGAATATAGATAAACTCCGGCTGATCGGGCTGAGCGTGAATGAAAACGTCCTGTCCCTTTTGGATATTAACGCCCATTCTTGCGATCAAAGCGGCATATTTTTTTAATACTGTCTTTTTCATTATTACTCCTTAAAACAAAATATTAATATCACTTTCATAAAAAGCACCGAAGAATCTGCTCATATACACAAGATCCTTCAGGCCTGCGGTCTCATAGGAGGAATGCATTGAAAGCTGAGCAATTCCAACGTCGGCGCAATCGATGGGCAAATGTCTGTAGAGAAGATTGCCCAGGGTGGAGCCGCCCGCCAGATCGGATCTGTTGGAATAGTACTGTAGAGGAATATCATTATCAAGACAAAGCTTCTTCACGGCAGCCGAGCTGACTCCGTCGGTGGTATATCTTGAATTTGCATTGAACTTCAAAACCAAGCCGCCGTTAAGCCGCGGTCTGTCCACTCCGTCGTTTGCCTCGGGATGATTGGGGTGGATCGCATGGGCGTTATCAGCACTTATGGCAAGGCTTCTTGAGTAAAGAGAGAGCTTTTCAAGCTCATTCATACCGTAAGCCTCGAAAATACAAGAGCATAGAAGGGATATCAGATCACTGTCCGCTCCTTGCTTTGTGCCGCTTCCTACCTCCTCGTTATCAAAGATACAGAGCATATCTATTCTATCACTGCCCCGTGAGCTCAAAAAGCCCTTTAATGAAGACCAAACGCACATAAGATCGTCAAGTCCTCTTGAGGAAATAAGCCTTCCTCCGTCCCACACCGTTGGCTCCATGGCGTTATAGATATAAACGTCGGCACCCAACACCGAATCAAGCTTTACCCCGGCCTTTTCCGCCAGAAGCGCCATAACGCTTCCATTCTTATCGCAGGAATAAAGGGGGAACATATCTCTGCTGGCATCGGGCAATGAATTTCTGTCGGATTTAATATGAGGAGCAAGGCTCGGAATAATGCAAACGCCTTCATCGGTATCAACAAGCTCGGAGGATATCAAGCCGTTATTTTGCACTATCAGTCTTCCTGCAAGAGCCAGAGGGATATCCATCCAGGAGGATAAGACCACACCTCCGTAACGCTCCGTATTCAGAACTGCGTAATTTGCGGAATTATTCATCACTCCGTGCTTAAGCTTAAAGCCGGGACAGTCACAGTGAGAAGCGGCTATTCTCATTGCAGTGGGAAGCCTTTCGGGAAGCCTGAAGGCGATCACCGTGCTTTGATTTTTTACAAAGTAATAATCCTTGCCGATCAAAAGCTTATCGTGCCTGGGGTCAAAGCAACAAAATCCCTCATCCTCAAGCATATCGGATACTGTTTTGACACAGTGAAACACACTGTGCGAGCCCTTTAAAAATTCTATAAAATCCTTATACATATTCCAAACCTCAAACGAATGATAAATGATATATATTATTATCTCATAAACCAAAGAATTAGTCAATAAAAATAGTTTAAAAGCAAAAATATAAATAATCACAAAACACTTGAAAATAATAACAAAACGTGATATAATGATACGAAATAAAAAAAATAAGCAAAGGATAAGGAAAAATGAAAATACTCGTTATCAATGCAGGTAGCTCTTCCGTAAAATATCAGCTTATCGATATGGCCAACGACACCGTCCTTGCAAAGGGTCAGTGCGACAGAATCGGTATTGCCGGCGGTAACTTTAAGCACAAGGTTCCCGGCAGAGAGGATTACAAGATCGATGTTGATATGAAGAACCACGGCGAAGCAGTAAGTCTCGTTGTAAAGACCCTCGCCTCCAAGGAGCACGGCGTTATCAGCTCCATGGACGAAATCAATGCGGTAGGTCACAGAGTTCTCCACGGCGGCGAAAAGTTCTCCGGCTCCGTTATCGTTGACGATAAGGTGATCGAAGCAATCGAAGAATGCTGCGAGCTCGGCCCCCTCCACAATCCCCACAACCTCACAGGTATCAGAGCTTGCCAGGAGATCATGCCCGGCACACCTCAGGTTGCCGTTTTCGACACCGGCTTCCATCAGACCATGCCCGACTACGCATATCTCTACGCGCTTCCCTATGAGTACTACGAGAAGTACAAGATCCGCCGTTACGGCTTCCACGGTACCAGCCATCGCTACGTAAGCATGCGTACCGCAAAATTTTTAAACAAGGATCCCAAGGATCTTAAGATAGTTACCTGCCACCTTGGCAACGGCTCCTCCATTGCAGCGGTTGACGGCGGCAAGTGCCTTGACACCACTATGGGTGTTACCCCTCTTGAGGGAATTATGATGGGTACACGTTGCGGAAGCATCGATCCCGCTATCGTTCCCCTTTTGATGAAGAAGGAAAACCTCACTCCCGACCAGATCGACACCATTATGAACAAAAAGTCCGGTATTCTGGGCGTAAGCCAGGTCACCAGCGACAACCGTGACATCGAGCAAGGCGCTAAGGAAGGCAATAAGAGATATCAGCTTATCGAGAATATGCTCTGCCATCAGCTTACCAAGTACATCGGCGGCTTTGCTGCGGCTATGGGCGGAATCGATGCCGTCGTTTTCACCGGCGGTATTGGCGAGAACAACCCCCACTACAGAGCAAGAGTTGCTGAAAAGCTCGGCTTTATGGGCGCAAAGCTTGATGAGGAAATGAACCTCAAGGCAGTTCGTACAAGTGTAGAGTATGACATCTCAGCTGCTGACAGCACTCCCAAGATCCTTGTTATCCCCACAAACGAGGAATTGATGATAGCTAAGGATACCTACGAGCTCTGCAAATGAGATACAGCTACAGAACCAAGGGCACCTGCTCTCAGATCATAAATTTTGATATCGAGGACAATAAGGTATCCAACGTTGAATTTATCGGCGGATGCAACGGAAATCTTCAAGGCATATCAAAGCTTTGTGAGGGCATGGACGCAAATGAGCTTATCGATAAGCTTTCGGGAATCAGATGCGGATTTAAGAACACCTCCTGCCCCGATCAGCTTGCTAAGGCAATAAAAGAAAATTTAAAATAAAGAGCCAAACCGAATGCATTGATTGCATTCGGTTTTCCTTTTTCTCTATCCTAGTTTCGACATATTTTTCAGAATATATGTGATAATATAAGAAAAAAGGAGGTAAAAATGAATATGGTCTTATGTAAAAGTTTTGAGGATAAGGTTCTCACGGTCAGACTTCCAAAGGAGATAGACCACCATTGCGCGAGCAAGGTAAGAGAGGAGATAGACGCTCTTGTAAGGGAAGCAAAGCCCCAAAGGCTATGCCTCGATCTTACCGCAACTGAATTTATGGACAGCTCAGGGCTGGGACTTATTTTGGGCAGAGCAAGGATAGCAAAGGAAAATAACATAGAATACGAATTAAAAAACCCCAATTCTTCCACGAGAAAAATACTGTTTTTGGCAGGCGTTGACAAGATAATCAAAGTTACTACTCTATAAAGGAGAAAAAAATGAAGAAGATCAAAAATGCAATAAAAGCTCAGTTTCCTTCAATATCCGAAAACGAGGCACTATCAAGAATGATAATAATGGGATTTATATCCAGGACCAACGTTACTGCAGAGGATATGGCGGATATTAAAACAATGGTTTCGGAGGCAGTAACAAACTGCATAGTTCACGCATACAAGGATTCCCCCGGGAAGATCACAATGGAAGCAAAGCTTTTCGAGGATATGGAGCTCGTCATAAGGATCAAGGACACAGGCTGCGGTATAGAGGATATGAAAAAAGCCATGGAGCCCTTTTACACCACCGATGCGCTGGGCGAAAGATGCGGTATGGGATTATGCATTATGAAAAGCTTTTCGGATAAATTCAGCATAAAAAGCACAAGGGGTAAAGGCACAACGGTAACCATGCGAAAACTGCTGGCAAAATGAAATACATAAATGATGAAAGCACCATCTCTCTTGCTGCAAACGGGGACGAAGAAGCCATGGAAAGGCTTGTAAATGATAATATGGGTCTGGTAAGATCTGCTGCAAAGAGGTTTATGGGAAGAGGCACGGATTACGAGGATCTTGTGCAGATCGGATGTATAGGTCTCATTAAGGCAATAAGAAATTTTGATCCGAAGCAAAACTGCGTACTATCGACCTATGCGGTGGTTTTAATAATCGGAGAGATCAAAAGATATTTAAGAGACGACGGCTTAATAAAGATATCCCGTACAACAAAACAAAACAGTGCAAAAATAGCCTCTTATTCAGCCGACTTTTACCAAAGGCACCAGAGGATGCCGACAATAAAGGAGATCTCCCAAGAGCTCTGCTTAAATGAAGAGGACGTAATCATCGCAACGGAATCCTCAACTGCCGTTATAAGTCTGTTTGAAAAGCCATCGGAGGATCAAAAAAGCCCCGAGGAAATGATCGGAAAGGACTGCTTTGAAAGAGTTTACGAGAATCTGTCTCTGAAGCAAGAGGTGGAAAAGCTTGATAAGGATCAACAGCTGTTAATAGATCTAAGATACAAAAGAAACCTCACCCAAACCCAAACGGCAAAAATAATGGGAATAACCCAGGTAAAGGTATCAAGAGAAGAAAAAAAGATATTCCAAAGATTGAAAAAGGCATTGGAATAAAGTAAAGCTTTTTATTGACATTCGGTTTTCCCGAGGGTATAATAAAGCCAGGAAGGTGATAAAATGAAGGAAATATTATTCCCCTACGGAAGAAAAGCTCTTAACGGACGTATAAATGAAGAAAATCTGCTTGGGATAATGGAAAGCAAGCTTTCCCAGGTCTCCCCTGCTATGGAGCAAAGTCAGATAGTGAAAGATTCCCTGTCCTCTCCCATCGGCACAAAAAGATTGGGCGAAATGGCAAAGGGCAAGAAAAACGTTGTTATAATCTCCTCTGACCATACACGCCCCGTCCCCAGCAAAATAATAATGCCTTGCATACTCAAAGAATTAAGAAGCTACGAGCCAAGCTGCAATATTACCATACTTATAGCCACAGGTTGCCACAGAAAAACCACCACGGAGGAGCTTATCGAGCGCTACGGAAAGGAAATTGTGGATACCGTTCCGATAGTTGTGCACGATTGCGATGATCCCGAATGTGTTGATATGGGCACACTTCCCAGCGGCAACAGATTCTTCTTAAACAAGACCGCCGCCCAAGCCGATCTTCTTGTAGCCGAGGGCTTTATCGAGCCTCACTTTTTCGCCGGATTCTCCGGAGGAAGAAAAGCAGTCCTGCCCGGAGTATGCGCAAGACAAACCGTAATGTATAACCACAGTGCCGGCTTTATTGCCCACGGAAATTCAAGAACCGGAGTCTTAAAGGATAACCCCATCCACCTTGATATGTGCCAAGCCGCCGAAAAAGCAAATCTTGCCTTTATCGTCAACGTCGTGCTTAACACAAAAAAAGAAATAATAGGTTGTTTTTCCGGAGACAGTTTTGCGGCACATCAAAAGGGCGTGGACTATATAAGGTCTCTTTGCGCCTGCAAAAAACAGCTTGCAGACGTTGTTATCACCACCAACGGAGGATATCCCTTGGACCAAAACGTGTATCAGAGCTTTAAAGGAATGTCGACCGCAGAAGCCTGCTGCAAGGAAGGCGGCGTAATAATAATGCTTTCAAAATGCAATGACGGTCACGGCGCGCAAAGCTTTTATGAAATGCTGAAAAAGGAGCCCGATAACCAAAAGCTTCTTGATGCTATCGTTAAACGCTCCCCCGAAAGCACCGTCGCCGATCAGTGGCAGACACAGATCTTTTTAAGGATCTTGACCAAATTCAAGGTCATACTTGTAAGCGACTGCGATGATGAAATGATAAGAGATATGCACCTCATCCCCGCAAAGGACCTGGACAGTGCAATTTCCAAAGCTTTAGATATTGCGGGAAGGGATGCCAAGATACTTGCCATTCCCGACGGTGTATCTACCCTTATAGAAGAATAAAAAAATGTCATAACCTTCCCCGAGGCTGAATAAATATATAGAAAAAAGAAGCTTCGGAGGATAAAAATGGCAAATATATATAAGGACATAGCCCAAAGGACGGGCGGCGATATATACATAGGTGTGGTAGGGCCCGTAAGATGCGGCAAAAGCACCTTGATAAAGAATTTTATGGAGAAGCTTGTTATTCCCAACATCTCCGACGAAAACGCAAAAATCAGAGCAACAGACGAGCTTCCCCAAAGCGCATCGGGAAAGACGGTCATGACTACCGAGCCAAAATTCGTACCTGAGCAAGCCGCATCGGTTAATCTCGGGGAAAGCGTTTATTTCAGAACAAAGCTGATTGATTGCGTAGGCTTTATTGTAGAAGGAGCCGAGGGACTCACAGAGGAAGGCAATCAAAGAATGGTGATGACCCCCTGGAGCAAATCCCCTCTCCCCTTTGAGCAAGCCGCAGAGCTGGGCACCCAGAAGGTCATCCGCGAGCATTCCACCATCGGCATCCTGGTAACGACCGATGCAAGCTTTGGAGATCTGAAGCGGGAAAATTATGAAAAAGCCGAAGCGAAAGCCTTTAAGGAGCTGGAAGCCTCGGGCAAGCCTTACGTGATCGTGCTTAATTCCGCAGAGCCCCAAAGCGAAAGAGCACAAAAGCTAAAGGCAGAGCTTGAAGAAAAATATAACCGTACGGTATGTCTTACAAACTGCTACACCCTTGACGAAAAGGAGATAGAAGCTATACTCTCCTCAATACTTATGGAGTTTCCTCTAACGGAAATAAGCTTCAAGACACCCAAGTGGCTTCTCGGTCTGGACGAAGGTGACGAAAGCAGACGAAGGCTTCTGGACAGTCTTCAAGTAAAAGCACTGAACATAAGAAAAATGAAGGAGGTCAGCAGTCTATACTGTCCCACCGAGGAGCAAAGCTATACCGTAGAGGTGGAAAAAATAGACTGCTCCAACGGCAAGGTAGAATGCAAGCTTATCCCCGAGGAAAAGCTCTTCTTCAAGGTACTCAGCCAAAAGAGCAAGATGGAGATAAGCGATGAATCGGAGCTGATAAAAACCGTCACCTCCCTTTTATCCACAAAAGAAAGATTTGATAAGATAAAAAACGCCCTTGACCAAGCTCAAGCCACCGGCTACGGAATAGTGGTACCCTCCACCGAGGATATCAAGCTTGAGGATCCCGAGGTAATAAAGCAGCCCGGAGGACACGGAATACGCTTCAAGGCAAGCGCTCCGAGCATACACATGATAAAGGCAAACGTTAAGACCCAGATCTCCCCCATCATCGGCAGTGAAAAGCAATCGGAGGATATGGCAAGCTTTATCCTCGACAAGATCGACAGAGAGCCTGAAAAGGTCTGGGAGCTTAATATGTTCGGAAAGACCCTAAACGATCTTATGAACGAGGAATTGAGCTCCAAGCTTGAAAAGATCCCCAACGATGCAAGGCTTAAGTTTGTAGATATGCTTCAAAAGATAATCAACGAGGGCAGCGGCGGCTTGATCTGCATAATACTGTAAAAAATACCGAGGCTTCAAGTGAAGCCTCGGTATATCTTATTTATTCTTGTTTCTGTCCATATAATCCTGCAGAATAATTGCCGCACTGACAGTATCAACAAGACCCTTGTGCTTTTTTGTTTTCAAGCCGGAATCCGAAAGGAACTGATGAGCGCATACGGATGTAAAGCGTTCATCGAAGGTCTCAACCTCAAGCCCCGATAAAGCGGCAAGCTTTTCCACGAAAGCCATCGTTCTTTCAACACGGTTTCCCGCAGTGCCGTCGGTTCTCAGCGGCTTTCCAACGATTATCCTTTCAGCGCCGATCTCCTTTGCCTTTGCAGCTGCCTTTTTTGCGGCATCGTTAACGCCGCTGACGTTTACGGTCTCAAGCCCCGTGGCAAGCAACCATTCCTTATCGCAGGAGGCATAGCCCATTCTGACGTCACCAAAATCGATACCTAAAAGAATCATAAATCACCCTCAGTTTTTCAAGCTGTGAATGGGCGCGGGAACTCTTCCGCCACGGGATATAAACTTGGCCGGAGATGCCGTGTTGATACGCATAACGGGTGCGTCGCCCAAAAGTCCGCCGAAATGAACACTGTCGCCTATTCCCTTTCCTATAGCGGGGATCACTCTCACAGCAGTAGTCTTGGTGTTAACTACTCCTATAGCGATCTCATCGGCGATAAGGGCGGATATAACGTCTGCAGGAGTATCACCGGGTACGGCGATCATATCAAGACCTACCGAACAAACCGCGGTCATTGCCTCGAGCTTTTCAAGAGTAAGACATCCGCTCTCAACGGCGTTGATCATACCCGCATCCTCGCTGACGGGAATAAAGGCACCGGAAAGACCGCCGACGTGGCTGGAAGCCATTACACCGCCCTTTTTAACGGCATCGTTAAGAAGAGCAAGGCAAGCGGTAGTACCGCAGGCACCGCAGGTCTCAAGCCCCATCGCTTCAAGAATATGAGCAACGGAGTCACCCACTGCGGGAGTGGGCGCGAGAGAAAGATCCACTATTCCAAAGGGAGCGTTAAGACGCGCAGAGGCTTCCCTTGCAACAAGCTGACCCATACGGGTTATCTTAAATGCAGTCTTCTTAACAACCTCGGCAAGCTCTGTAATATCGCAATCTCCCGCCTTCTTGATAGCGGAGGATACGACACCCGGGCCCGAAACGCCGACGTTTATAGCGCAGTCCGCCTCTCCCATTCCGTGGAAGGCGCCTGCCATAAAGGGATTATCCTCGGGCACGTTGGCAAATACAACAAGCTTTGCGCATCCGATGCTTTCGTTATCCTTGGTAAGCTCTGCAGTTCTTTTTATTATCTTGCCCATATCTCTGACGGCATCCATATTGATACCTGCCTTGGTGGATGCAACGTTTACGCTGGAGCATACACGGTTGGTAGTGCTGAGAGCCTCGGGAATAGATTCAATAAGCCTCTTGGCACCGACGGTATAGCCCTTTTGCACCAAAGCGCCGTAGCCGCCTATGAAGTTGATTCCCAGAGTATCTGCCGCCCTGTCAAGAGTTTTGGCGATCTTAACGTAATCCTCGGAGGAGATATTTGAGCCAACAAGACTGATAGGGGTAACACTGACTCGCTTGTTGATGATCGGAATACCGTAGATCTTTTCTATTTCCTCACCTGTGGATACAAGGTTCTTTGCGCAGAAGGTAAGCTTATCATAGATCTTATCGCAAAGCCTTGTAATATCGTCGGTAATACAATCAAAAAGAGAGATACCCATAGTGATGGTACGGACGTCCAGATGCTCCGTATCGATCATATTTATAGTTTCGAGAATTTCATCCTTATTAATGTTTATCATTTCGCGCCTCAGATCTTATGCATTGAATTGAACACGTCTTCGTGCATGGTATGAATGGAAAGTCCCTTCTCCTTGCCAAGCTTTTCCATAGCATCGATAAAGTCTCCAAAGGGGACGTTTAATTTATCTATCTGGACGAGCATTATCATACAAAAGAAGTCCTGAAGAACCGTTTGGGAAATATCGATGATATTCGCCTCGTGCTCACGGCACTTAACGCTGACGTCGGCAATAATACCTACACAATCCTTACCTGTAACTGAAATAACGGCTAACATAAAAACCTCCGTAAAATATCATATTAAGAACATTTTACCACATTATTTATGTGTTTGCAAGATTATTTTCATAAAAGACTTGAATTATCTTTGATTTCATAGTATAATTACATGTATAAATCTTTGGAGGTAAGATAATGTATTTTTTGGAAGCAGCAAATAACGGCCCTATGGCTCTCGTAGGCAGCCTTCTTCCCTTTGTTTTGATCATCGGCGTTTTTTATTTTCTTATGATAAGACCCCAGAAGAAACAAGAAAAAGAAATTGCCGCAATGAGAGACAATCTTAAGGTAGGCGATGAGATCTCCACCAACGGCGGTCTTATCGGAAGAGTCGTAAAGATTAAGGACGATATCGTAACCATTGAGACCGGCTCCGATAAAACCAAGCTTAAGGTATTTAAATGGGCTGTAAGAGCAGTTGAGATCCCCGCTGAAGAAGTGGAAAAGCCCGAGAAGAAATAAAGATTAAAGCATAGTCGGTTTTCGACTATGCTTTTTTACGTATTTTCTTCTTTTAGAATAACCGCTCCTCCGATATCGACAAGAGGCGAATCAAAAAGCTCTATATATTTTACCCGGTGCTTTAATAAGAATTCTTTGATCTTATCCCCTTGCCCGAGCTTATCCAAGCTTCCGAAAAAGCAAACAAGCTCAGAGGACAGCGCCGCACTTGCACCGCCTATAAAGCCGTAGGGATAGCCCTCAAGCAGAATATCCCCTTTTTCAATAATAAGAACGTCAAAGCCCAAGGTTTTTAATGTTAAGGATATGGAAACGTCATCGGTAATGACGGCATTATCCCCAACTCTCAGACACGAGCAAGCCGCATAGCCTTGATTGCAGTGAATAAAAGTAAGATTATCAGGCAAACTAAATTTGTAACAAAGCCTTTGATTTCCGAGAACATAGCTGCCTATTCTGAAAAGATTAAGCTTTGCCTCGTTGCGGTAAGGCTTTTCATCATAGGAAAGCCCGATCTTTTCCGCTTTCAGCCAAGGAGGACAAAGCTCGGCTGAGCCGATACAGTAAAGCTTTTTTCCAAGCCTGAAATACTGCATATCCGCGTGAAGGTCGACCTGAGGCGAAAAATAATCGCAGGGTTTTGTAGAACGGCATTCAAACCCAAGCCTTTCCAGCTCTTCAACGGCTTTTATATTCAATTTCGGTGAATGGATAAGGATTTTTTCATACATATTATTTACCAAGGAGTGATGAAAGATCAACGGACTTATCAAGTGCGCCGAAAATTGCCAATATCAGCAAAACGGCGAATGTAACTTAACAAACGTACCCAAATTCTGTCTTGAACTTAACAGCAAAAAGGCTTGTATATATTACGTTCAAAAGAAAGAAAGCAAAACAAAAGCCCCAAACAGATCCTTCGAGGTGTATTTTTAATGATCAACAAAAAGGACTATAAGAATTATACCAAAACACACGCACCAAAGTCAAGAGTAATTAAAAACACCTTCCTTGCGTTTTTGGTGGGCGGGGCGATCTGCACCCTCGGAGAGTTGATCAAAACCCTTCTGAGCAAATATATAAACGACGAAAAAGCTCTTTCCTCCGCAGTGAGCATAAGCCTCATATTTATAGCCTGCCTTGCCACCGCCCTGGGCTTTTACGATTCGATAGCAAAGCATGCAGGTGCAGGAACTCTGGTTCCCATAACCGGATTTGCGAATGCAATGATATCCCCCGCCCTGGATAATAAAGCAGAGGGGTTTATCTTGGGAGTCGGTGCAAAGATGTTTACAATTGCGGGGCCGGTGATCGTGTATGGTACGGTGGCATCAGTTGTTTATGGCGTAATATATTGGATTACAACTTTATTCTAACGCAAAAGGCTTGACCGCTCGGTCAAGCCGTTTTAATTATTCCTTATTTAAGTCTACTACCATAGGCACATTTCTACCATCGGGAAAATCTTGAGTCAGATATCCTAAAGAAAGGTTTTCAACCGTTGCGTCCTTGCCGATCAAAATTAATGCAGCATCCACCTCGTTTCTGGTTTCGCGACGGAAAACGTTTTCAATGCGCACGTTGCGGGTTACTGTTCCCGGGAAAAATTCAATCAAAGGACAACTCTTTGCCGTGTTTTCCTCGCCATCAAAATGAAAGAAACCGTCATCGTGGTTGTAACTTTTGGGTTTGGACATATGCACGTTTGAGACGCAAATGTTTTCCATCAGCGAAGGCGCCCCGGGGTGCTGGTTGTGGTGGGTAAAAGAAACGGCATTATAACGGCATGTGCCATACAGATTACGGATTGTAATATTGCGAACGGGGCTTCCACTTGAAAGAAGTCTAACACCTGTATAGGTGTTTTCACCGTATACACCGTCAATAACTATATCCTCAATGGGACCTCTTGTTATCTCGGTCAAAGGTGTAGCGTCGGCGGTTAAAGCGACTTGGTCATCGTTTGCAATACCGTGAATGTTGCGAATGTTTCCAAAACGTGCCGGTCCTGTGATATGTATGCCGTCCATATTTCTCTTTTTACAGTTGTAGTCAAGATAAATGTTTTCAACCGTAAACTCTGCTGTGTCGGCAATTTGCAGACCGAAAGAAAGAGGGTCTTTTATAGTAAGGTTTCCAATATATAAGTTACGGCAATGTACAAATCTCATTAAAAGACCGAGATAGTCGTTTTTAAAATACCGCTCTTTATTAAAAGTACCGCCCTCGCCGTAGTTTTCACCCGGTGCTAAAAATTTACGCTGACAGTTAAGATTTGTACCATCCCATACACCGCCCTCAATACGAATATTACAGTTTTTGTGTTCACCTTTTAGACCATCGTTCTCAATTAGTGAAAATACACCGTCATCGGGCAGACGCAGTATAGCATCGGGCGCTAATTTTAAATGTGTGTTGTCGTGAATGATAAGCGGTTTTTCTATTATGTATTCACCGGATGGTATAGTAACTATACCGCCTTTATCTAACATAGCTTGAAGTTCTCGTGTTTGTGTCATAATAAGTCCTCCGATTTAGAAAATTCCAAGTAGTAAAATAGCCGCTGTACCTGATATAAAACATAGAATATGGTTTTGTTTTATCGGTTCACGGAATACAATTACTGAAACTATAAGAGTAAGTAACACGGCACCGCCACTTGATATGGGGTAATAAATCATTGTGTCAAGCGCACCTGCCAAAATCAGGTTGATTCTATTGTAAAATACGATTACCAAGCCGGTGAGAATTGCTGTAAGTAATCCTTGTTTAATTGGCGGCGGATTTTCTTCGCGCTTACTCACGATTGGAATGGTGATAGCATTAAGCAGTGCAATCATAGTAAATGCACAGGATAAAAATGAGTGTATATCATCCCTTTGCAGTCCTGTTTGGTGAACCTTTTCGAATATGCCAACCATACCCGAAAAGAGTAGGGTAAGAAGTGCAAATATGAGCCATTTTTTAGATGTTGTCGAATTATCTTTGCGCACGTCAGACGAAAAGAAGATGGCTAAAATCATAAGTGCAACGCCTACACCTTGCCAAACTGAAAAAGACTCACCAAAAAATAACGGTCCTGCAATGGTGGGAATAAGCATACCGTACATACAGAAAAGCGAACTTAACGCCATTGAACCGATAGCCATACTCTTCATTAAAAACATTTGCATCAAATAACACGAAAGGGCATAACCTACGGCAGGCAGAACTATCCACAGGGATAGAGACGGAAGACCGTTTACAACTAATTGTATTATTGACGCAAGACCGTATGCCACAAGATTAAAAAAGAAAATAGGACTGTTTTTGTCGGGTGCGTGGCTGCTGTATTTCTTTACAAATGCGGACTTTACCACAGCCAAAACCACGGAACATCCAAGTAATAAATAATTTATCATAATGTATCTTCTCGTTTGTGCAGAGGAATCTGAATTTCAACAAGCCAATCCGCCACACTCTTTCGATCCCATGCGCCGTGAATAAAACGCTCACGTACAGCACCTGCCATTTGATAACCGCTTACGGTAAGCCATTTAAACAGTGCAGCATAAGCACTTGCGATGTTTTCGTAAGTGCCACAATGTTCTACACAAGCAACTGTGCCGCCCGTCAGTGTTTTAAATATAAAACCGTTTTTATTTTCTTGTGGTTCAGTTACAGCCTCGGCATATTCTACCTCCATATCACTATCTCGGTGGCTCTGGTCAGTAAAGGTTACACAACAATAGTTTGGTTGTGCAAGAGATAATTGTGGATATAACTGTTTCATCTCATTGAAACGAGCTGAAAATGCGGGTGGTATGTGTGACACATCAGGTACACGTGTTCGGCAGGTACATACCGTATAAGTAGGAAGTTCTTTAATAGAAACCATATAATTGTTGGTATGCGGTGCATTCAGGAGCGATGCTACGGCTTCTTTTTGTCGCCGTAAAATCCGTTCTTGTTCGCTCAATAGCTTTTGTTGCTCTAAAAGTATGGCTTCTTGATTTTCACCACTTAACAAACGGCGAATTTGTTCAACGGAAAGTCCGGCAGTACGATATTGCCGTATTCGCTCAAAATCCGCTAATTGCTCTACCGTATAATGTCTATAACCGGTAACAGGGTCGGTATCAGCAGGAAAGAATAAACCGATGCGGTCGTAATACCGTAGTGTTTTTACTGTTGTTTTAACATATTTTGAAAATGCGCCGATGAGTATAATATCACCTCTTTTGTTATATTGTAATCTATACCCTTAGGGGAAAGTCAATATAAAAACATTTAAAAACTAATGGTTCCTAACTTGACAGCAGCAGAAGGATATATCCTCGGCGTCGGTGCAAAGATGTTTACTATTGCAGGGCCTGTTATTGTGTATGGTACGGTGGCGAGTGTTGTGTATGGGGTTATTTATTGGATTACAACTTTATTCTAATGTTAAAAAGGGGCTGTAAAAAAGCTCCATAAAAAAAGGCAAGACTCACTCGAAAGGGTGGGTCTTGTTGTTTTTTATGGAAAAGAGTGTTTTACCACAGGATGGGAGCAAAAAAAGGGCGCAAAAAGAAA
>SVTC01000018.1 GCA_015063985.1 Oscillospiraceae bacterium | reverse complement strand
ACAATATTCTTGTTGGTATATTTGTTTTTTCATTTCAACTACATTTTACCACAAAAAGAAGCCTATGTCTCCTCTTTCTTGGAAACATAGGCTCTCTTTTTTTTTGACCTTTTTTACAGCCCCTTTTTTGGGTTATTGAAGGAACCCCAACAAACGAGAAGCTATCAAAAGAAGCCCCGAAAAAGAAAATCGCCCGCATCCTGCGGGCGATTAAAATTAATAAAATTCTTTTCTTATCAATAATTTTCTTTTCTGAGCTCGAAATAGCTCTTGGGGTGGCGGCACACGGGGCAGACCTCGGGAGCCTTCTTACCCATCATAAGATGTCCGCAGTTACGGCACTCCCACATTGTTTCCTCTGCCTTTTCGAATACAGCCTTCATTTCAACGTTGTTGAGCAGTGCGCGGTAACGCTCCTCGTGGCTCTTTTCGATCTTTGCAACGCCCTTGAACTGAGCGGCAAGCTCATAGAAGCCCTCTTCCTCCGCATCCTTGGCAAACTGAGCGTACATTTCGGTCCACTCATAATTCTCGCCCTCTGCGGCAGCCGCAAGATTCTTTGCGGTATCGCCAAGCTCACCCAAAGCCTTAAACCACAGCTTTGCGTGCTCCTTTTCGTTGTTTGCGGTCAATTCAAAAATAGCCGCGATCTGCTCATAGCCTTCCTTCTTGGCAACGGAAGCAAAGTAGGTATACTTATTCCTCGCCTGAGATTCGCCTGCAAAAGCCGCAAGCAGATTTTTTTCTGTCTTAGATCCTTTAAGCTCCATAAAAAATCCCTCCTTGTTTTTTATGATTATAACACATTATTTCTGCAGTGTCAAACATTTATTCAAGCATCGAAAAATGTTTACAAATACCGTTTACTTAACGGATATTATTGCCTTGGCAATATTGGCATAGACCTGAAGGAAATATCTTGAAAGCTTGGGTTGGAACCGGCCCAGCTCAACGTAGCTTATATCGGCCTCATAGTTAAAGGAATCCTTATATCCGATATCATTAAGAGCCTTACCGATGCTCCACCAATCAAGCTTACCAAGTCCCGGCATATAGTGGCAATCGTGGATATAATCGTTATCGTGCATATGGGTAGCCCTTAAGCGGTGTCCGAGAGCATAGATCATTTCCACGGGATCCTGGCGGGTCAAAACGGCGTGTCCGACGTCCAGGCAAGCACAGAAGCGGTCATTACCCAAAGTATCGATATAATCGCAAAGCTCATCTGCCTTTGAGCAGGTGGTCTCGGTCAGACACTGTGTTATGGGATGCTGGCAAAAAACGTTTTCTATAGCCGCCATAACGTTATATTCCTCAAGATAAGGGCGAAGATATGAGAAAAACTCCATATTTATCTCTTTTGCTATCTCCTTGCCCTGCTTTCCGATACGCTCCGGCGGTATGATCGGGTGAATTACAACATAAGGCGATCCGAGAAAGCTCGCAGCCTTAATAGCCTGAACCTGAGCGTTCCAGCGGCTGAATTTGGTTTCGGGGGCTTTTTGCCAATAAGCATCCATGGGAGAATGAGTCTGAAGCACCTTCAATCCCACCCCCTCCAAAAGCTCTCTGGGCTTATCCATCATTTTCTTAAGCTCAGTGTCGGGTATATGCCACATTTCAGAGGTGTAGGCACCCATAAGGCAGTAGTCTATTCCGTCGTAGCCCGCTTTCTTAAGCTCGGCATAAACCTCTCCGGGCTCAAGTCCCAAGCCGAGAGAAAAGCCCGTAGATCCGGATATCTTTATCATTTCTCCATACCTCCCCCGCTGATGACCTTACCCATTTTATAAAAGAAGCTGTCAAAGGCAGAATACATTCCGTCCTGATTTCCAAGATCGGAAAAGCGGTGATACACCTCAGTAAGCATCATGACCACAACTCCCTTATCGGGTGCATCCTTCAAGGACTCTATAAATCCGCAGTAGTCCACCGCGCCCATCATAGGTATGGCAGGTGTCTGAAAAGCCTCCTCGTAATCACGAACGAATACTCCCATAAAGCTCTCGCCGCAAGCCCTTATCAGCTCACTTGCGTCGGTTCCCGACATTTGTCCGTTCACCGGATCCAGCACAACGCCGACTCCGTGTTTTTTTGCAAAGTCCGCCAATTCCACACTTTCGCAGCCAAAGGGATATACGTCAAGGGTAACGCAGGGATTTGTTACAGATATCATTACCCCCGCTTTTTCGGCTTCGGGAAGTATCACCCCAAGCATTTCCTCCGCGATGGCAAGGCTTTGAGAGTAGGAATCCGCAACTCTGGAATGATAGGTCACCAAGGGAACCACAAGCTGATCGCAGCCTAAATAAGCACAAGCCCTTACACACTTAAGGTAGAGCTCCTTTCTCATAGGAAAGCTGGCCTTGCTCCAATCGGAATACATTTGAGTTTTCACACTGACAGAGGCAAGCTCAAGTCCCGATGACTTTATTTTTTCTCCCAGTCCGCCATAATACTCCCTTAGCTCCTCCTCGCTCCAATCGGTGACCATTTTCGAATTATAGTTGTCTTCTATGCAATACGAAATACAACTATACCCCACATTTTTGATCTTATCAAGGGCTTTTTCGATACCGTAACGCTTTATATACCCCTCGCTTTGAACGGCTAATTTCATTATAATTCCTCCATAAAGGCTCGGGGCTCACCGAAACGGCAAGCCCCCTCCATTACTTGACCCTTACTATCTCCTTTGCAACCTCGGCATAGACTCGTAAAAGATCCACTGCAAGATCCTTCTTATACTCGCCCAGCTTGTAGAAGGGAGAATCTGCCTCATAGTTGAAAATATCCTCGTATCCGATATCGTTTAAAGCCTTTCCTATGCTCCACCAATCGATCTTACCCATTCCCGCCATCATATGGCGGTCGTCAACGTAATCGTTATCGTGCATATGGGTTACGTGGAGATACTTATTGCCAAGCTCGTAGATCATACTAACGGGATCCTGACCGCCCAGCACGCAGTGACCAACGTCAAGGCAAACCACGAATCTATCGGAATTGAGTGTATCAACGTAATCCTTAAGCTCTGCCGCAGTGGAGCAGACCGTCTCTCCCAATCTTCCGAGAATGGGATCTCTCATAAACATATTCTCAATTGCCGCCTTAACGTTATACTCCTCAAGGTAGGGCTTAAGGAAGCTATAGAATTCCATATTCAGCTCTTTACATTCCTCGTAGCCTCTTTTGTGCGCTCTGTTGGGGTGTCTTAAGGGATGAATAACGATATAAGGACTCTCAAGAAAGCTTGCCGCCTTGATAGCCTGTATTTGTGCGTTCCAGCGAGCCTCCTTGGTCTCGGGCTGCTTGCCCCAATAAGCATCCATGGGAGAATGGGTCTGACCTGCAACGATGCCGTTTTTGTGCATCGTTTCCTTTACTGCAGTCATTCTCGCCTTAAGCTCGTCGTCCGTAAGTGTCCAGAGCTCGGACTGATAGCCGTTCATAAGGCTGTAATCAACGCTGGAAAAGCCCAGGTCACTCATTATCTTATACATTTCATCGGCGCTGAGTCCGATATTGCTTGCAAAGCCCGTTTGTGTTCCAAGTTTGATCATAATAACACTCCTCCTATCGTATTAAATCTGCCAATCATCTGTCGCCGACAATTATCCTGCCCATCTTATAAAGCAGGTTGTCCAAAGCCGAATCGAGCCCATCGGAGTCAAACTCGCTAAAGCGCTTGAATACGATATTGGCATTCATAACGGCAACAAAGTCAGGTCTCTCTTCGCTGATAGCAGCAAGAGTTCTGATAACCTGAGGGTAATCGATACTGCCCATCATAGGCATAAAGGGATTTCTTACACTGGGCTCAACGTCCGTGATCTGATATGCATAGATAACATCCTTGATCATCATCATAGCCTTTGAAAGCTTCCATTTTGCTTTATAAGCGTTTACCGGATCGATGACCGTCATAACGCCGTATCTTTCATAAAGCTCAAGAAGATCCTCGGGCTCGGAGCCGAAAAAGAGCTTTGTGTTATGGAAGGTGTTGTTCGTGATAAGAAGCTTTACGCCGTACTCCTTTGCAACGGGCATAAAAAGCTCCAAAAGCTCATAAAGCTTTTCTCTTGTGACCGAAACGGGATCATCCCCTGCGGGGATAATAAAGAAGGGCTTTAAAAGAAGATGGCTGACACCCATAAAGGAGCTTGCCTTTATGGTCTGTATCACCATTTTTTCTCTTGCGGCATTGGTATTTGTAAGATAATTAACGTACATTTCCGTGCTGAGCTCGTTATAAACTATCTTTATCCCCTTTTCCTCAAAGGCCTTACCGATGGGCCCGTATTCTTTTTTAAGCTCATCATCACTGAAATCAACGAAGGGCTCGTCGTAGCGACCCTTCACGGTATAAGTGGCATATTTATATCCTATACCGCCGATTCGTTCAAGTCCGCCTTCTATTCCGTTTTTCAAATACTGATCAGATTGAATCGCTAAATTCATTTTTTTCTCGTCGGCTGAGCCGACCCTCCTTAATTCTAAAGAAAGACCTGCCGTAAAATGCGGCAGGTCCCTTGAGTCATTTAACACTGACTATAGCCTTTCCGACCTGGGCATAAACCTTTAAAAGATCCAGAGAAAGGTGCTTTCTGTATTCGCCTAAGTGCACGTAGCTATCATCGGCCTCGTAATTAAAGATCCCTTCAAAGCCAATGTCGTTAAGCGCTTTTCCTATTCCCCACCAATCGATCTTTCCTAAGCCCGCCATCATATGGTTATCACCGATATAATCGTTGTCGTGCATATGGGTAACGTGGAGATATTTTTTGCCGAGCTCGTAGATCATTCTGACGGGATTTTCTCCTGCCAGAGCAGCGTGGCCGACGTCAAGACATACCACGAATCTGTCGGAATTGAGTGTATCGACGTAATCGATAAGCTCCTTGGCGCTTGAGCAAACGCCCTCGCAACATCTGCCAAGAACAAAGTCGAAATTCGCAAGATTTTCTATTGCTCCCTTGACGTTGTATTCTTCAAGGTACGGCTTAAGAAAATTATAGTATTCCATATTCATTTCCTTGGTTCTTTCATATTCCCTGTCATGGATCCTGAACAAAGGAAATAGCGGATGGATAACTATATAAGGGCTTCCCAGAAAGCTTGCCGCCTTTATTGCCTGAACCTGGGCGTGCCAGCGAGCCTCTTTGGTCTCGGGGTGATCAAGATAATCTGCATCCATCGGAGAATGAGTCTGACCTGCGAAGATACCGTTGGCATTCATTATGTTTTTCTGCTCGGTCATATAATTTTTAAGCTCTTCGTCGGTCATTTTCCAGATATCAGATTGATACCAATGCATAAGGCTGTAATCAATGCTGGAAAAACCGGCATCACTCATCGCTTTATACATTTCAGCCTCGCTGAGATCAAGTCCGCCCCAGAAACCGCACTGAGTTCCGAGTTTTATCATTACTTTACCTCGTTTCTATTTAACGCTGACAATAGCCTTTCCGACCTCTGCGTACACCTTGAGAAGATCCAGCGAAAGATGCTTTCTGTTATCGCCGAAACGGAGAAAGGGACATTCGGCTTCATAGTTAAAGATGCCTTCGTAGCCGATATCGTTAAGCGCCTTTCCTATTGCCCACCAATTGAGCTTACCCATACCTGCCATCATATGATCATCGTGGAGATAATCATTGTCGTGCATATGGGTAACGTGAAGATATTTTTTGCCCAGCTCATAGATCATACTGACGGGATTTTCTCCTGCCAACACCGCATGACCAACGTCAAGACAAACGACAAATCTGTCGGAATTCAGAGTATCAACGTAATCGATAAGCTCCTTGGCACTGCAGCAGCTTGCCTCGCACATTCTTCCCAGTGTGTGGTCGTATCTGGCGAGGTTTTCTATTGCAGCTTTAACGTTATATTCCTCAAGATAGGGCTTAAGGAAGTTATAATACTCCATATTCAGCTCTTTACACTCATCATAACCCAAGTTATGGATCCTGAACGAGGGATAAAGAGGGTGAATAACCACGTAAGGACTTCCGAGAAAGCTTGTTGCCTTTATGGCTTGAACCTGGGCGTGCCAGCGAGCCTCTTTGGTTTCGGGATCGCTGAAATAGTCCGCTTCCATGGGAGAATGGGTCTGACCCGCAAAAATGCCGTTGGCATTCATTACGTTCTTTCGCTCGGTCATATAGCTTTTCAGCTCATCGTCCGTCATTTGCCATATCGGCGATCTGTAGCCCGCCATCAAATTGTAATCAACGCTGGAAAAGCCAACGTCGCTCATAGACTTATAAATTTCAGCTTCACTGAGATCCAAGCCCCAGCAAAAGCCGATCTGGGTTCCGAGTTTTATCATTATTTAACACTAACGATAGCCTTTCCAACCTCTGCATAAACCTTAAGAAGATCCAGAGAAAGAAGGGGTCTATAGTTACCCAAACGGCCGTAGGGACAGTCTGCCTCGTAGTTGAATACGTCCTCGTAGCCGATGTCGTTAAGAGCCTTACCGATGCTCCACCAATCAAGCTTACCCATACCTGCCATCATATGATTGTCACCCAGATAGTTGTTATCGTGCATATGAGTAACGTGGAGATACTTATTGCCAAGCTCGTAGATCATACTAACGGGATCCTGACCGCCCAGAGCGGAATGTCCAACGTCCAGACATACAACGAACCTGTCGGAATTAAGGGTATCAACGTAATCGATAAGCTCCTTGGCGGTAGAGCAGGTGGTCTCGCACATTCTTCCCAGAATGGGGTCGTAGCCGTACATATTCTCAATGGCCGCCTTAACGTTATACTCCTCAAGATAGGGCTTAAGGAAGTTATAATATTCCATATTCAGCTCTTTTGCCTCATCGTAGCCTCTCTTGTGTATTCTGGAGGGAGGGGTGAGAGGATGAACAACTATATAAGGGCTATCAAGGTAGCTTGCCGCCTTAATTGCCTGGATCTGAGCCTTCCAGCGAGCCTCCTTTGTCTCGGGATGCTTACCCCAATAAGCGTCCATGGGAGAGTGAGTCTGACCTGCGTAAATGCCGTTGGCGTTCATTACGTTCTTACGCTCGGTCATATAATTTTTAAGCTCTTCATCGGTCATTTTCCAGATATTTGCAGTGTATCCTGCCATAAGGCTATAGTCAACACTGACAAAGCCGACGTCGCTCATTGCCTTATAAACCTCAGCCTCGCTTAATCCGAGACCTCCGCAAAATCCTGACTGTGTACCGAGTCTAATCATTTTACCGTCCTCCTCAAATTAAAGATTTCCGGAAATGACCATGCCCATCTTATAGAGCAAGGTATCCAAGGAATCATTCAAGCCCTGATGATCCACAAACTGCTTGAAGCGATTGAATACGGGAGTGCACATCATAACGGCGCCGGCATTCTGATCTGCGCCCTTCAGAGCCTCGATGATGGTAGCATAATCCAAAGAGCCCATCATAGGCATAAAGGGATTCTTATTGGAGGATTCCAGATCATTGATAAGGAAAGCAAAGAGCTTATCGCCAACCTTGCTGATAAAACGTCCGACTCTTTCGTGAGCAACGAAGGCACTGGAGGGGTTGATGATAGCCTTTGCGTCATAACGCTCACAAAGCTCCAGCAATTCCTCGGGCTCGCTTCCGTAAAGATACTGACCTCCGCAACGGACGTTATTTGTAATTGCAAGCTTGATACCGTACTTATCCGCCTCTGCCTTGACCTGATCGAAGATCTGATAGGTCATATTCTTAGTGATCTCCCAAGCATCGGCTGTGGCGCGATTGACCTTTGCGGGCTTAATGGCAAGAGTATCGCAACCAAGATATTTGCAAGCCTTAACTACCTGAAGACACATCTTTGTTCTTGCTTCGGTGGTGTGTGTAAGAAGATCGTTATAGATATCTCCGCCAACCTCAACGTAAAAGAGCTTAAGTCCCCTTTCCTTGATCGCGTTACCAATGGGAGCAAAATACTCCTCCAGCTCCTTATCACCCCACTGAGTGGTGAAGGGCTCGTCATAACGGTCGCTTACGGTGTAAGAAATATACTCATAACCGATCTTTTTTACTCGGTCAAGGCTTTCAATACCGCCGCAATGCTTGATAAAGAAATCCGACTGTGCAACTAATTTCATAATCTCTACCTCGGTACGCCATCCTTAAGACAGCGCTCCCTTTCTTTATTATTTAGTTGGATTTTATCACAGTAAAAAGGATAAGTCAATAGAATCGGGATATTTTTTCAATAAATTTCGCCATAAAATCGGCTTGGCGCAACAGCTTTACACAAAAAAACTTGGGGCAATGGAGCAATACAATTAAACAAAATGAAAACAATGAAGAAAAAATATAGACAAATTAAATTTTTCTGTTAAAATATAATAAGAACACCGAAAGAAAGGACAAACTATGGACAATCTTGAAAAAGCACTTCAGGGCTCGAAAAAGGAGCTTAACGCTCTGTATTCAAAAGCGGAGACCAAGATCTTTCATCTTGCCTACGCCCTTACTCAAAAAAAGGAAAGCGCCTCTAAAATAACGTCTCAGGTATTGAGCTCTTTATTCTCTCCCGATGCTCTTAAAGCCTTCAAAAGCTACGCCGAGCTCGAAAAGACCGCCGTCAACAAAACCGTTCTCGCCGCAAAACAGGAGGCAGCAAAGGAAAACAACCGTGCATTCCGTCTCCCCAAGGATATGAATTTTATTTCCGAAGCAGATCCCGAGGGCAAGCTTGCAGACTCCCTCTCCCCTATCACGAGATTTATTTACGTTGTGACGGAGGTTTTCGGCGCCGACCTCGAGGTCGTTTGCACCGCCACAAAATTTGACAAAAAAACCCTCCTTACCGCCCAAAATCAGCTTAAGGAGCATTTTGAAACGGTCGATCCCTCCGAAAGCCAAAGAAAAGCCTTTAAGGAAGAGCTTGACTCACTGCCTCTTCCCGCCGAGCTTGAAAAGACCAAGGCTCCCATCATAGCCAAGCTTTGCGCCGCAAGAAAAGAAAAAAATAAAAGGATAATACTCGCATCCGCCGCAGTTGTTTTTTGTATAGCAGTTATAGCAGTGGTAGTGGTTGCCGCAGTCATCGCCGCGCAAAACCCAATAAAGGACGGCATACTTGTAAAGCCGACTATGGATTTTGATCCCGCGAAGGAATACTATGCCGAGATAGATATAAAGGACCTGGGCAAGATAACCGTGAAGCTCGAGCCCGACAGCGCCCCCATAACGGTTTCAAACTTCATTGAGCTTGCAAGGGACGGCTTTTACGACAACGTAGGCTTCCACAGAATAATCAACGGCTTTATGATGCAGGGGGGCTCTCCCGACGGATCCGCCAATGGAGGACCCGAAAGAAGAATAAAGGGTGAATTTTCCTCAAACGGAATAGATAATCCCCTGAAGCACACCCGCGGAGCGATATCCATGGCAAGAACAAGCGTTCCCGACTCCGCCGGAAGCCAATTTTTCATTATGCATCAAGACAAAACACACCTTGACGGTGATTACGCCGTATTCGGTTACGTTACCGAGGGAATTGAGATAGTAGACGAGATCTGCGGTAGTGCAAGCGCCGCCGACACCACCATCCCCCCGGAGGACAGACCCGTTATGAATACGGTAAAAATAATAGTTAAAGACAAATAAAGAAGGACGGATGCGCCAAAGCGCATCCGTTATTTTTTTATATTCGACTGAGCTTAGCCATTCCCGCAAAGGGAACGGGGATACTGCAAAGCCCGCAAAGCTCTCTTTGCTCCTCCGAGAGCTTTTCACCCATACAGTTGAAGATCTCAAGCTTAAAGCATCCGCCCTGCTTCATATCAAGGTATAATCCATCCCCGCCGTGGCAATTACAGAATACGTACTCACCGAGTCTTCTTTGGCAGGAATACACGATATTGCAGTAATAAACGCAGATCTCCTTACCGGAATCAAAGGCGCCCGCAAGAGTGTATCCGCAATCGGGAGTGAGAGCGAAAAACTCGCCGTCCAAAAGCACCGATTGATTCTTGACCGCAAAGTCAAGGTAGAACTTAAGCATTTTTCTGTGCTCCTCGGGGATCTTATCCAGCAGCACGCTGACCTGGACCACACCAAAGAGGCTCGATATTACCTGAGTAGCGGCGCATTCCACAGAATCGGTGGGAGACCACATAAGCATATCGGAATGAACCGGAGTCTTGCCGGAGGTGAATCTGAGATCGGCTATGCCCTTTCTGTTTCTGGAAGCGTCGTTGGGGCAATCGGCGACCCTGAGCATATTTCCGAACATCTTTACAGCGGGGCCGATATAGCTTTGTCTGAACTCGAAAAGAAAATCGGGCTTTATCGCCTTAACGGCTGTGGTGATCTCGGTCATAAGCTTATAAAGCGAGTCCTCCAGGGAGGAGCAATCCCTTCTCTCGTCGTAGACCTCGCAATCGGGTCTGATGCCAAAGCTATCGATAAAATCAAGCTTCAAGCCGTCTATATCCCAACTCTTTACGGCATCCGTATAGATTCCTACAAGATAATCTCTTACCTCCTTGAATCTGGGATCGAGATGATACCAGGGCTTCTCCCTTTTTCCGTCAAGAAGCATAGTCTTAAAACGCTCGAAGGCTTGGGTCTTGGGACCGATGTATGGCACGGAATACCAGATCATAAACTTCATTCCCGTGCAGTGAACGGCATCAACGAACTTAGCCATATCCTTAACCTTGGAGGGCGCCACCCTCCAATCGCCGCAATATGCATATCCTCGGGAGGAATCGTCGGTCTGCCAGCCGTCGTCAACGATAACGGTTTCCATTCCCAGCTTCTTTGCCAGACGGCACTGCTCGACTATAGCATCAACGTCGATATTCTGATGGAAGGAATACCAAGCGGAATACATAGGAAGCTTCGCCGCTGCGGGAACCTCTGCGGGAGTATAGCCGCAGTCCCCCTCGAGCCAGGCAATAGCGGAATAAAGAGCGCCGTAATAATCACAACCGCTCCTGTCAAGGCGCACTGTGGCCTTATATTCCTTCAACGGAGCAACGGCGGAGGAAAAGAACTCCACGGTCACCACCACAGTTGCACGCTCCTCCACGATGCCCATTTTTATGTTCATGGGGGTATGACAGTCACTGCAGCACACAGTCAAACGGTTCTTTCCGGAAACAGACACGCACTGGCTCAAGGGCAGCCAGGAGGCAAAGCGGCTCTTAGTCTCCGCAGGCGCCCAGTCGGGACGGAGATATCTTTTCTCGCCCAAGGCGGGACTCCAGAAGGAATAGATATCGTCGCAGGGAACTTCAAAGGAAAAGCCAAAGCTCTCGGGAGAGCTTGAAGCCTCAAGATCAAGCCTTATGTCCAGCTCCGTGACGTCATCGGAGATCCTGCTTTCCTTGATTTCGCAGGAGGATGATGAGTTTTTGTTAAAGATCTTATAATCCATTTTACACCTCGTTTATTTTTTCTGCTGCTTGCACCAGATAGCCATAACAAGCTTATGGGGCAAAAGCTTACAAGCCAAAACCTGACATCTTATGGAAAACCCGCATACTGATACGTCCTTGGACCTTTCCATATCAGAAAGAGCGCGCTTGACCACCTGCTCTGCGGTAAAAAACTTATTGTAATACTTTATGGTATCATCCTTGACCGCTCTTTGGAAGAAATCGGTCTTGACCCATCCCGGGCTCACCGCCATTACCTTTATGCCGCGTTTTTTCCATTCTCTGTTAAGCGCTCTTGAAAAGCTCAGAACAAAAGCCTTTGTGGCGCCGTAGGTGTTGATATAGGGCACGGGCTGAAAGGAGGAAAGACTTCCGATATTGTAGATCACGCCTCCCTTTTTCATATACTCTCCCACCCTATGGCAGATGCTCATAAGAGCGGTGCAATTTAAAAAGATCATTTCCTGCTGTGACTTAAGCTCAATATCCTCAAAGCCTCCGAATTTTCCAAAGCCCGCTCCGTTTACAAGACAGATACAATCGGGCATTCTTTTCTCAAGCTCAATAAAAAGCTTTTCCAAGCCGTCCAACGTGGAAAGATCCGCGGGGATGATCAGGCAGGGAGCGGCTATGTTATCGGCCACCTCCTTCAGCTTTTCCTCGCTTCTTGCCACAAGCCAGACCTCCTCGGGACTAAGCTTTTTTGCAAGAGTCAGAGCAAATTCTCTTCCCATCCCCGACGAAGCTCCCGTGACGATAAGAGTTCTTTTCATATATTTTTCCCGAGGACTCATCCTCTCTTCCTTTTTTCTCTGGATTTTTCGATATAAGTGGCGCGGTATTTGCTGGGAGTCATACCGAAGCGTTTGCTGAATATTTTAGAAAAATAGCACTGATCGCAAAAGCCGCAGGCAACTGCAATATCGTTTATGGAATCCTCTTTCCCCTCCAGCATCTTTACCGCATTAGTTAGTCTTACGTCGTTGATATATTCCACCACGGTCTGGAAGCACTCCTTTTTAAAGGTATTCATCAAGGTGGATTTGGAGCATTTAAAGCGCTTGCAAAGACCGTCAAGAGTTATCTTTTTGTTGTAATTGGCGTTAATGTATTTTCTTATCTGAGAGGAAAAATCCTTTGAAGGCGGAGAGAGCTTACCCGAAAGAGTTATATACTCGGCACAGATGGTCATTATATTAACGTAGCCCGCAATCTTTTTCTGTTCATACACGGGCAATGCATCCACCGCTCTTTCCAGTGCCGCCTTATCCTTGACGTATTCGCTTGCCATAGCAATAAGCCTGAGTCTGTCATTGGATTCCTCGCACCTTACCTGCCCCATCATAAGATATCCCGAAAGGATACCGAAATGATAAAGGGGTGCCACAGCCTCACAAAGACCGAAGTCGCAACGGTAAATAAAGGGCTTGCCTGTTTTTTTGGCTTGAAAATAAGCGTCGGAATCGCACCTCAAGCATCTTTCGCGGATCTGCTTATCCTTCTGCACCAGCGAGCAAAAGGAGCTTATTCCCGGAGGAAATGCCGCTATCTCCGCAAAGTCGGCACCGTGAAGAGAAACCCTGAAGCCCGATATGTTGTAAAGCTCCTTTAGAACCGTTACAATATCAATATTATTCGCCATCTCCAACCTCCCAATACAAGCATAAATGCCCGATATGTAAAATAATTTTACAACATAACACAAAAAATGTCAATAGAACTTATTCGTCAGACTGCCTTAAAAATTGTATTTTATCAAAATTTTTGTGATATTTTACAAATAAAATACAATATTGTATATTGCACAACGCATATAAAATATTTTATAATATAGTATATTCGAATTTCTTATCAGACAATAAGCGGGAGGAACATTATGTACTCGATCGGAATAGACCTGGGAGGAACCAATATAGCGGGAGGTCTTGTTGACGAGCAGCACAACATCGTCCAGAAAAAATCAGTAAAGACAAGAGCTCCGAGACCTGTGGAGGAAATTGCTCACGACATCGCCGAGCTTTGCAAGGATCTTGCAAAAATGCAGGGCTTAGACATAAAGGACGTCGGCTTTGCCGGTGTGGCGTCTCCCGGAATAATCAGAGGAGATATCGTAGAGACCGCATCAAACCTCGGCTTTTACAAGGCACCCTTGGCAAAGCTTGTTTCCGATGAGATAGGCATAAAGACTTATCTGCAAAACGATGCCAACATCGCCGCATACGCAGAGGGCATCCTGGGTGCAGGCGTCGATTGCAACAGCTTGGTTCTGGTTACTCTGGGTACGGGAGTCGGCGGCGGAATAATCCTCAACAAAAAGATATACGACGGCTTCAACGGTGCGGGAGCCGAGATCGGACATATAATCATCGAAAACGGCGGAAACGCCTGCGGATGCGGCAACAACGGCTGCTTTGAGGCATACTGCTCCGCAACCGCCCTTATAAACGCCACCAAGAAGGCAATGCGCAAGGACAGACTGAGCCAGATGTGGAATCTTTGCGACAACGATATCGAAAAGGTATCCGGCAAGACCGCCTTTGACGGTATGCGTCTGAACGATCCTACCGCAAAGCTTGTGGTCAACGGCTTTATCCACTACCTCGCGGTAGGCATCTCCAATATCATTACCCTTCTCCAACCCGAGATGGTCGCCATCGGCGGCGGTCTGAGCAAGGAGGGAGACTACATCTTAAAGCCTCTTCTTAAGGAGATCAGCGCCTTTTCCTTATTAAAAAACGATGCCATGACCACAAAGGTGACCATGGCAAAATTCGAAAACGATGCAGGTATATTGGGTGCATCACTTCTTGGCTACAAGGATTTCAAGGTCCTCTAAAAGCCTTTGGCAAGCATCATATATTTGGCGGCAGACCCCGTCAAATCCGCCGTAGTACCAAGGATCGTCAACGTCCTCTCCCATCCCGACCGCCTTTAAGAGCTTTTGGACCTTGTTTTGAGGATCGTTGTCGGTAATCGAAAGCACCCTTCTTAAATTGGATGAATCCATTACGTAGATAAGATCATATTCATTATAATCGCGGGCAGTGAAAAGCACTGCCCGTTTTTCTTTGTCCGTAGCTACTCCCATAGCGGCAAGGGCTCTTTTGGCAGGTGGATAAACGGGATTATCATACTCCTCGGGGGAAACCGCAGAGCTTGAAACCAAGACCTCGCCCTGCTTACCCGCTTTTTTCAGAAGATGCTTGGTTATCATTTCAGCCATAGGACTTCTGCAAATATTCCCATGGCATACGAACATTATTTTTATCAAGGTATTCCTCCGCCTTTTATTGGTTTCTCATGTTATTGGGACGAAGAACAAGGCTCGAGCCCTTTGTGACAATGCCCGAATCCAGCTGAGCCTCCAAAAGGCGGTCGGTATATTCGGTGCTTCTTTGGGACAATGCGGGCGCTGAGGTGATTCCGTAAAACCTTTTATAAAACTCCTCAACGGAGGGAGCCAGAGCATCGAGCACAGCTCCAAGCTCTTCTCCTGCGGCATAGCGCTGCATTAGAGCGCCTTCCGTTTGACAAAGCAGAAAAGTTTTATCAAAATAGTTTTTAAATAAAAAGTGACTGAAAGCCACAAGGCGAAAATCGCCGTAGAATCTCACGTCTTCTTCATTGCCAACGGGAAGCTCTGCCGCAACGCTATAGCCGTTTTTAACGGCATCGAGAATTGATTTTGTGTCATTTCCTTTTGCGAAAACAAAGCTGAACTTTCTGCCGAAGTGATCAACGCCGAAGTTGTGGTTATGAGAATCGCTGCTTCCCACAACGGAAAGCTTGTGTCCAAGATCGCATTGCTTTTGCCACAGAGCAAGCTGGAGGTTACAGGACAAGGTGGAAATACCGCCCATGAGCTCAAAAGCATCGAAAATACCCTGTTTGAACAAAAGGTCGCAAAACTCATCGGAAAGGTTATATTTATAAGGCTTCCAGAATGGATGGGCAAGGATTGCAATTCCGCCTGCGGAATGTATCTCGTTGCAAGCCCAGTGCGCCATTGCAATACGGCGGCGGTAGCTTTCGGGAATATCGCTCAGCGTTTTTTCGATTTCGGAGACCTCGTTTTCGTAGGCTTCGGGGTCTTTTACGTATCTATTGCAAACGCTTTTATTTGCTCCAATGCTGACCAAGTGCAAAAGTGAGCCGGGGGTGTGGACTTCCTCACCGTTAATGATATGCATACCCAATTTAACGTCTTTGTAGCACTCCTTGGCAAAATCGGAGGTATACATACGGTTATGGTCTGTCAGCGCAAAGAAATCAAAGCCCTGCTCACGGTAATTTGCGGGAACAGAAGCAACGCCGTCGTTACCGTCGGAGTAGTAGCTGTGAGTATGAAAATCACCCTTTAAGGGGCGGCGGCAAAACAGATCTTCTTCAAGCGCATAAACGGAAAGAACGTTGGGCTTCTCACCTTTTTTGCCGAAACTGATCTCATATTCCTGCTCACGGGGAAATTCAAATTCAAGCTGAAGAGTTCCGTCCTTGATCTCGTATTTCAGATCACGGGGCAGCTTATCAAGATATGACTCCATATCATCCAAAAGACCGATTATGCCCACCTCATACTCATTATCGGGCATAAATCTTCTTGAAATATCGCAGGGGTATATGCTTATCCTGTTCTTTTCTCCCGCCTTTACCACGGCAGGAAACACACAAAAGCGAAGGTGATTTTTTGCCATTGTATCAAATCTCCAAATTATTACTTTTCATTCACCGCATCGATAAATCTCATAAACGCCCTTCTTCCCTCAGCGGTATATTTATATACTCCCGCGTCCTCAAGAACCTTAACGAAGGTGTTTCCTATCTCCTTTTGCAGGATAGAAAAGGTGTTGGAGCTGTCAAAGGAATACTTATCCTTGAAGGTATCCAGCCAAGCCTTATGCTTGGAAAGCATTTCATCCTCGGAAATATCCTTGTTTTCCAATATAGCCTCGGTAAGAGCCTCCATTTCGGCTTTGAGTCTGGCAGGAAGGACTGCAAGACCCATTACCTCGATAAGTCCGATATTCTCCTTTTTGATGTTATGGAGCTCACTGTGGGGATGATAAAGCCCCATGGGATGCTCCTTTGTGGTGATATTGTTTCTCAGCACCAGATCCAGCTGATATGCCTCTCCCACTCTTCTGCCGATGGGAGTTATGGTATTATGAGGCTCGCCGTCGGTGGAGGCAAAAACGTATGCCTCGGGATCGCTGTAAGCTCTCCATTTTACCAATATCTTATCCGCAAGCTCCACGAGACGGCTCTTACTGTCGCAGGTGAGTCTGATAACGCTCATAGGCCACTTAACAATTGCCGCCTTTACGTCGCCGTAACCCTCAAAGCTTATTTCTCTCTCGTCCTCGGCCTTTGCCATTGCAAAGCTATAATTACCGCCCTGCATATGGTCGTGAGTAAGGATGGAGCCGCCCACAATGGGAAGATCCGCATTGGAGCCGATGAAATAATGGGGGAACAGATCCACAAAATCAAGGATCTTTTCAAAGCTCGAACGATCTATCTTCATGGGAACGTGCTCGGCGCTGAGAGCTATACAGTGCTCGTTATAATAAACGTAGGGAGAGTACTGCAAAAACCACTCCTTGCCCGCAAGCTCAATGGGAATAATGCGGTGATTCTGTCTTGCCGCTGCGTTCACTCTGCCCGCATAGCCCTCATTCTCGGGACAAAGTGCGCACTTTGGATAGCCCGATTGCTTTAAAAGCTTTGCCGCAGCAATAGCCTTGGGATCCTTTTCGGGCTTAGAGAGATTTACCGTGATATCTATAGCTCCGTAGTCGCTGTCCACAGTCCACTTAAGATCCTTCTTCACGCGGTAGGTACGGATATAGTCGGTGGCGCGGCTGAGAGCATAGTAATACTTTGTGGCAAGCTCGGGCGAGCCCGCATAGCGCTCTCTGAAGGTATTGATAACCACGCTTGGTGCAGGAGTAAGAAGCCCCATAAGCTTCGTATCGAAAAGATCGCGATAGGTAGTTGTGTTTTCCTTGATGATACCCTTCTCAAAAGCATAGTCGCAAAGCCTTGCAAGAATGCTTTCAAGATCCCCCTTTGCGCTTTCGCAGGGAGTGATCTCGTCCATCCCCAATGCCTCGATAAGTCTGTTTACTGCATAGCATCTGTCAAGATCGCTTATCAGAAAATTGCGCTCTGCATAATCCACCAGAGCATATACGTAGCTGTCTATCATAGGACACCTCCAAATAAAAATCCAAGGTATATTTTAACACATCTTTTTACTATTTGCAAGAATTTTATTTCTTTTCGCGTTATTTTAAAAAATTGGTGGAAAAATACATAATTATATGATATAATGAAGCCAAGCAACAAAAAGGAGAACATTAAAATGAGTATAGAAAAAATCACTTTTGGCAAAACCAAGGAAACCGATGAGGTCCTGGAATACCTTCTTAAAAGAAATGGTGTGACTCTGGGGATCCTCAATTACGGTGCTACCATTCACAAGTGTCTTGTTGAGACCTCCAAAGGTGTAAGAGACGTTATCGGCGGATATGACACCGTTAAGGAATACGAGGATAACGACGGCTACCAGGGTGCACTTATAGGAAGAGTGGGAAACAGGATCTGCCGCGGAAAATTTTCCATTGACGGAGTCGACTATACCCTGGCAATAAACAACGGAGAAAATTCTCTCCACGGCGGACTTAAGGGCTTTGACAAATACATATGGACCGTTACGGAAAACTCTGAGGCTGATTGCGACAAGCTTATCATGACCATCACAAGCCCCCACATGGACCAGGGCTATCCCGGAAAGCTTAAGGTTACCGTTACGTACACCTTAAACGATGACAAAAGCTTTTCCATAGGCTACGAGGCAGAAAGCGACAGAAAAACTGTCCTCAACCTTACAAACCACAGCTACTTTAATCTCACGGGCTTTGAAGAGCTCAACGTTCTTGATCACAAGCTAAAGCTTTATTGCTCCAATTTTACACCCGTAGATCATACTCTCATCCCCACCGGCGAGATAAGACCCGTTAAGGGAACCGCCTTTGATTTCACCGAGGAGAAGACCGTGGGCAGAGACATTGAGGCAAAGGATCTCCAGCTTGAATACGCAGGCGGCTACGACCACAACTACGTTATAGACCGGACCCAAGAGGTCAGCTATCGCAATACCACACTTTTCAAGACCGCAGCTCTTACCTCTCCCGACGACGTTCTTTCCCTTGAGGTAGCCACCGACCAGCCCGGCGTTCAGGTATATTGCGGAAACTTCCTTCACGATGACATAGTTTTCAAGGGCTCCAAGCCTCAGAGAAGAAGAAGTGCTATCTGCCTTGAAACTCAGCACTATCCCGATACCCCCAACCATCCCCAATTCCCCTCCGCTTATCTTGACAAGGGAGAACGCTTCAAGACCACAACCTTATTCAAATTCACTTCACGTTAACAGGAGAAAAGATGCAATACCTTCTCTTTAACGAGAAAAAAAGAAGACTCTTTACAAGACTTGCCCTGCTTTTGGCATTGATCAGTGCAGGGCTGGTCTTGTTTTGCTTTACGGCGGTGTTTGAAGGCCTTATATGGCACAGAGCCCCCACCCATTTTACAGTATTTGCTCAAGATGGAGAAGCTGTCCTTTTTAAGGATTCGGAAGAGCGTTTTTATTCCTCCGAAAAAGAAGAGCGGGTAATTTTACAAAACGGCTCCGACAAGAAGATCACAGTCTTCTTCGGTAATGAAAAGATATCCCTCTCGCCGTTTGAGAAAAAAGAGGTATCGCATCCTTATCCCTGCCCTATTATTTTACTCTCCGACGAAAAAACCACGTTTTTCGTAAAGGATCAAGCCGAGCTTCAAGCCGCCTTATCCCACACGGGCACAAAAGACGTAGTATTACTTAACGATATAAATACCGATAAAACAATGCAGCTTTCAAGCTCCTGCAGAATAGATATGCAAGGCTTTGCCATCACGGGAGAGGGACTTAGCTTCACCTCCGATAAAAAGGACACTCTTGTAATTTTATCTCAAAGCAAAAGCGCTTTGTTTTTACAGTGCGATGCGCCAAGATCGAAGCTTTACGTAGCAAGGGACACCCTTGCCACCGACACCGAGCTTTTGGATTTCTATATCAAGACCGAAAGCTTAAACGGAGAAACGGTGGATCAGAAAAGCTATCCCGTGGAAAGCTTCGAGATGCTTCTTGAGCTGAGTAAAAGAAGGCTTAGCTATGATTCCCACATCAAGCTTGTTGATTCCTTCAGCCTTAAGGATGATATCTGCTTTGACTTTATCTGCAATATCAGCTTTGAAAAGGAGCTTGATTATCAAGGTCACTGTCTTAAATTTGAAAGCGATGAAAAAGCAAGCGTTGTGATCGACACCAAGCAAAAGCAGGACAACTCAAGGCTTTCCTTCCAATGTCCCAACACCGCTCTGAGCTGGATCGGCAAGGGAGTTCCCGATGCCCCCGAGCTCTGCGAAAGCTCAAGGCTTGATACGCTGAACGGAGTAAAGCTTGACGCTTATATTTTAGGCGGCAACGCAAAAAACAAGATCCTCTCCTTTAAGGTGCGCCACGAGGATCTGACAAGACCTATAGAATACACCGTAGAGGGAAACCTTATAATCGGAACCTTGGATTATCTTGACGACTATTACGCTCTTGAAAACGCCACGGTAGAGATCGAGCTTGACTTCGGCTCCTATTCTTTCAATGAGGATATTCTTAATTCCGATTCAACCGCGGATCTTACCAAATACGCCACTCTCACACTGACAGATGAAGATAATTGCCAAACCAAATACCTTATAAAAACAGTTCGGGAATATAAAAGCCTGCCGGTCATCGAGATCGTCACCGACGGCAGATGCTCTGTGGACGACAGAAAAAACTACGTTGACGCCACCTTTACTCTCCACGGCAACAGCAGCGGCTTTTCATCACTTGAAGAGACTCCCGTACAGATAAGAGGCAGAGGAAACTCCACTTGGGATTGGGAGAAAAAGCCCTACAAGCTTAAATTTTCCGAGGATATTTCACTCTTCGGTCTCAGCGCCTCCAATGAATGGGCGCTACTTGCAAATTATGCCGACAAAAGTCTTATAAGAAACCGCCTTGCATACGAAATGGGCAAGCTTTTAAGCTTTGAATACACCCCCACCCAATATGCCGTTGACGTGTTTTTTAACGGTGTATATCAAGGAGTGTATACCTTTGGGGAGCATCTTGAGGCCGCTGAGGGCAGAGTTGAGCTTAATAAAAGCTACAATGCCAAGGATAGCGGATATTTGATCGAGGTAGGCGGTGTTGACTCCTCCATTCACAAGCTGGGAATCGACTATTTCCACGCAGGCTCTATAAGGTTCGCTCTTTGCAAAAGCCCGGGAAAGGGAGAACTGACCTCAACACAGTTTGACTATATATCCAGACTCTTGCAATCCGCCGACCGTGCTGTAATGAACGAGGGGGATTGGCGAAGCTATCTGGATGAAGAGACCCTTATTGACTGGATACTCATAATGGAGCTCACCAACAACACCGACGGAGCCTTCAGAAGAAGCTGTTATTATACCAAAAACCCCGACACCCTCCTGATGATGGGGCCGATATGGGATTTCGACCTTGCCTTCGGAAACTTCAACAGAGATGATTCCGATTATGACAGCTGGGCGACCACCACCGACGACGATTACGTGGGTATAACCTGGACAGCTCACCTTTTGCAAGACAAGGAATTTGTGGATGCCATGTACCAAAGATGGCAGGAAATAAAGGCTCCCCTGCTTTCCAGAGCGATGGAGGTATTATCCGAGGCCGAGGAAACGGTAAGCCCGTCCGCAGAGGAAAACTTTAAAAGATGGGACACTCTTAACATAAGGACAACTATGCAACGGTCAGACGTTGTAAGATACAATACCTACTCCAAGCAGCTTCAATATATTAGAGATTTCCTCACTGACAGAGCAGAATGGATGGACGGCGAGCTTCAACGCCTACACGATGGCGGAAAATACGAGATACCCGTTATCGAAGAAGAGGAGGACTAATTTGTTAACCACAGCCGTAAGACTCTACGGAGCAATGGATCTGAGAACGGAAAGCTTTATGCTCCCCGAAATAAAAGAAAACGAGGTACTCATAAAGGTGGTAACTGACACCTTATGCACCTCCACCTACAAGGCGGTAAAGCAAGGAAGCGCCCACAAAAGGGTGCCCGACGGCATAGATAAGGCGCCTGTTATCATCGGACACGAAATGTGCGGAGAAATAGTCCAAGTGGGCAGTGACCTCAGCGGCAAATGGAGAGTGGGACAAAAGATCGTTATCCAGCCCGCTCTGAAGCTTGAATCGGGCTATGATCCCGGGTATTCCTACCGGTTCATAGGCGGAAGCTCCAAATACTGCGTTGTACCGTCGATAGTATTGGAAAGAGGCTGTATGATCCCCTATTGCGGCGAAGGATTTTTCGAGGGCTCTCTCGTGGAGGCTCTCGGGTGCATATTAAGAGGCTACAAGGGCTTTTACCACACCGACTACACCGATTACAAGCGAAGTGACGGGGCCAAGAAAGGCGGAAGGATTGCCATCCTCGGAGGCGCAGGACCAATGGGGCTGGGAGCCGTTGAGCTTGCAATGGGTTATGCGGGAGCGGGTCAGATTACGGTAACGGACATAGACGAAAAAAGGCTTGAATTTGCAAGGAGAAAATGCCCCGAGCTAAAGGCGAAAAAGCTTGGCTGCAGGCTCGACTACGTGAACACCAAGGATATGAAGGATCCCGTAAATAAGCTTAAAGCCCTATCCGACGGCGGTTACGACGACGTATTTGTAATGGTACCCGTTCCCGAGCTCTTTTCCATGGCGGAAAGGATCTGCCGCGAGGACGGCTGCATAAACTTTTTTGCAGGACCCGCCGTAAAGGAGCTTTCGGGATCGATCAACCTTTACAGGATACATTACGACGGCATCCACGTGGTGGGGACTGCGGGAAGTATTCCCGAGGACACCGTTGACACCATCAGACTTATTGAAAACAAGGTCATTGAATCGGGAGCTTTAGTCAGCCACATTCTCGGACTTAAGGCGGTGGAGGCTGCGATTTACGCAATGGAAAAGCCATCGGGTGCAAAAAAGGTGTGTTATCCCCATATAGATATCCCGCTTATTGCCATTGACGAGCTTGAAGAGCTGGGAAAAAGCGATCCCTTATACCGTGAGCTTGGCGATGCGGTCAAGAAAAACGGCGGCAATTGGTGTGCGGAGGCCGAAAGGATACTCTTGGAAAAGGGGCCAAAGCTGATATGAAGATTATAACTCTCACCCTTAACCCCGCCTTTGACGTTCACTGCCAATGCGATGACTTTGACTCCTGCAAGGAGAGTCTTGCCCGGATCACAAGCCGTCAGGCAGGAGGAAAGGGAGTAAATATATCCCGTGCGCTCAATTCACTGAAAACCCCAAGCCTTGCCTTTTGTCTTTTGGGCGAGGAAAACGGCGATGAATTTGAAAGAATACTGAGAGCCGACGGCGTTGCCCCCCTCAGCCTCAGAACAAAGGGCAGAATAAGAGAAAATTATACCATCCACACAAAATCAAGACCCGAAACAAGAATAAGTTTTTCCGGCTTTGAGCTTGACAGCAGCAGGCTTGAGGATATCGAAAAGCTGATCTTACCTTACGTATCCTCCGATTCGGTGGTTACCTTAACGGGAAGATTACCCGCGGGGATTTGCGCAAAGGATGTCCGAAAGCTGCTTCAAGCTCTTCGCAATAAGGGCGCAAGAACAGTGATAGACTCGAGATCCTTTGATCTTGATGAGCTTATCTCGGCAAGACCCTGGCTTATTAAGCCCAACGCCGAAGAGATCTCGGAGTATCTCAAATCGAGCATTACAGACCTTTATTCTGCTATAGACGGAGCAAAAGAGCTGTATAAAAAGGGTATATCCAACGTTATGATATCTCTTGGCGGAATAGGGGCTCTGCTCTGCAGTGACAGCGGCATCTACCTCGCCGATGCACCGAGGGTGGAGGTCGTATCCACAGTAGGAGCGGGAGACAGCAGCATCGCCGGCTTTATCAGCGCAAAGCAAAAAGGCTGCAGCGATGCCGAAGCACTTTGTCTTGCCGTAGCCTGCGGAAGCGCCGCCTGCACAACACAGGGAACCAATGCGCCCAAGCTTGAGATGATAGAGGCGCTGAGAAAAAAAACAGAAATTAAAAAGATTTAAAAAGGAGAAGATATGTACCATTTTCAAATTAATTCGGGACTGGATCTTTATAATGACTCCACACCTGTTATGACCAATATCAGCCCCTGGTTCAACCCGGTTTTAAAGCTTAAATACGCCCATCTTTGCGACGGGATCTTTCACATCGCTCTGAAAAACGGCAATAAAAAGAGCGCAATATTTGAAAGCGAGGACGGTCAGTGTACAATTGAGCTAACTCTTAAGGAAGCAAAGAATAATTTTGCCATATTTGCAAGTATGAGTTATTCTGCCGACGGCTACCCTCTTAAGCCCACTCATTTAAGCCCTATGTGCGGCTTCGGCTTTGACTTTGATCTCAACAGTCAAGGCAATATGGCGGATATGTTTATGGGCTGCACCTTCTGGCAAAGACCAAAGATCATAGAATCCTTATCCGAGCTTAAGCCACGCACCCAAGCTCTTTTTTACGAAAACGAATTGGGACAAAACCTTTTGTTTACCACCTGCCACAATGCCTTTAAAACCGAAATATTCCCCAATGAAAGCAGAGCGTCCTTAAAGGCTCACTCAAACTGCATACTTGACAAGTGCAAGGATGAATGCATCCTTATCGGCGGACACTCAGATAGCGTATATTCTCTCAGCGAGCAGGTCTGCGCTTATGGCTTGAAGGTCATGAAGAAAAAGGGCAAGCTCAGAAAGGACAAGGAATATCCCGAGGTGTTCGAATACCTCGGCTGGTGCAGCTGGGATGCCTTTCATATGGACGTAACGGAGGATCTTATGCTGAAGAAGGCAAGCGAATTCAAGCAAAAGGATATCCCCGTCAAGTGGGCGATCTTTGACGATATGTGGGCTGAGGTAAAAAACAACAATCTGGACACCTTCCATCAAAGAGAGCTCTACTCCTGGGAGGCAGATCCCCAAAGATTCCCCGGCGGTCTTAAAAGAGCTATCGAAAAGCTCAAAGAGGAATATCAGCTGAAGATCGGCATCTGGCACCCTATAAACGGCTATTGGCACGGAATAGATCCCGGCGGAGAGCTGGCAAAGAATGAAAAGGAGCTTTTGGAGTACACAGTGGCAAGAGACTCCTACGAGCCTCGCCTTGCTCCCTCCTTTGACAAGAGAAAGAGCGATATATACTTCACAAAGCAATACCGCTTCTATAAAAACTGCGGTGCAGACTTTATAAAAGCAGATAATCAGGGAAATACAGAAAACTTAAGCTATTTAAAATACGATATATCCACCGCCACCAAAAGCCTTCACTCTGCCGTTGAGGGAGCCACAAAGAAATTCTTTGACAAAGCACTTATCAACTGTATGGGTATGCCCATTGAAAACTACTGGAACAGAGGAGATACCAACGTAAACCGCTTTTCGGGAGATTTCCAGCCGGAAAACAGACAGTGGTTTGCAAACCACCTGCTCCAATGCAGCTTTAACTCACTCTGCCAGGGTGCTTTATACACCGGAGACTGGGATATGTGGTGGTCCGACGACGGACAGGCAAAGAAAAACTCCGTTATAAGAAGCTTAAGCGGCGGCCCCATCTATCTTTCCGACGAGCTGGGAAGAAGCATAAGGGACGTGATAATGCCGACTGTACTTTCCGACGGAAGGATACTCAGAGCCGATGACCCCGCAGTGCCCACCGCAGACTGTATCTACACAGACTGCACAAAGGAGAAAAAGGCCTTTAAGATATTCAACAAGATCGGCGAAGGAGTCGCTCTGGCAGCCTTCAACATTCACGAAAACGAGGAGGAGGTCACCGCCACGGTGGATCCCCTTGAGCTTTGCGGCATGAAAAAGGGAGAATTTGCCCTCTACGATTGGTTTGCCGATACCTTAACGGTGATCGAAGAAGGCTTTGAAATAAAGCTTAAGAATTACGACGATTTCAAGCTTTATATCATAATTCCGATAATTCACGGCAAGGCTGTGATCGGCTTAAAGGAAAAGTACCTCTCCCCCGCCACGGTAAGGAACACCAAGGAAGGTACGGTATGCCTTGACGACGGCACTCTTTGCGTAATAAGCAAAAAGCCCATTGAAGGCTTTGCTCCAATGGGAATGGGTATCTATCAGAAAAAGGTAACAAAAGGCGAATTGATCAATTTATAAAAAACTCCCACGGCATAGGCGTTGGGTCCCTAAGGACAGTGAAATAGCCGATATGGAATAAAATCCATATCGGCTATTTTTTATTGCACCGCCGCATTCGGTGGTGAGTAAGTGCGCACTTCCTGATAGTTTTTCGTGATATGCTGTCTTCGACAGCGTGATATTTATGCTACCGCAAAAGTGATATTACTCTGCAGGCAGAGCAGTTATATTCTATTCGCCCATAAACTTGCGTAGCAAATACCACTCGTCGTAAGACGAATATCACTGCGAAGCAATATCACTTGCCGGGAGGCGAATAGAGTTGGCGTTGTGTCCTTAGGGACCCAACGCCTATGCCGTGGGATCTTTCTTATTGTGCGATATTTTTTACTTTGGCAGCAGAAGACTTTTTAACAACGGGAGTTTTTTTCCCCGACGAAGCGCCTCTCTTTTTCTTTATCAGCGCTTTGCCGCTTTGATTTACTGCCTCGGGAGTGATGATGATCTTCTCTATACTGTCATCATCGGGAACGGTGTACATATATTCCATCATAAATTCCTCTATGATGGCTCTGAGACCTCTTGCTCCCGTCTTTCTTTCCTTGGCAAGGCGGGCGATCTCCAAAAATGCCTCGGGAGTGATCTCCAGCTTAACACCGTCCAGCTCGAAAAGCTTGCTATACTGCTTATAGAGGGAGTTTTTGGGCTCCTTTAAAATTCTTACAAAGCTTTCCTCATCAAGATCGTCAAGGGCAACTATAAGCGGGATCCTTCCCACAAGCTCAGGAATAAGACCGTACTTAACAAGATCGTGGCTGACCACGTTTTTCAAGGTATCGGGCTTCTTCTCAGCCTCGGCTGTGCCAAAACCAACCGTTTTATCACCCATTCTCTTGGCAATGAGCTTTTCCATTCCGTCAAAGGCACCGCCGCAGATGAAGAGGATGTTTCTCGTGTCGATCTGAATAAATTCCTGATTGGGATGCTTTCTTCCGCCCTGAGGAGGAACGTTTGCCACAGTGCCCTCGAATATCTTCAAAAGCGCCTGCTGAACTCCCTCGCCCGAAACGTCACGGGTAATGGAGCGGTTTTCACTCTTACGGGATATTTTATCTATCTCATCAAGATAGATAATTCCTCTTTGAGCCAATTCAACGTCAAAATCAGCCGCCTGAATAAGTCTGAGAAGGATATTTTCCACGTCTTCGCCAACGTATCCCGCCTCGGTAAGAGTGGTTGCATCGGCAATGGCAAAGGGCACCTTCAACGCCTTGGCAAGAGTCTGAGCAAGATAAGTCTTTCCGCATCCGGTGGGACCGAGAAGCAAAACGTTGCTCTTTTGAATGTCCACGCCGTCATCCTCTTTTTTGGACAGAAGCCTCTTATAGTGGTTATAAACGCTTACACTGAGTACCTTTTTTGCACTTTCCTGGCCAATGACGTATTCGTCAAGCATTTTTTTGATAGCACTGGGCTTGGGAAGCGTTTCAAGAGACAGAGAATCGTCTATCTCCTCCCTGCGCTTTTCACTGTATTCCTCAATGACCATATTGCAAAGAGCCACGCAATCGTTGCAAATATAAACTCCATCGGGACCGGGGATGAGTATTGCCGCTTCATCATAGGATTTTCCACAGAATGAGCAAGCCTGAGAAGGTGTTTTCGACATAACTTACCTTTCCGAAATGTTATCGTTAAAGCCGCCCCGACAAGTCAAGGCGGCTTTGGTTTTATCAGAGTCTCTTTTCAAGCACCTTATCGATAAGACCGTATTCCATAGCCTGTGCGGCGGTAAGGAAGTTATCGCGATCCGTATCTCTTGTAATTATATCAAGGGGCTTTCCGGTGACCTGAGAAAGAATGGTGTTGAGTTTTTCCTTGATCCTGATAATGTGGTCGGCGTGGATCTTGATGTCGCTGGCCTGACCCTGCATTCCGCCCAAGGGCTGATGGATCATTATCTCACTGTTGGGCAATGCGAAGCGCTTTCCCTTAGTGCCCGCAGCAAGCAAAAACGCACCCATGCTTGCCGCCATACCCACACAAATGGTGGACACGTCGCATTTGATATAGTTCATAGTGTCATAAATAGCCATTCCCGCGGAAATGCTTCCTCCGGGGCTGTTGATGTAGAAATTAATATCCTTTTCGGGATCCTGAGCCTCAAGGTAAAGAAGCTGCGCGACCACAAGGGATGCGGTAGTATCGTTTACCTCATCGGCAAGGAATATAATTCTGTCATTAAGCAAGCGGGAATAAATATCATAAGAACGCTCGGAGTGACCGGTCTGCTCAACGACCATAGGAATAAATGCCATAAATAATCTCTCCTTTGGGTTTAATCTGGCTGATTACTCAGCCTTTTCTTCAGCCTTCTCCTCGGGCTTTTCTTCAACGTAAGCCTTTTCGGTGATCTTAGCAGAAGATTTGATGATCTCTACCATCTTCTTATTCTTGATATCGGCTGCGATAAGCTTGGGATCTACCATATTCTTGATATCCTCTGCCTTCATGCCGTAGCTCTCTGCAAGAGAATTGATCTCCTCATCCATATCGGCATCGCTGACCTCGATAGCCTCCATCTCAGCAGCCTTTTCAAGAGCAAGTCTGGTCTTGACCTGACGCTGTGCCTGGGGCATAAGCTGCTCGGTCATCTTCTCGACGGTCATACCGGTGTACTTCATATACATATCAAGTCCGATACCCTGCTGAGCCATTCTCTGCTCGTAATCTCTGAGCATTGCGTTGGCTTCCTCGTCGAACATACACTGAGGAATGTCTGCCTCGGTATTCTCTATAAGAGCATCGATAAGCTTGGTCTCTACCTCGTTATCAGCCATCTTGGAGTATCTGTCGTTTATTTTTGCCTTAACGTCCGCTTTATATTCATCAAAGGTATCAAATTCGCTGACGTCCTTTGCAAACTCGTCGTCAAGCTCGGGAAGCTCCTTGTACTCGATACCGTTGAGCTTTACCTTAAATACTGCAGCCTTACCCTTGAGATTCTCTGCGTGATAATCCTCGGGGAAGGTAACGTTAACGTCAAACTCATCGCCTACACTGTGACCGATGATCTGATCCTCGAAGCCGGGGATGAAGGAGCCGCTTCCGAGAGTGAGCTTGTGACCCTTTGCGCTGCCGCCGTCGAAGAGCTCTCCGTCAACACTGCCCTCGTAGTCGATATCGGTGATATCCTTATCCTGAGCGGCGCGGTCGGTGACCTCAACGGTTCTTGCATTGCGCTCTCTGGTGCGCTGGATCTCAGCGTCGACCTCTTCGTCGCTTGCTTCTCTTACTGTCCTTTCAGCCTCAAGTCCCTTGTACTCCTTAACGGTTACCTCGGGCTTAACAAAATACTTTGCGGTGAGAGAAACGCCCTCGTCGTTAATATCTCCGACCTCAAGCTCGGGCTGGCTTACTACCTCTGCACCGGACTCCTTAACTGCCTCACTGAGAACAGCGGGGAGAAGATTGTTGAGAGCATCCTCGTAGAACACACCCTTGCCGTAGATCTTTTCGATAACGCTTCTGGGAGCCTTGCCCTTACGGAAGCCGTTGATGGCAATGGATCCGGATTTTTTCTTGAATACCTTGGTCACCTCTGCATCAAAATCAGCCTTGGGGATAACTATCTCCAGGGTAACCTTGTTCTTTTCTTCATTTTTTACGTTCTTAAGACTCATAATAACATACCCTTCGTCTGAGCGAAGAACTGCTCCTTTTTTAATATTTCATAGCATATCCATGACATACCAATATATTTTATACTTTATACGAAAAAATGTCAAGTCAAAACAAACAAATTTTTGCGAAATTTTTGTATATTATTTATATTTTCGGTTTTTATTGACCTTAGCTTGGATTTATGGTATAATTTGCTCAAAAGAGAAAAGATTTAAGGAAGCGCCATGCATTATAAACTGAAAAACATAAGCCCTTATCAGCAAATATGCTTGCCCACCGAGCTTGGCGAAAGGCTCGGCCAGATGAGCGAGGACGAGATCAAAATACTTTTATACATCCATATTTACTGCTCAAGACGCTCCTCCGACAGCTTTGAGGACGGAGATATTTTCGCAGAGCTTGAAAGATACGGCTACGATCAGAAGACCGTGAAAAGTGCTTTGGCATATTTAAGAGGTGCGGATCTGCTCGAGCAGCATCAGGCAAGGAAAAGATCCCCTGCCAAGGAAAGGGCATATTACACCAACGATCAGCTCAGCTCTGCGGTGGATGAGTCCAAGGACTTCGCCTCGCTGAGAGAATACACCGAAAGAAAGCTGGGAAAGCTTTTGAACACTCAGGAGCTTGCCACCCTCTATTCCTTCACAGACTCCATGCGCTTCACGCCCGACGTGATAATGCTTGTCACCGAATACTGTGTGGGCGAAAACAAATCGTCGCTGAGATATATCGAAAAAATGCTTTCAGATCTTGCAAACAAGCAGCTTACCAGCTACGAGGCAGTGGAAGCTCACATTTCAAACATAAAGGAGTATTCCTCCCTTGAGGGAAGAATAAAGCTTCTTTGCGGCTTCGGGTCCAGAGCACTAACGAAAAAGGAAGCGGGAATACTAAACCGTTGGATGAACGAAAAGCTCAGCTTTGAAAGGATCACCGAGGCATACGAGCAAAACGTCAACGCCATCAAGGAGCCCAGTCTTGCCTATATGGACAAGATACTCTCCTCCCCTTCGAGCCTTGATTCTCCCAAGCACGGCACCGCCGGTGCCTCACAAAAAAGCTTCGACGCCGAGGATTTCTTCCGTGCGGCAGTAAGCAAAAGCAGGAGTGAAAAATGAGTTACAACAAGCAAAACGCCGCAAAAATATTATCCGACTACGCCCAAAGGCCTCAAAAAGCTCTTGCCGCCGCCGCGGAAAAAAAGCAAAAAATCTACCTTGCCATCCCCGAAATAAAGGCATTGGATGAAAAAATAAGCCTTATCGGCTTTAAGTACTTCGCTCAGGCCCAGCTCGGTCCCGAGGGGCTGGAGGAAAGGCTTGAAAAGCTAAAGGAGGAAAATCTCGCCCTAAGAAAGATAAGAGGCGAGCTCTTAAAGGCAAACGGCTATCCCGAGGACTACACCAACGTGAAGTTTTCCTGCAACAAGTGCAATGACACCGGCTACTGCGGAATGGATATGTGCCAATGCTTAAGAGAGGAGCTTGTGAAGGCCGGCTATGAAAGCTCCGGGCTTAAGAATCTTGTCCGCACGCAGAGCTTTGAAAGCTTTTCCCTTGACAATTATTCCAAGACCCGCGATCCCAAAACGGGCTACAGTGACTATCAGATCATGAAGGGCATATCCGACCGTTGCCGCTTATATGCAAAGGAGTTTTCACTGCAAAGCGACAGTCTTCTCTTCGTGGGAGCCACGGGACTTGGCAAGACTCATCTGAGCTCCGCCATCGCCAAGGAGGTCATCGCCAAGGGCTACGACGTGGTATACGAGACAGCCCCCAACATTCTCAGCACCTTTGAAAAGGAGCGCTTTACCTCCGCGCAGGAGGTATCCACCGACAAGTTCTTCCAATGCGATCTGCTTATCGTGGATGATCTGGGTGCAGAGTACCAAGGCAAAAACTCCGTGAGTATAATCTACAACCTCATAAACACCCGCCTGGTTTCCCAAAAGCCTATGATAATAAGCACGAATTTGGGCTACAAGGCACTGGAGAATCAGTACGACCAGAGAATAATCTCAAGGCTTTTCGGTGAGTTTTGCGTTATGCTTTTCGAGGGCACCGATCTTAGAAGAAAAAATATTTGACTCACCTCCCGTCAGGCGTTTTTGCGTTTGACGGGGTTCTTCTTTTTCGTAGAGCTGCCACGCTCTGTTAAAGCTTCTTATTGATCCGAAGCCGCTTTCCATCGCTATTCTGGAAAGACTCTTTTCTCCGTTCTGCATAAGCTGCTTTGCGTTATCTATCCTTGTGCGGTTCAGAAGATCGTTAAATCCGCTTTGGAAAAATCTGTTCAAATACCCCGAAAGATAATGGGGCTCATAGCCCAGATCCTTTGCCATCTGCCTTTGGCTTATTTTTCCGCCGGCATTTTTTTGAATATATTCCAATATCAGCGAAAAAAGCTTTCCGTCCTCCGCTCCCCTTCTCGAGAAGCTTTTCATTGAATAAAACACGGCGCAAACGTAGGAAAAAAGAGCCTGATACTCAAGCCTGGAAAGAGCAGCGTCTATAAGCCTTGACCGAACAAGCTCACCGCCGACTCCCTCGATACGGAAAACGTTGCCGTCGCTGACAAGTCCCGACACACAGTTATAAAACTCTCTTGCATAATCGGGCGAAAACACCCCCACCCAGCATCTTGAGCCAAGGGGGCTTTCATAGCTGTGGATCTGATTGGGCAAAACAAGAACAAGCTCTCCCGTTTTTGCCTCCTGCCTTTTTTCTCCGACAAAAACCTCCAGTGTACCCTCTTTGACGTATACAAGCTCGAAATTTCCGTGAAAATGAGCGGTATATGAAAAATCATCATACCATTTAATATCAAGATTACTGGTCAAAACTGAATTTTCTTGCTGATATAATACCATAAGCCCCTCAAAAAAGTTAATTTATGTCTATTATTATACAATGCTTTTCTTTTAATTGCAACAAAAATATTGTATACTGACATCATAAAATAAAAGGAGAATGAAAAATGTCTGCAATAAGAGATTTTATAGCACAAAAAAAGCACCACGTATACAGAACGGAGCTTGAAAGCGATTTCTTCTACAGTCAGTTCAAGGGACTTTGCCCCGAGGAAAGAATGACCCGCAGATTTGAATATATGTGCGAGCATCAGAAGCCCGTTATATTGCCCGATGAAAAGATAGTATTTTTAAGAACTATCGCAAACCTTCCCGACTGCTTTTCCCCCGAGGAGTGGGATGAGATCAAAAAGGATCGCTACATCCACGAGCTCGGCTACAATTCCAACCTCTGCTGCGATTTTGAAAAGGTGATAAACAAGGGTCTAATCTATATTAAAGCCAAGGCCGATGCATACGGAGCAAGAATGATCGACACCCTTTTATCCCTTTGCGACAGATACGCCGAAAAGGCAAGACAGGAGGGCCGCACCGACGTTTACGAAAGCCTGAAGGACGCCCCCAGATATGGTGCAAAAAGCTTCCGCGAGGCACTTCAGCTTTTCAGGATAGTTCACTTTGCGCTCTGGATGGAGGGCGACTACCACAACACCTGCGGCCGCTTTGACCAATACGTATGGCCCTATTTGAAGGCGGATCTTGAAAAGGGCATCCAGACAAGGGAAAGCGCACTGGAGCTTTTGGAGGACTTTTTCGTTTCCTTCAACAAGGACAGCGACAAATACGTGGGAGTTCAACAAGGCGACAACGGCCAGAGCATGATGCTGGGCGGCGTGGACAGCGATGGCAAGGAAGCATTCAATCTCTTAAGCGAGCTTTGTCTCGAGGCAAGCTACAGAGTTTTGATGATAGATCCGAAGATCAATCTGCGCGTATCAAAAAATACTCCCGACAGCGTATTCATTCTCGGAAGCAAGCTTACAAAGGCGGGTCTGGGCTTCCCCCAATACTCCAACGACGACGTGGTGATCGACGCCCTTTGCGATATGGGCTACGATCTCGAGGACGCAAGGAACTACACCGTCGCCGCCTGCTGGGAATTTATAATCCCGGTAAAGGGTGCGGATATAGCAAACATAAATGCTCTTAATTTCCCCGCCGTGGTGGAAAAGGCGGCGAGATCAAAGCCCGAATTCAAAAGCTTTGACGAGCTGTTCTGCGCAGTGGAAAGTGAAATTAACGATCAATGCCTGAAAATGACCGAAGGCATAAATAACGTTTACTTTATTCCCTCTCCCTTCCAGAGATTGCTCCTGGAGCCGAAATACCATAACTTCGGCATTCACGGAACGGGAGTTGCCACCGCAGCTGATTCCCTGGCGGCAATAAAGGAGTTGGTTTTCGACAAAAAGCAGATCACCCTCCCCGAGCTTCTTAAGGCAGTGGATGAAAACTTTGAAAACTCCCCCGAGCTTTTAAACAAGCTGAGGACAAAGGCTCCTAAAATGGGCAGTGACGATGACAGAAGCGACCTGATGTGCTCAAGGCTGCTCCAAAGCTTTGCAGACAGCCTGAAGGGAAAGAAAAATTGTCTCGGCGGCCGCTTCAGAGCGGGCACGGGCACGGCGATGTACTATCTGTGGCACGCAGACTCCATGGGTGCCTCCTGCGACGGCAGAAGAAAGGGCGAGCCCTTCGGAACAAACTTCTCCCCATCTATTTTCGCCCAAACAAAGGGTCCCTTCTCAATCATAAGCTCCTTCACAAAGCAAAACTTTCACGACGTCATCAACGGCGGTCCTCTGACCCTGGAGTTCAGTCAGAGTATGTTCGGCGACGATGAAAGCATAACAAAGATAGCTATGCTGGTTAAAGCCTTTATAACCAAGGGCGGACATCAGCTTCAGCTCAATGCCGTAAATGCCGAGACTCTGAAAAAGGCTCAGGGCGATCCCGACAGCTACAGACAACTCATTGTAAGGATCTGGGGATGGAGTGCGTACTTTGTGGAGCTGGACAAAAAGTTCCAGGATCACGTTATCATGAGAAGAGAATACAGCCTATGACCGCAACGGTCTTTGATATAAAGGAGTTTTCCATCCACGATGGACCGGGAGGTAGAGTGACGGTGTTTTTTAAGGGCTGTCCCTTAAGATGCGTATGGTGTCACAACCCCGAGGGGCTTACAAAAGCTCCTCAGCTTATGACCAAAGAAAGCCTCTGCAAAAAGTGCTTTCTTTGCAAAAAAAGCAGCGATTCCGAGCTTTTCAAGCTCTACGGAAGGGATCCCGATGCCTGCCCCGAGGGGCTTATTACCGTCAGCGGAAGAGAATACACCGAGGATGCGCTCTTTAGTAAGCTTATAGGCTACAGGGATATGCTTTCCCTTACCAAGGGCGGTGTGACCTTTTCGGGCGGCGAGCCCTTATTATACACCGACTTTATATGCAGTCTAAGCAAAAGGCTTCGTGCCGAGGGTATACATACGGCAGTGGAGACAAGCGGCTACGGCAAAGACTTTGAAAAACTTTGCGACAGTGTGGATCTTGTAATAATGGACATAAAGCTGATGGACTGCGAGCTTCACAAAAAATACACCGGTGTATCAAACGAGCTCATTTTAAAAAACGCCGGACGGCTTATGGACTCCTCAAAGGAAAGGCTCTTCAGAACTCCACTTATCCCCGGCATAACCGACACCGTGGAAAACCTTTCGGGCATAGAGCGCTTTTTAAAGGGTCAGCCTTGGGAAAAGCTTCCCTACAACGAGCTTGCCGGGGCAAAATACCCTATGCTCGGTATGAAATATAAATACGAAAAAGGAGAAATTCAATGAAAAAGCTTCACGTTCTTTATCACGACAGGATATCTACCATAGCTCCCGAGATCTACGGTCATTTTTCCGAGCACATCGGCGGAGTTATCTACGACGGCATCTGGGTGGGCAAGGACTCCCCCATCCCCAACGTAAGAGGCTTCAGAAAGGATCTGGTTAAAAAATTCAAAAGGATCAAGCCCGCAGTATTAAGATGGCCCGGCGGCTGCTTTGCTGAGACCTATAACTGGCGCGACGGCATCGGAAAGGATCGCCCCACCAGGCTTAACTGGTGGACCCCCTACGATCACCGCTACGAGTCCAACGAGGTTGGAACACACGAATTTATGGATTTTTGCGAAATGGTCGGCACAAAGGCGTATTTTGCAATGAACATAACCTCCATCACTCCTATGCAGGCAAGAGAGTGGATGGAATACTGCCTTGCGCCCAAGGGAAGCACCACCCTCGCTCTCGAAAGAGAAAGAAACGGCAGAGCGGAGCCCTTTGACATTCCCTATTGGGGCGTAGGTAACGAAAATTGGGGCGGCGGCGGTAATATGACCCCCGAATTTTACGCTCTCGAATACAGACGCTTCTCCACCCTTATGAGAAACATCACCAGAGATCTGGGCGGCACTCTTATTGCGGGAGGCGCCGACGGAAAGGATTACAACTGGACTCACGGCCTTGCAAAGGTCCTTTCAACAAGTGAAAAGCACGTTGGCGGAATGAGCTTCCATTACTACACCGGCGTCAAGGATCCTCTTACCAAGAAAAAATACGAGGCTCTCGACTGTAGCGAGAGCGCCTGGTACGCCACTATGGAAAAAGCTGAAGGCATCGAGGATGCGATAAAGAGGCATTACTCCATCGCCCAGGCATACGGAATGGAGGACAAGCTTAAGCTGGTCATAGACGAATGGGGCTGCTGGCATCCCGACGGCTCGGGTCCCACCAAGGGCTACAATCTCTTTGAGCAGCAATCCTCAATGAAGGATGCTGTCGTGACCGCGCTGCATCTGAATATCTTCAACAACCACAGCGACAAGATAATGATGGCAAACGTGGCTCAGCTCTGCAACAATATCCACTGCCTCTTCCTTGCCAACAAGGAAAACTGCATCACCACCCCCACTTATCACGTGTTTGATATGTTCAAGGAGCATCAGGGTGCCCTTGCACTTAAGACCGTAGCCGAGGAAAACGACGATATCACCGAAAAGATCAGCTCCTCCGCTTCACTTAAGGACGGCAAGTTTCTTATCACTCTTGCAAATCTGAGCCTCGAGAAGGACGTGGAGCTCTCCGTTGACGTTCCCGGCATATCCGTTGATGAAGAAGCCGAGGCTTCAGTTCTTTCCACAGAAAAGGCCGACGCTCACAACACCTTTGCCGAGCCCGAGGCGGTAACTCCCCAAGTTGTTTTTGTGGATCTGTCAAAGCCCTTAACTCTAAAAAAGCACAGTGTTACTGCGATCACCGTAAAAATCAAATAACACTCCGAGCCTTCCCGAGCACATTCCTCCGGGAAGGCTTTTTTTATAAAAAATGACGATCTTTGGATGCTCTAAACCTGACAATAAATAAACGTACAGTTTAATCAGCAATATGAACTCACATCACTAAAGGAGAATCTTTTGTATCCAATCCCGAAAAACGAAGCCGTTTTTTCAATAACAGAGCCAAATACACAAAAAAAACCGAGTCATCGGATCAAGTCCCTGACTCAGTTTCTTTTTATCAACGGTGGCGGCTATAGGAATCGGGAGCATACCTCCAATGAGAGACGTTGCCCTCGGTAATGAAATAATCGCACCTTATTCTGCTTTTCGCACCGAAATCGGTATCCACCAAAACCAGCTTTATCTTCATTTTCTGCGGTATTATGTTCTTTATGTACACCGCCGCGCCTTGTCCTGGCACAACGTTTTCCTTTCTCTCCGCAAGTCCCGCAAGATTGGGGCTGAGCTCAACGAAGATGCCGTAATCCTCTACGCTTCGCACCACACCCGCAACCGTCTGTCCCACCGAGAATCTGTCGGCATTTTCCTGCCAGGTGCCCAAAAGCTCCTTATGAGTAAGGGCGATCCTGCCGCGATTGCCGAGGATTATATCGTCTCTTGATTTTACGGCGGCATAGATAAGCTGTCCCTGATAGAACCTATCCGACGGATGGGATATTCTGGAAACGCAGATACAGTCTATACTCATAAGGCTCACTATCCCGCAGCCTATATCGCAAAAGCATCCAAAGGGCTCAAAATGGGTCACCCTTGCTCTTATAACGTCGCCGTCGTTTAAATGATCGAGGTAATTTTCAAGGCATCTTTGCTGAGCAAGACGTCTTGAAAGTATACATACGCTGCCGTTATCGGTCTTTTTTATCTCCTTTATCACAAAGCACACGGCCTTGCCCACTCTGGTTATTACGGCTATATCACGAAACTCCTTACCGTCCTCACACAGTGCGACCTCTTGCTTTGGCATTATGCCCTTTATTCCGTTAAGATCAAAGACAAGATTCATATCCCCATCACACAAAAGAGCTCTTGCCTCAACTATACGCCCCGTCTGAGCAGTCTTCTCAAGAGCCGCAAGGGAAAAAAGGCTTTTTAAATTCTCCCCCGAATCTATCAGCATCCCCTCGGGATAATACTGTTCCTGCATTAGAATACCTCCGACTTCATTTTCTTTAACGCCCTGAAAGGGTCTATCGCTAAAGTCTATGATGACAAAGGCTTATTTATAACAAATTGTTTCTTTTATCTTTTATCTGCGGAGGCAAGAGAGATCACCTTTACTTTGTCAAAGCCCGCCGTAATAAGTGCCGCAGCCCCCTCGTTTACCGAGGCGCCGGAGGTTATCATATCGTCTAACAGTATAACCGAGCCGCCCAATACCCTTTCCTCGCAAATAAACTTTCCCTTTACGTTTTCAAAACGGCTTTTGCGGTCAAGAGTCTTTTGTCTTTCGCTTTTACCGACTCTTTTAAGCTTATCAAAGAGTCTTAAGGAGGAATTATTGCAAACGTATTCCCCAAGAAGCCGAGCCTGATCAAAGCCGTAAGAGAATATGCCCTCCTTGCTTCGGGGCAAAAAGGCCAGATATTCGCAGTCGAAAAAACAGCTTCTTGTGCCGATCATATCCAAAAGAATATCTCCCGCAAGCCTGACGGCGTTGTCCCACCCTCTTCTTTTCAGGCAATACACAAGGGATCGGACCTCAGGCTCCTCAAAGGAAAAGGCACTCATGGCAAAATCAAAATGCATGGTTTTTCTGTAAAGCTCAAGGGGCAGATATTTCTTCTCCAGCTTGGTTTTGCAATCGGGACAGACGGCATCCTTGCAGGGCTCGCGGCAAATGGGGCAAGCGGGAACGAAAAGCAGCTCACCGAGCTTTTTAAAACTAAGCATAGTTCATACTCAACGCAACTATGACGGGCATTGTCAATATGCTCACAAGAGTAGAAAAGCTCACTATTCTCGCACTGAGCGCAACGTCACGGTCGTATTTTGCACTGAACATGGTGGTGGCTGCAGCTGCGGGAGTTGACATGGCAATGGCAACGGTAACGAACTCCACGCCCTTGAAGCCGCAAAGGCGCACCGCAACTATACCGATAACGGGCAACAGCACAAGTCTCAAGAATAAGCAGTAGTAGCTTTTAATATCCGTTACTGCGCCCTTGAAATCAGCGGTGGCAAAATAATAGCCGATGATCATCATAGGTATTGCCGTATTTAGCCCCGCAACGTGTCCTATAGCGGAATTTACCGCATCGGGAACGGGCAAGGACAATACGAAAACAAGCATTCCTATGCAGACCGACACGATTCCGGGATTAAACAAGGCTTTCTTTACCGAAAATCCTCCCTTTGAGGCATCCATCATCATAACACCGTAGGTCCAGAGAACAATATTAAAGCCTGCAATATATGCGGAGCCGAAGAAAACACCCTCGGAGCCAAGGATCGCCTGCTGAAGCGGGATGGCCATATAACCCGCATTGGAAAAGATCACCGCAAAGCGATACACCTTTTCTTTATTCTCTGCCTTATCGAAAATAAGAAAATTTGCGGCAAGGATCAAAAACACGTGGGCAAGGATGGATATGGCAAGAGTGATAAGATACCTTCCCATAAGCTGAGGGTCGTATTCGCGGATAAAGCCCGATATTATAACCGCGGGGTTGACAACGCGAAGAGCGAGATCGGACAGACACTTTGCGCCGTTATCGTTTACGATCTTGAATTTATTTGCGGCAAAGCCCACCGCCATAAGCAAAAACAAAACGAAAACGTTTTGGCTTACCAGCGAGAAATTGTTTAAAAACTCAGCCATATATACCTCCAAAATTCCGATAGTTAAAGGATTTTGTAATTATACTACAGTTTTTGTGATTTTTCAATAGAAAACAGCGGCAATAAACGTAAAAAGTGTTTTTTTCTTGACTTTTTTTCAAAACAGGAGTATACTAAATCCATATAGAGTCATCTACAGTTTATTATACATACCACGGAGGAAAAGTCGTGAAGAAGTTTTTAAGCGTTATTCTGCTGACAGCTGTGTTAATGGGTATCTTTTGTTTTACCTCCCGCGCCGATGGAGTTCAATCAGCCGCAGAAGCTATTATCGAAGCCATACCTACCAGAGCCGCGGAGGTGGATCTTTCTCCATACGGTCTCACTGACAACGATATCAGCAGTATCCTCTCCACCGTATATAAAAAAGACCCTCTGTGCTTTCTATTAAAGAGTGTCACGTACACCCTGAATCCCACCACAAACAAAGTACTTAAGGTAAGACCCACTTATTCGCTGGAGGCGGATGAGCACAAAGCGGCAGTAGCTCTCGTTGAAGCAAAAACGTCACAATACGTAAATTCTATTCCCTCCTCCATTACCTCTGACGCCGATAAGCTTCTTTTCATTCACGATCTTTTGATCAAAAATACAAAATACGACACCACTTACGAATCTAACAACGTCTACTCCCTATATAAAACCAACACGGCTACCTGCCAGGCGTATGCAATGGCATTTTTGAACATATGCCGTAAATTGGGCATAGAAGCGGAAATTGTAACCAGCGTAGAAATGAGCCATATGTGGAACAGAGTAAAGCTTGACGGCAAGTGGTACAACGTTGACGTTACCCACGACGATCCCACTTCCGACAGACTTCTCAGAGCCTCACACAGCCATTTTCTCTGCAGTGATGCAAAGCTTAATGCAATGGGCTACAAGGGCTACGAAACGGGCCTTTGCAGCTCCACCGAATACGATAATGCCTTTTGGAACGAAACCACCAACGTTTTGGGATATTACGATGGAAAATGGTACTACGTTAACGCATCAAACGGCGGAGTATACGCAGGAACGATAAAAGGCACCAAAAAGCTCTTTGACATTGAAAAAGCATGGACCTCCGGATCAAATTCCTTCTACCCCGGTTGCTATTCGGGTATCGGTATAATTTCAGACCGTCTCATATACAACACCGCAGACCATATAATATCATACGATTTTTCCTCCAATACCCACACCGCCATTCTTTCGCCCCAGCTTAGCAATTATAACCACGTTTACGCCCTTTCCTGCAACGGTAATACCGTTGAATACGTCGTTGCAAAGGACCCCAACGGAAAAAATGACACACTGAAGACCTTTAATTACGACCCCGACGTCTTTGTTGCCCCCACTTCAAGCACTGCTCCTCAGACCTCAACCGCAATTCCTCCCGCTTCGACGGTAGCTCCGCCTACCTCCACCTTAACTCCTCCTTCGACTTCTGCTTATTACAAGATCAGCTTTACTTCCGAAGGAAAGGTGATAAGCCAATTATCGGTAAAAAAGGGAGATGTGATAAAAGCACCCAACGAGGAGCCCAGAAAATCATCAGACTTTAACGGAAGCTATGAGTTCATTGGCTGGAAGGGCTTTACAGAAGGAATGACGGCAAGCTCCGATATCAGCTTTGAAGCCGTTTTTGAATTCGTTCCTTATCCGACCATACCTTCTACGGCAAGACCCACAACCGCAAGACCGACCTATACGAATCGTCCCACAAGCACCGTCGGCAATACAACCACGCCTCCCGGTATCACAGCTACACCCTCGCAATCCCCTCCCGAGAGCACTGTCCCCTACTCGAGCTTTGTGCCCTCAAGTCCCGACTCGGCGGTAACGGTACCTCCCGCAAGCACGACGGTCGCCGCAACCACATCCGCAAAGGATCCGTCATCTCCCAACTACACAGGATCCGATCAGGCATCCCCCTCTCACAATATTCCTCAAAAGACCACGGGATTTATAGATGACGAATATATTCCCGGTCTCTCCTCCTCGGAGCCGGATCACTCACGCAACAACGTTCCCGAGGAAAAGAAAAACGAAGCCACCCCTTGGATAATCGCAGGATTGGGATCCGCCCTGGTGGTTGGAGCAATAATTATAAAGGAAACAGTTATATCTCCCCGCCTGGCAAAATCAAAGGCGGCTGTTGAACCCAAGAAGACCAAGGAAGATGAATAACGAATTAAGATCAAAAATCCAAAAAGAGCTCCAAGCGGCATTAGCCGAAAACAGACTGAGTGACGCGGAGGAGCTTATACTCTCGGGCTACGGCGCAGGGCTTTGCGGCTACGAATTTCTTACCGCAAAAATGCTATACACCTCAAAGGGCTGCTACACCTCCCGCGAGCTCGGAATACAAAACAAAAAGAGGGCAATTAATATTCTCGCCTCCCTTGACAGCTACACCGATGAAATCCTTTTCACCTTAGGCGAATATATGCTGGGAGATGCCGACGGCAGCGGCTTTTGTCCCGACGTACAAGCCGCAGAAAAGCTTTTGACCTCCAATAACGACCCCAATGGATACATCGTGATAGGCGATCACTTTTTAAAAAGCGGTGATAAGGAAAAAGCCAAGGAATATTTCAAGGCGGCATACAGAATATCCTCGGGGAAGCTGGGTGCGGACCGCATAATGCTTACCGATCCCGATTTTGATCCCGAGGATGATGAAGCAAAGCTCGATTTTCTTTTGGGCGAGCTTTCCGATGAGGAAAAATACCCCATCTTAAAGGAAGCTCTTTGGAGAGTCACCAGCGAGGGCTACTGCCGACTTATGAAGGAATCCGTAGACAGCGGCTGTCCCGATAGCGAAGCCCTGTTCTGGCAGAGGCTTATGCCGTATAAGGAAGAGATAAAAAGACTGAAGGAAAAATACGAAAATTTATAAGATAAAGGCGCCGAGCTTAAGCACTCGGCGCCTTAAAATTTCTATTTGGAATAGTTATAATTGATCTTGAACTTTGCCAGCAGGGCAACCAAAGGCGGGATAAGAAGGATCTGCAGGATTATCCCCGGCAATGCATTAAAGAAAGCACCCGCAAAAAATGCATCCACACCGAAGCTGAGATTGGTGCTCATTAACACCAAGCGATATTTTACCAAGCCCCATACACATCTGCCCGCAAGCATGGAAAATATAAGCGCAACGTAGGCATAGGGGAGCTTTTTGGGGAGAGCCTGATACAAAAGCCCCGCGCACATTCCATAGGTGGCAAGCTCAAATGCCATTCCCACAGCATCGGGAAAGATCGTCGGAGCACCGAAAATGAGAAATCTCAAAAAGGGAGCGATAAAGCCCACCGCAAGTCCGTGTCCCCATCCACACAAAAAGCCGCAGAGCAAAACGGGGATGTGCATAGGCAAAAGACTTCGCCCAAAATTGGGAATACTGCCCAAAAACATGGGAAGCACCATTGCAAGAGCCATCATAAGGGCGCTGATAACGGTCCTTTTTGTTCTGACACTTCTCATAATACACCACCCAGCTCAGATGCAATTCTCGATGCAAAGAACAAATGCCCGTGGCGGGCGGGATGGGCTGTATCGGCAAAGAAGGTATCAAGATGAGGAACTGCCTTCAAGCCGTCGATAAGGCGAAAGCTTTTTATATCCCTTGCGGCTTCCTTTATTATTCCGTGGACCTCGCACAATTTTTCGTTACCCGGATCAACTCTGTATATGGGAGAGATAGCAATGATGGGAATATCGGGATAGCGCTGCTTCATCACCTCATAAAAGCCCTTGACCTTTTCGGTAAATCTCGAGGACTTATAGCCGTTGGTACCGTAGGCAACGAAAATGAGCTCGGGAGAAAAGCTCTTGGGCAAGGGAATCTTGGGATCGTAGCAATATCCGCCGATTCCCTGATTGAGAGTGTTAAAGCCATAAAGATGAGTCAGCGTCCACACGTAGCTGCAGCACGAGGTGGAAGCACCGTTTCCTTGAGTAATGGAGTCGCCGAGAAAGAGCACTCTCTTTCCCTTTGCTTCAACGGCCTCCGCAAAGCTTGCATTGCCAAGCTCCAGGTCGGTAAAAAGCACCGAGGCGTAGAGCGGAAGGATTATTCTTAAATTCTTTTTGCCCTCGGAAAGCTCCTTTTCAATTTTAAGCTCTCCGTTTCCGCTATAGGGAACGGAATGGATAAGAACTCCGTCCACAACGATGTCCACGGTATCAAAGGAGCAAAGGTTATCGATGGTAACGGTTAGGGAAACCGATTCCGCATCGGTGAAAAGCTCAAGAAACACACTTGCGGATGACAATGCCCTTTCAAGATAAATCTTATTATCGCGGTAATAATCCAGCTGCTCCTTTTCAAAGCGAAGCAGGCGCACCGCACCCTTTTCCTCGGAAATATCCACACAACCGTGGGCATATTTAAAAAGCTCTTTTCCCGAAATTATCATAGTCCTACCTCCGAAATATAATCGTCTATTAATTGGGCAGCAACAGCGCAAAGCTTGGCGCAGGGGCGTTTTTTATAATAAGCCTCCGTCCTCTTTTCGGGAACGGGAGAGCTGTCCTTTCCACCCTCTCCCAGAAGCTCGCGGCAAATATAATGACCGCATTCCGCGGAAAATTTCTCCACAAGCCCTCTGACTCTGGCATAATGCTCCTTTTTTTCATCCGTTGCCCCCGGGTCGCCGTAGCCGTAAAGATAGCCCAAGGTCATTGCCATGCCGCTTACCGCGCCGCAGACCTCTCTCAGCCTTGCAAGTCCGCCGCCAAAGGATGAAGAAAGCCTTGCGGCAAGCTCCACCTCAAGCCCCGTAAGATCGCAGAAGGCGCAAAATACGGCTTGAGCGCAGTTATATCCCGAGAGGAAGAGCTCCTCCGCCTTTTTTGAATGATCCATATCCGTAAACCGTCCGTTTTTTATTTATACCGATTATAAAGCATTTTTTGTGCCTTGTCAATAAAAAAGCGAGGGAAAGGAGAGTTTTTCTCTCCCTTCCCTCTTTTACTGTGCACTTTTGGAAATACTCGTTATCGTTTTAATTATCAATTTTCAAAGCTTATGGATTCCGCAACGGGAATGATGACTTTGTTAAGAAATGCTTCTCTGGATTCAGCTGCCTTTTCTGCAGTGCTGTAGTCTCCGCAGATATATTTGGCCTCCCAGAAATCTATATAAAACGGAGTATCGTTATCAATAATAAATAAAATGTTTCGTAAATAAGGTTGGTGGTAAACATCCACACAATTTGTCCCTCTGTAAATAACGTACTTAACTCCGTTTTCGCTAACTCCGGTTATGGGATTTCCCCAATCTATATCATACTCATCCGGCCTGCCGTCTGTATAGCTAAACCAGTAACTCTCCGGAGAGTATCTTTGTAATCTGACCGTCGGAACAGAACTCATAGACTCATAGTAAGAAATACCGTCAGTTTTAGCGAAAAAGCATTTTCCGTCCCAATCGAAGGTTTTAGCATTAAGCCATTCAGATGGGAAATCAGCATAAAATGTAATTTTGTCGTAATTAACCTTGTATCTGGTGAATTCTCCCTTGTCGTCAATAGCTTCGGTCGTGTACAAACGTTCTCCTACATCGCTGATATAAAAGTCGTTTTCAAAATTCTTTTTATTAAAAGGACTTGCAAACTCTTTAAAATCACTATCTTCACAGTTTTTAAGCTCAAAGTATCTTTCTTTGCTTCCTATACCATCGTAAGGGAAGTAGTACAAAGCATCAAATTCCTTTGCATCGCTTACTCCTGCCTGTTTTACAGTTAAAGTATAGTAAGCCTCATCATCGGTCTCGTACTGAGCTATATATTCCTTATGGCTTTCTCCGCCGTTAAAGGAGAAGCTTATATACACCATTTTATAATAAGGAGCTGTGGAAATTTGCATTTCAAGATCCCCAACTCTAAGTCCCCAATATCCCATACTCTCCTTTTGATAATGCTCAAGAGGCTTGGGGGTTGTGGATGTGGGGGGAACATAGGGTCTTGAGGGTGCAGGGGCTGTTGTTACGGGCGCAGTTGTTGCGGAGGCGTTTGTGCTTGCCGCCGTGCTTGTGGGAGTTATGGACGTTGCGGGGGCCTTATCCAATTCCTGCTGATGATCCCCTGCCGCTATCTTCGGCTCTACTCCGACAAAGGAGCAGCCTGCGGCGCCAAGGATCATAACAAGAGCCAGAATCGTGCATATCATTCGGTTCTTATGCTTTTTTGTTAACATTGTGATCCTCTCTTTCATGGGTGATCCGCCCCAAGGGACGGCATACATCCCCTTTTGTTCTGCCGCGTCCAAAAGGACGTTGGCGTATTTAATTCTCATTGAATAGCTCATTTTGGATGCCATAGCCTCATCGCAGGCAAGCTCGGAATCCTGCTTTGACAATATTGCCGCCAACCATACAAAGGGCATAAACCACAATACCGTAACTGCGGCTATTCTGACAAAATTCCAGATATGATCCTTGTGCTCGCGGTGAGTCAATTCGTGCTCTATGACCATATCCTCGCCCTTGAAATCCTCGTTCTCGGTAAGGTAGATGCTTCTGCCGCTCATTGACAAGCAGGGACTTTTCAAGCCCTTGCATCTGTAAAGCCCAACTCCCGAGCGTGAGCCGATATATCTTCTGTTCTTCATCATATTAGCAGTGAATCTTCCGTAGGAAACCACAAACCAGCTTCCCACCAAAAGACTTCCCGCAATCCAGAGCTTATCAAGATTTTCCGAAAGCTTAAAGCCCTTTTGGGCTATAGTCTCCTGAGGCTTTCCCTGAGGCAGAGTGCTTGCCGCCTCGCCTTGGAGCTCATCTTCAAAGCTCCACGAAGGAAGCACCACTTCTCCCGGGGTGCTTTGAAAAGGCCTTTGGGAAGGAAGAGTGTTTTCACTTCCCTGCTGAGGCTGAGCCTGCGGAATATACAAGGTGAATAAGCTGACGGGACAAAGAAGCCTTATCAGCACCAGACTCCACAAGCAGTACATCATCATTGCTGAGACGTTTTTTCTGAAAAGAGCTCTAACCATGATAAAGAGCGTTATCAAAAGTGAAACTGATACAAGGTAGGCTATCATTACTTTTCCTCCTTCTCCGCTTTATCAAGAATAGCTCTGAGTTCCTTTATCTCCTCTTTACCGAGGGCTCTTCCGCCCACCAGAGAGGAGACCATCATTCCGATGCTTCCGTCATAAACTCTGCTAAGAAAGCTATCGGTCTCCGCGAGTGTTACCTCTTTACGCTTGAGCAAGGGGTAGTACTGCTGGAGATGACCGCTATCATCCACCTTGACCGCCTCCTTCGCCATCAAGCGTTTAAGCATTACAAAGACCGTAGTCCTCGACCAGGCTGTTTCGCTTTCAAGAGCTTTGACGATCTCTCCTATGGTCCTGGGAGAGCTTTCCCAAAGAAGCTTCATTATCTTCCATTCACCGTCGGATAAAATCTTATGTTCCATATTGCACCTCCTTCCGAGTTAACATCTGTTAACCGCACTATTAGTATAACAAACAAGTTAACAAATGTCAACAGTTTTTTTGAATTTTTCCAAAAAAATTTTTCATTTCATTGTTTCATCGTTTTTTTAGGCTACAAGCAATAAAAATATAACATCATTAAGCCAAAGAAATAATATTTACAAAGCCAAAAAGCTTTGATATAATAAACTAAATGATACGTCGGAGGATAAAAAAATATGGCAATCGACTTCAACATTCTTTATATAAACGGCACACCGGAGGAAAAAAAGGCTTTGAGCATTGCATCATCACAGCTTTGCTCTTACACCGACATCTGCCACAGCTGCATTGAAGCAGCCGAATTTCGGGAGGACATAAGAAAAGGAGATTGTATGATCCTCGGCACGGAAAAAACAAATCCCTACGTGGCAAGGCTTTCAAGAGACGGATATATCTCCCCCTGCGACAGGCCCGAGGGCTTTACGGTAAAATTTATGCCCAATCCCTACTGCAGCGGAAAATACATTCTTGCAGTTGCATCAAAGAACGACCCGCGCGGTGTATTATACGGAACCGCGGAGCTTTTTTACAACGTTCTCCCCGATAAGAAAAACCGCCACAATCACTGCCCTTATTTTTACGAGCTTTTCAAAAAGGACGTTCCCGAGCCCTTTGAATACACCTCATCTCCCGCCTGCAAGCACAGAGGGCTTTGGACCTGGGGACACGTTATCTTCGACTATAAAAGATATATCGACAGAATGGTCACGATGAAGATGAATTCCCTTGTGATCTGGAACGACTATCCTCCCGTGAACCTGAAGGAAGTGATAGATTACGCCCACAGCTGCGGAATTAATATATACGCAGGCTATGCCTGGGGCTGGGACAACACAAAGATCCATTTATCAAAGGAAATTCTTTCGCAGCTCAGAGTCAAGATAGTGAAGGAATACCAAGAAAAGTACCAAAACTACGAACTTGACGGCATATATTTCCAATCCTTCACCGAAACCACAAAGGATGAGCTTGACGGTCTAAACATTGCCCAAGAGGTCACAGAGCTTGTCAACGACGTTTCCGCCGTGCTTCTGGAAAAAGAGCCCGAGCTGAAGCTTTTGTTCGGTCTGCACGCCACCAGTGTAAGAAATAAGCTTGATATAATAAAAAGAGTGGACAAAAGAGTATACATCATCTGGGAGGATATGGGCGCATTTCCCTTTGCCTACGTTCCTCAAAGGGTGGAGAATTTTGACAAAACCGACTCATTTACAAAGACTATAGCCACGCTCAGAGGCACTGACGACCGCTTCGGAGCGGTTACAAAGGGGCTTGTGTGTCTGGACTGGATAAAATTCATCCACCAAAAGGGCCCATACGTTATGGGCGAAGCCACTCCCGAATACGTAAAGCGCCGCTTCGAAACGAAAAAGGATATTTGGAAATATACCTCGGCATATTGGCTTAAGAATCTCTCCTTTGCAAAAAAGGGCATAGCATCTATGCTCAAGGCCAACAGCGAAAGCTTTATAGTAGGTCTTGTGGAGGATGCGCTTATTGAAGAAGCCCTCCCCTTACCCGTGGCTCTCTACGGTGAGCTTCTATGGGATCCCGAAGCGGATGAAGGCGAGCTTCTTACAAAATGCGCCCAAAGAGAAGACGTTTACTCAATTTAAAGAGGGAAAGTTAAAACCTTCCGCAAAAAAATGCGGAAGGTTTTTTAGTTACTGCCTTTAGGCAGTTGAGCGCGAAGCGCGAAACAGACAACCACCCGCTATGCGGGTGGGCAACAAAGGTTATACCAAAAAATCTCCTAATGTGATACAATAAGATGCTCAAGTCTATTGCAACACGAAAGGAGAAAGAATGGCAAACCGAA
>SVTC01000017.1 GCA_015063985.1 Oscillospiraceae bacterium | reverse complement strand
GCTTTCTTTTTGCGCCCTTTTTTTGCTCCCATCCTGTGGTAAAACACTCTTTTCCATAAAAAACAACAAGACCCACCCTTTCGAGTGAGTCTTGCCTTTTTTTATGGAGCTTTTTTACAGCCCCTTTGGCTTTTGTTTTTATTTACGGATCAATAGCCCATTCCGCCGCCCATGCCTGCGTTCATTGCGGCTGCATTGGCAGCTGCTTCAGCAGCGGGATCCTTCTTGTCGGTGACAAGAACTTCGGTGGTGAGGACCATTGCGGCAACGCTTGCAGCGTTGGTCAGTGCGCTTCTGGTAACCTTGGTAGGATCGATGATTCCTGCCTGGTACATATCAACGTACTGCTCGGTGTAAGCATTGAAGCCGTAAGCCTTCTTATTGGAGTTGAGGATCTTGTCGATGATGACACTGCCCTCGAAGCCTGCGTTCTCTGCGATCTGTCTTGCGGGCTCTTCAAGCGCCTTAAGAACGATGCGTACACCGACTCTTTCGTCGCCTTCGGTCTCTGTAAGGAGCTTCTTAACTGCGGGGATGGCGTTGAGAAGAGCAACACCGCCGCCGGGGATAATGCCTTCCTCAACTGCAGCCTTGGTTGCGTTGAGAGCATCCTCGATCCTCAGCTTCTTTTCCTTCATTTCAGCCTCGGTAGCCGCGCCGACCTTGATAACCGCAACGCCGCCTGCAAGCTTAGCAAGTCTTTCCTGGAGCTTTTCTCTGTCGAAGTCGCTTGTGGTGGTCTCGATGGCGGTCTTGATCTGACCGATCCTGCCCTTGATAGCATCGCTGTCGCCTGCGCCGCCTACGATGATGGTGTTTTCCTTGGTGATCTTGACCTGTCTTGCTCTGCCGAGCTGATCGATGGTGGTGTCCTTGAGCTCAAGTCCCAGATCGGAGCTGATAACGGTACCGCCGGTGAGGATGGCGATATCCTGAAGCATATCCTTACGTCTGTCGCCGAAGCCGGGAGCCTTTACTGCAACGCAGTTGAAGGTGCCGCGGAGCTTGTTAACGAGGATGGTGCTGAGAGCCTCGCCCTCAAGATCCTCTGCGATGATCACGAGCTTCTTGCCGCTCTGAACGATCTGCTCGAGAAGGGGAAGGACCTCCTGGATGTTTGCGATCTTCTTGTCGGTGATGAGGATGAGAGCGTCGTCGTAAACTGCTTCCATCTTGTCTGTATCGGTAACCATATAGGGGGAGATGTAGCCTCTGTCAAACTGCATACCCTCAACGATCTCGCAGTAGGTCTCTGCGGACTTGCTTTCTTCAACGGTGATAACGCCGTCGCTGGTGACCTTCTCCATTGCGTCTGCAATGTGTCTGCCGATGATCTCATCGTCAGCGGAGATGGTACCGACTCTCATAATGTCCTCGGAGCCGTTAACTGCCTTGGAGTTTTCAACTATTGTCTCAACTGCCTTTGCGGTAGCCTTGGAGATGCCCTTTCTTACTACCATGGGGTTAGCGCCCGCGGTAACGTTCTTCATGCCCTCTCTTACAAGAGCCTGAGCAAGAATGGTAGCGGTGGTGGTACCGTCACCTGCGGCATCGTTGGTCTTTACTGCAACCTCCTTGAGAAGCTGAGCGCCCATGTTTTCAAAGGGATCGTCAAGCTCGATCTCCTTTGCGATGGTAACACCGTCGTTGGTGATGAGGGGACAACCGTATTTCTTGTCCAGAACAACGTTTCTGCCTTTGGGGCCGAGAGTGACCTTAACTGCGTTTGCAAGCTGGTCTATACCGTTCATCAGCTTGTTTCTGGCTTCTGTGTTAAAAATTACTTCCTTTGCCATTTTAAAATACCTCCTGGGATATTATTCTACGATCGCAAGGATATCTGCGATCTTAACGATGACCAGCTCTTCGCCGTCGATCTTCACTTCTGTACCGGAGTACTTGCTGGTGATGACCTTGTCACCTTTTTTTACGTTCATAACAACTTCTTTTCCGTCGACAATACCGCCGGGGCCTACTGCGATAACCTCTGCAACAGAGGGTTTCTCCTTTGCGGCGCCTGCAAGAATGATGCCGCTCTTGGTGGTCTCTTCTGCTTCGACCATCTTCAGTACAACGCGGTCGGAAAGGGGTTTTAACATTATTTTATCCTCCTGAATAAATATTTACAGTTTTATTTTTAGCACTCACGCGGTCGGAGTGCTAACCATGTGCTTATTGTAGCCCCAAGACATTGAAAAATCAAGTGTTTTTTCCATAATTCACATAAATTTCACAATTTTGACTTTTCTTGTCTTTCCTTTTAAAGTTTATTAATAAAAACGCCTAAAATGCGAAAAAAACTTGAAAAAATCAAAGCTTGGTGGTACAATATCTTTTTAAGGAGTGTGATATTTTGACCGACTTGAATTTTGAGAGAATACAAAAAGCGAAAAAACGGATTTTTGATATATATTATTCAAAGCTTAACGATATGCAGCGCAGAGCTCTTTATTCCGTAAACGGCCCTCTTCTTGTTTTGGCCGGGGCGGGAAGCGGAAAGACCACCGTTCTTGTTAAAAGGATAGCTCACATCATCCATTTCGGAAACGGCTATTATTCCAATAAGCTTCCCGAGATGAGCGAGGAGGAAATCGCCCTTATCGAGACTATTGCCGCCACCGCAAAGGCCGAGGATCAGGCTATGCTCAAGGGCATACTTTCTCAGTTTGCCGACGATCCCGCTCTTCCCGGCGACGTGCTTGCCATAACCTTTACCAATAAGGCGGCGGGGGAGATAAAGGCAAGGCTTGAGGCGGAATTGGGCGAGGGAGCAAGAGATATCTGGGCCGGCACCTTCCATTCCGTTTGCGTAAGGATACTTCGCAGGTACATAGATCTTATGGGCTATAACAGCGACTTTGCCATTTACGATACGGATGATCAGAAAAAGCTGATCACTGCCCGTATCAAGGCTCTGGAGCTTGACGACGAGGTGTTTACCCCCAAAAAGGTAATGAGGGTAATAAGCGATGCAAAGAATAAGCTTATCGACTGTAAGAAATTCTCCGAAAGAGCGGGAGACGATTTTGAACAGAAGACCTATGCAAGGCTTTACCTTGAATACCAGAAGGCTCTTAAGGAAGCGGGAGCACTGGATTTTGACGATATAATCTTCCATACCGTGAGGCTTTTGAAGAACTTCTCCGAGCCTGCGGATTATCTCAAGAGAAAATTCAGATACGTTCTTGTGGACGAGTATCAGGACACCAACGTTGCACAGAGCCTGCTTATGAATATTATCGGCTCGGGACATCAGAACGTTATGGTTGTGGGAGATGACGATCAGAGTATTTACAAATTCCGCGGCGCGGTGATAGATAATATTCTCAGCTTCGATAAAATGTATCCCGATGCCAAGACTGTGCGTCTTGAGCAAAACTACCGCTCTACCTCTACGATTCTCGAAGCGGCAAACGCCGTTATTGCAAAAAACACCAAGAGAAAGGGAAAGACCCTTTGGTGCGATGGAGAAAAGGGCGAAAGTATAGTTATAAACCGCTGCGAGGATCAGGAGAGGGAGGCGGCGTACATTGCCGATACCATCAACTCGGCGGTGGCGTCGGGAAAGGCCTCCTATAAGGATTTTGCCGTGCTTTACAGGGTAAATGCGGTCAGTAACGTTCTTGAAACGGTGCTTTCAAAGAGCGGTGTTCCCCACAGGCTGCTTGGCGGAACCAGATTCTATGACAGAGCCGAGATAAAGGATATAATCGCATACCTTTCCGTTATAAACAATCCCAACGACATCATAAGGCTCAAGAGAATAATCAATCACCCCAAAAGAGGTGTGGGAGATACCACCGTATCAAGGCTGGAGGAGCTTGCAAGGGATAACGGCGTGGGCATCTTCGAGGTTATAGAGAACAGCGAAAGGTACTCCGATATGAGGCGTCCCGCGGGGCTGGATCAATTCGTGGCTATAATAAAAAGGCTAAAAAAGATCGCCGAGACCGAAAAGCTTTCCGTTCTTTTTAAGAGAACGATAGAGTATTCCGGATATATGGAGATGCTTGATAAAATGGGCAGCGAGGGTGACGACAAGCGAGAAAACGTTGAGGAGCTTATATCCAATGCCATCGCCTTTGAGGATAAGCATCCCGAGGGTAGTCTTGCGGACTTTCTTGAGGAGGTCGCTTTGGTGGCGGATATCGACGGCTACGATGAAAACGCCGACAGTGTGGTGTTGATGACAGTGCACAGTGCCAAGGGCTTGGAATTTCCCTTTGTTTTTCTTGCGGCAATGGAGGAAAACGTTTTTCCCTCGTCCATGTCAAGCGAGAGTCAAGCCGATCTCGAGGAGGAGCGCAGGCTTTGCTACGTTGCCATAACAAGAGCAAAGAAAAAGCTCTGGATAACTCTTACCAACAGAAGAATGCTTTACGGCTCTACAAGACCCAATATGCCGTCGAGATTTCTTAGCGAGATCCCCGATGAGCTTTGCCAATCTAACCTTATGACCGTAACACGGCTCAGTCAAAACGATCTGTATCCTTCTATGTCCACAGGCTACAGTAAGGCGTTGCCCCATTACGGCTCAAGGATCGGTGCATACGGTCAGCCGCCGTTGGAGAGTGTGGACAGATTTTCAAGATCCGTGCCCAAGGAAAGAAGCTTTCCCTCGGGTATGAGAGCAACTCCTTACCCCAACGCCAAGCCTCTTGTCAAGGAGGTATTGCAGGTTGGGGATAAGGTAAGACACGCCATGTTCGGAAACGGTGTCGTGGTTGGAGTAAAGGCTATAGCCTCCGACGTAAAGTATACCGTGGATTTTGAAAAGGTCGGAACCAAAAATCTTATGGGAAGCTACGCAAAGCTTACTAAGATAAACTGATATATTGTCCGTCTTCTGTCGGAGGCGGACTTTAGTTTTTTTCGGAATTCTCATAAATAGATGTTATAAGTCCGCCGAGAAGGAGCACGTAGCAGGTCAGATATATCCATACCAGCATTACCATTACCGCACCTACAGATCCGTAGATCAGGGAAAGATCCCGCATATTGTCCACGTAAAAGGAAAAAAGAATGCACATTAATACCCAGGCAAAGGAGGAAAATAAGGCGCCCCTTAATGCGTTTTTGGGAACTATCCTTCGGGAGGGGAGATAGCAGTATATCAAATAGAACACTGCCAAAAGAAAGAGCCATACCAATACAAAGCGCAGTATCAGCCACATCCTTATGAAAAAGGAGGTGGTGCCGGTTATTGATTCCAAGGCGGCAAAAAAGCCTTCTCCGCACACCAAAACGAATAGCGTGATCACTGTGCTTGCGGGGATCATCAACGAAAAAACGGCAGTCTTTAAGATGGAATTTTTGGGAGACTGAGGTCTTTCGATACCGAAGAGATGATTCAGTCTCGTCTTCAGGCTGTGGCTTATTCTCACTCCCCAATAAAGGCTTAGCCCCAAGGCTCCCGTTGCTTCCCCTGAAAGTGCGGTGCTTTTTGAGTCGAGGTAATCTCTTAAGGCATCGAATAGGCCCTTGGGGAGAATGCTTTTCAAGAAAAGCTCGGCGGTGTTGCTGAAAAGCTCGAAGCGCCCCACAAGACATCCGATAAATATCACAATGGGGATGATTCCAAAGAGAAAGCTATATGCCATACTTGCCGAGCTTTCTCCCAGTCGTTCCTTCAGTGCCGCTTTTACAAGCTCCTTGGCAGATAGTACGGATTTGGATTTTGCGTTGATTCTGATAATCTTCATTTTTTACCTTTTGTGCGATAAGACTTGATTTTTATAATAATTTGTGATACAATAAAATGTAAGTTTGTTTGTTTTTTTGCTATCTTGGGAGAAAGAGTTTATGAAAAGAATACTTTGTGTTATCATAGTAGCTGCTTGCCTGTTGCTTGCGGCTTGTACAGAAGCGTCGGTCAGCGTGGGAGAAAGCCTTGAAGCTGCGCCGACTTCCTCCTCGTCCGCTGCGTCCTCAAGCAGTACTGCGGCAAGGACCTCCTCTCAGGCGGCGGTTACGTCAACTGCCACTGTTAGCTCCACCGCAGCCGTATCGGTGCCGGTTACCTCAACTTCTGCAAAGCCTCCGAAGACTACGGCTCCCATAAAGCTTCCCACCGTGGATAATCCGTCCCAGACGGGATACCTCAGCCCCCTTACGGGCTTACCCATCAGAGCCGAGCTTGTGGGAAAGCGTCCCGTTGCGGTAATGGTAAATAATATCAAGGCAAGTATGCCTCAGGTAGGTATCAGTAATGCCGATATAGTTTACGAGTGTCTCGCCGAGGGCGGTATCACCCGTCTTATGTGTCTCTTTTTAGATTATGAGGATCTCGGTACCATCGGCTCTGTAAGATCGGCAAGAGACTATTACCTTGATCTTGCACAGATCCACGATGCCGTGTTTATCCATGCCGGAGGCAGTGATCTTGCTTACTCGCAGATAAAGTCCCGAAAGATAGATGCTCTTGACGGCGTAAGGACCACCGTTTCGGGAGTGTTCTGGAGAGATCCCGACAGACTTGCCACGATGCGCCGTGAGCATACCATGGTCACCAACGGCGAAAAGATCGCCTACGGTATAGCCAAGAAAAAGTACAGAACCGAAAATTACGAGGGCTTTACTCCGTCTTACCGATTCTATTCCGCTCCAACTGCCATAGACGGTAAGTCGGCAAGCTATATCAAGATCCCCAATTCCTCGTCATACGTGGCGGAGCTCAGCTATAATTCCGAGCTTGGCCTTTATCTTAAGAATCAGTTCGGTAAGCCTCATATCGATGCTTCTACCAATACTCAGCTCGGCTTTACCAACGTTATTGTTCTCTATACCCATCAGCAAAAGGTGGATAGCTACGGAAGGATCGCCGTGGATATTACAGGAACGGGCAAGGGTTATTATCTTTACGGAGGAAAGGCAGTGTCCATAACCTGGACCAGATCCGATCGCGACGGCGGCATATCTCTCTTTAATGCCGACGGTACACCGCTTTACATCAACTGCGGAAAGAGTTATATTTCCATTGCTTCCGAAAGCATTTATTCAAAAACAGTAATAAAATAAAAAAGGACAGATAAAAATGCAATCACTCAAATTAAAAATTGCCGAAAAGATCTCGGCGTTGTATCCCGATGCAGCTCTCGATGCTCAAAAGCTTTGCGAGCTCTTTGACGCCACTCCCGATCTGAAGCTGGGAGACTTCACTCTCGCTTGCTTCAAGCTGGCAAAGGTCTTGAGAAATTCTCCTCAGCGCATAGCCGATTTTCTTAAATCCGAGCTGGAGGGCGGTCTTGACGCCCTTGAAAGGATCGAAAGCGTCAACGGATATCTCAACTTTTTCGTAAGCGATGCATATAAGCTTAATTTTGTCAAGGCTATGGATAGTCTCGGCGCCGATTACGGTAAGAATACCGACGGCGAGGGTAAGACCATGTGCATAGATTATTCATCGCCCAACATCGCAAAGCCCTTCCATATAGGACATTTGGGTACTACGGTCATAGGCAACAGCATAAAGAGGCTCTTTCAGTTCAGCGGATATAACTGTGTGGGTATAAACCACCTTGGAGACTGGGGCACACAGTTCGGAAAGCTTATAGTTGCATATAAGCTCTGGGGCGACAAGGAAAAGATAAAGACCGACGGCATCAACGAGCTTGCAAGGATCTATAAGCTTTTCTATGATAAGGCTCTTGAGGACCCCACCCTTGACGAGAAGGCTCTTGAGGAGTTTTCCAAAATGGAAAAGGGCGACGAGGAAAACCTTGCCATTTGGAAGTGGTTTAAGGAGATCAGCCTTGACGGAAAGTTTATGAACGTATATAAGCTTTTGGGCATTGAGTTTGAAAGCTACGCGGGCGAAAGCTTTTACATCGACAAGACCGACGCCGTTGTAAAGGAGCTTGAGGAAAAGGGGCTTCTGGAGGAGAGCGATGGTGCGATGATCGTTCGACTGGACGATTACAATATGCCGCCCTGCATCGTTCTTAAAAAGGACGGCTCCACCATTTACGCCACCCGTGATATTGCGGCGGCTCTTTACAGAAAACAGACCTATGACTTTGACGAATGCATATACGTTACCGATGCAGGTCAGAGCTTGCATTTCAAGCAAGTATTCAAGGTGCTGGGGCTTATGGGAAGGGAATGGAACGATAAGCTCGTTCACGTGCCTTACGGAAAGATCAGCATAAACGGTCAGAAGCTTGCAACGAGAACCGGTAACGTGGTCCTTCTTGAGGATCTTTTCAGAGACGCCACCGACAGAGTCAGAAGGATCATCGAGGAAAAGAATCCCGACAGAGAGAATAAGGATGAGGTTGCAAGAAGCGTCGGTATCGGTGCGGTCATCTTCAATCAGCTCAGCGCAAGCAGGATCAAGGACGTTAACTTCGTTTGGGAGGATGCCCTTAATTTCGACGGCAATACAGGCCCCTACGCTCAGTACACCTATGCAAGAAGCTGCAGTGTCCTTGAAAAGGCGGGAGACTGCAAAGAGGTTTCGGCGGTGGCGCTTAACGACGACGAGAAGGAGCTTATCGGAATACTTTCAAAGTTCCCTCAGAAGGTAAGAGCCGCAAGGCTTGATTACGAGCCAAGCACCGTAACAAGATATATTCTTGAGCTTTGCCAGTGCTTTAACCGCTTCTACCATAACTGTCCAATCCTCAAGGCGGACGATGCCACAAAGGCTGTCAGGGTCATGCTTTGCAGAGTGACCAAAAACGTTTTGGGTAATGCGCTTTGGATAATCGGTCTTGAAAGACCCGAGAAAATTTAAATCAACAATATTATTATAATCTAAAAGAGGTATAGATATGTCCGGACATTCCAAATGGAAAAATATAATGCACAAGAAGGAGAAGACCGATGCTCAGAAGGCAAAGACCTTTACAAAGATCGGTAAGGAGATAGCCGTTGCGGTAAAGGCGGGCGGTCCCGATCCCGTCAGCAACTCCAAACTTAAGGATCTTATCGCAAAGGCTAAGGCAAACAACGTTCCCAACGATAACATCGAAAGGATCATCAAAAAGGCGGCATCCAATGAAAGCGATAACTACGAGGAGGTAGTATACGAGGGCTACGGTCCCTCCGGAATCGCCATCATAGTCGTTACCACCACCGATAACCGTAACCGTACTGCCAGCGAGGTAAGGCACTATTTTGACAAGTTCGGCGGAAATCTCGGTACTACCGGCTGCGTTTCCTTTATGTTCAGTGATAAGGGAATAGTAGTGGTAGATGGAGAGGGCGTTGAAGAGGATGCTCTTATGGAGGTTGCACTTGAGGCGGGAGCCGAGGATATAAATTCCGAGGATGGCGTTTTCGAGATCACCACCGAGCCCAACCTTGTATACGAGGTAAAGGATGCACTTGAAGCAGCAGGCTATAAGGTGCTCAGCGCAGAGGAGGATAAGATTCCCGCAAGCACCGTTACCTTAACCGGCGAGGATGATATAATCAAGATGAACAAGCTTCTTGATATGCTGGACGAAAACGAGGACGTTCAGGACGTTTACCACAACTGGGAAAACGATCAATGAAAAAATCCGATGAAAAGTACGTTCCCTCAGGTTATGCCGAGGGAGCGGTAAGTGTTCTCGCGGTCATCAGAGGTGCCTCCAGGGATATCCAAGAGGTGCTGATAAGCGAGAGCGCCGACAGGGAGAATAAAAACATTGCAGAGATAATAAGGCTTTGCGGGCTCAGAGGTATAGGCATAAGAGAGGTGTCCGCAGAAGAGCTTTGCGGCATAACCTCGTCCTCCACTCACGGAGGGATCGTTGCCTCTGTGGGTGAGAGAAGGATGAAAACCCTCGAGGAGCTTTTGTCCTTTAAGGAGGGCTACGTATTTATGCTTTGCGGAATAGAGGATCCCTATAATTTCGGTGATGCTGTCAGAAGCTTTTATGCCTTTGGCGCAAGAGGAATGGTGCTTTCTCCCAGAAACTGGCTCAGCGCCGCATCCATTACCATCCGATCCTCCGCGGGGGCTACCGAGCTTATGGATTGCGCCGTATGTGACGATGAGGAAAGACTTTTTGAGCTTTGCAGGGAAAATAAGATCAATATAGTCTGTGCCTGCGAAAAGGATAGCGAGAGTATTTTCAGATCCGATATGACAAAGCCCATGCTGGTCATAGTGGGAGGAGAGAAAAGGGGAATAGGTGCCTCTCTTTTGCAGAAGGCCGATATGCGCATCAGGATACCCTACGGAAGAAACTTCAACCGTTCTCTCAGTGCTTCCGCCGCCGCTTCGGCGATAGGCTATGAGATAACCCGACAGTCAAGAAAATCAAAGCACCAAAAACCTGTAAAAAGGGGGCGTGGCTGATATGCTTCAAAGTCTTATGCGCGGAGAGTTTATGGAATTTCTGCTGGATCTTCTTTATACTCTGCCCGCGGTCTTTATAGCGCTGACCGTTCACGAGTGCGCCCATGCATTTATGTCTTATAAGCTTGGCGATCCCACCGCAAAGCTTACCGGAAGACTTACGCTTAATCCCATAGAGCATATTGAGCCGCTGGGCTTTATATGTCTTTTATGCTTTGGATTCGGCTGGGCAAAGCCGGTAATGGTCAATTACTCCAATTTGAAAAAGCCTATGAGGGACAGCGCTCTTATTTCTCTTGCGGGCCCTCTTTCCAACTTTATCTGCGCATTGGTGTTTACCCTTATCTATTATGCTTGCTGTATGCTTTTACCTTCGGCGAGCTGGAGCTATGCTGTGGTCACCGTGCTTCTTTACGTTGTTGTCATAAACATAGGCCTTGGGCTTTTTAACCTTGTGCCTTGCCCGCCTCTTGACGGAAGCAAGATACTTTATGCATTTTTGCCCCATAAGGGAAGGCTCTTTTTTGACAGATACGAGCAGTATCTGAATCTTGCCCTTATATTCGTTCTTCTTTTGGGATCCTGGACCTCTGTTGACGTTCTGGGCTTCCTTGACGTTATAAGCGGCTGGATAATAGATCTTTACATTATTATTGCTGAGAAAGTGTTGTTCTTTTTATGATCGAAGCTCAATCCTCAACGGAAAATTCAATAAAACTAAATTTTTCATTGGGAAAGTTTGACGGCCCCTTGGACCTTCTGCTTACACTTATCCATAAGCAGAAGATAGATATTTACGATATTCCCATCGCTCTTATTCTGGAGCAGTATCTTGAGCACATTAAGTTTATGAATGATAACAATATGGAGGTTGCCAGCGAGTTTATCGTTATGGCTTGTGACCTTTTGTATATCAAGTCCAAGATGCTTCTGCCCAGAGAGGAAAAGCAGGAGGATCCGAGATCGGAGCTTGTTGCGGCGCTTATAGCCTATTCTCTTATTAGAGAGACCGCCCTTAAGCTTTCCGAAGCCGAAAGGCATTTTTTCAAGCGTTATTATCCCACGCCCAAGCCTTATCTTATAAGCTACGAGGTGCCATTTTACGATAAAAAGGTGCTCTATGAGGCTATGCAGAATATGAAGGCCGGAGCGAAGGAGCTGAAGGAAACCAAGAAAAAGCAAGCGGTTGCCGGGGTTTTCAAGGCAAAGAACGTATCCGTTGAGGGTAAAGTAATCTACATTTTGAAGCGTATGCTCAGGGCTATCCCCTTGGGAAACTCCGTGAGGTTTTCATCTCTTTTCGAGAAGGGAAGAGACAGATCGGAGGTGATCGCCACCTTTTTGGGGCTTCTTGAGCTTGTGAGCACGGGAAGAATAATGTTTTCCCGCGAAGAGAGCGATTATATTATAAGTCTTAATAAAGAGTATAAAAAGGAAACGGCAACGGGAAAAGAGGGGCTATGGACGTAAAGTGGACTAATACAGAATATGAAATGGATTTTCTCGTCAGCGCCATTGAAGCAGTATTGTTTGCGGGCGGAGAGCCTGTGGAGAGACAAAAGCTTTGCGAGCTTTTCGGTATAACAAAAAAGGAGCTGGAGCTTTGCGTCGACCGACTTTCCCAACGCATTGCTTCAAACGAAAGCTCCTTTGAGCTTTTGTGTCTTGAGGATTCACTTCAGCTTTGCACAAAAAATGAATACGGTGACTACGTAAGTAAGTTTCTTGAGATCAAGCGCACCGCACCTATGAGCAAGGCCGCTCTTGAGGCTCTTGCGGTTGTGGCGTACCGCCAACCGGTTACAAAGGGCTATATTGAGAAGGTAAGAGGTGTGGATTGCTCGGGTATTATGGCGACCCTTATCAGCCGTAATCTTATCGAGGAGTGCGGAAGGCTGGATGCCCCCGGAAAGCCCATACTTTATCGCACCACGCCCGATTTTTTAAGATGCTTCGGTCTTTCCTCGGTAAAGGAGCTTGATCCGGAGGACGGCGAGCCCCGTCAGCTGGAGATAGAAGATTCCGATTTGTGATTTATAAGGTGGAAAAATGGGAAAAATAAAGGTTGCATTGGCAGGCTTCGGCACCGGTGGAAGGATATTCCACGCGCCGTTTATAGATGCCCATCCTCAATTTGAGCTTAAATACGTTTACGAGCGCAGCAGAAAGACTGCGCAGGAGATATATCCTTACGTGAAAAGCCTTTCAAGCTATGAGGAGCTTGTCGATACCGATAGCGACCTTGTTGTGATTGCACTACCCAATGATCTTCACTACAGTGCCGTAAGGCAGGCTCTTTTAAAGGGAAAGAACGTGGTTTGCGACAAGCCCTTCTGCCCCGACTCACGTAGCGCGGCGGAGCTTTTCGAGCTTGCCGAGAGTAAAGGACTGTTTTTGACGGTATATCAGAACAGACGCCTTGATTCTCAGGTGAGGACCGCAAAAAAGCTTCTCTCGGAGGGGATCCTTGGCGATATCTACGATTGCACAATGCGCTTTCAACGCTTTCAGACCGCAAGAAATAAGAAGCTTTGGAAGAGCAGTGATCCCACAACGGGCATCATTTACGATCTCGGTATACATCTAATAGATTCGGCGTACTACCTTTTCGGAATGCCGAAGGCTGTATTTTGCGACGTTCGCACCCTTCATCCATTTAACACGGTATGCGACAGAGCGGATATATCATTTTATTACGAAAGCGGCCTTAAGGTCACTCTTGCTCTTTCTCAGGCAGCCTGCAAGGCGGAGGATGCTCTTGTTATCCACGGCAGTAAGGCAAGCTTTTGCAAGGAAGGGGAGGATCCCCAGGAAAAACGCCTTAACGAAGGTATGAGCCCCCGGGATCCGAGACTTACGCTTGAGGATGAAGATGCAAGAGGAAGGCTTTACTATCCCGATAAAAGCTTTTCCTATTATCCGCAAGTCTCGGGAGGGTATATTGATTTTTATACCTCGGTCTTTGAGGGTCTTGAGGGTGGAGAGCCCTTTGTGGATAAAAGGCAGGCGGTGGACGTGTTAAGGCTTCTGGAGGCCTCAATAATCAGTAATTCTCAAAAAAGGATCATCGAGCTATGATCGTTTTGTATATTATTTTGGCTGTAACGGCCTTTGTGGTGCTTTTGCTTTTCAGCTCTTTGAAGCTTTACGTTAAATGGGACGAGTCCTTAAGTCTTAAGGCGGGCTTTTGGTTTATAAGGCTCGATCTTTTAAAGCTGATCGAGAAAAAGCCAAAGGAAAATAAAAAGAGCAAAAAACAAAAGGAAAAGCATACTGAAAACAAGCCCGAGAAAAAAAAGAAAAGAAGCTTTTCCGATATTATAGGCTTTGTGAAATTTATAACCAAGCTTTTGAAAAAAGCCTTAAAAGAGCTTTCGGCGGCGCTGAAGATAAAGGTAAATAAGCTCGACGTTACCGTTGCATCTTCTTCACCGGATAAAACGGCAATGCTATACGGCACTGTATGCTCGGCGGTATATCAGCTTTGCGAGGTGATCAACCGCTTTACCCGTTCCGATATCGCTCCCGAAAAGATCCGTATCCACAGTGATTTTATCTTACCCGATATGAAAGCCGAGCTTGATATAAGGCTTAGCTTAAGAGTGATTGATATAATTCGAACCGGAGGCATTGTGCTTCTTACTTTAACAGAATTAAAAGGAGTTGACCAAAATGAACGAAATACCCTTGAAACAAGTCATTGATGCATCGGTGGAGAACCTTAAAAAGGCAATGAGCACCGATACTGTGGTGGGAGATCCCATAACCTTGCCCGATTCCACGGTCATTATCCCCATTTCAAAGGTCAGCGTCGGCTTTACCTCCGGCGGTGTTGACTTCGATTCCAAGAATAATCCCAAAAAGGAAACTCCTCACTTCGGCGGCGGAAACGGTGCGGGAATGAGTGTAGTTCCCGTTGCTTTTCTGGTCTGCAGTAAGGGCGAGGTAAAGATACTCGGGCTTCCCGAAAAGGGGGCTGCCGGCGTTGTGGTCGAAAACAATATAGTTGATTCTATCACTCAGCTTTTGGAAAAGTCTCCCTCTATTATTGAAAAGATTAAGGGAATATTTAAGAAGGAAGAAAAAAAGGAGTCCGTCCCCGAAGCAGAAGAAGGTAAAGCTGAAGAAAAAGCACAATAACCTCAAAGGTATTTTTTCCCTTTGGCACTCATAACATATAGAAAAAACGGAGTGTCGATATGATCGGATCAAAGCCTGTTATTTGCTTTATTTTGGTTTTTGTATTTTTCTTTTCAACTGCTATGCCTGTTTCGGGAAGCAGTCCCGGAGTAAGCGCAAGGAGCTATTGTCTTATGGATAAAGGCTCAGGGAAGATAATCTGCGAGGGGAATTCCTCTGAGCGGCTTCCTATGGCGAGCACAACCAAGATAATGACCGCTCTTTTGGTCATACGTAATTATGACGTTGATAAGCTTATAAGCATACCTTCAGAAGCGGTTGGGGTGGAGGGCTCTTCTATCTACCTTTCCAAGGGCGAAAAGCTCAGTGTAAAGGAGCTGTTGTATGCTCTTATGCTGGAAAGCGCCAACGATGCCGCAGTTGCTCTGGCTGTCGGGCTGGAGGGGAGCGTAGAAGCTTTTTGTAAAAAAATGAATGCTCTTGCAGGTGAGATCGGTATGAGTGATACCGTTTTTAAAAATCCGCACGGACTTCCCTGTGAGGGGCATTATTCCACTGCCCGTGATATGGCTCTTTTAATGTGCGAGGCTATGAATGAAAGCCTTTTTTGCACTATTTCCTCTTGTGAAAAGGCAAGAATATCAGCAGTAGAGGCGCAAAGCTACAGATATCTCTCCAATCATAACCGCCTTCTTGATAAATATGAATATTGCATCGGGGGTAAGACGGGCTTTACAAAGGCAGCGGGCAGATGTCTTGTTACCGCCGCAAAAAAATCGGATGCTGAGCTTGTTTGTGTGACGCTCAGTGCTCATGATGATTGGAACGATCACATCTCGCTTTTTGAATACGGCTTTTCACTTTTTTCTAAAGCGGAGCTTTGCCGCGAGAAGGAGCTTGAATACGAGCTTTGTGTTGTTGGCGGGATTGAAGACTCTGTGAAGGTCACAAACCGCAAGGCTCTTTTTGCATCTCTTCTGTCATCGGATGGGATAAGCGTTGAGGTGGAATTGCCTCGCTTTGTATATGCTCCCGTAAAGTATTACCCCTCCGACGGAATAGGTGAGCCACTGGCTGTTGGACGGGCTGTGTATTATCAGAACGGCAGAGTTATCGGAAGCTGCGAGCTTTACGTTTGCGATGCGGTGGGAAGGTATGAGCCTCCTTCGCTTTGGGAAAGAATACTTAGGTTTTTTGGATTTATAAAGTAAAGGAAAATCAGTAAATGGAAGATATCAAACTGCAGAAATTTGTCTCGGAATGCGGACTTATGTCCCGAAGAAAGGCCGAGGAAGAGATCGCCGCCGGAAGATTTGAGGTGGACGGAGTTAAGGCTACCCTGGGAATGAGGATAGATCCCTCCAAGGTGACCGTTACCTATAAGGGAAGATTGATCGAAAAGGTAGAAAGAAAGTATTACCTCAAGCTTTATAAGCCCAGAGGATACGTTTCCACCTTGAGCGATGAAAAGGGAAGGAAGTGCCTTTTGGATCTTTTAAGCGATTTTCCCGAGAGAGTATACCCCGTGGGAAGGCTGGATCTTGACTCCGAGGGGCTTATTTTGCTGACCAATGACGGCGAGCTTGCCAATAAGCTTATGCATCCATCGGGAGAACACGAAAAGATCTACGTAGTAAGACTTAAATCCGAGCCTACGGACGAGCAGCTGAAGTCCTTGAATTCTCCTATGACCATCGACGGCTATACCATAAGACCCTGCCGTGTCGGACCTATGCACGGTCAGGATAAATTTACCTATCGCTTTGCTTTGAAGGAGGGTAGAAACCGCCAGATAAGAAAGATGTGCGAGCAATGCTCCCTGGAGGTATCAAGGCTTATCAGGATCAGCATCGGAAGCATCGGGTTGGGAGAATTAAGACCCGGTGAATACAGAAAATTAGACAAAAAAGAACTTGACTATTTAAAGGAATTGTGATAAAATACAAGTTGGCTCCGAGCCCTATTATCTATTGGGGGGCGTAAAGGTTTCGACGGGGTTTTTGAAGCAAGATAAGCGGGTAGAGTAGCAGAGCTCTTAAATAACTGTAACTTTAAAAATAAACGCTAACAAGAATTTAGCTTACGCTGCCTAATTAAGGCGGCCATCCGCTCGGGAAGTACTGCGGTCCCGACTCGGGTGTCACTTAGCAGTGAACGTGAATCTGCCAAAGCTTTGAGGCGGATCATGCATTTATGAAGCTACCGAGCATTTAGGCTGACGGCTGTCGCTTTGTGAGGGAATTTAAATAACCGTCTGCACCCGGAGAAGGTTTTGTGAATGGAATTTCGGACACGGGTTCGACTCCCGTCGCCTCCACCAAGAAATACTTTTTGTCTCAATGGAAAAGCTTTAATTTTTCCATATTTTTGCACATTTTGTCGTATGTGCTCAAAGCTTGAATATTACCGAAGGTCAAAAGAATTTGCTTTCGGAATATATATTATGTTTTTTTATATTTTCAGGAGGTATATCATGGCGCATATCAGTGAAGCCGGTGTTAAGAAGATCCGCGAGATCTGTGACAGACACGCAAATGAAAAAACACCGCTGATGGCGATCCTCAGTGACATTCAGAATGAATATGGATATATTCCCTTGGATGTTCAGCAGATCGTCTCCGAAAAGACAGGGATCTCTGTTGCAGAGATCTACGGAGTTGTAACATTCTATTCGTTTTTCTCTCTTGAACCCAAGGGTAAATACGTTATCGGATGTTGCTTGGGAACCGCTTGCTACGTCAAGGGTGCTCAGCAGATCATTGACAAATTTTCAGAAATAATCGGGATCGCTCCCGGACAGACCTCTGCGGACGGTCTTTTCACACTGGATGCTCTTCGTTGCATCGGTGCTTGCGGAATCGCTCCTGCCGTAACCATTAACGGCAAGGTTTACCCCAAAATGACAGTTGACGAGGTTGCAAAGGTTGTTGAGGAGTATCGTGCAATGGGAGGTGCAAACTAATGAAAAATTTTGCTGAACTTGATGCTAAGATCTGTAAATGTACAGAAGCGCTCAGTGCAAAGCTGGACGGCTCAAACGGTAAGCGCGCAATTCTTCTTTGCGGCGGTACCGGATGTATCTCCTCCAACTCTCTTGAGATAAAAGCTAAATTTGAAGAGCTTGTAAAGACAAACGCTCTTGAGGACAAGGTGACCGTTAATATCGTAGGATGCTTCGGCTTCTGCAGTCAGGGTCCCTTTGTAAAGATCTACCCTGAGGATACTCTTTACCGTCTGGTTACTCTTGATGACGTTGACGAGATATTCAACACCGATATTATCGGCGGTCAGATAGTTGAAAGACTTCTTTACGTTGAGCCCAATACGGGCGAGAAGGTCACCAAGCAGGATGACATCAACTTCTATAAGAAGCAGCGCAGGATCGCTCTTCACGGCGGCGGAATCATCAACCCCGAAAACATCGACGAGGCTATGGGCTACGGTGCTTTCCAGGGTATCAGAAAGGCTCTCACTATGGAGCCCCAGCAGGTAATCGACGAGGTTCTTGCGGCAGGACTCAGAGGAAGAGGCGGCGCAGGCTTCCCCACAGGCAGAAAGTGGAGCTTTGCCTTTGCTAACCAGGCAGATCAGAAGTACGTAGTATGTAACGGTGACGAGGGTGACCCCGGTGCATTTATGGACCGTTCCATACTTGAAGGAAATCCCTATGCGGTTATCGAGGGTATGATGATCGCAGGTTATGCCATCGGCGCATCCGAGGGTTATTTCTACGTTCGTGCGGAGTACCCCATTGCGGTCAACCGTCTTAAATGTGCTATCAAGCAGATGAATGAAGCAGGACTTTTGGGAGATAATATCCTGGGTACCGGCTTTAACTTCCAGGCGTATATCCGTCTCGGTGCAGGCGCATTCGTTTGCGGCGAGGAGACTGCTCTTCTTAACTCTATCGAGGGTAAGCGCGGTATGCCCCGTCCCAGACCTCCTTTCCCCGCAGTAAAGGGTCTTTGGGGCAAGCCTACCATAGTTAATAACGTTGAGACTCTCGCTTGTGTTCCTTACATCCTTCGTGAGGGTGCGGCTGAATTTGCAAGCTGCGGAACCGAAAAGAGCAAGGGTACAAAGGTATTTGCACTGGGCGGTAAGGTAAACAACGTAGGACTCGTTGAGATCCCCATGGGTACCACCCTCAGAGAGCTTATTTATGATATCGGCGGCGGTATTCCCGACGGCAAGAAGTTTAAAGCTATCCAGACCGGCGGTCCCTCCGGCGGATGCCTCACCGAGGCAAATCTCGATGAGCCTATCGACTTCGATAACCTTGTTGCCAAGGGCTCTATGATGGGCTCCGGCGGCGCTATCGTTATGGATGAAGACAACTGTATGGTCGACGTTGCTAAATTCTATATGGAGTTTATCTGCGACGAGAGCTGCGGTAAGTGTTCTCCCTGCCGTATCGGTACCAAGCGTATGCTTGAGATCCTTACCCGTATTACCGAGGGTAACGGCACTATGAAGGATCTTGAGGAGCTTGAAGAGCTCGGAAACACCGTAAAGGCAAACTCTCTGTGCGCTCTTGGACAGACAGCGGCCAACCCCATTATTTCTACTCTGACTCATTTCCGTGACGAGTACATCGCTCACATCGTTGACAAGACCTGCCCCGCAAAGGTTTGCAAGAACCTTATGCAGTACCACATCGTTCAGGACAACTGTGTTGGTTGCGGACGTTGTGCAAAGGCTTGTCCTGCTGATGCTATCCAAAAGACAGATTACATCGCTCCCGGCAAGAAGTTGCCCTCCTATCAGATCGATCCTATCAAGTGCGTGAAGTGCGGTGCTTGTATTGCAACCTGTAAGCCCAAGGCGATCATCAAGAAATAATCAGGAGGAAAGTGAAATGGTAAATATTAAAATAGAAGGCGTTTCCTATCAGGTCGAAGAGGGCTTGACAATTCTGGAAGCGGCTAAAAAATGCGGATACGAGATACCCTCTCTTTGTGCTTTCAACCATGGTGAGTGCTCCAACGGCTCTTGCCGTGTATGCCTTGTTGAGGTTAAGGGCGCAAGAGGCCTCGTAGCTTCCTGCGTATATCCCGTAAACGAGGGTATGGAGATCATCATTTCCAGCCCCAAGGCAAGCGAGGCTCGCCGTGCTTCCGTTGAGCTTCTTCTTTCCAATCACAATCAGAACTGCCAGCAGTGCGACAAGAACGGCCAGTGCGAGCTTCTTCACGTTGCTTACGTTACCGGTGCCCGCGAGAATCGCTTTGTAGGCTCCAAGACCGCTGTAACTCTGGACGAGCTTTCTCCCTCTATTGTTCGTGATACCTCCAAGTGTATCCTTTGCGGACGTTGCGTTGCACGTTGCGAGAATGCACACGGTATGGGAATCCTCGGCTTTGAAAACCGCGGCTTTAACACCATCGTTTCTCCCGCCGAGAACCGCAGCTTCGTTAATTCTCCCTGTATCCAGTGCGGACAGTGCGTAAGCGTGTGCCCCACCGGCGCTCTGATGGAGAAGAGCGAGATCGATAAGGTCGATGCTGCTATGAAGTCCGGAATGCACGTTGTTGTTCAGACTGCTCCCGCAGTACGTGCCGCTTTGGGCGAGGAATTCGGTATGCCCGTTGGTACCGCAGTAACAGGTAAGATGGTTGCAGCACTCAGACGTCTCGGCTTCAATAAGGTTTATGACACCAACTTTGCCGCTGACCTCACCATTATGGAAGAGGGAACAGAGCTTCTCGGCAGGATCAAAAACGGCGGTGTTCTTCCTATGATCACCTCCTGCTCTCCCGGATGGATCAACTACGCAGAGTATAACTACGGTGATCTTTTGCCCCACCTTTCCAGCTGCAAGAGCCCCCATCAGATGCAAGGCGCTCTGATCAAGAGCTATTATGCTGAGAAGAATGACATTGATCCCAAGGATATCTTTGTTGTTTCCATTATGCCTTGTACCGCAAAGAAGGATGAGAAGGAGCGCGATCAGCTTAAGGTCAACGGTCTTAAGGACGTTGATGCGGTTCTTACCACCCGTGAGCTTGCAAGAATGATCAAGCGTGCAGGTATAATCTTTAACCGTCTCCCCGATGAGGACTTCGATCAGGATCTTATGGGCGATTACACCGGCGCAGGCGTTATCTTCGGCGTTACCGGCGGTGTTATGGAGGCAGCTCTTCGTACAGTATACTTTGTTCTTACCGGCAAAGAGCACGAGGCTATTAAGTTTGAGGCCGTCAGAGGCTTTGAGGGAATCCGTGAGGCTTCCATCGATATCAACGGTATGACTGTTAACGTTGCTATTGCACACGGTATGAAGAATGCAAAGGTTCTGCTTGATGATATTCGCGCAGGCAAGAGCAAGTATCACTTCATCGAGATCATGGGTTGTCCCGGCGGTTGTATAGCAGGCGGCGGTCAGCCTATCGTCCGTTCCTGCTTTATGCCCAATGAGGATGACGATATTCTCGATACCTACAAGGAAAAGAGAGCTAAGGCTCTTTACAGCGAGGATGAGCGCCTTACTCTCCGTCAGTCTCACAACAATCCCCAGATCAAGAAGCTTTATGAGGATTATCTTGGTGAGCCCAACTCCCATAAGGCACACGAGCTTCTCCATACCCATTATAACGCAAGAGAAGGCTTCAACGACTGATAAGCATATGAGGATCCTTCGGGATCCTCTTGTTTTTTTAAGAGGTGTTTTTATGTTGTATAACGTTGATAAGGATTATATCATTAATTGCTTTAAGACTCTTGTAAACGTTCCAAGTCCGGTTGGCTTCGATCTTTTTCTTAAGCCCGTTTTGGAGGGAATGTGCAAGGAGCTTGGATATGAGCTGAGCTACGATAACAGAGATACTGCCTATATCAGCATTGACGGCGAGGATAACTCCAAGACCGTTATGATCTCTGCACACGCCGACACAATAGGATTTGTGGTAAAGGGGATAGACGGTAACGGCGTTATCCGCATCAAAGCTCTTGGCGGAATGAATATCCACACCGTTGAAGGGTCTAACGTTTCCGTTATCACCCGCAGCGGAAAGATCTATACGGGTATCTGTATGTGCCAATCTCACTCCACTCACGCCTTCAGTGATGCAATATCCCTGGAAAGAAGCGATAAGACCCTGATGGTCCTTCTGGATGAGCCCGTAAAGTCCAAGGAGGACGTTAAGGCACTGGGGATAAGAAACGGTGACCTTATTGCTCTTGATCCGGGGTGTGTCGTCACCGATAACGGCTATATCAAGAGTAGATTTATCGATGACAAGGGTGCGATAGCCTGCGTTTTGGCGGCGCTTAAGTATATGAAGGAAAATTCCCTTAAGCCTAAGTACAATACACTTATAAGCTTCCCTTATAACGAGGAGCTTGGCTTGGGAGGAACATATATTCCCCAAGGTGTAAGCGAGTTTCTTGCGGTGGATATCGGCTTGATAGCTCCAAATCTCGACGGCGACGAGAGAAGCGTTTCCATTTGCTCAATGGATGCTACCGTTACTTATGATTATAAAATGACATCCGAGCTTATCAGTAAAGCTGAAAGGGCAGGCTGCAGCTATGCAGTTAATACCTACCTAAGATACGGCTCCGATGCAGGTGCGGCAGTAAAAGCGGGAAATAATTTGAGATATGCTCTTTGCGGAATGGCGGTATACGGAAGCCACGGCGTGGAAAGGACTCACATTGACGGCTTGGAGAACACCACTGCTCTTATTCTGGCATATCTTATGGATCTGTAATAAAAGCATAAAAGGAGTACGAAAAACGTACTCCTTTTTATTTATCCTCGCTTTTTATTTCAATGACACATTCCAACGAGCTTTTATCCGAGAGGACGCTGTTTTTGAAGCTGAAGCAGATGCTTTTGGACGGTGTGTTATCGGGAACGTAAGAAAGCCTTTCAAGGTCGTGCACAGAAATGGTCGCCCCCTTTTCAATGGCCGCACCCATAAAGCTCAGACTTCCGTTTTCAGGGAGAGTTAGAATTGTGACGTGGTCGGTGTGTTCTCCCAAAAGATTGGTGAAATCGGTCTTAGTGAACTGAAGCTCTTGGTTTTTGATGCCTTCCTTTTTCAGCTTGGTTCTGTTTCTTATTATCTCTATCGCAGGGGATATTGGCAGCTCGTAGCTTTTTGCATACACCGTATAAGGCAGTATCAATGCAAGGCTCATAGCCATAGCTATCAACACTTTTCCGGCTTTAGCGACGGTAAGCATACTATTATCACATCCTCTCCGATCTTTTCTATATCGCACCAGGCTACGGTAATAAGATCTTCGCATTTGGAAAACATTCCCGCACCCGGTGGATTGAAGCTCATGGATAAAAGCTTTCCGCAGCTTAGATCTACCGCAAAATATTTTGGACACCCAAGCCTTTTCCCGTCGTACTTATTTATTATCTCTTTTTTTAAAAGCTCCTTTGTAGTACAGTATTGGTTTTTGCTCATGATCATTCTCCCTTCTTTTATATGTTATTAAGAAAATTATGAAAAAATGATTAAATATAAAAAACCGTTGCGGCATTTGCCGCAACGGTGGACATAGGATCCTTTAGTGCTCGTCTGCCTGGACGAAGTGCTCTCTTTCTCTGAAGAGAAGGGAAGTGCACCACAAAGCACACAGACCTACAACGGTGAATATTGTTCTTGCGATTATATTGGCTGAACCGCCGCAGATCCATGAAACGATATCAAACTGGAACAGTCCGACGCTGCCCCAATTTATACCGCCGATTATAAGCAGAACAAGAGCTATTCTGTCAAGCATCTTGGTTTCCATCCTTAATATTTTTACACAATTATTTTGTGCGTATATAATATTCTCGGGATGGAGCTTTTTTATTCAGCGAATATGATAAGATCGCCGTTAAAGCTGTAATCGTTCTGGGGATACTTTTCTTTGTCGAATTGGTTTACGGTGATGTCGCCTATAAGAGTTTTTGCCCAGATGCTGTTTGAGCCTTCGCTGTAAATGCTGACTTCGTTTTTGGAGTTGTCCATATCAAAGGGGCGGATCTTTCCCATTGTGTTGGAAAGTCTCACCTGATACTGAGTCTTATCAAGCTCGGTCAGAATAAAAATGCTTCCTACGGTTGTTTGCAGGTTGGTCTTTTGATCCTCGACAAGAGCATAAACGTTTCCTACGGTTACGTTTACTGTGCTTTGCAGATAGCTGTTTTCTCTTAGGTAGACGTTTCCTGTGCTTCCCTGTATGTTGAGAATTGAATTAAAAATGCTTTTTGTAACGGAGACGTTACCTGCCGAGCACTCAATATAGCACTCACTGCAGCTTATACCCTCAGCTTTTACATGACCGTATACGGAAGAAACGTTTATTATTCCTTTAAAATCGTTAGGGTTAATATAAACCGTAATAACTCTGGAGTTGCTTGCACCTGAGGAGCCCTTGAAGAGCTGCCTGAGGCCGTTAAAGGAGAAGCCTTTTTCTGAGATCTCAAATCCTGCGAATCCAACGGGATTAATATCTCTTACGGTAATGGTATTTTGCTCGAATTTACATTCTGTATTATTGAGATCCGTTCCTTTAAATACTATTCTGCTGTCTTGATCGGTGCTTGCAATTTCAACGCTTCCCACAAGAGAGTTCACGTTTATCTTTTTTATTGCCTCTGTTCCGTCAAAGCCAAGATCCTCGAAGGTTTTTGTGAAATCTCTTATATTTGCATTGTCATTGGACTGTCCGGGATATATATCAACTCCCGCCGCGGTAGTATATATAAGAGTTCCCACTGTAAGAAGAAGACCGGTGCAAAACAGTATCAACGAGGTGATCAGCATCGAAATAGTTGTTCTTTTCATTTATTGCCTCCTTTCGAGCCGAAAAAGAATTCCTTGCAGAATCCAAAGGAATATTTGCAAAGCTTGGTGACCTTCTTCATTGCGGAGGGTATCGCACCTGTTAACAGCTGATATACCAAGGCCGTTATGGCGGTAACGATCGCTATGAGAACTGTTCCGAGCCCAAGCTCGATAAGAGCTATCGGCACGCTTTTGACAAAGCTTATAAGAGCATAGACCAGCTCGGCTACGGAAATAAGTATAAGAGCGGCTTCTATTATGCACAGTGCGGCGGCGCAGACTAGTATTGCAACAAAGGCAAAGGCGTATACCATTGCCAATGCAAGGCTTAATAAAATGAATATGGGAGAGAATGCCACGTACAGAGCTATGCGCCAGCCCTTTCTCTGCTCATTTTTTAAATTCATTTTATCAAGAAGTGTATTTGTAAGACCGTAGTAGCTTTTCTTTTCCTTGATCTTGTCCGGTTGCTCATCTTTTATGCGGTCCGTGTCGTTGTTAAGGTCTTTTTCGGGGATGGCTCTGGTTGACTGCTCTGTGGGGGAGAAGATCTTAACGTCCTCCTCGGGCTCGGGGGCGGGGGCCTCCGCCTCAGGTGCGGCGGCATCTTCAGCCTCCGGGGCTTGTACCGTTTCCTTTGGGGAGGTGGATTGGGATGGAGCGGGCTCGCGGATAGGCTCTGTGGAATTTAATTTTGCATATTCCACCTTGATCCTTTTTAAAACCACGTCTATGTCTCCGAAGCTTTCCACTATCTTTTCTTCTTCATCTGCGCTTTTTGCCTTTAAAAGTCTGTTTTCGTAAAAGGAAACAAGGCTTTCAAGATCCTCGGGACGCACAAAATCAGCTTTCGAGCGAAGATTGTCTATAAATTCATTTCCGGTCATTAGATCACCACGATTCTTTTTATGTTTTCACAGTATTATTATCTCATAAAATACTACAAAATGCAATAATATTTCACTTTATTTTTTCCTTTTGTAATACTTTTTTAAAACAGGCTTTTCCAAAACTCGTTTTATATAGAAAAAAGGATTTTCGTATTTGTCTATAGGCTTGACAAGGTAGCCGCTGAGATGGTTTCTCTTGGCGCAAAGAATATCCGTGAAGATCTGATCTCCCACAAATACCACCTGCTCCAAGGGCAGATCCAAATGCTCAAGACAGCTTTTTAAAGCATCTTTTTTCGGTTTCCCTGCCTTTGGAGTTGCAAAAAGCCCGAGTCCTTGGGAAATTACACTTACTCTTTCGGGTCTTCCGTTTGATACAAGCGCGATCCTGATGCCCTTGCTTTTAAGATCTGATATATACTTGATGATATTTTCGGGGATCAAGGTCATCTTATGGCTGATAAGAGTATCGTCAATATCAAAAATAACGCCTTTTTTTCCTTCCTTCAGTAAAAGCTCGGGTGTTATTTCTTTTACGGAGCAAAAAACCTTGTCCGGAATAAGTTTATTCATCGTATTTTCCTTTGGTAATTATTTACTATATTTATACCATAAAATTTGCTTTTTGTAAATATACCGAGGGCATTGTTTACACAATTTCTTTTTTTAATTTTCTGATGATCTTCTTTTCAAGCCTGGAAATATATGATTGGGAGATGTTCATCTTGTCAGCTACCTGCTTTTGAGTCTGCTCCTTTTCTCCGAAAAGTCCGAATCTTAATATTATTATACTTCTGTCTCTTTCAGAGAGCTTCATAACTGCGTTTCTTATGATCTTCTGCTCCTCCCTTTGCTCCAGGTTGTCGCATACCTCTCCTTCGCTTTCCAAAACGTCGGATAAAACAAGCTCGTTTCCGTCTCCGTCGGTGTTCAAGGGCTCGTCGATGCTGACCTCCGAGCGCTGAGCGGCGTTTTTTCTCAGGTACATAAGTATTTCGTTTTCAATACATCTTGAGGCATAGGTTGCAAGCTTTATGTTTTTTTCCGCCTTGAAGCTTGCCACAGCCTTACAAAGTCCGATGGTTCCTATGCTGACAAGATCCTCGGTCAGTATACCGGTATTTTCAAATTTTTTTGCTATGTATACCACGAGCCGAAGATTGTGCTCTATCAGTACGTTTCTTGCCACCATATCGTCGGGGTCCAGTGAAAGCTTTAAAAGGTATTCCTGCTCCTTTTCCGATGAGAGAGGAGCGGGTAGCTGAGAGGGTCCGTTGATGTAATGGCACTGGGGGAAAAGCTTGAACAGCTTTGAAAACAGATCGATAAGCTTCATATTCTTTCCTTTCTTATTTAAAAAATTCCTGCAGGCAGGATAGCCTCCCATTCTCCGTTGGGAATAAGCTCGTTGTCCACGCAGATTATCAGCTTGTTCGTTTTTTTGCTTTTGTACTGTATGTAGCTTGGTCTTACGCCGAAAAGCAGCTTTCTTCCGCTAAGCGTCGATACTTCAACACAGTAAAATGGGAGAATCCTTTCTTCAGTCAGTCTTTTTACCAAGGATGCACAGCTTGCTTTGGGGGATATTATCATTACCTCAAGACCGCTTATGGGTTCTTTTGCGAGGTTTCCGCTGTCAATAAGACAGTTGATATCATATTCATTCTCCAAAAGGCAAAGCTTTGCTTTTATGCATTGGAGCTTGGAAAGACTTTTTACTCTGTGGGAAAAAGGAATGAAGGCTATGAGCCCCGTTATACACAGTAATATTGATAGCAGTTGATAGGGAATTACCACCCCGCTCATTCTTTTTAAAACGTTGCTTGCTCCCTCTACTATACCGCCCGAAAGACTTACGGAAAGAAAAAATGCCGTTATTGCTCCTATAAGTTCCTTTGTGTTTTGGGTGGGAATGGATATTTTTACCATTAATACGGCGGTCAATATCCATAAAGCCGCAAATACAAATCCTTTTTCCGAAGCCGCCAGAGAAGCCACGGAGTAAAAGGCTCCGATAAGTGCACCTGTTATAAACCTGCTTGTTTTTCCCCTTTCTCCCATTATCCTTGCGCTGATCTTCAGGCATAACAGATCCATAAGAAAATTAGTAATAAAATAAATGTCCAGATATACCGTTTCTTCCAATGCCCGACCTCCTTTGGAGATATTATACATCGCCGTCGGAGAAATAATTGTCATAAATAAGGGGCAAAAAAATCCTCTCTTGAATATTTTTCAAGAGAGGGAAAAATTATTTTTTTATTACAAGGCATACTGCGTGAGCGCTTATGCCCTCTTTTCTGCCCGTAAAGCCCAGCTTTTCTTCGGTGGTTGCTTTAACGGATACGTCGCTGACGGGGATGGAAAGGGCAAGGGCTATATTCTCCTTCATTGCGTTTATGTAGGGGGAAAGCCGCGGAGCTTGGGCGATCACCGTGGAGTCGACGTTTGATATCTCGAAGCCCTCCTGCCTTATAATTTTTGCGGTCCTTTTTAAAAGCTCCGTTCCCGATATTCCCAAAAAGCTGTCGTCGTTGTCGGGGAAGTAATATCCTATATCCCTCAGACCGCAGGCGCCCAAAAGCGCATCCATTATTGCGTGGCTTAATACGTCTGCATCGGAATGACCTAAAAGCCCTTCGGTGTGGGGGATGTTGACGCATCCTATATAAAGCTTTCTGTTTTCGCAAAATCTGTGCACGTCGTAGCCGTGTCCTACTCGTATCTTCATTGCAGCTCCTCCTTTTTCAGTGAGGCTCTTACTATATCAAGATCCTCGGGGGTAGTGATCTTCAGGTTTTTGTTGTGTATATCCACAAGCTTTACCGCAAAGCCTGCCGCGGTCACCAAGGAATTGTCGTCGGTTACGGATATCCCGCTTTTTTCCGCTGCCCCGAGAGCCGCTCTGTATATATCGCAGTAAAATACCTGGGGAGTCTGAACCGCAAAGAGACCTTCTCTGTCAACGTCCTCGTTTATAAATCCGTTTTTGTCAAGCCTTTTAACGGTATCGGAAACGGGATGCCCTGCGGTTGCACAGCGGTATCTGAAGGCGCTTTTAAATAAAAGAGATATATCCTCAGGTCTTATCATAGGTCTTGCTCCGTCGTGTATGGCAACGTAATCGCAGGAGCAGTCTATTGCGAAAAAGGCATTTTTTACCGATTCCTGACGGGTGCTTCCTCCGCAGACTACCTTTATCGGCACGGAAAAGTCGCCCTTTTGGACGATGGATTCAATGATGGCCTTCTCCTCGGGCTTGGCGCTGATTACTATCTGCTTTACCTCGGCACAAGCGCAAAAGGCTTCTATGGAATATTGAAGCACAGTTTTGCCGTTTATCTCAATAAGCTGCTTTGAAAGGCCGTTCATCCTTGTGGAGCTTCCCGCGGCGGTGATTATTGCGGCGCATTTGTGATCCTTAAGAGCGGAGGCAATTGCGCCCGACATTTTTATAAAAAGATTTTTTGCTTTCATTAAAGCTCGTTCCTCTCGATAACTTGTTCTTTTATTATACACTATTTGCAGGTGGTATGTAAAGGTTATGTTGGAAATTTTATTATTTTTGTGATTTATAAATAAATAACAAACAAACGGTAAATTAATAAAATCGAATTGACTTTTTTAAAGAAAAATGCTATTATAATAAGTGATAATAGCATGGAGGCAAATTTGATGCTTAAAAAGATAAATATAAACAGAATGGTCCCCGTGATCCTTCTTATGATACTTCTTGTTCCGTCGGTGCTTTGTGCATGTCAACAAACTCCGACTTTTCCCGATACCGAGCAGGGAAGCACAAACGATACCGTAGGCTCCTCGTCCTCGGTCACCTCGTCCGCTCCTTCCGGCTCGGCTCCCTCTACAGAGAACGAGGAAAGCTATTTTGACCGCTTGGAGAAGGAGGATATGGGCGGCAAGGAGATCAGAATAGCCGCATATCGCTCCAGAAATATCTTCCCCTCGTCCGCGGCGGATATAATCGACGATATTGCTCTTAAAAGAAATATCGCCGTTGAGGAGAAGTATAACGTTAAGCTTGTTCAAGCTCAGATATCCGGAAGTGATTTCTTCAACAGTCTCAGGATCGACCGTGATTCGGGTTTAGTTAACTGTGATATGGTGGTTGCCCCCGTTGATATGCTGGATCTTTTCGTGACCTATTCAATGTATACCAACGTGAATACGCTGGGGGTTGATTTTAATAAGCCCTATTACGATTCCGAAGCAATGGATGCTCTTACAACGGGTATGATAACCTACGGAGTGGTTGGCGATTATACCGCATCCCCCGAAAACTCCCATTGTCTTTTCTATAATAAGACCGCGTTTTCCGCTCAGGGCTTTGAGGATATGGTAAAGACCGTTGATTCCGGCACCTGGACTTGGAATTTATTGCTTGATTGGGCAAATAAGAGCACCGCAAAGAATTCTCCCATGAAAATGGATTACGGCTTTTCGTCCTCTTGCAATGAGGCTGAGTTTATCAATATGGTTTGGGCGTCATCGGGTGTGAATTTCTTCAAGCTGGATCATCCTTATAATCCCGTTCTTAACGTTGAGACCTCGGTTGCCAATCCCATAATCAAGATTATTAAAAGCCTCAGAAGCTCCAAGACCTATTACGGCGCCGATGAAAAGAAGCAACAGAGCGCTCTTGATAGCTTCTGCTCGGGTAAGATGCTTTTCTATATCAGTGAGATAAGCGATCTTGCTTCTATGACCAACTGTGATTTTTCGGTGGGGATCGCGCCTATCCCCAAGACCTCTGCGGATCAAAGCTCGTATTACAGCTATACCGACAATAGCTTCCAGGCGGTCTTTGTTCTCGATAACTGCTCCGATCTTGCTTTGACGGGAAAGATTATAGATGCTCTTAACGCTGCAAGCTATGAGCTTATGGATGATGCTTATCTTGATCTTTATATGCATATGTATCTATCCAGCAATAAAGAGGGACTTATCCTTAAAGACGTTATCAATTCCAATTACTACGAGATAGGCTATTTGCTGGGCGGAGTATATAATCAGTTTGCTTCAGCCACTACCGATACAATTTACCGTGTGGTTACGGCAGGCGGAGATTTCAGAACTATATATAAGCAGAACGAAAAGCAGTTTAAGCGCTTTTTGAGTAATAAGATATTTAATCATCCCGCTCCCCCCACGTCCTCTGTTCCCGCAAGCGTGACGGGCGCGGCTACATCAAGCTCCATTGCAGCACCTACGGTTACGGCTCAGCCCACTGTGACTGTCGCTCCTACAGCTAAGCCGACTGTCAAGCCTACCGTTACGGTAGCGCCCTCGGCAACTGTCAAGCCCACTGTGACCGTTGCTCCTACGGCAAAGCCTACAACTAAGCCAACGCCGACCGTCAGACCTACTGTCACTGTAAAGCCTACCGAAACAGTAAAGCCCACCGTGACAGTTGCTCCCTCGGATACGATACCTGTCAGCTCGGCTCCTGCATCGGTAAGTGCGAGCTCTTCCGCACCGATCTCGTCTGCTTTGACGAGCTCTGCTGCTCCCGTGACCTCATCGTCTGTTGCGGCCACCTCCTCAGTTCAGGCTTCGGTTGCGTCATCTGCCGCTGTCAGCTCTGCCGCGGAATAAAAGGGAGGGGTAGTTTTGAAAAAGCTTTTGGTAAGGATATTTTGTCTTTTGCTTGCGTTCTTAATGGTTGCGGGCACGGTGTATACTATTATAATTCAATCGATATAAAGATAAAAAGCGCAGTCTGACTGCGCTTTTTATCTTTCCTTATTGCATTTTTTCTCGGCTTGTGGTAAAATTTATCTATATAAGATCGGAGGGATAAATATGTATAAATTTGACGTTGTTGACGCCACCGAAAAGTGTGTGGCTTGGATCAGAGATTTTTTTGAGAAGAACGGACCCGACAGTCCCGCTGTTCTCGGGATCTCGGGAGGAAAGGATTCCTCTGTCGTTGCGGCTCTTTGTGTAAAGGCCTTGGGTAAGGATAGAGTTTTTGGAGTTATGATGCCTCAGGGTGATCAGTTTGATATCGATTATTCTATAGACCTTTGTAATTTTCTCGGCATCAAGTCCTGCACCGTTAATATAAAGGATGCGGTGGACGGTGTTGTAAAGGGGATCGGAGATCAGATCACTCTTAACCGTCAGTCTCTTACAAATCTTCCCGCAAGGATCAGAATGAGCACTGTTTACGCCGTAAGCCAATCCATTAACGGAAGAGTGGCAAACACCTGCAATCTTTCCGAGGATTGGGTAGGTTATTCCACACGTTACGGTGACTCTGTCGGTGATTTTTCTCCCTTGAGCTGCTTTACGGTAGACGAGGTAATTAAGATCGGAAGATATATCGGACTTCCCGAAAAATTCGTTGTAAAGCCTCCCATTGACGGTCTCAGCGGAAAGACCGACGAGGATAATCTTGGCTTTAGCTATGCCGTTCTCGATAAGTATATAAGAGAGGGCGTTATTGATGACCCTTCAACCAAGGAAAGGATCGATACTCTTCATAAAAGAAACCTTTTCAAGCTTGAGTATATGCCTTGCTTTAAGTATTCCGTATCAACGGCAGAGTCTGACTGAGCTTGAGCCTTTATATATCCTTTCACTGTTGATTATCTCAAGCATTGCTTTTGCAAAGCCGTCGAAATCCCATTCTTTCGAAATGGGCGGTAAGCTTATGAGGACAACGGTAGTAAGCGATGAGGTCTCAAGAGCGCGGCGCATTGCATAATCATATACCTTGTTTGCTCTGTTGTTAAGCGGTCTTTCGTTAAGCTCGTAGTCGACCTTGTAAATATCAAGACCCATCCTCAGCTTCTTTATATTGAATGTGGAGTAGGTCAGTTGACCGTCATCGGATATGCTTGCGGCTTCGATTACCGGTCTTACAATTCTTTTTCTCTCGGAAAAAATCATTATATGATCGGGAGTGCTTGCCTGGAATAAGCATTCCGTTTGGGCGATTGCCTCCTTTGTTTTCAGATCAAGCCTTAATTCCGTTGTGTACATCGGACACACGACGTCTACAAATTTCTTTGACGAGGAGCCTTTATAGTCAAATGATGCAAGTACCGTGACCAGCTCTTTCGCCTCCTTTTTGTGTTATTATATTTAGTATATCATCAGATCGGGAAAAAGTCAAATATTATGCTTCAATTAAACAATATTACTCTTTTGCCTAATGAAAAAGAGGAGCTTTTAATTAAAAAATGTGCAAAAAAGCTGGGGATCTCTCCCTCCAACGTTAAAAAAATAAAGATTCTGAAAAAGAGCCTTGATTGCCGAAAAAAGGATATGATCCGCTACGTATACTGCGTTGCGGTGGATACGGACAAGATCATCAATAAGCGAATAATGGAAAAGGAAGGGATAAGCCAATACAGAAAGAAGCCGTATTCCATACCAAGCTGTAAGGGCGCACCCTCACCCGTTGTGGTGGGAAGCGGTCCTGCGGGTCTGTTTTGTGCTCTTGTGCTTGCCCGTGCGGGGCTTAAGCCTATCGTGCTTGAACGCGGTCGGGATGTTTTTACAAGGCGTGAAGCGGTTGAAAGATATTGGAAAACGGGAGAGCTTGATCCCGAGAATAACGTTCAGTTCGGGGAAGGGGGAGCCGGCACATTTTCTGACGGAAAGCTCAATACTCTTATCCGCGATGACAGAATAAGCTTTGTTCTGGATACCTTTGCCGCATCGGGAGCGGGAAAAAGCGTAACCTACGATTCCAAGCCCCACGTCGGAACAGACGTATTATCGAACGTTGTTTTTAATATGAGAAACGAGATATGCTTTCTTGGGGGACAAGTCATCTTCGGAGCAAGGTTTTGTGATTTTTCCGTCGATCGCGATGGAAGGCTTAATAAGATCAGCTACTTGAAGGACGGTAAGCTTGGATCCCTTGAATGCGAGAGGTGTGTTCTTGCGGTGGGGCATAGCGCCGCAGACGTTTTTTACCTTCTCGAGAATAAGGGCGTTTCGATGAAGGCTATGCCCTTTGCGTTGGGAGTGCGTATTGAGCATCCTCAGAGCCTTATCGATCTTGCTCAATACGGAAAGGACGCCATTGAGGCATATTCGCTTCCTCCTGCGGAGTATAAGCTTAGCTATAATTCCTCGGACGGAGCCAAGGTTCACAGCTTTTGTATGTGTCCCGGCGGAGTTGTCGTTGCCTCATCCTCCGAAAAGGATGGGGTGGTAACAAACGGTATGAGCTACAGTAAAAGAGATGGAGTCAATGCCAACAGTGCGCTTCTTTGTATGCTTGACCCTGAGGATATTCCCGGCGATGGGGCTCTGAAGGGCATTGAGCTTCAAAGGCAGGTGGAAAAGCGTGCCTTTGAATTAGGCGGGGCGAATCATTTTGCTCCCGCTCAGCGCCTTGAGGATTTTCTTCTGGGAAGGCCCGCCTCGGGCTTTGGAGCTCTTACACCAAGCTACAAGCCGGGTGTTAAGCCAACGGATCTCAGAGAGGTGCTTGGGGAAAAGATCTGCCAACGAATAAAGGAAGCAATACTTTATATGGATTCGAAGCTTTCGGGCTTTGCTTATCCCGATGCGGTGCTCACCGCCCCCGAGACGAGAAGCTCATCTCCCGTGCGGATCATCCGCGACGATAGTCTTAATTCCTCTGTTGAGGGCCTTATCCCCTGCGGAGAGGGTGCGGGCTATGCAGGCGGCATAGTATCCTGCGCTGTTGACGGCGTAAGATGTGCCGAAAGTATAATAGATTTTTACCTTAAAGGATAAATGAAAATGTTTTTACCTATTTCAAAAGAGGATATGCTCTCCCGCGGCTGGGACAGTGTTGATATAGCCTTGGTCACGGGGGATGCCTACGTGGATCACCCCAGCTTTGGAACTGCTATTATCAGCCGTGTTCTTGAAGCGGCGGGATACAGAGTCGGTATAATATCTCAACCGAAGGGCGAGGAGGATTATAAGATCTTCGGCAGGCCAAGGCTTAGCTTTTTTATCAACGGCGGAAATATTGATTCTATGGTTGCCCACTACACCGTTGCAAAGAGAAGGCGAACCAAGGATTATTATTCCCCCGGGGGAAAAATGGGGCTCAGACCCGACAGAGCCTGCAGTGTTTATTCCCGTACCGCAAAAAAGGTGTATCCCGACCTTGCAGTTGCCATAGGCGGCCTGGAGGCAAGCCTCAGAAGATTTGCTCACTACGACTACTGGAAGGACAAGGTTCTTCCGGGAATACTTGTTGACAGTAAAGCCGATCTTTTAATGTTCGGAATGGGAGAAAAGCAATGCGTGCAGATAGCAGATTGCCTCAGGGACGGGTGGAAGGCGGAGGACATCAGACATATAGACGGTACCTGCTATATTTGCGATAAGGATGAGTGGCACCCCGAGGATTACGTTGTTTGTCCCTCGTTTGAGGAGGTCTGCGTGGACAGCGATGGCGGAAAGCGTGCTTATGCACTGTCCTGCAGGATACAGCAGGAGGAGCACGATGCTGTCAGGGGCAGGGGAATAGTTCAGTATCACGGCGATAAAAAAATAGTTCAGAATCCACCTATGGCTCCTTTGAATACAGAGGAGCTGGATAAGGTATTTGAGCTTCCGTATATGAGAAACTATCACCCGTCCTACGAGGCATTGGGCGGTGTTCCCGCAATTGAAGAGGTAAGATTTGGTATCATACATAACAGAGGCTGCTACGGCGCCTGCAATTTTTGCAGTATAGAGTACCATCAAGGAAGAGCCGTTACCTGCAGAAGTAAGGAAAGTGTGCTCAGAGAGGCGGAGCTTATCACAAAGCTTGACGGCTTTAAGGGATATATTCACGACGTCGGCGGTCCCACCGCCAATTTCAGAGGACCGTCCTGCGCACTTCAGGCAGAGCACGGCTTATGCAAGAATAAAAAATGCCTTGCTCCCAATCCTTGCAAGAATCTTATAGTTGATCACAGTGAGTATCTTGATATTTTACGCAGTATGCGCAGCAGCGAGGGGGTCAAGAAGGTCTTTATCCGCTCCGGTATAAGATTTGATTATCTTATCTGTGATAAAAACGAGAGCTTTTTTAAGGAGCTTGTAAAGCATCACGTCAGCGGTCAGCTTAAGGTGGCTCCGGAGCATTGCTCGGCTCAGGTATTGTCTTGTATGGGTAAGCCTAAGATCGAAAGCTACATCCGCTTTAAAAAGCGATTTTACGAGCTTACGGAGTCTGTGGGTAAAAAGCAGTACCTTGTGCCTTATCTTATGAGCTCTCATCCGGGCAGTGATATCAACGATGCCATAGAGCTTAGCGTGTTTTTAAAGCGCGAAAAGCTCCATCCCGAGCAGGTGCAGGATTTCTATCCAACTCCGGGAACCGTCTCCACCTGTATGTTCTATACGGAGCTTGATCCCGTCAGCGGCAGAAAGGTATTCGTTGCCAAGAGCCGCGAGGACAAGCAAGCGCAAAGAGCGCTTTTGCAGTATTTCAGGCCCGAGAATGCAAAGCTGATCAGAGATGTCTTGAAAAAGGCGGGCCGGGAGGATCTTATCGGGTTTGGCGCCGATTGTCTTGTGAGACCCGAGAGCGGATCTGTTGAAAAGCGTGCTGTATCAAGACCTGCAAGAGCTAAGGAAGTGCCAAAGAAAAAGAACTCCCTTACCAAGCATAAAAAACAAATTAAACAGCAAAAGAATAGGAGTAAAGTTAAATGACGGTGTATGAAGGCGCGCCTAAGGATAAGCGCGAGGAGAGAGAAGCCTCCTGCTATGAGCTTTTGGACAAGCTTGGAATAAAATATCAAAGGGTAGACCACGAGCCCGCCTATACAATGGAGGATTGCAAGGCCGTAGACGATACCCTCGGCGTTAAGATGTGTAAGAATCTTGTTTTGACAAACCGTCAGCAGACTGCATTTTATCTTCTGCTGATGCCCGGAGACAAGCCCTTTAAAACAAAGGATCTGTCCGAACAAATTAATTCCGCAAGACTAAGCTTTGCCGGAGCGGATAAAATGGAGGAGCTTTTGGGAGTGGTACCCGGTTGCGCCAGTGTGCTCAGCTTGAAAAACGACGTAGATAATTTGGTAACTCTTCTTATCGACGAGGACGTCTTGAAACAAGAGTATATGTGTTGCCACCCTTGCGTCAATACCTCCAGTCTTAAAATTGCAATGAAGGACATCAGAGACGTATTTTTGAAGCATTGCAAGCATTCGGTGACTAAGGTAAAGCTTTAATGAAATACCCCAAGGTCCGTGAAGCGGTGTTTTTATCCCGCCCTAACAGGTTTATTGCAAATTGTCTTGTTGACGGAGAGCCTGTAAGAGTACACGTAAAAAATACGGGAAGATGCCGAGAGCTGTTGCTTGAAGGGGCGAAGGTATATCTTGTTCCGGGGGAGAATGAGAAGCGCAGTACTCCCTACGATCTTGTTGCGGTGGAAAAGAGGACGTCTCGCGGTAATATCCTTATAAATATGGACTCCTTTGCCCCCAACCTTGCCGTTTATCAATGGCTGAAGGATGGAGGGATTTATCAAAGGGGATGTAAGGTGCTTGCGGAAAGGACCTACGGCGACTCTCGCTTTGATTTCTATATTGAGTACGGCGATAAAAAGGCTTTCGTTGAGGTCAAGGGAGTAACCTTGGAAAACGACGGAATTGCCTCCTTTCCCGATGCACCCACCTTAAGGGGAATAAAGCATTTAAAGGAGCTTGCCGCCGCACTTGATGACGGATACGAGACATTCGTTGTGTTTGTTGTTCAATTCGGGGGCTGTCGAGGCTTCAGACCTGCCGCCGAACTCCATAAGGACTTTGCCGATGCCCTCAAAGAGGTGAGAGCGCGGGGAGTTAAGGTGCTTTGTTACGAGTGCAACGTGACACCCGACAGTATGGAAATATCAAAAGAGGTAAAGCTTTTGTTCTGAATAAAAATGCCTGCAGATTGAGGCACACATCCTTACGGAGCGTGCCTCAATGATACCCGTTCCTCTGCGGAATAGGTGATATTCAAAGTACGTAACCCGCTATGACACTTTCAAAAACCGAAAGTGGCATTTTCTTTTTGTATAAAAAAAGCGGAGACAACTTCTTTACGAAGTGTCTCCCTTTAGGCAGGCGTGATTTTATATTTCAAGAATTGCAAAATAGGGTCTGTGATCGCTGGCGGTCTCTGCGGGGATGTCGGCATACTCGCAGATGATGTCCTTTGAGGTCAGAATATAGTCAATTTTTATAGTGGGGTTATCGGAGGGGAAGGAAAGAATGGAGCCCTCTATCTTCTCTACCGTATCGTTAAGTCTTTGCAGAAGCCCTGGGATAATGGGATGAGAGGGAGTCATATTGAAGTCGCCCATAACAACGCATTTTTCTTCGGGCATATTCTTTATCATTGTGGTGACCGCATTCATATGCTCGTCTGCATTAAGACCGAAATGGCTTGCCATAACGGTAAACTCGGTGGGGGCGAGTACCTTTGCTTTAATTATACAGCGTGTCTCGTAATAGCCCTTGAGATTCAGCTTGAATTCGGGATCGGGGATCTTGATATTCTCAACCTCGATTGGGTATTTTGAAAGTATGGCATTTCCGTAAGGATATCTGTTCTTGAATCTTATAGCTTCTGCAAAATATTTGTAAGGATAGCCAAGCTTTTCCTGCATAATGTCGGTTTGCTCCAGGTAGTCATCGGTGTTGGCAAAGCCGCGGACCTCGTTAAAGGCTATAACGTCGGGATCGTATTTTTTAACGACCTTTGCAACCTCATCGAAGTCAATAACGTTTGTTATGTAGTTTTGAAAATGTTGGACGTTGTAGGTCATTATTTTAAGTTTCATACCTTCTTCTCCTTTTGTTTCACGTGAGCCAATGGTTTTTGGCATATTTTTACCTGATTATACATTAATTGAGTATTGTTGTCAAGGAAAAACGAAAGTTTTTTTGCCTGAAATATAGCTTGGGGGATTGATTTTATTCTTATCTTGTGGTATTATTGCAACAGAAACGATTGGGATGTTAAATTATGATAAATTGTGATCTTGTTAATGCTTTGAGAGCTCAAGGTGTAAAAAGCTCGGATATTCTTCTTGTACACAGCTCTCTTAAGGCTTTAGGCTATATTGAAGGCGGAGCCGATTCTGTAATAGATAGCTTGATAGCTTGTCTGGGTGAGGAAGGAACACTTCTTATCCCCGCATTAAGCTACGATAACGTTTGCGCTCCCGATTATTATTTCGATCTTTTGAATACTCCGGTATGTATAGGTAAGATACCCGAGACCTTCAGGAAAAGGGAAGGAGTGATAAGGAGTATTCACCCGACTCATTCCGTTTGTGCGTACGGTAAATTGGCACGGGAGCTTACCGAATACCACTCGCAGTCATTTACTCCCGCAGGAAGGCTTTCTCCCTTTTCTCTTTTAAGAGGGAAAAACGCAAAGCTCTTAATGCTGGGTTGTACCCTTAGTCCAAATACCTCGTTTCACGCTATTGAAGAGGAGGCGGGAGTGGATTACGTTCTAAGCTCCGATGAGAGAGAATACACTCTTTCTTGTCCCGATCTTCCACCGGTTAAGAGGGCATACCGCTATCACTATATTGAGGAAAACGGCTTTTACCAAAATTATAAACGAATAGCCGAGCTTATGGATATAGCTGAATTTAAAGTGCTTGAGGCGACCTCCTTTTTGCTTGACGTGGATCAAATGTGGGAAAAGGCGCTTGCCGCACTTAAAAATGATCCTTTATTCTTTGTAAAATCTATGAAAAGGTGAGTGATAAAATGAATTTTAAAGAAAGTAAAAAGCTTAAGGCCGTTACCTTCAGCTATGACGACGGAGTATGTCAGGATATCCGTTTGGTGGAGCTTTTGGATAAATACGGTCTCAAATGCACCTTCAATATCAACTCCGGCTGTCTTGGAAGAGGCGGGATCTTGATGAGAGAGGGTCTCAGGATCTCCCATTACAGATTTGCCGCCAAGGATCTTGTAAAGGTCTACGGCGATCACGAGGTGGCGGCTCATACCCTTACCCATCCCGCTTTGCCCCGCCAGGAGGATGACGAGGTGATTCGTCAGGTGGAGGAGGACAGAATGGCTCTCAGTGAGCTCTGCGGCTACGAGGTTGTCGGAATGGCTTACCCCGGAGGCGGCGGACCCTTGTATGATGACAGAGTAGCTGAGCTCATTCGTACTCGCACGGGCATAAAATATGCAAGAACTACAGATCTTACCTCTTCCTTTGAGCCTCAGAGCGATCTTTACCGTTTTAAGCCCAACGCTTATCATATAAGCGGCTTTGACGGTCTTATGGCTCAGGCAAGGGAGTTTGCGGAAATGAAGACCGAGTCGCCTAAGATCTATTACGTATGGGGCCATTCCTATGAAATGGATTATGATCCCCGGTATTGGATCCGTCTCGAGGAGCTTTTTGAGTATCTCTCCAAGAGAGAGGATTTCTTCTACGGCACCAATAAAGAGGTATTGCTTTGATCGTTTTCCCCGATCCTTCACGGTCGGGGAATATTTTTTTGTGATTCGGGTGGTTTCTATTTACCTTTATAAAAAAATGTGTTATAATAGGATATATTTATTAAAAGGGGGTGAAGTACTTGCTTTGCGATCTTCATACTCATTCATGCTATTCAGATGGAACGTTAACACCTTTTGAGCTTGTTATTGAAGCCGAAAAAGCGGGTCTCGGCGCCATTGCTCTTACGGATCATAATTCTGTTAATGGGTTAAAAGAGTTTAAAATTGCGGCAGATGAAAAAAACATAGAGGCGGTCTGCGGTGCGGAGTTTTCCGTTGACTATAACGGAAAGGAGCTTCATTTGCTTGGACTTTTCATTCCTTTTGGCTGCTTTGATGATATCGCAAAAAGGCTTGAGGAGGTCAACCTCGACAAGGAACGCAGTAATATTGAGTTAGCCCAAAGACTTACCGCGGCAGGTTATGATATCAGTTATGATGAGTTAAAAAGACACCACCCGAATTGCAGGATAAACCGTGCCCATTTTGCAGCGGCTCTGGTTGTAAAAGGGTACGTTGACAGTGTGAAAAGAGCTTTTTCCACTCTCTTGAAGCCCGAGAATGGCTATTACTCTCCCGCTATGCGTCTTGACATTTTTGAAATGATCACTTACCTTCGATCTATCGGTGCTGTTCCCGTGCTTGCTCATCCTATGATCGATCTTAGTGAAGCAGAGCTTGCGGGGCTTTTGCCCATCGCCAAGAAATCGGGGCTTGCGGCTATGGAAACCAGGTACTCATCCTACGATCACAGCACTCAAAAGCGAGCTTCGGATATTTGCAAAAGCTTCGGTCTTCTTGAAAGCGGCGGCAGTGATTTTCACGGTACCGTTAAGCCCCACATATCTCTTGGGAGGGGAATGGGGGATCTGGAGGTTCCGTATTCATTCTTCGAGGCACTGAAAAAGATAAGCGGCAGATAATTACGGAGGCTATTATGGCAAATAACAAGTTTGGAATGTTCATACATTGGGGGTTATATGCCCTTACAGAGATCCAGGATCAGGCATTCGTGCGCTTTGATATGGACAGAGCCGAGTACGAGAGTCTTGCGAAAAAATTCGATCCCGTAAAATACGATCCTGAAAAATGGGTGCTTTTGGCAAAGTCGGCAGGTATGAAATATATCTGCTTTACAACGAAGCATCACGATGGCTTTTGTATGTGGGACACAAAATATACAGACTACAACGTTATGAACACTCCCTACGGCAAGGACGTTCTTAAAATGCTCAGCGATGCTTGCCGAAAGCACGGTATGCTTCTTTCTCTTTATTATTCAAATCCCGATTGGCATCATCACTACGGCTTCAATCCTCAATCCTCCCATCAGTGGAGGAGCGTGCAGAGGGACGACGTAGATACCTTGCGCTACCGCGAGTACATAAGGGATCAGATCACCGAATTGCTTACAAATTACGGTCCTATATACACTCTTTATTGGGATATTCCTCCAAAGATCGAGGATCCTTCGTTAAACGAGCTTGCCCGCAAGCTTCAACCCGATATATTAATAAACGACAGAGGCTGGAGCAAGGGGGACTTTTCCACCCCCGAGCGGGAATATAAGGCATTGGGCGATGCTCCCTTTGCGCGTATGACGGAGGCTTGCAACTCTGTGGATCAACAGAGCTGGGGCTACAGAGCAGATCCTGATTTTTACTCTCTCAGGCATCTGACCTGCGCCATTCACCGTATTATGTGCTTAGGCGGAAGCTATCTTCTTAACGTCGGGCCCTCTGCCCAAGGCGAGATAACCGAAAATTACGCCGAAAGGATCCGTTTGATAGGCGATTGGTATAACCGAATGGAGAATTGCCTTGAGGACGTAGAAGCAGACCCCTTTAACTATGAATCGCGGGGCAGTAAATGCGTGGCTACGAAAAAGGGTAACAAGACCTACCTGCATTTTTACGACGGAGTAATTTCCTCGGCCGTTAATCTTAGAAAATATCCTACCTGTCCCAAGTCTGTAAGACTTTTAAATAACGGTAAGCAGCTCGAATTTAAGATCGAATATCTGCCTGAGTATTATAACGGGAACAGCGGTATGTGTATAGATAAGTATCTTCATATTACGGGAATTCCCGCCGACGAGCTCTCAAGCGAGCCTGTTGTATTGGAAATAACCTGGTAAAGATCAAAGCTTATTGAAGGGCAAAAAATATGGAGCCAAGGGGCTCCATATTTTTATATCGGAAATACGTTTTTTGTGTTGGTTTCCTTAGGGGGGAGAACTATATCCTCGTAATAAAAGCTGTAGCCTCTTATCGTTCCCTTGTCCCAATCATCCTTAATGTAGTTGACAAGGTATATTTCTCCGTCCTCGAACTGTACCCAGCCTGTATATCCAAGATCCGGGTGTGGGTTTCTATCGTGATCCAGGGGAAATACTATAACGCTTTGTTTGGTTCTTTCCGTTTCCGTGAGGTGGTTTTTATTGAGTATTGCGCAGAACACGTTTTGTGTACCGCGTGGGATGTAACGGTAGCTGACCATTACCCTGCCGTTACTGAGATAACCCGAAACGGGTCGGTGTCCCGAATCCATAGGCGTGTGGTAAATATCGCTCCAGGTCTTGCCGTTATCGTAGGAAACTACCTTGAGAATGCTGATTCCAAGTCCTGAATTTTCCCTTAAAAAGCACACCAATACTCCATCGTCTACCTCGATAATGGAGCCCTCGCAAAGATTATATCGCTTGTCACGGGCTACGGTTATTCTGTCAGACCAGGTAGCCATATTATCATCACTGTACCAAAGATGCTGGCAGAGCTTATTTACCTCAGGATCGTAAAAATGGTTGGATATTATGATCCTTCCGTTTTTCAGTCTCTTCAGCTTGTCGGGGACTATGCCGCAAAAGGGGAGAACGGTGGGCTCGCTCCAGGTTCTTCCCATATCATTTGAAAACCAAAGATAGGTTATGGCAGAGCTGTTTTCGTCCTTCGATACCTTGTCGCAGATGATGGCAAGTCTGCCGTCCCTTAGATCGGATATTCTGGCATTGTTAAAGTAATTCTCTTTTGTTCCCGCTTCGGTAAGATATCTTCTCTCTGTCCAGGTCCTGCCTCTGTCGGGGCTTTCCGAAATGCAGATCCTGGATCTGTCTCTGTCGAGATGGTGATTACATTCGGTAAATACGCATATAAGCCTTTGATCCTGTGTAAGGTGAAGATCGGGCCAGGCAAGGTACATTTCTTCATCCTTGCACACGGAAAATTTTTGCAGTGCCACTTGTTATTCTCCTTTATCGTTTTCTTTATTTTATCAATAAATTATAACGATAACAAGTAAATTATTGCTTGAAACTTTACTTATATTGCTATAATGGAGTATCTGAGAATTTTAAAAAGCTTCAATGTCGATAGTGATAAGCACTGCCGCTCTGACCGATTCCTCGTAGTTTAGAGAGGCTATAACGTAAAGCCTTCCATCTTTTTCGTAAGCCGCGGGATAATGGCAGGCAATGGCATTTTTATAGGGTAGGCTGTCCTTATCAAAGAGTATTTGTCTTTGAGTAAAGATCTCTCCGTGGGGCTCGGTAAAATAAATTGCAAGCCTTGATCTGGAAAAGTCGTCTATATTGCATATCAGGTATTTTCTTCCGTTTGTAAGATTGCCTGCATAGACCTTGGATGATATGTAAGGAACGTCGTGGCTGAAAACCTTTTCCCAGGTATCTCCCAGATCTTTTGAAAGGTAGACCAGCGGCACTCTGCGTTTATCGTTTCTGCAGAAGCAGTAGAGAGTGCTTTGGTGGCGCATTACGGAAAGCTCGGGGAATACCAGCTTCTCGCCGTCCTCCAAAACGCCGTCCTTTGCAATTTTAACTATTCTCCACTCTGCGTCTATTTTTCCGCTGTCGGATATCATGACCGCGGGCGTTATGGGAAAGCCGTCCAATTCTCCAAGCCTTCCCGGAAGTATGAGTTTTCCGTTGGGAAGCTTTGTTACGTTAGTGTTTAGCTTGAAGGGGATGGGTCTTGACCACAGAAGTTGGAATTTCTTTGTGGCTTCGTTTAAGCGGTAAAGATCCAGAGAGTGGATATGGTCGGGCGCGGACATTTGGTTTACCATCATATAAAGTGAATCGTCGCAGATTCCGAATATTGGCGGGCAGTACATTATCTTTCCCGTTTTATCCTCGCATATTATTTCAGGCTCACTCCAGCTTTTTCCGTTGTCCTTTGATCTTCTTCCCAAAATGGGGGTGTATCCTCTCAGCTCTGCCCTTGGACAACTGTACCAAGCCGAATAAAGGATACCCTTGTATTCTATTATTGCCGCCTCGTGAAGAAAATTAAAATCCTCATCGGGCTCGTGTATAGTGCTGATGGCAGCGGGCAAGCTTATATCCCTTGGTGCTTCGGTACAAAGCTTGAGGCTTTGCATTTTCAGACTGAGAAGAACGTCGTCAATATCGTAGAAGCTGTGAAGTGTCTTACCGTTAAATCTTTCCTTGAATGCGGACGGCGCAAAGCCGAAAAGCTTACCGAAGCACTCGGTAAAATAGCTTACACTGTTAAAGCCGCAGGAGGTAGCTATGTCGGCTATCTTTTTTGTGCCTTCAAGAAGATCCTTTAGAGAAAGCTCCAGTCTTTTTTTGATGCGGTACTGATTGGGGGAGACGCCGTATCTGTTTTTGAAGATATGGCACATATAATAATAGCTTATGCTCATTTTTTTTGCTATGTCTTTTATGCTAACGTCCTCAAGCAGGCTTTCCTTGATGGTGCTTGCCACCTCCTTGGATAATTGCTTTTCTCGTTTTACCGCAGCTTTTTGAGAGCTTCTTATGCTCTCTATAATTGAAGCCAAAAGCTCCGTGTCGTAGGAAGGAGAGCTTTCAAATTTTTGGATCAGCTCATCTGTTCCCGAGGCGCTTAAGTTTAGGTTTTCCAGGCAATCCAGCTTAAAAAAATCAAATAATTCATTTATTACCTTATCCTTCTCGGTGTTTTCCGAAAAAAACTTAGCCAGTGCCCGAGGGGTTATTGCTTTGTCACTCATTTTTATACCTCCCTTTTTGATTATTATAGCATAAGAAGTCATTTAAATCTATAACAGATTTGCCTAAGGGTTTATTTACATTCAAAGCTTTCTGTGATATAATTAAAGGAAGGGGGGGATGACCGTATGGGAAAATTTGACGGAATGTTGATTTGTACCGATCTTGACGGAACTTTACTGAAAAATGATTATACTATTTCCGAGGAAAATATTAAAGCCATAGAATACTTTAAGAAGGAGGGCGGTTATTTTACCTTTGTTACGGGAAGAATGCCCTTTTTTGTTTCCTACGTTTTGGAGACCGTTAAGCCCAATGCTCCCTTTGGTTGTGTTAACGGAGCGGGACTTTATGACGGCAAAAAAGGGGAGTACGTATGGACTGCCACTATGCCCGATAACGTAAACGAGCTTGTTCAATATATCGATAACCGCTTTTCGGATCTGGGGATTCAGGTCAACACCTTTCATAAAACCTATTTTTGCAGAGAAAATAAGACAATGGAGGACTTCAGAAGGGCGACAGACCTTGAAAATCTGGTTTGTCACTATAGTGATGTAAAGGAGCCCGTTGCTAAAATTATTTTCGGCAGTGAAAGGGAGGAGGATATCAAAGCTATAGAAGCTCTTTTAAAATCTCATCCCTTGGCTTGTAATTTTGATTTTATACGTTCCGAAAAAACACTGTATGAGATATTACCCAAGGGAATCGGCAAGGGAGTATCCGTCACAAAGCTATGCGAGCATTTGAAGGTGGACGTTAAGCGCTCTGTTGCTATAGGTGATTACGATAATGATATTTCCATGTTTAAAGCGGCGGGAGTGGGTATTGCCGTTTCCAATGCCTGCAAGGAAGCCCTTGAGGCGGCAGATCTTGTTACCGTCAGCAATGAAGAAAACGCAATTGCAAAAGTGATCTATGATATTGAAAAGGGGCTTTATAAGGGCTTTTAAATAAAGGGGGTAATTTACCTTGAAGGTGTTGTTTATCGGAAACAGCTATACATTTTACAATGATATGCCGAAGATGTTCCAAGCCCTCGCGGCGGAAAACGGTAAGAGCGTTGCGGTTTACAGCGTTACGAAGGGCGGAAGAAGGTTGATCGGCTATGCCGATAACACCGATCCTGTAACCGTAAGACTGGATGAGCTTCTGTCTGAGCAAAGGTTTGATATCTGTTTTATCCAAGAGCAAAGTCTTTTGCCTGCTTTGGATTATGACGCCTTTGTTGAGGGCTTAGATCGTGTTGTTAACAAAGTGAAGGATCGCGCGGGACGGATAGTTTTGTATGCCACCTGGGGGAGAAAAAGCGGCAATCCCGAATTGCTTTCCCGGAATTGGACTACTGAGAAAATGACGGATATGCTCACTGCAGCTTATCAAAATGCCGCTGAGCTTTACGGTGCAGAGGTGTCACCTGCAGGAGAGAGCTTTTTATATATAACTAAAAATTATCCAAATATTGATTTGTACGACGAGGACGGTTCTCATCCCTCCTATATCGGAAGCTGTTTGATAGCTTTGACCCACTATTATACCGTGTTCGGTGATTATCCAAAACATATGGATTCACTTTCCTTGGATGATTTAACCCTTTCTGCTTTTAAGGGAATTATTTGTAATAAAAAGGACAAGAGAATATGAAACGAATAACGAAAATATTGTATCCTGTTTCCGTTGCTCTGTTTTTGTGCGGTATTGCCTTAGCATTATTGGGTCGCGCCATTTGCGATCGAGGTAATGAAGACTATAAATCCATTCAGCCCGAATCCTTTGTCCCCGACACAATAGAAACCGTTCTTTATGATGAAGACGTAAAACAAATTTATGTATGCTATAATGGTGCTAACTGTGTAAACGTGTATACCGAAGAAGGCAAATTTCTTTGGGGCGTGGCTACTCCTTATTTGCGAAACTCTTACTTTTGGTTGCAAGATGATAAACTTATCATTTGTGACGGGGATGCTTATATTTACGATTCTCAAAATGGCTCTTTTTTGGGAACGGAAAATGAAGAGAGCTCGGATCTGAATTGGGAAAATAACAGTGGATCTGCAACGGAAGGCTTTTGCTTTGACAGCTTTCAGGTGTATAAAGTATCGGCAGACGGTACATTATCAGTGATCGTAAGCCGCCCTTGGTGGCACTGTATATTTAGTTTTGGAATGTGCTTTGTAATTGCTTCCATTGGTGCGGTCGGAATTGGTATCAGTATTTTTACTGAAAAGAAAAAGGAATACAATGCTATTAGAAAAACAGTTGTTTTTAAAAATCAAAAGGCGAAAAAAATTAAAAACTATTTCAGGATAACAACCCTTGTTCACATAGCATATACCGTCTTAAACATCATCCTCGCTTTCTTTACGAGTTGGCTGATCATCGGCATTATCCCGCTGGCTCTCCATATGATTATTTCAAGCATTATACTGTGGAATATGACGAATAGGTTATTGTGTAAAAAAGATGAAATAACGGCGGTTGACTTTTGGGGAACGATGGAAATAGGTTCTTTTATTATCGCATTTCTTTCAGTCATAGTTGCCTCCGCGATAGCAGGATAAATGATAATCGGCACCGAGCAATCGGTGCCGATTTCTTATAACGTCCGCATCCCCCAATAAATGATCCCATACACCACACTCGCAACTGTGCCGTAGACAACGTAGACAATAACAGGTCCCGCTATCGTAAATATCTTCGCGCCGACGCCGAGGATATATCCTTCTGCTTGTGGTCAAGTAGGACATAGTGATTTGCAAAAAAACATTTACATTCAAACGGTGGTGTGGTATAATATATTTTAACGAAAAGATATGTTAGGAGCGTACTATGTATATTTTAGGATTTGATATCGGCGGCACAAAATGTGCTGTTATCACAGCCCAATGGGATGGTGCTAACATAACCGTACTGCAAAAAGAAAAATGCTCCACTGATTTTTCGGTATCTCCAGAGGAAATGATTAAAAAATTGATTGCAATGGCAGACAGTATTTTGCAGAAAAAACCTGACGCAATAGGCATCTCCTGCGGTGGACCCCTTAACTCAGACCAAGGCGTCATACTAAGTCCACCTAACCTTCCCGGGTGGGATCGGGTTCCCATCGTAGAGCAACTGCAGCAGCATTACGGTGTTCCTACCAAACTGCAAAACGACGCTAACGCTTGTGCTGTTGCTGAATGGAAATTTGGTGCCGGTAAAGGTTGCCGCAATATGGTGTTTATGACCTTTGGTACAGGCCTTGGGGCCGGATTAATTCTCAACGGCGCACTGTACAGCGGTACAAACGACAATGCCGGAGAATTAGGTCATATCCGTCTTTCTGATTTTGGTCCTGTGGGTTTTGGTAAATCCGGCTCCTTTGAAGGCTTTTGCAGTGGTGGTGGTATTGCCCAATTGGGATACTCTATGGCTCTTAAAAAATTACAGACAGGCGTTTATCCGCTATACTACAAAAAAGGTATGTCGCCTAAAGATATTACAGCAAAAACCATTGCTGATGCAGCGGAACTGGGAGATGAAACCGCTTTGAATGTTTACCACACGTGCGGTACATATTTGGGAAAAGGCCTTTCCATCGTAATTGACCTGCTAAATCCCGAGTTGATCGTTATAGGCAGTATATTTGCCAGAAGCAAGGATCTACTCTGGGATGCAGCAAAAAAAGAAATTGAAAAGGAAGCGTTGCTGTTGTCTGCCAAACACTGCGAAGTAGTCCCTGCAGCATTGGGTGAACAAATTGGTGACTATGCCGCCATCGCCGTTGCGCTTTCGTGAGGTGTTTATATGTTGAATGAATTACTAAATCGTTATCCGCAGCTTTCAGAATGTCAGAACGAGCTTAAGAAGGCCACTACAGCAATGATTGATTGCTATAAAAAAGGCGGAAAAATTCTACTATGCGGAAACGGTGGCAGCTGTTCTGATTGCGATCACATTGTGGGCGAACTAATGAAGGGGTTCTTGAAGAAACGCCCGCTGAGCACGGAGCAAAAAGCCAAAATGACAAGTCTGTCCCCTCTTTTAGAGGAAGAAACCCTAAGCAAATTGCAATGCGGATTGCCTGCCATTGCTTTGCCGTCTATCGCGGCCCTTAACAGCGCATTCTGCAACGATGTTGACCCAGAACTGATTTTTGCACAGTCTGTGCTGTCCTTGGGTAAAAATGGCGATGTGTTGATCGCCATGAGCACTTCCGGCAATGCCAAAAATGTTTTTGCTGCAGCAAAGGTGGCTAAAGGCCTTGGTCTTACGGTCATCAGTCTGACCGGCAAGGGAGGTAGTAAGCTTAGCGAAATTGCCGATATCTGTATCCGGGTACCGGAAACGGAGACTTTCAAAGTGCAGGAGCTTCATTTGCCGGTGTACCATTATCTGTGCGCCGCTACAGAAGAAGAATTTTTCAAAAACTAAGTAAAAGGGGCTGTAAAAAAGGTCAAAAAAAAAGAGAGCCTATGTTTCCAAGAAAGAGGAGACATAGGCTTCTTTTTGTGGTAAAATGTAGTTGAAATGAA
>SVTC01000002.1 GCA_015063985.1 Oscillospiraceae bacterium | reverse complement strand
CTACTGTCTTATCTGCATTGTTGGAAGTGTCTGCTGCCCATGCAACAAGCTCTTCCCAAGTGGAAATTGTGATCTTGTTGGGGTCAACAGGCTGTTCATTCTTAAATACCGCGGGTACGGGAATGAAGGCGCTGTCACTGAGCCAATACTTATCCCAATCTGCGCCGAGATCGCCGATAAGAGTCTGGAATTCACTTGCGGTTGTCCAGGCAAACTTGCCTTCAACTTCGCCCTGAAGTCCTTCATTCTCGCTGCCGAGATATGCTGCGGAGCCTTCAAGAGCGTAGCAGTTCTTGAATGCGTCTGCAGTAACGTTGTATGCTCTGAAGCTCAAAGCGCCAACGGGCTTAGCGGAAGCGGAAGTGATCTTGCCGAGGTTTACACAGTTGGTCATTACAAGATTGCCGCTGTAAACTGCGCCTGCGAAGCCGGACGCAATGGGATCTCCGCTTACACCTGCTGCTTCAACGTCACCTGTGTTGAGACAGTTGACGAAAACTGTGTTGTTAGACTCGTTGTTTCCTACAAAGCCGGAAGCATATCTATCGCCACATACGATATCAGCATCATTCCAGCAGCTTGTAAAGGTAACTGTGATGTTGGCGCCGTTGGGAGCGATATCTCCTACAAATGCACCAAAGCTGTTGCACTTGCCGGTGGTAAGAGAACCGGAAACGAATACGTTGGTGAATGCAGCGTCTGCTTTAACAAAGTCTGAAACAAGACCCTTATTGTTGGAAGCAAGATCCTTGCGAGTAAAGTCAATGAAACCGATATTCTTGATCTCACCACCGGTGATATTTGTAATGAATGCATTGTCAAGACCGATGATCTTGTGACCCTTACCGTCGAAGGTACCCTTGAAGTTAGCCTTGGGAGCCCAAGTTGCGTCTGCAGGCATGGTGATGTCTGCAGTGAGCTCGTAGGTCTTAGCATCGCCGTCGTAGCTGTCCTGAGCCCATGCTACAAGCTCTTCCCAGGTACCGATCTCAGCAGGCTTTGTAGAAGCGGGACGCTCATTTGCGAATGCTGCGGGTACGGGAATGAAGTCTTCATAAGTAGAGTAGTAGGGAGCCCAGGTTGCACCGAGAGCAGTGAGAACGTCGCCGTACTCTTCTGCAGTGAACCACTCCATACCCTGATTATCGTTGTGACCAAGCTCGTGAGAGCCGAGTGCGCACTCAGCGCAACCGAGCATCTTAGTGGGAACAGATGTATCAAGAGCATAGCAATTTGTTGCACTAAAGGAACCGCCCTCTCTTACTATAGCAGTAAATGCTGTAGTACCGGTCTTGCCTTCTGCACCGACCAAACCTATGTTAACACAGTTGGTCAAGGTAAGAGAGCCTTTATAAACAGCACCGGAAATACCGGAAGCTACACCTCTATCTGCACCAGACTGAATTGTACCGGTGTTCAAGCAATCAATAAATGTAGCTGTGCAGCTTTCCTGGTTTCCGAGAATACCGGAGTTGTACTCGTTGGTTGTGCTGACAGATCCATCAAACCAGCAACCCTTGAAGGTTACATTGCTGTTGGTGCCACCTGCATAACCCATAATACCGCCGGAATGCTGCTTAGCAGTGATAACCGCATTGGAATAGCAGTTTTCAAAAGTAGCAATAACACCGTTTGAAGCCGTTCCTGCGAAGGAGGCGACTGTTCCGCCATCTGCCACTCCTAAAGTGGCGTCAACAATGGAAAGGTTCTTGATAGCGGTGGTACCGGTAAGCTTAGCTATCAAACCGTTTGCGCCCTTGAGACCGCTGATGGTGTTGCCACAGCCATCGAAGGTGCCTGCAAACTCAGGCTTGGAAGTCCAGGTTGCATCTGCGGGAGCAGTTACGTTCTTGAGAAGAAGAACTGTCTTTCCTGCATCGTTGGAGCCGTTAGCTGCCCATGCGGTAAGCTCTGCCCACTCGTCGATGAGGATGTAGTCGCTGGAAAATTCAAGCTTAAGAGCGAGCTTGCCGTCCTTAACGGTCCATGCGGAACCGAGAGCGGTTGCAAGAGCATTAAGATCAGCGTTTGCAGCAATGGTCTTTACAGTGCCTTCGGGGATCTTGTAAGATGCATTATCACCGGTGTTTCTGTCATCAGCAGGGTTCATGGAAGCAGTAGCTCCATCCAAACCGTAGCAGTTGGTCAATGTAACCTTGTTATTGCCGTTGCTGATACAGTGAGCAATTGCAGAACCGGTAAGGCTCTGAACGCCGTCCTTGGTTTTCTTCATTGTACCAAGGTTTACACAGTTAGTTGCTTTCTGAGAGCCGCCGTATACTGCGTTGGAGATACCGGAAGCGTGATCTGCGTTTCCGATAACGATGTTTGCAGTGTTGAGACAGTTCTCAAATACTGTGTGGTTGGATTCCTGGTTTCCGAGGATACCGGATACGTAGTAACCGGTGCTGATAACGTTACCTGCACTCCATACGTTCTTTGCGGTGAAGGTACCTGCGCCCTGGTCACCGGCAACGATACCACTGCTATTTCCGCAAACTACGGTAGCGTCTACGTAAACAGTGTCAAGAGTGGTGTTACCCTTGGGATTTCCCACAATAGCACCTCTTGAACCGGATGTTCCTCCGTTAATGTAGGTGTTAACAAGATTGAGGTTCTTAACGGTTGCGCCATTGAGTATGCTGAACAAGCCGTTAGTACCGTAAAATCCGCTAATGGTATGACCCTGACCGTCAAAGGTTCCGTTGAAGGAAGACTTGGAGGTAAAGGAGTTAGCGGGTGCTGTTGTTCCCCAGGTTGCTGCATCGCCGTCATTGAGCTTGATGTCAGCAGTGAGAATAACAGTTTTGCCCTCAAAGTTATCGCTGGTCTTCAAGAAGGCAGCAAATTCCTCTGCAGAGCCGATGGTATATACGCTTCCGGTGAAGGAATCGTACCAACCATCAGTGGGAGTTATAGCTGCGCTAACTGCGTATGTCGCAAGGGACATTACCATAAGCACTGCTAAAACTACGCTTAACAGTTTCTTCATAATTTTTCTCCTTTTAGGATTTTATTTAGCCCCATTGGGGGCTTTTATACATATACAATTATACAATAATTTTCTCGATTTGTCTACAGTTTTTATTCATTTTTTCAATGAAAATTATTTTTGTTCAGTTCTCACATATTGCTCTTGTTTTTTTATACATTTATCACAAAGAAGGTTTACATATGCTCAAAAAAAACATCCTCCCCGATTTGGGGAGGATGTAATAAAGCCGTATTAACCAACGATACCGGAACGCTCGATACCCTGAACTATGTACTTCTGGCAGAAGCAATAGATAAGGATAAGAGGAAGGATTATCAAAAGTCCGCAGGTATTGGTGATACAGTTATTGTAAAGTCCCTGAGCTACGAAGGTAGAATCAGCAAGACTTCCGGGCACCTTAACTATCTGTGTGATCAGGTAGTTACCCTGGTTGGTGAAGAACAGACCGGAATAGAAGGTATCTGTCCACTGCCAAGCAAAGCTGAAGATGAATACTGTGATCATCATAGGAACGCTGAGGGGAAGGATTATACGGATGAACGTCTTGAAAACGCCTGAGCCGTCGATATAAGCCGCCTCTTCAAGCTCATCGGGTACGCCCTTATAGAACTGACGAAGCATAAATACGTAAAGTCCGTTCTTAAAGTACAGCGCGCCGATACAGAGCAACAGGAAGGGCCAATATGTGTTGAGCAGGTTGACGTTTTCGCCCACCGGTATAAGTCCGAAGATCTTAAAGTCCTTGAAGAAGTTGATGAATGCAAGAGTAAGTGTTCTGGGAGGAACGATCATCGCAAGCATTACACAACCGAACATCAGGCTATTACCCTTAAACTTAAACTTCGCAAATCCGTAGCCTACCACCGCGCAGATAAAGGTCTGAATAGTAGCGGTAACAAGGGAAAGGATGAAGGTGTTTGTAAAGGCTTCCCAATATTTATTCTCTTCCAGAATGGCTGTATAGATATCAAGATTGGGATACTTGGGTATCAGCTTAACACTGACGTCTACAAGGTCCTGACGGCTCATAAAGGAGCCGAAGATCTTAGAAATGAAGGGATAAAGAATTACGTATGCAATTCCCAGCAGGAGGAGAAATCTCAGAAGGAACCAAAGAACCTTCTTTATGAACGTCCAAGTGAGATACTTGAGCTTAAAGCGTTCCCATGCATTGGTACGCTCAAAATCGACCTTGATCTTCTGCTTACTTGCTTTTTTCAAAGCCTTTGCTTCTTCTTTAGTCATTTTTCAAGCACCTCCCTTTCTTAGTCTCTTCTCTGATAGAACACAAACGCCGAGCAGATCGCAGCAATTACAACTATGATCAAAACAACGAAGAGGAAGTACATCCAATACATTGCCTGAGCAACCGTTGTGGAGTTGGGGATCGCGGAGTTGGTGGAAACGGTGGAGATATATCTCATAACACTGTTTCCGTCCGAGGTGAATGCGTCTATAACTGTGTAAATTGCATTAACAAGGATCATAGGCGAGATCATCGGGAAGGTGATCTTCCAGAAGGTCTCCCAAGCGGTTGCGCCGTCAACGGTACAAGACTCGTAGATGGCGGGGGAAATACCCTGCAGGCCCGCAAGGAAGATAAGCATCTGTACACCGGCCTTATTAACGATATCGTAAATGTTATTAACGATATCAACAACGTACTGAACAAGTCCCTGACCTATCTTCATATTCATAAACAGAGCCTGGATATCCATTGTGGAGATGATCTCAGCTGCCTGGGATCCGGTTGAGCCGCTGCCGTTATCACCGGTGGGGTCTGTTACCGCCTCAGCACCGCCTTGTGCATAGCCGCCGAAGACGTCTGCCGCATTAACGGTCTCCATAATACCGGTGGAGATGATAACGGGAACGAAGAAGATAGCTCTGAAGAGGGTCCTTCCGGGCATCTCCTGGTTAAGAAGAACTGCCATGAAAAGACTGAAGATTACTATCGCGGGGATCTGGAATATAAGGGTCTGTACACCGGTTACCAGAGTCTCGGTGAACTTTGCATCGGAGAACAGAGCGTAGTTGAAGTTGTCAAATCCGACAAAGTCAAGGTCATATCCTCCGGTTACCTTTACAAGCTCGTGAAAGCTGTACTGGGCAGAGGTGAAAAGAATGGGCAGGTATACAGCCAAAAAGATCAGTGCGAAGGGCATAATAAACGCCCAACCTGCTCTGGATTTCTTACTGTCAAGTGCTGCTCTTCTGCGCTTTTTCGCCTGAGGCTTTGCGCTTTTTATCTTTGCTTCACTATTCATTTAAGCACCCATCCTTTCTTTAGAGTACCGCAAAGTCCATTGCGGCAAGTTTAATGTTTTCGCTCTCTACCTCAACCTCGAAGTTGTTGTAGTTGAGAACAAAGCTTACACCGTTGGTGTAGGTTACCTTAACAACACGGTCCTGGATAATGTCGTGCTCTGCTATAACGCTTCCGGAAACCTTCTTCAAAGCACCGTTGATCTCGTTATAGGTCTTAATAAGCTCGTCATACCAGATGTCGTACTGAATAGCATAGTATTCGGTAAGACCGCTTTCCTTAAGCTCGGATGTGTTATCGTAGCTGAGGATGTAGTAAGGAACCGCGCCGTTTTCAATTGTCTTGAGAACAGCGTAATCATAGTCACCTGCAAGGTTGATCGCCATACCGGAGAACTCAACGTAGCCGTGGAGCACCATACCGACAAAGGGGATCTCTCTTGATGCGGTTACTCTTCCGTTGGAATCCAGAGGAGCATCCAGGATAACGTCTGCGTACTTGATAACGTATTCGTTACCGCCGGATACCATTACCTTCTTGCCGTCTTCAACGAACTGGCCGAGAAGATCCATAACAAGCTCCTTGCTCTCCTCGCGGTTTACGGGCTCGTCCTCGTGCTGAGAGCTGTTAAGGTCCATACCGAGAGTACCTGCAGAAATTCCGTTGGTGTTGAAGCCGAGGAACTTTTCACGGAAGTTGGAGTAGAATCTGCTGAGAGCGGTAGAGGAGATGAGCATATTCTCACCCTTGGTAAGAGTCTGGAAGATGTAGTTATAGGACTTAAATCTTGCAGGCTTACCGTCTACCATCATTGCACAGTCTTTTTCATAATCAAAGTTATCAAAAAGACCCATTTCATTTACTCTGCTGAATTCAAAGTCAGGATAGAAATCGATTTTTGCCTCGTTGAGGTAGTTAACAAGCTTCTTAAGTCCTTCGTCGCCGCCGATAACGGAATCAACGTCAAGCTTGGAGGGAGGTGTGTTCCACATACCGCCGTTAAACCAGCCTGTGTACTTAAGTGCCAGCTTATCTACCTTGCCGCCGTACACCTTGATGTACCTGTCGATAATAGCCTGAGCGGCATCGACGGTTGCGGCCTCATCATCCTTGAAATCAGCCGGATACATTTCCTTGACAAGATCTGCGGCTTCCTGGCAGGAAACAACGCCTTGCAAGAGCTCTGTCATGATCTTTGCCTGCTCAAAGGTTGTAAGAGGAGTCTTTGCGCTAACGGGCATTCCGAGGAACTTCTCAATGGTATCTATATCACCGAAGGCTTCAAGATAAAGAGTGATATCCTCGTTGTCCTTAGCATTCATATTCTCGAAGACACCGGTCTCGATAAGGTAGTCACGGTAAGTATCTGCCATTCCTACGTAATCGGAATTGTCCTCGAAGAGCATAATGTATCTGGTTCTGAAGTTGCCTACGTACTTTCTTTCGCAGTCGACCTCGTAGGTTGCGGTCTGTCCGCTGACGGTGATACCGTCAAGGGGGTAGCTATCGGACTGTCTGGGGAAAACGGTGATGTATGCGGAATTGAACTGGTGAACGTTACCGCCGAACTCTGCGGTGAGCTTAGCAAGGCTTTCGCCCTCCTCGATCACTGCAAAGAAGCCCTGGCTTACGTCTTCCTTGACGGAGAGCACTTCTCTGTCCATTTCCATTATAACTTCGCCGTCGTCATCAAGCTCGGGCTTGCCGTCCTCATCCAGCTTCTCGTGATAGGTAATGTTGAGCTCTGTAAGATCTCTGTTGCTTGCAATACCGTAAATGGGGTACTTCCAGGTCTGGAGGCTACCGCCGGTAACGGTGTAGAAGCCAAAGTCATTACCGTAAATCGAACCGGTGAGGGTGGAGTAGTTGGTAAGATTTTTGTGCTCGAAGATAGCACCGCTGGCATCGGGAACGAGGGTATATCCCTCATCCTCAGAATATGCTGCGCCGAAGTAAGGAAGGATCTTTACCTCGAGAAGCTTATACTTTGCGGTATCGTAGGTAATACCTCTTGCGGGAAGATTAACACTTACGCCGTCATTGTTGAGGTAATACTCAAGGCTCATCTTGAACAGAGGGGGGCTATCGTCCTCAAGAACGTATTCGCACTCCTCGTGGTCAGCCAGCATATCCTCAAGGGTATAGCTGGTGTACTTGAGAATTCTCTGCTCGCACTGATCGAGCTCGTAGGATTTAATATCGGGAGCAATAACGTAGATAGGCTTTTCCTCGGTGATGGGATAAGTCTTGAGCATCTCCGCTCTTGCACGGGGGGTCAGAGTGGGATCTTCGGAATCCTTCTTCTGATAGAACGCCAAAAGACGTACTGCCGCATCGGGGTTGGCTTCGTTCATGACCTCAACGATCTTTGTTTCGAAGCGCTCCGCGGTAATGTAACGGGGAACTATTTTTTTCTTCTGAGTGTTACCGATCGCATACTCTACTCTGATACCGCCCTTGATGTTCTTCATGATGATCTGATCGCTCATGGCGGCGTAAGAATAGCTGTCGAATTCGGTCTCAAGTCCGGCGCTGTCTCTATACTTGATGATAAGCTGGCTGAGCAGATTCTTCTTTACACTCTCTGCTGCAGCGCTTGCTCCGACGTTGAAGGGGTTGCTGAGCAGGATCTGCTTGGTCTTAGCGTTTCTTACTGCAACCTCGCCGGTCTTGGCAAGATAATAGAGCTCCATATCGCCGCTTGTATAAACGGGTTCTCCCATTGTGTGGAGCTTGTCCTCTGCTGTCTCATATACCTGAGTCAAGTAGTTGATCTCCTCCTCTTCGGCAGCAAAGACCGAAATGGGGAAATTCAGGCAGGGAGCAACAGTTCCGGCAAGCATTACCAACACCATGAGAAATGTTAAGAGTCTTGTTTTTCTCATTGTATATCTCCTCACGAAATTTAAATTCGCAACGCCAACTCGGTGTAAATGTTGTAGACGAAGCTAAACAGCTTTGTAACAAGTCCGCTGAACAGAACTCCTACGAACATGATAAACGCCATACCGACGATGGTGGATACGGTGATTATAATGTTCTTGGACAGAGAGTAGTCGTGAACCACCATCGTACCAAGGAAGATCAGGAAGAACGCCCATACGTAACCGATTGTAGCAACCAGACTTACTATTCCTGCCTCGTCAAGGCTGAGAACGTTGGTAAGAAGTGTTGCCGGGATAAGCATCATAGGAATGGGAAGGAGCGCGTAGCAGGTAGCTACGGTGATATCCTTCATACTGCCTTCACCGTCAAACAGTGTGGTAAGACACCAGTTTGCAACGATCCACAAAATAAGAGGAACGATGATGGAAAGGATCTCCGAAATGAAGCTGATACCGAACTGATAGGGATCGAAAATAAAGGACTGACCTAATGCGTAATAGATAAATCCGAGAATGGTGAACACAAGAACCGTTATAGCGCCCTTGAGTCCGCCTCTCTTCTCGTGCTTCATATCCCAGAAGCCGTCGAAGGGATGGAATATAATGTGGAATGCATATACGACCTGCTCCCACCAGGTTCTCTTCTCCTTGGTGACCTGTCCTGCAACGTTAAACTTTCTGCAGTACTTGAACCAAACGCTCAAAAGTCCGAAGAAGACGATAAGAACAACGGGAACCCAGAGGATGTTATCCTCCATCCACTGCTTACGGATCTGCTTGTAGGCTGTGGAATATCCCTCTGTATCGTATGCATACTTGTAATAATTCTGTGCTTCCTCATATTTGCCGGCTCTGTAAAGGCTGTCGCCGATACCGATGTAGCTCTGGTCAAAGTTGAGGTTTCTCTGCAGGATCTCTGTCCAGTATCTTTCACTCTCGGAGTAGTTTCTGTCGATCTGATTCTGCAAAGCGGCGGTAAGCATATCGCCGTACTGAGTTCTCTTGAATACTGTGATGGAGTCGGTACTCTTGTCAAGAACGATGATGTCCGTGCCCTTATAGGTAAGGCTGGATACGTTCTGAGTGTTACCGATCTGAGCACCCTTGTCGCCGAAGGCGAAGAGGAGGTTGCCCTGCTCATCGTAGGTGTAGAATCTCTGTCTCTTTCCGTCGACCAGGGTCCACATTCCGCTGGGACCTACCGCTGCGTCGGTAACCTGAGATGCACCGGTGGTAGCATCCTTGCTGCCCGCCATACTCATCTGTGCACCGAATACCTCACCGCCGGGGGCGAAGAAGCCGGTACGGAGCATAACGTCGTTACCGGAGGGGTTAAGCTTCTTAACGGGCGCATACTCAGCGGTCTTGCTGGTAAGAGAGCTGATCTGCTTATCCTCATCGATGGAGTCGGTGGTTACGTAGATGAAGCCGCTGGAATCGATGGTGATGTTGTTATATTCGGTAGGAACCAGCTTTACGGAGCCGGCTCTCTGTTCCTTGGTCTGGAACATTCTCCAGAAGATCTGCCAAGCTGTGGGGGAGGTCTTCTGTGCACCGAGAAAGCCTATGAAGGTTCCGTCGGCATTCATTGCGATTACGCCGTAGTTGGTGGTGGAGCTTACAACGTAAACTCTTCCTGCCATATCTACTGCAATTGCAACAGGCTTATAGATAGAGCCTTCAGGAAAGACGTCACTCTGAGGAGCCTGAATGATCTTCTCAAATCCGATGTTATCGCTCTTATAGCGCTCTGCAACAGGAAGAGAATCATCGAGCTTAAACACAACGACACGGCTGTTGTCGGTGTCGGCAACGTAGATCTCGTTATCCTTTACAAATACACCGCTGGGTGTGAAAAGATTATCGTAGATATTGTAATCGTTAAAGAAGTTTTTGATGATACCGACTGCTCTGTAGTTGGGATCAAGAATTACGATCCTGTTATTGGATGCATCGGCAATGAATACGTAGCCGTTTTTGTCAACGACCATATCGGTGGGGTCGTTAAGGGGTACTACAAGATCCATTTTTATGGAATCGATCTGTCTGTCGGGAACGTATGCGTGGGGGGAGTCGATGGGGAATCCCTCAATGTCATAAACGTAGGTACCGTAGGGAACCGCGGCAAAGGCACAGGGCACTGCCGTCAGAACCACAAGAAGCACCAAGAGAGCAAATCTTAAAGTTTTCTTCATTTATAATACCCTCCTTAGTCCTTCATACCCGAGGTAGACATTGTTTCAATAACGTTGGATTGGCTGAACACGAATACCGCAATAGGTACTATCATCATAATAACCGTTGATGCGGCACCGGCACCCTGACGGGAGATACCGCCGGTAATGATCTGGTTAATAGCGTAGTTAAAGGTCTTGAGCTGCTCGGAGTAAACGTAGGTGCTGGCACCTGCATTCCAAAGATCCTTGAAGCAGAACACGATAAGTGTCATCCAAGCAGGCTTAACCATGGGCATAACCAGTGTCCAGAATATTCTCCACTCACTTGCACCGTCAAGTCTTGCAGACTCGAGGACCGCGTCGGGAACGGAGGTCTCCATAAACTGCTTCATGAGGTAAAGTCCCAGAGGTGTTGCGCAGGCGGGAATGATAATTGCCCAGTAGCTGTCAAGAAGTCCGAGAATACTCATAGAGAGGAAGTTTGTAATAGAAGTAACGGTTGCGTTGAACATCAGTGACTTCTGTACAATGTTAAAGAGGAACTTTCTGCCGGGGAACCTGATCTTAGCCAGCGAGTAAGCTGCAAAGCTGGAGAAGATAACGTTTCCGAAGGTTCCGAGGATGGATATGAACGCCGTGTTAAAGATATATCTTGAGAAGGGAACCCAGCTTGTACCCATCAGCTTGAGCAGATCTCCAAAGTTGTCGAGAGTAGGCTTCTGTACCCAGAAACGGGGAGGATACATCCACAACTCGTCGAGAGGCTTCAGTGACTGAATAACGGTGTAAAGCATGGGGATGAACATGAACGCGCCGAATATGGCAAGAATGATGTAGATACCTAAGTCTCCGCCAAAGGAACGGTTCATAGCATGATTCGATTTTCTGATTCTTAACTTTGCCATGTTACTTACCTACCTTATCCAGGATCTTACGTATTATGGTATTACATCCGATCTGCATAAAGAACAGAATAACTGCTATCGCAGAAGCGTAACCCATCTCAAAACGTGTGTTACCGTAGTCTTCCAGATGGTGCATTATCGTGTGCGCACAGTAGTCGGGGCTGGGGAAGCCGACCAGACCGGTGATGATACCGCCGAAGCCGAATGCGCCGGTGATGGCGAGGATAGCGGAAAGCATCATCTGAGGCTTCATATAGGGAAGGGTGATGTACCAAAGCTCCTGCCAACGGTTCTTAACTCCGTCCACCGCGCCTGCCTCGTAGAGGCTGCGGTCAACGACCTGGAAGCCCGCGATAAAGTTAAGGAAGCTGGTACCCAAGCTGGTCCACAATGCAACCACTATGATAATGGGCATAATATACGTGGGGTTTTTGAAGAATTCAATAGGTGTTGTGATCATACCCATTTCCATCAACCAACCGTTTACAAGACCGTGCTGGTCAGCGGTGAAGAGGTATGTCCAGATCAGGTAAACGTTACCTGAGATAGAGGGTGCGTAGAATACCAAGGTAACCAGCGCACGTACTCTGGGGGTAAGCTCGTTAATGAACCACGCGAACATCAAGCTGAGCAGGTAAGAACCGGGACCGGTGATCGCTGCAAATATCAGTGTGTTCTGAATGGCAGTAAGGAAGATATCGTCGTCAAGAAGAAGTCTGATATAGTTGTCAAATCCCACAGGGTCACCGGGGAAGTTCATCATATCAAAATCTGTAAACGAGAAGAATATACTCAGAAGAACGGGAAGAACAGTGAACAGAAAGAATATGACGAAGTAAGGCGCTATCATTACGTAAGCAACCTTATTGTTCTTTATCTCCTTGAGTGTCCAGCTAAACTTGGAAATACTTCCCTTGTTCTTGGCAATTGCTTTTTCAGCCATTGTGAATTGTCCACTCCTTTTTCTAAAAATCTGCGTTTATCCCTCCCGAGGGACTCGGCCCTCGGGAAAGCCGGATATTATTATTTTTCGATGAAATCCTCTCTTACGGGAAGATCGAATTCCTTACGTTTTCTGGAAAGCTCGCTGTTGATAGCGTCAATGTAATCCAGCAGGGATTCAACAGGATCTGCACTGTCGTTATATACCTTCAAGAAGGCAAATTCAACGTTACGGCCGATAATGTAACCGCCGGGAAGCTCGGGAGTAGCGGTGAGCCAATCGAAGCACTGTGCGAGAGTCTGGCGCTCGGAGCTGGTCCAAGGCATTCTCTCAAGAGCCTCAAGGTTTGCGGTAGCGTACTGACCGGAAGCACCAAGCAAAGCCTTGTACTCAATACCGTACTTACTCTGTGCATCTGCGCCTGTCCACCACTTCATGTATTCCCAGGAAGCCTCGGGCTCTTCACAGTCGTCAAGCATCATAATACCGGCTACTGCAGAGTTGGTGGTATGGTTTACCTTTCCGTCGGCACTCAAAGTACCGGGGATCAATGTAAAGCCCCAAAGTCCGCGGATCTCGGGAGCGAAGATGGTCAGCTGGCTGTATGCGGTGTAGTCTGCAATAGCCAAGGGCATTTCGCCTGAACGGAAACGGTTTGCAAAGTCATAGGTCTTGGGGAAATCGTACATGGTGAAGAATTCACTCATCTGCTTGAAGCAGTCCAGGGCAACGTCGCTGTCAAGGTTGATCTCCATACCGAAGGTCTTGGGATCGTTATTGATGGGATCCTTGTAAAGCTGTACCTGGTTGCCGTTGGCATCAGTCCTCTGATAGAGGAAGATCTGAAGTCCGCCAAGGGAGTTACCCATACCGAACTGCAGGTAGTTGGTCTGGAGCTCGGGAAGCATTGCGTAAACGTCATCCCAGGTTCTGGGGATCTCAACACCGAGGCTTGCTAAGATATCCATTCTGTAGAACAGAACGGAGAAGCTCTGAGTCTCGGGAAGTGCGTACGCCTCACCATAGAGGGTCAAGGGGATCATTGCGGCATTGCTGAAGCTCTTTATGTGCTCATCAAAGCCATCGAACTTCTTCCAGCCTTTTTCCTCGTTATCTACGTTAAGAGGTCTGATGGCACCACGGATAGCGTAGTTTACGATGCTTTCAGTACCGATGGACATTGCAACGTCGGGACCGGTACCGGAAAGAGTTGCGGGAAGCAGTGTGGCACCTGTGATAAGCTTCAGGTCTACCATTATATTGCTGTTGGGAGTAAAGTCATCGGAGATCATAGATCTGATGATAGAAGCCTGGTCACGTCCGGTGGAGGTCCAGACCTCGATGGTCTTGGTCTCAGCGTCTGCATTGATGCTTCTTGCGCCGTATCCGGAGTAATCACTGAAGAAGCTCATAATGAACTGACCAAGCTCGTAGCCCATAGCCTCAAAGAAGTTTGCTTCCGCCTGGCCATATTCACCGCCTGCGGGAACGATGTCGATGTAGTCAAGCTCAAGAGGCTGGTTACGGCTGTCCATGATCCATGTACCAAGGTTACCGATATAAGACTTAAGGGTATCAAAGCTGGGAGCGATGTTGTCCTCGTCCTCACCCATCATCTCACAAAGCTGTGCGATGTTATCAAGTGTGACGGAGTGGTCACCCTTCTCTCCGATTACAGCCTCAAGCTCTGCGGAAACCGCCTTAAGTCTCTTGGAGGCCTCAAGGAATCCCTCGAGAACGTCGGGCATTCTGGATGCGAACTCGTAGTCACGGTAATCGTCGGGATCGGGACCGGTGAGCATCAAGACCTTCATATAGTAGGAGTTGATAATGTTAAGACACTCTTCAACCTCCTGGATGACCTCTGCCATCTGACCGAGAACAACGTTAAGTCTGATGGTGTGGGTTCCCTTTTCGAAGTAGAACTTGTATGCCTCTTCACCGCTTCCGAAGGGCTTCACCTGCCAGTTGTCGGAGTAGTTGAACTGGATCCTGTTAGCCTCTTCAAAGGGCACCTTGCCGTCGATGGTAAGAGAACGGGAAACGTACATACCCGCCAAGCCGTCCTGGCTGAATCTGGGAACGATCTCGTAAAGACCGCTTTCTTCAACAACAAAGTCCCATTCGATCCACTGACCAACGGTCTGCCACTTGTCGCCGCCCACGGTGTTAAGGAAGATAAGAGCGGAGTCCTGAGGCTCGGTTATAGCGGAGGTTCTGTCATATGTAGGATAGAGGATCTCGGCTGATGTGTGCTTGGGCATTTCCGCATCGATACGGATCTTATCTGCGGAGGGAGTAGGCTTGCCGGAATGGAGAGCCTTATACTCTTCGTAGCTGGGAAGAGTACCTGCCAATCTTTCCTCGGCGTAAATGGTCACGGACTCAATAACGATCGGCTCCTGAACACTCTCAAGTGTGATGCTGTGAGCGCCCTTTGTCAAGAAGTATGCAAAGGGATCCTCAGCATAGCCGGTGGAGTCTGCCGCAAGTCCAACACACCAGGTAGGTGCCTGAACCTTTTCGGGACGGATCTCGTTTCCGAACTTATCAAGCTCAAAGCCGTTTCTCTTGGCGGTATTGGCAACGGTCACCTCGAGAACCTGAGTAGTATCGTTCTTGTTTACCGCGCGAAAGTCGTAAAGGTCGGTAGCCTTCTGGCCCTCCTCAAGTAAGGGGATAGCTACGTAACCGTCGTACTCGAAGTTGATCCAATCCTTAGCGCTCTTCTCCTTGTACTGGTAAATGTAACCTTCCTTCTTGTCCTGGACGTATTCGCACTGAACGTAAACGTCGGTCCAGACTCTCTGGAACTCACAGTAGCGGCTCTCCTTGAAGGGGTAGCTGCCGTCGATGAGTATTGCTCTTTCGATCGAGTTGCCTCTGGAGATAACGTCAACACCCTCGGTCAACTTGCCGTCACCGTCAACGTCATAGCCTTCCAGAGTATAATACTTGATCTCAACGTTGTAAAGACCCTCGGAAGTTATATCAAAATTCCAAGTAACCCTTCCGTCGTCGGGGATCAGCAATGCACTGGATGCACCTTCGTAGTTTTCAAGCTTGATGACCTCTGCGGTGGTGGTGCTGACGTCAAAATTCTTGGCGTCGATCACAAGCTTGCCTTTACCTACAGCCTTATCTGCATAAAGCTTCTGGTACTCCTGGTAGGTAAGCGATCCGAGAAGCTCTTTGATCTCTTCGACCGTCATATTGGATGATGAGGAATTACCGGACGCATCACCGTCAGCAGCAAATACCGAACATACACCCAAAGGAAGAAGCATACACAGAGCAAGGCCGATCGCCAGTGCCTTGTACAGGACTTTTTTCATTCGAGATTCCTCCTAAAAAATCAGATGGGTAAGCTCCTGAGAACGATCTCCTCACAAAGACAAGGAAACCGTGCCCGAAAACACCCCGAACGGGGCAAAGGGCACAAAAATCCCGTTGTTTTCGTTGGGGGGAACGTATCCATTCAATACTTTTGTACCATATATTTTAACACAAGCCCAAACATTTGTCAAGCGAACAAAAACAGCCAAAAACCGTTGGTAATCAAGGCAAATCCGCGTTTTTTTCTCCCTTTTTCGAGCCTGTTTCAGCGCATTTTAAGCCGGATATGAAATTTTATTTTTGTAAATTATGCACAATTCGGTATAATAAAATATATAACTCCGCATCATTAAACTCATAACAATCCTTTAATTAAGCGGTATTTTGCCATTTTTTTGGTTTTAGGCTTGTCGAGTTGCACATTTATAGAAAGCCTTGTTTTTTAACGGTAGTTTATAACCACAAGCTCTCCAAAGGCGGTTTGTAAAATTCAATCTTTTGTTTGTTCTTTTTTTGGACACGTTTTTTTGTCTGTTTTGCACAAAAATCCATCTTTTATTTCTACATTTCAACCAAAGGATATTTTTAGCATTATTTTTTATGTATATGTTGAACAAAAACCCCGTTTTCAGGCAAAAAACAAGATATAGGGGCAGACAAAAAAGGCAAAACTAAATATTGGGTATCCTTTTCCTGTGCCCCTTTGTGCCGTTTTTACCCCTGCAAGGCCGAGCAAAGCAGCTTTGCCCTTCCGTCGGTTTACATAACACAAAGAACTTCAGATCCCCTGAGCGATAGAAGGCTTCCTTATCGCCATTTTGATCTGAAGTTCATAATTTTCCTTTATTCTAAGCCGCATCAAGCCTTAACTCACTGCTCCGGATCGGTTTTTTTCCTCTTTTTAAGCAGAGCCGGCATATCATACCTTATAATTGCGATCGCTATACTCACCAACAAGAAAAATTGAGTGAAAATATTGCTGTATGCAGTGATCTTAAAATAGTATACTATCCATAGGCTTCCGTTTACCAAGAAGCTCAGTCTGTAGACCCTCGGATCTCTCGCAGTAAGGGAGTAAACAAAGATCATACTGGATATTATGGGGAACACCTCATACCAATTTCTTCCCGACCACAAAGCAAAGGTTACTATTCCGGCTGCCAAAAACACTACGTAGGAGCTTATATATACCCATTTTGGTGTTTCGAGGCTTCTTTTGTCGTAATAATATATCACCGCCGCCAAAGCCGATGCAAGAAGGGCGACCACAGCGCCGTTATATCCCGAAACCAAAAGCGCTGCAACACCGCACATGGAGTTTAAAACAACCTCTTTAATAAGAATATGCTTTGCCTTGTTAAGCTGACCCGTTACTATTCCAAGCAAGGTCGCCAGGAGCCCTATGATCTGAGATGCGTAAAAGCAGTAAAGCTCGACCCCTTCCAAAGCATTTATCTGCTCAATTATGTCCTTAAATACCAGTTCCATCGGTCTTTTTCCTCTTAATAAGATCAAATCTTATTATTCCTATTGCATAGGTGATCAAATTCCCCACGTGTGTAAGCAGATTTGCATGGGCAAGCACGGCAACATCGTAAGGTATCCACATAATTGCACTTATCAGCATATATATTCTGAAGCCCGTGGTGGTTTTTGAAACCAGAGACAGAACCAGAAGAATACCTCCAATAATAGGTAAGATGTCGGTTGGCTTGCTGAAGCTGATCAATGTCGCCACGGTGTATATTGCTATTGACGCAGGTGCAAACCACTTAGGAATGTCAATGCAATTTCTTCGGAAAATAAACACAGCTATTGATATTATCGCCGCCAATGCCGCCACAATAGCTCCCACATAGGCATTAACAAAGAGCATCGACACCGTCTGAAGGAGGTTTGCGGCTATCTTTAAGCCAAGGATGATCTTAAAGCCGTTTACCTGTCCGATCACAAGACAGATAACAAATACTCCTATTCCCAGTATCTGAGATATAAGGTAATTGGTAAGGTCAGCTCCGCTGAGCTCCGAAGCCGCAGAAAAGAATATCTTGAAAAGATCCATTTTCCAAAGCACCTCGGATCAAAGAAGCTCCCCGTTATAGATAGCTCTGGAGCCGCCAACGAACTTGGGTCGTCTTCTGCACATTGTCAAATGGGCTTCCCCTATGGAATTAAGGCTTCCTCTGAAGGGAACGGCAACCGGAATAATGTGCATTCCGACAAATACGTCTCCGATATCGACTCCCGCGTGAGCTCTGACTGCCTCAACCGCCACCGGATCCTCAAATCTGGAGTAGCATTCCGTGGCAAAGGAGCCTCCGGCATGGGGATGAGGAACAACGTTAACCTGTGTAAGACCATACCTTTCGGCGCATTCTCTTTCAACGATCAAGGCTCTGTTCAAATGCTCGCAGCACTGTATGGCGGCAAACAAGCCTCTTTCCTTCAAAACGGGGATCATTCCTTCATAAACCGCGCGTGAAGCTTCTTTACTGCCTGCAGTACCTATCCTTGATCCGATTATTTCGCTGGAGCTGACTCCGATGACTACGATATCGCCTTTTTTCAGCTTCGCGTTGTCCAAAAGCTCCGTAAGCGCCGTCTTGGCCTGATTTTTAATGGATTCCAATTTTTGCACCTCTTAAGATAAAATAACCCGAAAGTAATTAAACCTTCGGGTCAATATATGCATTGTATAAGCTAAATGCAACGGACCGTCGAGAAAAAGCACAACCGGACGCGGGCAATGCCTTTCGGCCCGACTGATGTCGGTCACGCCTTGTGTTTTTTCTCGCGACCCGCAAAAGATTATCGCAAATTAAGCCTCGGTGCTCTCCTCAGCCTTTGCCTCTGCAACGGGTTCTTCCTTCTTGGAAGCCTTCTTTGCAGCCTTCTTATCTTCTACCTTGGGCTCAAAGCCGATGAGCTCAACGATAGCCATCTCAGCTCCGTCGCCGCGACGGGGTCCGAGGCGGTAGATTCTGGTGTATCCGCCGTTCTTCTCATTGAAGCTGGGCGCGATAACGTCAAAAAGCTTCTTCACTACGCTTTCGTCAGTGATGAATGCAAGTGCCTGTCTTCTTGCCGCAAGAGTACCGGTCTTACCCAAGGTAACCATCTTTTCGGCCATGGCCTTGACTTCCTTAGCGCGGGTAATGGTGGTCTCAATTCTGCCAAAGTTGAGCAGATATGTTACCTGACCGCGGATCATAGACATTCTATGGTCTGTTGTTCTGCCAAGTTTTCTTGTTCCGGGCATATCAATTTCCTCCTAATAAATTCTTGGAATACTCACTCTTCCTCGTGCTTCAGTTCCAAACCGAGGCTCTTGAGCTTTCCGATAACCTCTTCCAGTGATTTCTTTCCGAGGTTTCTGACCTTGATCATATCTTCCTCTGTGCGGTTGATAAGATCCTCTACTGTGTCGATTCCTGCTCTCTTCAGACAGTTAAAGCTTCTTACCGACATATCCAGCTCTTCGATGGTCATCTCGAGAACCTTCTCCTTGATGGTCTCTTCGCGATCGACCATTATTTCAGCGCTTCTTGCCTCTGCAGAGAGATCAACAAACAAGTTAAGATGCTCGTTGAGGATCTTTGCCGCAAGGCTGATCGCCTCTTTTGCGGATATGGTAGCGTCTGTCTGAACCTCTAAGGTCAGCTTGTCAAGCTCCATTTTATCACCCACTCTGGCATTGTCAACAGTGTAGTTGACCTTGAGAACGGGGGTATATATGGAGTCGGTATAGATCGTACCGATGGCAGGTGTGTTGTTGAGCTTGTTTCTTTCGGATGATACGTAGCCTCTGCCCTGGTCGAAGGTAAGCTCCATATAGAATCTTCCGCCTTCAACAACGGTAGCAATGTGATGCTCGGGGTTAAGGATCTCAATGTCGCTGTCGACCTTGATATCGCCCGCCTTTACGTCACACTCACCCCTTGCGTCAATAACAACTGTCTTGGGCTGGTTGGTGAAAAGCTTTGCGGTGATTCCCTTAACGTTGAGCACGATCTCTGTAACGTCCTCTCTTACGCCGGGAGCAGTGCTGATCTCATGGAGAACTCCATCGATCTTGATGGATGTAACTGCTACACCGGGCAGGCTGGACAGAAGGATCCTGCGCAGTGCGTTTCCAAGGGTTATACCAAAGCCTCTCTCGAGAGGCTCTATCTCGAACTTTCCGTAAGACAAATCTTCGTTCTGTTCAACAGTAACTATACTCGGTCTTTCTATTTCTATCATTAACGGCCCTCCTTATAATAAGAACACATGTTTTGATCGTCGGGAAAATAGGTCCCCGACACTTCTGTTCATAGGAAATTGTGCGAGGGTTATTTAGAATAGAGCTCGACGATGAGGTGCTCTTCGATCTCAAAGTCAATGCCTTCTCTGGTAGGCATGCTGATGACCTTAGCTGTGAAGTTCTCTTTGTCTGCTTCAAGCCATGCAGGAACTGCTCTGGAAGCGGTGTTCTCGATCATAGTCTTGAACTTTTCTGTTCCTCTGGATGCTTCCTTGACCGCAACCACGTCGCCGGGCTTTACAAGGATAGAGGGGATATTGGCTTTCTTGCCGTTGATGGTGAAGTGATTGTGACGGACAAGCTGTCTTGCTTCTCTGCGGCTCTCGCCGATACCCATTCTGTAAGCAACGTTGTCAAGTCTTCTCTCAACCATGATCAACAGGTTGTCGCCTGCCATACCTTCCTGGCTGGCTGCCTTTTCGAAGTAGTTTCTGAACTGCTTCTCAAGGATACCGTAGTATCTCTTTGCCTTCTGCTTCTCTCTGAGCTGCAAGCCGTATTCCTTCATCATCTTGCGGCCCTGGCCATGCTGACCGGGAACACCGGTACGTCTGGTCAATGCACACTTGTCGGAATAGCAACGATCACCCTTTAAGAACAGCTTTGTGCCTTCTCTGCGGCACTGTCTGCATGCGGGGCCTGTATATTTAGCCATAAATCATTACCCAGATTTTCCACATCTTGGTGAAAAACTTTTCCCTTTCTTCAAAATAAAATGCTTAGACTCTTCTTCTCTTGGGGGGACGGCAACCATTGTGAGGAATGGGAGTTACGTCCTTGATGAGTGTAATGTCAAGTCCTGCGGTCTGAAGTGCACGGATAGCGCTTTCTCTTCCCTGACCGGGACCCTTTACGAAGACCTCAACGGTTTTCAGACCGTGCTCCATTGCTGCCTTAGCGGCAGTCTCTGCAGCGGACTGTGCAGCGAAAGGAGTGGACTTCTTGGAGCCTTTAAAGCCCAATTCACCTGCGGATGCCCAGGAAATAGCGTTTCCGTTGACATCGGTGATGGTAACGATGGTATTGTTATAGGTGCTCTGGATATGTGCAGCGCCCTTTTCAATGTTTTTGCGTTCGCGTCTTCTCTTGACGGTTTTCTTGGGTGTAGCCATCTTATGCTTCCTCCTTTACTTCTTCTTGTTGGCGATGGTCTTAACAGGACCTTTTCTGGTTCTGGCGTTGGTCTTTGTACGCTGACCTCTTACCGGCAATCCCTTGCGGTGACGGAGTCCTCTGTAGCATCCGATATCCTTCATTCTCTTGATATCGTAAGCTATATTTCTTCTGAGGTCGCCTTCTACAAGGTAATCATTCTCGATAACCTCACGGAGCTTTGCGATCTGATCGTCGGTCAGATCCTTGACTCTTGTGTCGGGATCGATTGCTGTTGCTTCAAGGATTTTGTTTGCAGAGGTTCTGCCTATACCAAAGATGTATGTCAAGCCGATCTCGACACGCTTCTCTCTGGGGATATCAACACCTGCTATACGAGCCATAACTTTCCTCCTATTTTCTTAACCCTGTTTTTGTTTGTGTTTCGGGTTCTCGCAGATCACCATTACGACGCCTTTTCTCTTGATGACCTTGCATTTTTCACAAATTTTCTTTACGGAAGGTTTCACTTTCATGACATTTACCTCCATGCATGAATTTAGTTTTTAGTATTCCCGGTCTGCTTCACAGACGGCGAATGATCCTGCCCTTGGTAGGATCGTAAACGCTGACCTCAAGAAGCACTTTGTCTCCGGGTATGATTTTGATGTAGTGCAGTCGCATCTTTCCAGATATGTGCGCAAGGATCACCATATCGTTGGGCAACTTCACCTTGAACGTTGCATTGGGGAGATTCTCGAGGACTACGCCCTCAAACTCCATGCAATCTTCCTTAGCCATGCTAATTTATTCACCCCTAAGCTAAATTTACGCTTTCGCTCTGATCATAAAGCGACAGTTGTTTTTTCAGTATCCTGTTTGTAAGCTCTCCGCCGCACAGCCGCGCGACCTCTCGGTCAAAGCCTATCATCTTAAGATGCTTAAGCTTTTTCTTTTTCGGAGCATCTACCCTTCGCAGCCTTCCGTCCGCAATGAGAACGTAATTCTCATCCAGCCTTCCAACCACGATAAACAGTCTGCCGGAATCTCTTCCCGCCTTTGACAAAACGATAGTTCCGTTTTCCATTTCGTACCTTTGTGCTTTCACACTTTAGTTAGGATCTCTGCGCCCGCAGACGTTATTGCCACAGTGTTTTCGTAGTGAGCCGCAAGGCCATGGTCCACCGTGACTACAGTCCACTTATCGTCAAGCACCTTCACAGCCGGAGAAAACTGACACACCATAGGCTCTATGGCAATCGTCATTCCCTCGTAGAGCCTTGGGCCTCTGCCGGGCTTTCCGTAGTTGGGTACGTCGGGCTCTTCGTGGAGATGCTCTCCTATTCCGTGTCCGATATATTCCCTTACCACACTAAAGCCTGCCGCCTCCGCAGTGCTTTGAACCGCACTTCCGATATCTCCTATGCGAAGACCCGGCTTTACAAATTCAAGACTGTCGAAAAAGCTCTTTCTGGTGACGTCTATCAGCCTTTGTGCCTCAGAGGATATGCTTCCTACCGCAAAGGTATCTGCACAGTCTCCGTGGTAGCCGTCGATATTCGCACCGACGTCAACGCTGATTATATCACCCTCACGAAGCTCTCTTTCATCCGGAATGCCGTGAATGACTACCTCGTTTACGCTTAAGCAAGCACTGGCGGGAAATCCGCCGTAATTGAGAAAGCTTGGTACGGCACCCTGTGAGGTGATGTAGCTGCGGATCGCACGGTCCAACTCTATAAGCTTCAAACCGGGTCTGATCATCTCGCCCGCCAGAAGTCTTGCTTCCGCGGCGATCCTACAGCTTTTGCGCATTTTTTCCAATTGAGATGCGGTCTTGAGCCTGATCATTATTTAATGCCCAGTGCCTCAAAGACCAGCTTGGAGGTGTCCTCCAGCTTTTCCTGACCTTCCACAGTTACAAGAATCTTTTCGTTCTCGTAATAATCCTTCAAGGGAGCAGTGGAACGGTTGTATACCTCAAGACGGTTCTTCACTGTCTCGGGCATATCGTCGGCGCGGATGATAAGATCCTTTCCGCAGCTATCGCACTTTCCTTCAGCCTTGGGGGCGTTGTATATCGTGTGATAGGTGGCGCCGCAGCCGGAGCAAACTCGTCTGCCACTCATACGAGTGACGATGGTTTCATCGGGGACGTAGATGTTGACCACCTTGTCGATAGCCACGCCCAAGCCCTTGAGAGCCTGTGCCTGAGCTACCGTTCTGGGAAAACCGTCGAGAATAAAGCCGTTTTTGCAATCATCCTCAGCGATTCTGGTCTTCACCAGGTCGATAACAACTTCATCGGGAACAAGTGCTCCCTGATCGATGAAGCTTTTTGCTTTGATTCCAATGGGAGTTTCCGCCTTGATAGCCGCTCTCAGGATCTCACCGGTTGAAATGGTGGGGATCTCAAGAGCCTTAGCTACGTTGGCAGCATGGGTACCCTTGCCGGCACCGGGGGCTCCCAAAAAGATGATCTTCATTTATTTTGCCTTCTTTCTCAATCAAGGAAGCCCTTATAGTGACGCATTGTGATCTGGCTCTCAAGCTGTCTGGTGGTCTCAAGGATTACACCGCAGAGAATGAGCATACTGGTTCCTCCGAAGCTGAATGCTCCAAGGCTGATGCCGAAGGAGTTGACCGCCATGGGAAGGATAGCTACCAGTGCAAGGAAGAATGCGCCGATAAGAGTTACTTTCTTCATACTTCTCTTGATGAAGTCGCTTGTGGGTCTGCCGGGACGAACACCGGGGATAAATCCGCCGTTCTTTTGCAGATTGTTTGCAACCTCAACAGGATTGAAGCTTATGGAAAGATAGAAATAGTTAAATGCAACTATGAGAACAAGCAGGATCAGTGCGTACCAGATGCTGGAAACACTGAAGAGCTGAAGGAATCCGTACCAGAATGAGCCCTCTGCGGGAGCAGGGAAGAACATTGCAATGGTGGAGGGGAGCATCAGTATGGAGTTTGCGAAGATTACGGGCATAACGCCTGCCATATCCAACTTAATGGGAAGGAAGGTGCTCTGTCCGCCGTACATCTTTCTTCCGACAACCTTCTTTGCATACTGAACGGGAATTCTTCTCTCGGAGTTTGTCATGAAGACGATAAAGCCTACCATAACGACCAAAAGAACCACGATACCGATGTAAAGAGCAGCCATGGTGATTCCGCCGGAGATTCCTGCTCCGATGGAGAAGATCATGCTGGGCATAGAAGAGATGATGTTTGCAAACAGGATCATACTGATTCCGTTTCCAATACCCTTCTCATTGATCTTTTCGCCCATCCACATTATCAGTGCCGCACCTGCGCAGTGGCAAGCCACTATAACAAGTCCTGCAAAGAAGCTTCTGTCAGCCAAAAGACCGTTGTTTCTCAAGGTCATGTAGTAGCCGTAGCTGGTAAGAAGCGCCAGAGCAACAGTAACGTATCTGGTGATCTGAGTGATCTTCTTCTTGCCCTCCTCACCTTCCTTGGAGAGTCTCTCCAAAGCGGGGATGGCAATAGCCAACAGCTGCATAACGATGGATGCTGTGATATAGGGGGTTACAGACAGCGCAAAGAGTGTTGCCTGTGAAAAGGATGAACCGGAGAGAATGTTGAAGAAGCTGAGCATAGTTCCTGATGTAGATGAATCAAACCAGGAAGCGATAGCCTCTGAATCAACATAGGGAACGGGCAGGACACATCCGAGTCTGAAAATAAGAAGCATAACTACTGTATATATCATCTTTTTTCTCAGATCGGGAAGCTTCCATGCATTTGCCAGTGTCTTAAACACCTCAGATCACCTCTGCTTTTCCGCCTGCGGCTTCGATTTTTTCTTTTGCTGCAGCAGAAAAGACCTTTGCCTGTACGGTGATTTTCTTGGAAATGCTTCCGTTGGCAAGAACCTTCAGACCGCTCTTTGCATCTTTGATGAGCTTAGCAGCCATAAGAGATTCAAGGTTAACTACACTTCCCTCATCAAACTTATCAAGAACGCTAAGGTTAACGATAGCATATTCTGTAGCAAAGTTTGAATTGTTGAAGCCTCTCTTGGGGAGTCTTCTGTATGCGGGGATCTGACCGCCTTCAAAGCCGGGTCTTACACCGCCGCCGGAGCGAGCGTTCTGACCCTTGTGACCCTTACCTGCGGTCTTGCCGTTGCCGGATCCGATTCCTCTGCCCTTTCTGTATGCCTTCTTGGCAGAACCGGGAGCGGGAGACAGTTCATGTAATTTCATGTTTATTCCTCCTTTTTCAGAATCAGACGTTTTCAACTGTGATAAGATGGCTGATCACTGCGATCTTGCCATCGAGTACGGGAGTCTTCTCCTGTACGGTTACGTCGCCGATCTTCTTAAGTCCGAGAGAAGCGGCGGTCTTCTGCTGCTTGTCAAGTCTGCCGATAAGGCTCTTTGAAAGCGTGATCTTTACCTGTGCCATTTTTCTTCTCCTTTATTACTTGCTGATCTCGTCGACGCTCTTGCCTCTCATTGCAGCTACTTCTTCAGCAGTGCGCAGAGATCTGAGAGCCTCAAATGTTGCTCTTACAACGTTGGTGGGGTTGTTGGATCTGAGACACTTGGTACGGATGTCCTTAATGCCTGCCATATCCAGAACGCTTCTCACCTTACCGCCTGCGATAACACCGGTACCCTGGGGAGCGGGCTTGAGAAGAACTCTGCCTGCGCAGTACTCACCGATGATCTCGTGGGGGATCGTTGTTCCCTTCATGGAAACCTCGATCATGTTTTTCTTAGCATCCTCAACGCCTTTTCTTACTGCCTCGGGACGCTCGCTGGCCTTACCCAGACCGCAGCCTACGTGGCCGTTCTCGTCGCCGACAACTACCAGCGCGGTGAACTTACGGACACGTCCGCCCTTTACGGTCTTGGAAACGCTTTTTGTATAAACGACGTTCTCTTTAAGATCAAGAGTAGCCGCATCGATTTTCGAAGCCATATTCTCGTTTCCTCCTTAGAATTTCAGTCCGCCGTCGCGGGCACCGTCTGCGAGTTCTGCAACTCTGCCGTGATAAAGGTTTCCGTTACGGTCGAATACGACCTCGGTGATACCCTTTTCAACTGCGATCTTTGCGATTGCTTCGCCGACCAATCTTGCACCCTGCTTGTTGCCGCCGTCGCCTTCAAAGCCCTTCATCAAGGAGTTGTAGGCTGCCAGTGTTACGCCGTTCTCATCATCGATGATCTGAGCGTAGATGTTCTTTGTAGAACGGTATACGCAAAGACGGGGTCTTGCTGCGGTGCCGAGGATTCTCTTATGTCTATGGAGGCGCTTGAGATTCTTGTCGATTTTCTTAATCATGCTTATCCACTCCTCTCATTACTTGCCGGCCTTACCGGACTTGCGGCGGATTCTCTCGCCCTGGTAACGTACACCCTTGCCAAGATAGGGTTCGGGGGGACGCTTAGCGCGGATCTCTGCTGCCATCTGTCCGACTGCCTGCTTATCGATACCGGTTACAACGATGGTGTTCTGGTTGGGGCAATCAAAGGTGATGCCGTTGATCTCGTCGAATACGACGTCATGGCTGAAGCCAAGCGCCATTACGATCTGCTTGCCCTTCTTCTGAACACGGTATCCGCCTTCGCTGATCTCCAGAGTCTTGGAGTAGCCTTCGGTAACACCGGTAACCATGTTTGCAATAAGAGTTCTGGTAAGTCCGTGGAGAGCTCTGTTCTGAGGATCGTCGTTAGGACGGGAAACCTCGATCTGAGCACCTTCCATCTTAATTATCATTGCCTCGTTAAAGGTCTTGGACAGTTCGCCCTTGGGGCCCTTTACAGTGACGGTCGTGCCATCGATGGTAACCTTCACTCCGGCAGGAACTGCTATAGGATTTCTTCCGATTCTTGACATAGCTTTATCCTCCTTACCAAATGAAGGCGAGCACTTCGCCGCCAACGTTTTCTTTTCTTGCAGCCTTATCGGTCATAATGCCCTTGGATGTGCTGATGATAGCAACACCCAGACCGTTCATAACCTTGGGAAGCTCCTCGCAACCTGCGTAGATACGCAGACCGGGCTTGGAAACTCTCTTGAGGCCGGTGATTATTCTCTGTTTGCCCTGACCGTACTTAAGGGTGACTACTATCTTACCCTGCTTGCCCTCTTCGGGAACGATCTCGAAGGACTTGATGTAGCCCTCGTCCAAAAGGATCTGAGCGATTGCGGTCTTGACTTTGCTGCAGGGGATCTCAACCTTCTCATGCTTTGCACTGTTTGCATTTCTGATTCTGGTGAGCATATCTGCAATTGCGTCTGTGATTTGCATTTAAAATTTCCTCCTTAGCACTTAGTTTGCTTTTTTGCACTTGAGTGCGAATTTACACCCGTCGGGTGTTATTGATGTGTGTTGATTACCAGCTTGCTTTTCTTACGCCGGGGATCTGACCCTTGTAAGCCAGCTCTCTGAAGCAGATACGGCAGATGCCGAACTTTCTCAGATATGCATGGGGACGGCCGCAGATCTTGCATCTGGTGTACTCGCGAGTAGAGAACTTCTGCTTTCTCTGCTGCTTTAAGATCATTGATTTCTTAGCCATGTTAACTCTCCTTATTTGCTGAAGGGAGCGCCGAGAAGCTTCAGCAGCTCTCTTGCTTCTTCGTCGTTGGCAGCGGTTGTGACAAATGCAATGTCCATACCTCTGATCTTGTCGATCTGCTCATAGTTGATCTCGGGGAAGATCAGCTGTTCTTTGAGACCAAGAGCATAGTTTCCTCTGCCGTCGAAGGCGTTGGGATTGATACCCTTGAAGTCACGTACACGGGGAAGAGCGATGTTGAAGAGTCTGTCCATAAACTCATACATTCTCTCGCCGCGAAGAGTTACCTTTGCGCCGATCTTAACGCCTGCTCTGAGCTTGAAGTTCGCAACGGACTTCTTAGCTACGGTAGCAACGGCCTTCTGACCGGTAATGGCGGTAAGGTCAGAGATGATCGCGTCGATGACCTTGGCGTTGTCTTTTGCTTCGCCGGCACCGATGTTAAGAACGATCTTCTCGATCTTGGGGATCTGCATGGGGCTCTTATAGTTATATTTTTTCATCAGCGCGTCGCGAACGTCGCTAAGATAAAAATCCTTAAGTCTAGCCATTTTACTCTACCTTTCCTGAAATTAAAGGGCTTTGCCGCACTTAGCGCAAACGCGCTCCTTGCTGCCGTCCTCTTGAACTTTGGTCTTTGTTCTGACGCCCTTCTTGCAGTCGGGGCAGTAAACGTTGACCTTGCAAGCGTACATTGCAGCCTCGGCCTTTACGATGCCGCCGGTCTCACCCTGCTTGCGGGGCTTAACGTGCTTGGACACCATGTTGATGCCCTCAACGATCACCTTGTCCTCCTTGGGGCTGACTGCGATGACCTTGCCCTTCTTGCCCTTTTCATCACCGGAGACGACCATAACGGTGTCGCCGTTTTTGATATGAAGCTTCTTCATTATTGTTATCCTCCCCATCAAAGTACTTCGGGGGCCAAGGACAGAATCTTTGTAAAGTCCTTATCACGAAGTTCTCTTGCCACCGGTCCAAAGATACGGGTTCCGGTAGGCGTCTTATCTTCCTTGATGATAACCGCTGCGTTCTCGTCGAACTTAACGTAGGATCCGTCCGCTCTGCGAACTCCCTCTACGGTTCTGACTACTACTGCCTTAACGACAGCGCCCTTCTTAACAACTCCGCCGGGAGCTGCCTTCTTGACTGCACATACAACGATATCACCAATGTTAGCGTAGCGTCTGCCTGTGCCGCCGAGCACGCGGATGCACATCAGTTCTTTGGCGCCGGTATTATCGGCAACCTTCATTAAGCTCTGCTGTTGTAACATTTTATTGCGTTTCCTTTCCGAAATTAAACTTGGTCAAAAGCGAATTATTTCGCCTTCTCGATGATCTTGACCAGTCTCCAGTTCTTATCCTTGGAGATGGGTCTGGTCTCCATGATCATGACCTTGTCGCCGATGCCGCACTCGTTGAGTTCGTCGTGAGCCTTGAACTTCTTGGTGGTCTTGATGATCTTTCCGTAGAGAGGATGCTTTACGTTATCCTCGATTGCGACCACGATGGTCTTATCCATCTTGTTGCTGACGACCTTACCGGTTCTGGTTTTTCTCAAATTTCTTTCTGTATTCATCGTTTACGCTCCTTTATGCCTCGCTGCCGTTTTCGGTCTGCGCAAGCTCCTTCTCGCGAAGAACGGTCAGAACCTTAGCGATCGATTTTCTGGTCTCGACGATCTTATGGGGATTGTCAAGCTGGTTGATCGCGTGCTGGAAACGGAGACGGAAAAGCTCGTTTTTCAGATCACGCAGCTGGGCATTCAGCTCTTCGGCAGTCTTTTCTCTAATATCTTTAATCTTCATTCAAAAAACCTCCTCAAGCGTCCTGCTTAGTGACAAATTTGCATTTGATAGGCAGTTTGTGAGAGGCAAGACGCATAGCTTCCTTTGCCTGTTCCTCGGTGATTCCGTCCATTTCGAACATTACTCTGCCGGGCTTAACTACTGCCACCCAATACTCGGGAGAACCTTTACCGGAACCCATTCGGGTCTCAGCGGGCTTCTCGGTGATGGGCTTGTCGGGGAAGATCTTGATCCAAACCTGACCGCCACGCTTTACGTATCTTGTCATAGCAATACGGGCTGCCTCGATCTGGTTGGAGGTGATCCAAGCGGGCTCCATAGCCATCAGACCGAAGGATCCGTTGGTGACCTTGTTACCTCTGTAAGCACGTCCGGTAAGTCTACCGCGATGTACTCTTCTGTATTTTACTCTCTTGGGCATTAACATGATCAGTTCTTACCTCCTTCTTTGGAAGGATTCTCTCTTCTGCGACCGTTGTTTCTTCTGTCGCCCTGAGCGTTTCTGTCACGTCTGGGGGGACGGCGATCGTTTCTCTGGTCGTTGTTTCTTCTGGGGTTGGTGCGGTTTACGTTCTGGAGCACCTCGCCTCTGTAGATCCAAACCTTAACACCGATCTTACCGTAGGTGGTATCAGCCTCGTAGAAGCCGTAGTCGATGTCAGCTCTGATGGTCTGCAGGGGAATGGTACCCTCGTGATAATGCTCGCTTCTTGCGATCTCGGCACCTGCAAGACGACCGGAACCGGTGATCTTGATACCCTTTGCGCCGAGGCGCATGGTTCTGCCGATGGCAAGCTTAACTGCTCTGCGGAAGCTGGTACGCTTCTCGAGCTGGCTTGCGATGTTCTCTGCAACGAGCTGTGCGTTAAGGTCGGGGCTCTTAACCTCTGCAACGTTTACGCTTACGGGCTCGCCCAGAAGCTTTTCGATCTCAAGACGAAGCTTTTCGATCTCTGTGCCGCCCTTACCGATTACGTAACCGGGCTTTGCACAGTGGATGAGGACCTTGACTCTGTTGGCGGTTCTTTCGATCTCGATCTTGGGAACGCCTGCGTTAGCCAATTTCTTCTTCAAGTATTTTCTGAGATTGTAGTCGGAAACCAGTTTATCGGCAAAATCTGCGTCCTTGGCATACCATCTGGAATCCCAGTCTTTAATAACACCTACACGGAGACCGTGAGGATTGACTTTCTGTCCCATAAAACCGGACCCTCCTTACTGTTTCTCGGCAACACACACGGTGATGTGTGAAGCTCTCTTAAAGATTCTGAACGCTCTGCCTTGTGCTCTGGGCATGATTCTCTTAAGAGTTGTGCCTGCGCCTGCATAGCATTCACTGACGTAGAGTTTTTCTTTATCCATATGGAAATTGTTCTCGGCGTTTGCGATCGCCTCATTGAGGATCTTCAGGATCACGGGGCTTGCAGCCTTGGGAGTGTTCTTCAGAATACCCTGAGCAACTGCAGCATCCTTGCCGCGGATCAGATCAAGAACGATGCTGACCTTTCTGGGGGAGATCCTGACCTCTTTTCTGATTGCTTTAACCTGTTCAGCCATTTAAAAGTTCTCCTTTCAGCTTACGGTCAGGAGTTGGAGGTCTTTGAGCCACTGTGACCTTTGAATGTCCTGGTAGGCGCAAATTCACCCAGCTTATGTCCGACCATGTCCTCGGTAACGTATACCGGAACGTGCTTTCTGCCGTCATATACGGCGATCGTGTGTCCGATGAACTCGGGGAAGATCGTCGATGCGCGAGACCATGTCTTGATGACACGCTTCTCGTTCTGCTTATTCATATCTGCAATTCTGTTAAAGAGCTTTTCTTCGACGAAAGGTCCTTTTTTAACACTTCTGCTCATTAGTTGTCGCTCCTTTGATTATTTATCGTTTCTTCTCTTGACGATAAGCTTGTTGGTGCGAGCCTTCTTGTTACGGGTCTTGTAACCCAGAGCAGGCTTGCCCCAAGGTGTAACGGGTGTGGGACGTCCGATGGGTGCGCGGCCCTCACCACCTCCGTGGGGATGGTCGCAGGGGTTCATTACAGAACCGCGAACCGTGGGACGGATACCCATGTGACGCTTCTTACCGGCCTTACCGATCTTAACGTTCTCATGCTCAACATTGCCAACCTGACCGATAGTTGCCTTACAGTCAAGACGGATGTAACGAACCTCCTGAGAGGGAAGTCTTACCTGTGCAACGCCGTTCTCCTTTGCCATCAGCTGAGCCGCACTGCCTGCACTTCTTACAAGCTGAGCGCCCTTGCCGGGATAGAGCTCGATGTTGTGGATCATAGTACCCAAAGGAATGTTTGCGATGGGAAGTGTGTTACCGGGCTTGATATCGCTTTCTGCACCGGAGGTGAGAACGTCGCCAACCTTGATGCCGACGGGAGCGATGATATAAGCCTTCTTGCCGGAAGCGTATTCGATCAGAGCGATATGAGCGCTTCTGTTGGGATCGTACTCGATAGCGATGACCTTTGCATCTTCGGTGCACTGGCGCTTGAAATCGATGATCCTGTACTTCTTCTTGTTTCCGCCGCCCTGATGTCTGACGGTGATACGGCCGAGGTTGTTTCTGCCGGCCTTGGACTTGAGGACCTTCAGAAGGCTCTTTTCGGGAGTCTTCTTGGTGATCTCTTCAAAGGACTGAACAGACATATTTCTTCTGCCGGGCGTAGTGGGTTTATAAACTCTGTTTGCCATTTTTATTCACTCCTTTGCCTTACATCATGCCTTCGAAGAACTCGATAGCCTTGGAATCCTCGGTAAGGGTGACGATTGCTTTCTTCCAAGCACTGGTCTTGCCCATGTGGACACCAAGTCTCTTCTTCTTGGCCTTGCAGTTAATAACGTTTACGGAAGCAACCTTTGTCTTGGGGAAGAGCTCCTCAACAGCTGCCTTGATCTGCAGCTTGTTAGCGTTGGTCGCAACCTTGAAGGTGTACTTCTTGTTGGGAACGTCAGCCATACTTCTTTCAGTGATGATAGGCTTAAGGATAATATCGCAGGATGTCATCATTTGCCGTAAACCTCCTCGATCTTTTCGATAGCCGCCTTAGCGATGATCAGCTTCTTGTTGTTGAGGATCTGGTAAGCATTGAGGCTGTTTGCCTGAGCTGTCATAGCGTAGGGGATGTTGTTGAAGCTCTTTACGGTCTTCTCGTCAGCGTCTGCGAGGACTACGAGAGTCTTCTTATCAGCTTCGAGAGCCTTGAGCATATTTGCCATGGTGGCAGTCTTGAATTCGGTAGCTGCAAGTCCGTCTACAACGATGAGCTCGTCTGCTGCGACCTTGGAGCTGAGAGCGCTTGCAAGAGCAACTCTTCTAACCTTCTTGTTGATGCTGACACGGTAGCTTCTGGGCTTGGGACCGAGAGCTATACCGCCGTGTGTCCACTGAGGGCTTCTGGTGGAACCCTGACGGGCGCGACCTGTACCCTTCTGCTTCCAGGGCTTCTTTCCGCCACCGGAAACTTCGCTTCTGGTGAGGGTGGACTGTGTACCCTGTCTCTGATTCAAAAGATATGCGCGGATGACCGAGTGAAGCACTGCGGAGTTGATCTCTGCACCGAAGAGTTTTTCGGAAAGAGCGATCTCGCCGGTCTGTTTACCTGCCATATCGAAAACCTTTACGTTAGGCATTTGGATTTCTCTCCTTCCTTAGTTATGCTTTGACCGAATCTTTGATAAAGACGATTCCGTTTCTTGCACCGGGAACAGCGCCTTTAACAGCGATAAGGTTCTTTTCTGTGTCGATCTTAACGATCTCAAGGTTCTGAACGGTTACCTGAACGTTACCGTACTGACCTGCCATCTTCAGATTCTTGAAGATTCTGGAAGGGCTGGAGTTTGCACCGACGGAGCCGACCTCGCGATGTACGGGACCGGTACCGTGGGTCATTCTCAGTCTGTGATGACCCCATCTCTTGATAACACCGGAGTAGCCGTGACCCTTGGAGATGCCTGTAACGTCGACCGATTCACCAACGGTGAAGGTATCGACAGCAACTGTGTCACCTGCATTCATGCTCTCGGCATTCTCAAGACGGAATTCCTTGAGATGCTTTCTGTTGGAAACGTTTGCTGCCTTGAAGTGACCCTTGAGGGGGTTTGTCACCTTTCTTTCAGCAACTTCGCCAAATCCCAGCTGAACGGCGGAATAGCCGTCTTTTGCCACGGTCTTGACCTGGCAAACCTGGCAGGGACCAGCCTGGATAACGGTTACGGGCACTACTGCACCGTTTTCGGCAAAGATCTGAGTCATACCCAGCTTCTTACCGATGATTGCCTTTTTCATTTGTTCCTCCTAAACAGGTTATTGGTTGAGCGCTTTTGATTTTCCATACTTTGTATGAAGACGCCCAACGTGACAAGTTTGTTAATCGAACTTATATTCAAGCTCTACGCCGGCGGGAAGCTCAACGGACATCAGTGCGTCAACAACGTTCTTTGCGGGGTTGACAATGTCGATGAGTCTCTTATGGGTTCTGAGCTCAAACTGCTCACGGCTGTCCTTATACTTGTGTACCGCACGCAGGATGGTGATGATCTCCTTTTCCGTGGGGAGCGGAACGGGACCGGACACCTTTGCACCCAGACGCTTTGCGGTCTCAACGATCTTAGCAGCGCTCTGATCGATAAGGGTGTGGTCGTAAGCCTTCAGTCTGATTCTAATTCTTTCTCTTGCCATTGTTTGATTGCCTCCTTGAAATATTTGCCGTCTTACGGCAGGGTAGTCTCGGCGGCAGACAGCCTCCTAAACGCACCCGGGTGTTTCTTTTGCCCTCGTCATAAAACCGGATGAACACAAGGATAAAATGCATTCAGTCCGGACATCAAGCCGCAGGGCAAAGTTTCCCCGTTTGAAACGCCTTGGATGTTTTCAGATTCTGTTTGCGCCCGATTCAGTTCGGACATACTCTGCGAAAATTCCCGAAATCAAGCTTTTTCCGTTGGGATAGGCTCTTTTTCGCAACCTTTCGCTTCATCGCACATCAAGCTCGATAATTATATAATAAAACGAAGAAAAATGCAATAGTTTTCAAAATTATTTACAATTTGTTTACATTTACAAGCCACGATACAACAGATTGTTATCAAAATCAGCCGAGCAAACAATATGTTGTGTCACTATGCCTCGAAGCACCACAGACACCACGCCATTATCCAAAAAAATAAAAAAGGAGGGAAAATTTTTCCCTCCTTACAATATTCTCAGATCCGATCCTTATTCATCCTTAAGAACTATCTGACCATTTTCAAAATAACCGGTATAGCTCCTCTCCTTGGACGTTTCGGTCGCAGGCCACGTATAGGTACCCTGACCGTGCATCTTGTTTTCCAGAAACTCTCCAACGTAGCTTTCTCCGTTAGCCCAGGTATAGGTTCCGCTTCCACTGCGCTTGTCCGCCTTGAATTCTCCCACGTAGACGTCACCCGTCTCGTAAGTATAGCTACCCTGACCCTCCTTGAGATCGTTCACGTAGCTTCCAACGTATTGGGCAGCAACGGATCCGTCAGCCTTAAGCCAGGTATAGGTTCCTTCGCCGTTCTTTTTATTATCCTTAAAACCGCCCTCGTAGCTGGAGCCGTCAGCCCAGATATATTTTCCCGAGCCGCTACGTACACCGTTAACGGATTCTCCCTCGTAGGTATCCCCGTTGATGTAGGTAAACTTTCCGTTGCCGGTACGTTCACCCATTACGAAGTCTCCCTCGTACACGTCGCCGGAAACGTATTTCATCACACCCTTGCCGTTGGGAAGGCAGAGTGATATTTCACCGACGTAAACGTCACCGTTGGAATACTTTATGGTACGGTTGGCAACGTCCAGCTCAGCTTCGTTTTCCTTATCTATATATATGGTACCCGAGTAGGGCATATCGCTCTGCACCTTTCCGACGAACTTCAAGCCGTTGTCGTATTCCACAAAGCGGTAATTCATATTATACCAAAGGAACACAAAGGTCATCACCAGAAGGAAAAACGCCACCGCAACAATTATAAGTATAGGACGCTTCTTGGATTTGGTTGTAGCCATTTTTAAAACCTCTCTTTTCAATAAAGCCACGGTACATCTATAGCCGAGGTATCAACAAATCTGCTGACTGCCCAGGCAAGAGCCGCAAAAAACACCGTGAGGACCACCGCCCAAAGAACTGCCTGCCAAAGGGGAGCTGCCTTTTTACCGTACAGCATCGCCGCCTTTTCCTTTTTCTCCTCGGGCACGTAGTATTTCCCGTCAACTGTCTTAACCGTATCGCCCAAAGCTCCCTTCATATTAAGAAAGCACCTTTCCTCAAAGGAAGACACCCCCGCCTCCTTGGCAGAGATCGCCTTATCGGGCGAAAAGCAAGCCTTTTCCAACAATTCTGATATAAGCTTATAGGTCTTGGGGCGGATAAAGCCCACCCAAAGGGTGGCGATCACCGCTCCTATCCAGAAGGGGAGCAGAAGAAACACTATTTTAACGTCCATCTACCGCACCTCACTCCACCAGAAGGTCTTCACCGCACAAGGTGGTGATAAGCTCCTCCAGATCATCCGAGTCAAAATACTCCAAGGTCATTTTTCCGGAGCCCTTGCAGTCCGGCGTAATGACCACCCTTCTGCCGAGAGCCACAGTCATCTTCGATGCAAGCTCCTTAAGGTGCTCCTGTAAGACCTCATCCACACCCGCCTTGGGAGCTTTGGTCTTAAGATCAAGACTTTTACCCTTTACCAAAGCCTCAGTCTCTCTTACCGAAAGACCCTTATCAACTATAACGCAAAGGGCATCGTTTATCTTATCGGTATCCTTGAGCGAAAGAAGAGCCCTCGCGTGACCCGAGGTGATGATCTTTTCCCTCAGAAGATTCTTTGCCGATTCGGGCAAGGCAAGCAAACGAAGAGCATTTGTAACCGCAGTTCTGGACTTTCCAACGCGGCTTGCAGCCTCTTCCTGAGTTATATTGTACTGATTTATAAGCTTTTCAAAGCCGTTTGCCTCGTCAATGGGGTCAAGATCTTCTCTTTGAAGATTCTCAATAAGAGCCATCTCCGCAGCATCTCTTTCGTCCACGTCCTTGACTATGACCGGAATACTGTCAACTCCCGCAAGCTTTGCGGCGCGGAAACGCCTTTCGCCTGCAATAAGACGGTATTTTCCGTTGGGCAAGGCTCTCACGATAAGAGGCTGAATAATACCGTGACTCCTTATAGAGTCCGCAAGCTCTCTCAAAGCCTCCTCGTTGAAAACGGTTCTGTTCTGTTTATCGTCAGGCAGGATGCTGTCGTAATCGAGATTGATCACGTTTCCCTGCTCTGTAGTATCACTATCGGCAACAAAAAGCTTGTCAAGCCCTATGCCGAGACTTTGTTTTTTTGCCATTATATCATTCTCCGTGTCTTTGTAACAGCTCGTCTACTATCGCCGTATAGGCAATGCCGCCGCGAGAGTATTTATCGTAATATATTATGGGCTTCCCGTGGCTGGGAGCTTCACTGAGACGAACGTTCCTCGGCACCGCATTTTTAAAGGCAATACCCGGAAAAAACTTGTTTATCTCATTTTTTACCGCAAGGGTAAGATTCAATCTTCCGTCGTACATAGTCAAAACTATGCCGCTTATCACAAGCCTTGGATTGTAAAGCTTTTTTACCTGCCTGATGGTAAAGCTCAAGGCGCTGAGCCCCTCCAATGCAAAATATTCACATTGCATCGGAACTATGACCTCATCCGCGGCACAAAGCGCGTTTATAGTCAAAAGACCCAAGGAGGGAGGACAGTCTATGATAACGTAATCGTAATCGTTTTCTATTACAGCAAGTGCCTTTTTAAGAGTAGACTCCCGCTTATCCTTCTCCGCAAGCTCCAGCTCGGCGCCTGCAAGACCCATTGTCGCACCGACAGCATCCAATCCCTTGTAAGCCGTCTTTACAACCGCATCTCTGATATCCGCGCCCTCCATAAGAACGTTCATCAGATCCACCTTAAGCTTTTGTCTGTTTATTCCTACACCGCTGCCCGCATTTCCCTGAGGGTCACTGTCCACAAGAAGGACCCTTTTGCCCTTTGCACCCAAGCAAGCGGCAATATTGATAGCCGACGTGGTCTTACCTACACCGCCCTTTTGATTTGCAAAGGCCAATATTTTTGCCATAACGATCCCCCTTGATAAGATTAAGCGAGATTATTATATCAAATCCTTTGCAATTTGTCAACAGAATGCTATCAGAGGTCGAAAAATGTTTCACGTGAAACATTTACGCGATCACCTTTGGCACCTTTATAGTATATTCTATCACCGAATCACTCTCGGTCTTATTGGCATCAACGGAAATGCCGCTATCCTTTATAAGCCTTAATGCCTTGTCCACGGAGTTGATAAAGATACGCACGTCCTTTACCACAAGCCTTCTTATAGGCTTTACCGTTTCCTTTTTTACTTCCTCCTCCGGCGGAGCAAGAAGCTTCTTCATAACGGGAACGGGATCATCAAGATAGCTTTCCACGAGCTGCTCCGTTTCCCTCACACTCAAGCCATTTATTCCTGCATAGCTTAACAGTATGGTTCTGAAGCTTTCGTCCTTTATCCTCAATGCCGCACGGGCGTGACGTCCGCTGAGCCCGTGCTCGATAACCGCAGAGCGTTGAGCAGGGGAGAGGCGCAGTAATCTGAGCTTGTTACTCAAGGCACCCTGACTGATGGAAAGCACCGAACAAAGCTCCTCCTGGCTTAATCCCCAGTTACTCATAAGCCTTTCTATCGCCGACGCCTCGTCGAATATATTAAGCTCCTCCCGTTGCATATTTTCTACCACCGCAAGCCAACCCGAGGATTTTTCGTCTATTCCTTCCAATATAACACAAGGAACGTACTCCATACCGATAAGCTTTGCCGCCCTGAGTCTTCTTTCGCCGCTTATTAGTTGATATCTGCTGTAGGGCACTCTGCCCACTATGCGAACACATAGCGGCTGAAGGATACCGTGCCTGGATATTGAGTCCGCCAGCCTTACTATCCCTTCTTCGTCAAACCTCTTCCTCGGCTGGTTTGGATTTGGCATTATTCTTTCCGTCTTTATCATAGCTGTGTTAATGTCGTTTTTCGTCTTCAATGCTTTTCACTTCCTTTTTTATATATACTATACCACGGCAAAGCGGCATAAATTGTCGAAGCGTGAAAGGGAAGGGAAATAATTTCCATTTTTTACCAATTATCTTTCATCAAGTCCTTGAAAAACTTTTTATTGACAATATCACTACTTTGTGTTACAATATAGAGGTACTTAGTAACACATAGTAGTCATAAATATATGGAGAAGCAATGATTTTTGACAGATCCCAATTACTCAGAGGCACCCTTGAAGGGTGCATACTGAAGATCATTTCCCTTGAAACGACTTACGGCTATGAAATAATGGAGCGTCTGAAGAAAAACGGCTTTGACGAGATCAGCGAGGGCACGATCTACCCCCTTTTGCTCAGACTTGAGAAGCAAGGCAGTATTTCTTCAAGCCTTTTACCCTCCCCATTAGGCCCAAAGAGAAAATACTTCACCATTACCGAGGCAGGAAAACAGTATCTTAAAAGCTTCGAGGAGTGCTGGGGAAAGCTTTGTGCAGCCGTTAACAAACTCACAGTGGAGGTAGTGCAGTGAACAGTGAATACAAAAGCTGTCTCAAGCAGCTTAACGACGAAAACAAAAAGCTGGTAAAGAAGATCGCCCTTTACATAGAAAGCAGAAATCTGAACGGAGTAGCCGGAGAGGAGCTGCTGGGAGATATTGCGGGAATGGCGCTGGAATGCCAGAAGCGCAACGAAAGCTTTTCGGAGCAAATAGGCGACTATCAGGATTTTGCCCGAGCGTTAGTTAAAAACTCGCCCAGAAGAAATGCGGCAGAGACTCTGTTCTGGGTCTTCGCCTGGATAGTCGGTGCGGTCGGCGCCATAGTTCCCCTTTTGTGGATAACCGAGTTTATCATCCCCGACTTCACACCCGCAAAGAACAACGGCGTTGAATTTATTGCCCCCATTGCATATATCATTAAATACACTGTATTTGTGGGAGGAGCTATGCTTGGCTGGTTTGCCGCATTCAGATTAAGCTACCGCTCAAGGACCGCGGTAATTAGTATCTATATTGCCATACTTATCTTTTCCTTTGCAGTGTTCAGTGTAAGCACGAGCCTTATCCCATCCAGCCCAAGCTGCACGGTAAATATCCTATTGTGGTGCGTTATTTTAACTCTTGCAGTCTTCGTGTGCCTGCTGGCAAAGCATCTTACCGCACTTACAGTAGCATATAACAGAGCAAGAAAGCAAAGAAAGCTCAATTTGTATTAATATAATTATCCTATTATTATATATTGGAGATATCATTATGAGTAAACAGAAAAAACGCTTCGGAGACAGAAAAGACGGTTATCTGGTAAGAGACGCCGACACGATGCACAAGTTTATGCCCTATATTATGCCCAACCGCGCAGATGCGGAGGCAATGGTCACAGAGCTTATAGATATGACTCCCGTGATCCAATACGTAAAGAATAAAAACTATGAGGGCATTGATTTTAAATACACCTTCTTCCACGTCATCTGTGCGGCAGTGGCAAAGACCATAGCTCTGCGCCCCAAGCTCAACCGCTTTTATGCAGGCAGAAGACTGTACCAGAGAAACAACATTTCCCTCTCCTTTACCGTAAAAAAGCAGTTCACCGACCACAGCGAGGAGGGCCTTGCAATAGTAAAGCCCGATTGCGAAAGCGATGAAAGCCCCGTAGAGCAGATCTACAAAAAAGTAAAAAAGATCTGCACCAAGCTGAAAAAGGAAAATCAAAACGACGGCGCCACCGATATAATGGGCAAGCTTCTTGTGTTGCCCAGACCTATAGTAAAAATGGTCGTTGGTATTCTGGAATGGCTTGATTACCACGGATGGTATCCAACCTCTTTTATGAATGACGACCCCTACTATTCCAGCGTCTTCCTTTCAAACCTCGGCAGTATCAAAATGCGTGCAAACTATCACCACCTTACAAACTGGGGAACAAACTCTGTCTTCGTTATCGTCGGCGAGAAAAAGCTCACCCCATACCACGATGAAAATGGAAACGTCGAAATGCGCGATGCGCTCGAGCTGGGGCTTACCCTCGACGAAAGAATAGCCGACGGCTATTACTATTCAAAAAGCGTCAGACTTCTTAAGGCCTTGCTTGCCGATCCAAGTCTGCTGGACCAACCTATTATGCACGTGGACGACAGTATAAAAGATCTTGTCTGAAAAGGAGAACCTTATGTCAGAAGTAAAAGCACCTTGGCTTAAAAACTACGGCGAGGTAAAATTCAATCTCGAATACCCCGAAGGCTCAATGTACGAGGCGGTCGAGAAGATCGTTGAAAAATATCCGGACTATATCGCATACGACTTTATGGGCGGAAGCTCCACGTACATCCGCTTTGACCGCGAGGTAAATCAGTGCGCAAAGGCACTTAAGTCACAAGGTGTCAAGGAAAACGACTGCGTTACGGTCTGTATGCCCAATTGCCCTCAGGCTCTTATAATGTTTTATGCCATCAACGTGGTTGGTGCGGTGGCAAATATGATCCACCCCCTCTCCGGCGAAAAGGAGATAGAGTTCTATCTCAACGAGTCCGAAAGCGTTATGGCGATCACCCTGGATCAGTTCTATTCAAAATTTGAGGCTATCCGCTCCAACGTGAAGCTGGATAAGCTCATAATAACCTCTATTAAGGACTATCTGCCTCAGCCTCTGAAGACCGGTTACATACTCACCGAGGGCAGAAAGATCAAAAAGCTTCCCAAGGATGCTCCCGTTATTATGTGGCGCGACTTTATGAAGTCCGGAAAGGACGTCGCCGACTACAAGGTAAAGCGCAACGCAGATCAGCTTGCCGTCATCCTTTACAGCGGCGGAACCACCGGCACCACCAAGGGAATCATGCTCTCCAACCGCAACTTCAATGCATTGGCAAGGCAGATCGTCGCAACCAACCCCATTTTCGCTCCCGGCGATAAAATGCTGGCGGCTATGCCCATTTTCCACGGCTTCGGACTGGGTGTCAGCATCCACTCTATGATCGCAAACGGAGGCAGATGCATTCTCGTTCCCCGTTTCACCCCCGAAAGCTATGCAAAGCTTCTCTTGAAGGAGCGCTGCAACTTTATGGCAGGCGTTCCCACTCTCTTTGAGGCACTTCTCAGACAAAAGACCATGGAGGAAGGCGATCTGAGCTGCCTTAAGGGCGTTTTCTCCGGTGGAGACAGTCTCTCCGTGGAGCTTAAGAAGCGTCTTGATAAATTCCTGGAGAGCCACAACGCCACCGTAAAGGTCCGCGAGGGCTACGGCACCACCGAATGTGTTACCGCAAGCTGTCTTACTCCTCTGCACCTTGCAAAGGAGGGCAGTATAGGCCAGCCCTTCCCCGATACCTATTATAAGATAGTCAAGGTAGGTACCACCGAGGAGGTTCCATACGGCGAGGATGGCGAGATCTGTCTTTCCGGCCCCACCGTTATGATGGGATACTTAAAGCATCCGCAGGAGACCGCAGATACCTTGAGGATCCACGAGGACGGCAGAACCTGGGTACACACCGGAGACCTGGGCACTATGGACGACGAGGGCTTTGTTTACTTCAAGCAGAGAATAAAGAGGATGATAATCACCAGCGGCTACAACGTTTATCCCTCTCAGCTTGAAAATATCCTGGATGCCCACGAGCTTGTACAGATGAGCTGCATCATCGGCGTTCCCGATCCTATTAAGATCCAGAAGATAAAGGCGTTCATTATGCTCAAGCCCGGAGTCACCCCCTCCGACGAACTTAAGCTTCAGCTCAAGGAATACTGCAAGAAGCACATCGCAAAATATGCCATTCCCTACGATATAGAATTCCGCGATCAGCTCCCCAAGACCCTTGTGGGTAAGGTGGCATACCGCCAGCTGGAGGAAGAGGAGCTCAAGAAGCTCAAGAAGGACAGCATCTAATTATAAAGGAGATAAATTATGTTTGAAAAAATCAAAACCATTCTTGTGGAAGAGGTAGGAGTAGACGCCGACCTCATCACCCCCGAAACAAAGATCAGCTCCGATCTGGGTGTAGACTCTATCAGCTTTATCAATGCTATTATGGCAATCGAAGAGAACTTTGACATTGAAATGGACGAGGATAGGCTTATGGCACTGGTTACCGTAACCGATCTTTGCAACTACGTAGAGGAGCTCAGCAAATGAAATACCAAAGAAGGCCCAATCTCCCCTTTGATACCATCCGCCAGATGGTAAAGGAAGCAGACGAGAAATATCACGACAGCGTGGCTTACCGCTACAAGCTTTCCAAGACCGAGATCAAGGACGTCACCTTCGGAGAGTTCAAGAATCAGTGCGAGGCTCTGGGCGCAGCGCTTTGCGAGCTGGGCTACGGCAATACCCACGTTGCCTGCTACTGCGAAAACCGTTACGAGTGGATACTCAGCTATTTCACCGTTATTATGTCCGAGGGTGCCTTCGTGCCTCTGGATAAGGATCTTCCCTCCGAGGATTTTAAGGATCTTTTCAACAATTCCGACAGTAAAGTCATCTTCGTCGGCAAAAAGAACCTGGAAAAGCTTCTTGAGGTAAAGGATAAGATGCCTCTTTTGGAAAAGATCATCTGCTTTGATCTTGACGAGGATCAGGACGGCGTTCTCAGCTTCTCCAAGCTTCTTAAGCACGGCGAGAGTCTGGATAAGACACAGTACAATTCTCTTCAGAGCGATCTTCACAGCCTCAAGCTTCTTGTATATACCTCAGGAACCACCGGTGTGGCTAAGGGCGTTATGCTCAGCGAGAGCAATATGGTAAATCTTGTTTACCACGGCCTTAACGTGGCACATATCTACGACTCCGGCCTTTCCATTCTTCCTTATACCCATAGCTATGCGGCAGTTGTGGATATCCTTGTTGCCTTCCGCTACGGCGCAAGCCTTGCAATAAACGACCAGCTCAAGGCAGTGGTTAATAACCTTAAGCTCTTTAAGCCCGATTATATGATGATCGTTCCCGCAGTTGCAGAGCTTTTCTACACCGCGGTAAATAACAACGTTAAAAAGCAGGGCAAGGAAAAGGCCTTCAAGATACTTATCAAGGTCAGCAGAGCTTTGAGAAAAATGGGTATCGATCTCAGAAGAAAGCTCTTTAGCTCCGTTTACGAAGCCTTCGGCGGAAATCTTCGCCAGCTGGTCTGCGGCGGTGCGCCCATCAGACCCGAGATCGGTAAGTTCTTTGACGATATCGGCATCCCCCTCACCGCAGGCTACGGCATTACCGAATGCTCTCCCTTGGTTTGCGTAAATCCCATGGGTGCCACCAACTATAAAAGCGCAGGTAAAAAGCTCGGTTGCGTTGAATGGCGCATCGATCAGCCCAACGAAGAGGGCATCGGCGAGATCTGCGTTAAGGGTAAGACCGTTATGCTGGGCTACTATAAGAACCCCGAAAAGACCGCAGAGGTCATAAAGGACGGCTGGTTCTATACCGGCGACTACGGTATGATTACGGAGGACGACGAGCTCATCATCACGGGAAGAAAAAAGAATCTCATAGTTCTCTCCAACGGTAAGAATATCTATCCCGAGGAAATGGAAAACATTTTGATGAGCATTGACGAGATCACCGAAATAGTGGTCAGAGGCATAAAAAACGAACACGGCGAGGAGATAGCCCTCAGCGCCGAGGTATTTATGGAGCAGCCCATAGATAAAGAGGCTCTCAGAACCAAGATCGACGAGGCTTTGAAGGACCTGCCCGCATATAAGCAGATCAAGGATGTCATCATCCGCACAGAGCCCTTCCCCAAGACCAGCTCCAGAAAGATCAAACGCTGAAATTTAATATAAGCAAAAGCCCGAAGAATCTAACTGCAGTTCATCGGGCTTTTTTTATTTTTTCTTCATTTCAACAAAAAGCCTCGGATAAAGCTTTATTTCTCTTGATTTTTTTTGAACAAAGTGATATAATTATGCTGAATAGCTTTTGAATATTTTACAAAGGAAAAAATAATGAAATATACCAAAACAAACAATAAAAAGGGGGGCAAAAACCCTCCGTCAAAAAAAGGAAGCACAGCCGTTAAAAAGGACAATTCCGCTCTTTTAAGGCTTATCCCTTACATTTTGGGATTGGTGGCAGTGTTCTTTGCCGCTTGCCTTATATTTACCGACGTTACCGGAGCTGTGGGACTGTTTTTCAACAACTGCTTCAAGGGCTGCTTCAGCGTAGGAGCATATCTTATTCCCGTGGTAATGCTTATAAGATCGGTGTATTTTTCCAAGGATATGGAAAAGGGTATGGTCTTCAAGTGGGTGCTGAGTGTATGCTGCATCTTGCTTGTGAGTATAATATACGGAATGTTTTTCCCCGTTGCCGATGAATACGACGGCAAGGTGGCATTTGATAACGGCATCCAGCTTTCCGGCGCAGGCGCAATAGGAGCACTTCTTTCCGGCTTCTGTATAGCCGCAGTGGGAAAGATAGCCACTGCCATAATCAGCGCTATTTTGCTTATTGTCTCCGGCTCCTTTATCTTCGGAAAGAGCCCCGTTGAGATCTTCGGGCTTATCGTGGGCAACGTAGAAGGAAAGATCGGCGATATGAGAGATAACGCCAGGGATAAAAAGCTTGCAAGAGAAGAGGAAAGAGAGCGTCAAAGACAGCTTGAGGAAAAGAAGCAGGCAGAGCTTTTGCGCAAGGAATGCGCAGAAAAAAGAAGAGAGGGCTTCAAGGTAGATCCCACGGAGGACGAAGAAGCCGAAAACGATAACGAGATCCCCGCTCCCCCTCAGAAAAGGACCCCTCAGTATGACGAGGACGGCGAGCTTCCCGGCTTTGACGAGGACGGCTTAATGACACCTGCGCCCGCCCAAGCAAGCCGCGGCGCAAGACCCGCAGCCGAGGATCTCCGCGAGGCTCCCGCAAGCGTCGGAGAGACCCTGCAAAACGTGTTTTCCAAAAAAGAGGACCCCGAGCTCAGCCACCGCTTTACCGATAGCCTTGACGGCCTTGACGACGAGGACGATGAGGAGCTGGAGGCACAGACCTCCCTTGAGGTAAAAAGAACCATTCACAGCACAATAGAGGAGGACGAAGCTCCTCAGCCCGAGGAAGCCTACGTTTTTCCTCCCGTCAGTCTTCTTCAATACGAGCCCGTAAGAAAATCGGGCAACACCCAGGAGCAGGAGCAGACCGCCAACAAGCTGGTGGAGACTCTGGCAAGCTTCGGAGTAAAAACAAAGATACTTGACGTTGCAGTGGGACCCACTGTTACAAGATACGAGCTTCAGCCCGACATCGGCGTAAGAGTCAGATCGATAGTAAATCTGGCAGACGATATCGCTCTTAATCTTGCGGCATCGGGCGTCAGAATAGAAGCACCCATCCCCGGAAAAGAGGCAGTGGGAATAGAGGTTCCCAATAAATCCGTTGCCACAGTATACTTAAGAGAGCTTATCGACAGCAGTGCCTTCAAGGATGCCGAAAGCAAGCTCACGGTGTGCCTTGGTATGGACGTTGCCGGCAAGCCCATTTTCTGCAACATAACCAAAATGCCCCATCTGCTTATCGCGGGCGCTACCAATATGGGTAAATCCGTATGTATGAACTCGGTAATCACCTCCATCCTCTACAAGGCCACTCCCGACGAGGTCAAGCTGATACTTATCGACCCCAAAAAGGTTGAAATGAGCATATACAACGGCATTCCCCATCTTATAGTCCCCGTTGTCAGCGAGCCCAAGAAGGCGGCAGGCGCCTTGGCATGGGCGGTAAGCGAAATGGAAAGACGCTTTGCTCTGATTGAGGAGGAGGGCGTAAGAAATATCGCAAACTACAATAAAGCCATTGCGGGAGATCCCGAAAGACAAAAGGAGCCCTACATAGTAATAGTCATCGACGAGCTTGCCGATCTAATGATGACCGCCCGAGACGACGTTGAAAGCTCCATTTGCCGTCTGGCGCAGAAGGCAAGAGCGGCGGGAATACACCTTATCATCGGTACGCAAAGACCCTCTGTTGACGTTATCACAGGTCTTATCAAGGCAAACTTCCCCAGCCGAATCGCCTTTACGGTATCCAGCCAGGTAGATTCAAGGACCATAATCGACATCGCAGGTGCGGAAAAGCTTATGGGTAGGGGTGATATGCTCTACGCTCCCGTAGGCAGCACCAAGCCCACCAGAGTTCAAGGAAGCTTCGTCAGCGAAGCAGAGGTCGAGGAAATAACCGACTTTTTAAGAGAGCACAAGGTCGCAGAGTACTCCCGCGAGATCCAGGAACAGATCGAAAAGGAAGCCGCACGCTGCGGAGAAAAGAAGCATTCTGCGGGCTTCGATGCCGATCCCGATGCCTCGGGTGCCCAGGATGACGATCCTATGCTGGCTCAGGCAATAAAGCTCTCCATAGAAAACGGAAAGATCTCCACGTCATTTATCCAGAGAAAGCTCCAGCTTGGCTACTCCAGAGCGGGACGTATCACGGACATAATGGGAAATATGGGAGTCATAGGTCCCTTCAACGGCTCCAAGCCCCGTGAGGTACTGTGGGATATGAACAGATATATGGAGTGGATGAATCAAAAGAGCGACTCAAGCGAGCCTCCCATACAATAAAAAAGCAACGGCTCAGCCGTTGCTTTGGGTGGGATTTATATCATTCTGCCGTTGAGATACGCGATCGTGCGCTCCACTGCATCCTTTGCGGTGCCCCAAGGCTCATCCTTATAGCGGTAATCGAACTTTTTGCAGAAAAAGCTCACGTCATCTCTCAGCGAGGAGATGTATTTAAGCTGAATAGCCTCGGTAAGCTCGTAAAACTCCTTAAGCTTCTTTTTATCGATGAAAACGGGTGCAACGCGCATCAGCTTTTCGTAGTGCTTAAGGCAGAAGTAAGGTTGAGATGAGTATTTCTTCCTGAATTCCTCCTCGGAATTATAAAGAATGCACGCGGTCTCTATCATTTTGCTTAAATGCATTGAGATCTTGTCGCAAACGTAGCAGCTCTCGTTGATCTCGCCCACGTTTCCCGCAGACTTTGCGGCCTTGGTTCCGAAAAGAGTAAAGCCCGCCTTTAACTCCTTCTTAACACTGTCCAGATGGCTTTCAAGCATCAGGGCAAGGCTGAGACGGTTTTTCCCCTCATACATAAGCTTGTAATGAGTTTGGCAGAAGCCCATTTTATTGGTCTTTATGCGAATATCGGGCTCCATCATGCTGGCGCCCAGAATCAGATCAAGCTCGTTTTCCTCCAGCTTGTCGAAAAGTGTGCAAAACGGGCACTGATGATTTTGCTCAAATGCCTCGTTTACGGGTATTGTATAGATCGATTCCATAGCTCGCTCCTTAGAAGGTACTTAATATATTAATTATAATGTCATTTGTAAAAAAAGTCAACAATAACGGAAAAAAGGACGAAATATGTCTTACAGTGTAAGCTTTGATAAAAAGGGCTGTCTGCTTTACGTGCCCGACGGTCTGGATCCGGAAAAGACCTTTGATTGCGGTCAGTGCTTCAGATTCGATAAAAGCCAAAACGGTTTTTTCGGCATAGCCGGGGGCAAGACCCTTTCTGTAAAGCTCCGCAATGATTCGGGTCTGTTTCTGGAAGGAGTCACAGAGGAAGACTTTGAAATAGTCTGGAAGGATTTCTTCGATCTTGAAAGAGACTATTCTCTGGCACAAAAGGAAATAATAGAAGCCTCGGGAGCATCAAAGGATCATCTTAAGCTCTGCATAGAAAAGGGAAACGGAATAAGGATCCTTAATCAGGATCCCTGGGAGACAACTCTCAGCTTCGTTATAAGTCAGAACAACAACATTCAAAGAATAAAAAAGCTCATCCGCAGCCTTTGCCGCGAGGCGGGAAAGGATCTGGGAGGGGACTGCTACTCATTTCCCGAGCCCGAGGCGGTGCTTGAGCTGGGAGAGGAAAGGCTGAGAGAATTATCCTTCGGGTTCAGAGCGCCTTATCTTATCAACTGCGCTCAAGCCTTCCACAGCGGAAGCCTTGATGCCTCCGCCATTAAAGAAGCGGATTACCATAAGGCAAAGGAAATGCTTTGTACAGTTAAGGGGATCGGCGAAAAGGTTGCAAACTGCGCACTCCTGTTTGGATATTCCAAGCGTGAAGCCTTTCCCGTTGACGTGTGGATGAGAAAGGTCATTGACACCCGCCTTAACAGGACCGTTCCCGACTTCGGCTTGAACGCGGGTCTTGCCCAACAATATTTGTTCTATTACGAAAGGTATCTTGCCCAATGAAAACGATAACCGTAGCCTACAGATGCAACCACTGCGCACAGAATCACTTTGTAAAGATAGATCTCGGTGATCTGGAAACCAACGGCTTTTCCCAAAGCGCATCCTGCGGCCACTGTGCCATTATTATAGAAAAAACAGAGCAAGGCAAATTCAAGGTCACGGTACCCTGCGTTGCCTGCCCAACACCTCACCGCTTCACCCTTACCAAGGCATTGCTGGAAAAGGAGCTTCTCAGCCTCCAGTGTGCATATTCGGGCATAGATTGCTTCTTCTGCGGCGATGATGAAAAGGTACGCCAAGCAATCGAGGAATCCGACAGTGAGATCGCCCGTCTTCTCGCCCTGGAGGAAAAATTCCAGGACGGCACCGTTGAAGACAGCCTCGGTCTTTCCTCCGATATGGCTATAGACACCAATGGAATGGAAGAGGTCGAGTTCTTCAATCCCGAGATCAGCTCTGATATGCTCTTTATCATAAAGGATATGGCTTACGACGGAAAGCTCAGCTGCATCTGCGGAGATAAAAACCCCGACATAGCCGTTAAAAGCGAAAGCATAGTGTTCACATGCCCCAAATGTAAAAAAAGCCGAGAATTCTTCACCCGCTCCGTCAGCGACAGAGCAAGGCTGGAAGAGCTCAGCGAAATTGTAATAAAGTAAAAATTTTTAAGGAGATAAAAAATGGTTAAGAAAAACATGGACTTTCTTAAGACTCAGGACTCTGAAGTAGCTCAGGCAATCGAGGCAGAGTTTAAAAGACAGAACAGAAACATCGAGCTTATCGCCAGCGAAAACGTGGTAAGCAGTGCAGTTCTTGCCGCTGCAGGAAGCGTTCTCACAAACAAGTACGCCGAGGGATATCCCGCAAAAAGATATTACGGCGGCTGCGAAGAGGTAGACGTTGTTGAAAACATCGCCCGCGAAAGAGCCTGCAAGCTTTTCGGCGCCGAGCACGCAAACGTTCAGCCTCACTCCGGATCTCAGGCAAACACTGCAGTATACGTCGCTCTTCTCAAGGCTGGCGACACCGTTATGGGTATGAACCTTAATGACGGCGGACACCTTACCCACGGAAGCCCCGTTAACATCTCCGGTCTTTATTATAATTTCGTCAGCTACGGCGTTGACGAAAAGACGCACCGCATAGATTACGATCAGGTTGAAAAGATTGCTATGGAATCCAAGCCCAAGCTCATCGTTGCCGGTGCCAGCGCATATCCCCGTATAATCGATTTTAAGCGTTTCAGGGAGATCGCAGACAAGGTCGGCGCATATCTTATGGTAGATATGGCACATATCGCGGGCCTTGTAGCAACAGGTCTTCATCCCTCTCCCGTCGGCATTGCCGACGTAGTTACCACCACCACTCACAAGACCCTCAGAGGTCCCAGAGGCGGTCTTATCCTTTGCAGTGAAGAGCTTGCCAAGCAGATTGACAAGGCTATCTTCCCCGGAATCCAGGGTGGTCCTCTTATGCACATCATCGCCGCAAAGGCAGTTTGCTTCGGCGAGGCTCTAAAGCCCAAGTTCGCAAACTACGCAAAGAAGGTAGTTGACAACGCTAAGGTTTTATCAGAAGCTCTTATGGCAGAGGGCTTCGACCTTGTCAGCGGCGGCACCGACAATCATCTTATGCTCCTTGATCTGAGAAGTATGAACCTTACCGGCAAGGATCTGGAGAAAAAGCTGGATCAGGTATACATCACCGCCAACAAAAATTCCATTCCCTTCGATCCCCAAAGTCACTTTGTTACCAGCGGCTTAAGAATAGGTACTCCCGCAGTCACCTCCAGAGGCTTCGGCCCCGATCAGATGAAGCTCATTGCCAAATTCATTGCAGACACCGCAAAAGACTTTGAAGGAACCTGCGAAATGACCAGAAAAGCCGTTAGCGATCTTTGCGAAAGCTTCCCCCTCTATAACTGATGAACGTACCGCTCGCCCAAAGGCTCAGGCCAAAGAGCCTGGATCAGGTCTGCGGACAAAAGCACCTTCTGGGTGAAAACGGTATTCTGCGCCGCTATCTTGATTCCAACAAGGTGGGCAATATGATCTTCTACGGTCCCTCGGGAACGGGAAAGACCACTGTTGCCCAGATAATTGCTCAAAATTGCCAAATGACCTTTCACAAGCTCAACGGAACCACCGCCTCCGGTGCAGATATAAAAGCCGTTCTGGAGGAATCCTCGGGTATTTTTGGCTCCGACGGCGTGCTGTTATATTTGGACGAGCTCCAATATCTCAACAGAAAGCAGCAGCAGATCCTTCTTGAATACATCGAAGACGGCAGAGTCACTCTCATCGCCTCAACAACGGAAAATCCTTATTTCTATATCTACAAGGCTATCCTTTCCCGTTGCGCCGTATTTGAATTCAAGGAGGTACAAGCCTCCGACGTTCTCCTAAGCCTCCAACGCGCCCTCGATTTCTTAAACCTTGAAAACAAGGCCGAAAAATCAGCGGAAAAGGATGCTCTTTGGCACGTCGCATCCTGCTGCGGCGGAGACGTACGCAAAGCAATAAACACCCTTGAGCTTTTATACCTTTCCTGCCAAGATACCCTCACGCTCTCCGATGCTCAGGCTCTTATCAGCCGCAGCCTTTCCGGCTATGACCGCGAGGGCGACGACAAATTCGAGCTTATGAGCGCTTTGCAAAAGTCTATCCGCGGCTCCGATCCCGATGCGGCGGTATTCTATCTCGCAAAGCTCCTTGACAGCGGTGACATTATCAGCGCCTGCAGAAGGCTTATGGTCATTGCGGCAGAGGACGTGGGACTGGCATATCCCAACGGAGTGGTAGTCACAAAGTCCTGCGTTGACTGCGCACTGCAGCTTGGAATGCCCGAAGCGGGCATTCCCCTGGCTCAAGCCGCAGTTCTTCTTGCGACCTCTCCCAAAAGCAACTCATCCTACCTTGCTTATCATATGGCCTTGGACGACGTCAAGGCGGGAAAAGGATCGGATATGCCATCTCAGCTGAAGAACAACCATTTTTTCGGCGAGGGCGACAAAAAGAATTCCTATCTCTATCCCCACGATTACCCCAATCACTTCGTAAAGCAGCAATATCTCCCCGACGATATTAAGGACAGAGTCTACTACCACTTCGGTGAAAACAAGCAGGAAAATGCAGCAAAAGAGTATTGGAAAAAGATCAAAGGCTGAAAATGTTACAAATAATTAAAAGTTGATTGATTATTTGTTGCCTTTTAAAAGTTATAATATAGACAGAGGTTTTTTACCTCTGTCTATTTATTTTTTTCGGGATGACTGATATGAAAAAAAAGAAGCTTAAATACGACGAATACGGTAATATAGAGGAAAAAAGCCGCTTCGGCAACGCTCTGAGCATTCTTGTTATTATGATCAGCGTAGCTATCTTTGCGGTGATATTTTTAAGAATATACCAAGCCAGAGACTCCGAGATCTCCGACAGGATCATTATGGACGACCATGCGCATAAGGCTTATTCCTACTGCGCTCTGGACGTAAAGCTCCCACAGGAAGACGATCCTCACTCATTCTTCTTCCCGGAGGACGGCTTGAAGTTCAACTGCTACAGTGTTCATCCCGCCACAACTATGGATGCAGACGGCAGACTCCAAATCAGAAACGTCTATTATCTCGACAGCGCTGACAATCTTCAAATGACTATCCGTCTCAATACCCGCTATTATGGCAAAAACAACGGCTTGGGTTACGATCTGCGCCTCAAGCTTATCGACGAACACGGCAACGTTAGCTATACCGAAAGCACCTACTCCGTCTCCGACGTGAGATGGGGATACACCTTCATAAGAGTGGCCTTCTCCAACGTGGATCTCTCCGACGTGCCCAGCGTTCGACTCCAGCTCCTTCCTCAAAACTCAAAGCCCGGCGATGCTGCTTACGCCAATATAAAGGTTTTCGGCTCCGACGTCTACAAGCAAGCAACCAACATTTATTCCCTTGATACCTCTTTCGACATCTGACCTACTTTTTTGAAAAAAAGTAGGCAAAAAACTTTCATTGTCGATCAAGTCAGCACCAACACATACCACGATGCTTTACTCTGCATCGACTTAAACATCTCTTTTTGAAAAAAAGTAGGCAAAAAACTTTCATTGTCGATCAAGTCAGCACCAACACACATCACGATGCTTTACTCTGCATCGACTTAAACGTTTCTTTTTGAAAAAAAGTAGGCAAAAAGCTTTCATTGTCGATCAAGTCAGCACCAACACACATCACGATGCTTTACTCTGCATCGACTTAAACGTTTCTTTTTGAAAAAAAGTAGGCAAAAAGCTTTCATTGTCGATCAAATCAGCACCAACACATACCACGATGCTTTACTCTGCATCGACTTAAACATTTCTTTTTGAAAAAAAGCAGGCAAAAAACTTTCATTGTCGATCGAATCAGCACCAACACATACCACGATGCTTTACTCTGCATCGACTTATACATCTCTTTTTGAAAAAAAGTAGGCAAAAAACTTTCATTGTCGATCAAGTCAGCACCAACACATACCACGCTCCTTTACTCTGCACCCACTTATATCCGCTATATAAAAGGAAAATATACCGCATATTCATTCACTACATTTTTAACGGTTAAAATACCGGGACCAAAAAACTTGTCGTTGACAAGATTTCGGCACACATTGTGCCCCAACTCATAAACGTCTTAATAATCTTCGGCAAGCGGAAGGAATTACGGCCTTCCGCTTTTCAATATGCAATCTCTTTTGATTTCTTTAATTTTAATAATTTTCAGCAATTTGTATAATAAACACTACATAAAAAGGGGCAAAAACACGAAAAAAATATGCATTTATAACGAATTTTTTCTAAAATAACACTTGATTAAGTATATATAATATGTTAGAATATATTATATGAGAGAGAAGAAACAAACGGAGGATCAATTATGACACTGGACGAAATGAGAGTTGCATTGTTAGACAGTACAGTAAATGCAATAGGAACTCTCGGTATAGACAAAACTACCACAAAGGTAGTTGCAGGCGGTGCAAAGATCAATGAGGCGTATATTTATAGAGTTTTTCTGGACAAAGAGGATCTGTTTAAGAATACGTTTTCCTTTCTTGATGATGAGCTTCTTAAATGCATCGAAGATAGCATCAACCTTGTAGCGGATAAGGAGCATTCCGAGGAGGCATTCTATTTGAGCTTCTGCAAGCTATGGAGCTTTGTATTGGGAAATCAGAATAAATGTCTTGCTTTTATCCGCTATTATTATTCTCCCTACTTCAAGAAGCATTCCTTTGAAGAGCATGCCCACAGATTTGGCGGAGTAGTGGAGAAGCTCACTCCCTTATTCAAGCCCAAGGCAAACGTGTGGATGCTTATAAATCACGTACTTAATACAGTTTTGGATTTCGCAGTCAAGGTTTTCAACGGAGACGTTGAAAACAACGAGGACACTCGCGTGCACGTCTTCAAGGTCTGCTACTCAGCTCTTGTGCCTTACTTAAAGAACGTATAATAATAAAAGCCGACTAAAATGGGACGTACTCTTAAGGACGGTTTTTGAAAATTAATAGAATATGTTACCTACCGACAGGAAAAGGACGAAGAATTATTGAAATTCCTCGTCCTTTTTTTGTTTTGACGCAAAATCAAAAGCGGATAAGAAAGTGTTCTTATCGATTTTGCAATCTATAATCAATTAAGCTCAAAATAAAAATCGTCTATTGCGCTGGCAAGTTCTTTTTTATAAGTTTCTTTACTTGCGGAATACGAATTGAATGAGCCACTAACTTCAACAATTAAAGTATAGTAATCATTATATGCTTGCATTACAGCTTTTGCTTCAGAGCGTAATTTTCCATCTTTTATTTCCTTGTAGAGATCCTTGATTTTTGTAGTGTTTTCCTCAATGGTATTAATGTTTTCTTCGTTATCGCTTTTTGCACAGGCAACAGCATAAGAAATGTTATCAAGATACTTATCTTCATAAATACAATCATACCAGTATGAATAAATATCATCTGCTACAATATCAAGTAATTCCTTTGTTTCGTCCACAAGATTATAAAATACTTCTTCTTTTTTATTCGAACCGCAAGAAGTCAAAGTGAATGCACACAGTAACGTGCTAAGAACAAGTGCAAGTGATACAATTTTTTTCATCTCATTTTTCCCTTCAAAAGATAAATATAAAATAAAAAGAGCGTCAACCGTAGTCAACGCTCCGAAAAACGCCAACTCCGATTGTCGCCAAACAAATTTAATAGAATTAGAGTATCTCTACCATAATCACTACTCGGAATTTGCGCTTTTACCAAATTCTAAAAATGATTATGGCGAAAAAAGGGTATAATTATCCCATAAAGAAAAAGATACCGCTAATTCTACTATTAAATTTGTTTGGCATAACTATTATATCACATTTTTTGCGATTTGTAAACATATTTCGAGAAGTTTATTCCATTACCTTCCGGGAGGTAAAAAAGCCTTCCTCCGGGAGGTAGCGAAGCGGCGCGAGGGTAGTGAATGACACCACGGTGTGGTGTCAGAGCCCGAGCGTGACCGAGCCGTAGCGAGACGGTGGCACACGGCAGGGGTTCCCCGAAGCGAATGAAATGAGCTTTGGGGGTTCGCTGCGTAGCGTGACGGAAGGAGCCTGCGTGACTTAAATTTAGATAAACCTTATTGTAACGCGCTCTCCCTCACCCGACTCCGTCGGGAGCTCCCTCCCGGAGGGAGCCTTTTTATGTTCACCTATAACTTGTCAATTTTCCTGACAAGCACTGCATTTGTGTCCACAAACGCAAAACACGGCATACCTCTTTCGAGATATGCCGTATTTCCCCAAACTGTCCTTTAGCGTGACGCTCTAAAAGTCGGCTTTTTCTTTTTTCTTACTTATACTTCTTCATAGAGATATGAAAAAGTAGCTTCATCAAGGATAGCAGTAGGCTCTAAGGAATGGTCGAGCTGAAATTTTCTCAATATTGCGGCGCTTTTCAAGCCAAATAAAGCGGAATCCCCTAAGGAAATGCCCGTCTTAAACAGGAATAAGCGCTTGAATTCAAGAACTGACTCACCGAAGGCTCCGACACAAATAGGCGAGCCTCTGAAGAGAGGAAGCGGCGGCAAAGAATCAACGGGAGAGAGAGTAGTCAGAGCCGAAGCATCAAGCCTTGCGGGTGCAAAGCAGCCTGCAAGAACGGCGCTGTAAATGCGATTCAGCTTGTCCCAAGTAATTTTGCCCACGCTTCCGTCGGAGGAAAGACCGAAAAGGGATTGGAAGGTCTTTATTTTATTCTGAGTGGACCTGCCGAAAACACCGTCCACGGATATCGGTCCAAGGGGAACGAAAATATTACTGATGGTCCTAAGAATATTCTGAATATATCGCACGTTGCTTCCTGCGGAGCCAACGTAGATAACGTAGCCGGGATAAGGCTTGATATCAGAGGCGTTGGGAGCGGACTCTATGCAGTTTTTGGAAACGGCGAGATAAACTCTGTTAAGAACGTCCCAGGTAAGCCTGCCGGCAACGCCGTCTGCGCTGAGTCCGAAAAGGGATTGAAAATCCTTGAGAGCATCCACGCTGAGCCGCCCGAAAACTCCGTCTGCCACGACCTTTTTCAATCCCGGAAAGGCTGAGGTAACGTAGTTTAAAAGTATCTGAACGTATTTTGCGTTTTCACCGCGTGAGCCAGAGGAAACGGGAGTACCCGGATACGGACGGACACGGGCAGGCGCTTCGGGAGAATCCTCAGTCCCCAAATATACAGACGCGATCTTATCCCAGGTGCTTTTACCCACAACTCCGTCAACCTCCAAGCCGTAATATCGCTGGAAGGCAAGAACTGCATTTTGAGTGGTAAGTCCGTAGATGCCGTCGATCTTCACCTCGGCAATAGCGGGATTGAACAGTGCTATGCGGGAGAGATAAAACTGTATCTGCTGTACCTCACTGCCGCGGGAGCCGCGCCTGAGAATAAAGCCGGGGTATTGGGTGGTATTGTATTCCTCCCTCTGTCCCTCGCTGGTAAGCTCGGCAAGCTTTTTAATGGCGGCATAAATATAACTCAGTCTGTACCAGGTAGCTCTGCCCACAACACCGTCGGGAGAGAGCACGAAAAGCCGCTGGAAATTAATAACCGAGCGCCTTGTGTCTTCGCCGAAGATACCGTCAGAGGGAGTAAGGCCGACAGACGGGTAGTTTATGGCAACTCTGTTGAGCTGCTCCTGGAGAGTACGAACGTCATCACCGGAGGAGCCTACTCTGAGAGGGAAGCCGGGATAGCTTTCCTCTATTTGACGCACGTCATCCGTTACCACTGTTTCAACGTCACCGTAGTAGAATTGGAGAATACTTTCGGCATCAAGCCCCTGCTGAGCGAGGGAGACCGTGCCCCATTGGCTCATACCCGCGCAGGAAACGCTGGTACCGTTGCAGTATTCGGCAAAAAAGGGTTCAATTCTGCCGGGGCGGCGAAGGTAAGTGGAGAATATCTCGTCCACTATACGGCTTACACTGTCGAAAATATTTCTGCCGTACACAAAATACTGATCGTAGGCAGTGGAGTTAGTAATATCAAAATTATAGCCGCGGGATGGATACCACTCTGTGAAGATCCTGTTAAGAGCAAGAGATATCTGTGCAATGATATTGGCGCGAAGAGATTCCTCCGGCCAGGTGGGATAGATCTCGCTTGAGGCAACGTTTTTGATGTAGTCGGGAAAGCTTACACTGACGTTTTGGGCATCGGAATCCGGCGCACCCAGGTGGACCCTTATTCGGGAGGGGACGTATACGCTTTCCAGAATAGCGGGAAGGTAGGAGTCGGGCTGAGTTTGGGAATCTGGACGGGGAGAAGACGAATTCAGCACGTTGTCACCGATGACGTAGAGCTTTTCGGGGTAAGCATCCGGGTCCACTCCCTCCTCGGGCAGAGGGATCATCCACACGGGCAGGGTCGAATCGAAGCCGTCAAACATTTGAACGCCCTCAATACGAATGTTGTAATATCTTTTGCTTTTTATTGTAACCGTGTATTTTGAGTAGGGCTTGGGACCGCCATCATCGGGCTCATCTGAGGAAATATCGGGTGTAAAAAGCCTGAAGGGACCCGATCTTCCTTCGCTTTCACTTGAAACGATTTCGCTGTAAAGCTCTCTGCCGTCAAGGCTCAGAACGGTAACCGTGCTTCCCGTTACGGGAAAAGCCTCGTCTGCCGCCGAAAGAGCAACTCTAAGATCTGCGCTCATATTTTACTCCTTTTGGATTTTTTATCATTATATGCCAAAGCCAAAATACAGTGAAAATCCGAGCTCTCTTGGGGGAAAACTCCCTTTTCCACTTTTACTCATTTAAGAAAACACTTTTCCCCAAACTGTGGAAAACATCGGTGAAAAACCCACGTTTCAAGGACTTTTCGAGGATTTCAAAGCTGTGAAAAACCCAAAAACGGCCATATTTTTACAAAAAGTTTTTCCACCAACTCATACTTTTTCCACAGTCTTTTTCACAAGATGGGGAAAACTTCTCAGGTTGACAAAATGAGCAAAATATGATAAAATTATATGAGTTTATCATAGGGGGTGGCAGTATAAATACGGTAGAAAGAGTAACACAGATCTTCATCGGTTTTTATAATACCTTAAAATATTGTGCCCTGTTGCCCCTTCGTTTTGTAAAAGCCCTAAAGCGCGGAGACGGTGAAAAAAGCTTTTCTCAATTGGCAGATAGCCTTGATAAAGAGCAGGTCGGAGTCTTTAACAGATATTTTGCCGCCTTTTACATCAGCGTATGCTGCAGATATCACGAAAGCATCCGAAGGGTAAAGGTAGATCTCGGGGATATCCCCAAGCATCCTCAGGGTTGGGGAGAGGCAGCGGAAAAAACCGTGTACCACGTAGGCTGGAAGCTTCTTTTTGACCTTTTGAGCTATGCGCCCGAGCGCTTAGTCCGTCCATTCAGTGCTATGAAGCGCTTTTTCTCCTTCAATTATGCAAGGGATAACCTTCTTAAGAGCACCAAGGATAATCTTGCCTTTTTAAGAAGACATCTGGGTGTGATAATACCTTCGATCTTTGCAATAGTGATATTCTCTTATATGGTCAGCGTTGCCAATACCCCCATTGTTCTGGGCGCCCAGGTAAACGGGATAGAGCTTGGACTTATTGAGTCCATAGACGTTATTGACGACACTGTCAAAGAGGTGGAGGAAAAAACCAGCAGTGTTCTGGGACGAAGCTTCAAGTACCCATATAACATAAGCTATTATTTTTCCGAAAAGGATAAATTCCTTACAAAAAGTCAGCTTTATAACTCCTTAATGGACACCTTGGGTGAGTATATCCGCCCGGGATACGGCCTCTACGTTGACGATAAGCTTGTGGCGGCAACAAAGACGGAAAATGAGATAACGAAAGCAATAGAGGATGCATTGACTCTTGAGCAAAGCAAAAACGACAGATTTACAGTGGAGGTTTTCAGCTCTATAAGAACAGTAACCGGAACCTTCCCCACGCAAAAGCTTCTTAACACCGAGGGTCTGACAGAGTTTTTGCTTTACGGTTCCTCGGAATATTCCCTTCTTAACGTGCTAAACAGAATAAACACTCCAATATACGGCACCTGCAGTAGGCTTGGCGCGGGATTCTGCACGAGTCTCGGAAAAAAAGCCTATGACAAGGCTAAGATCGCGGCGTACAATACCGATTTTACCAATACTCATTTTTATTACGACGACAGTCCAAACACCATACCCGATAAAATGGACGGAACGGTCATTACCTTCAGCTACTACGTTGATATAACCACCGTTGGCGATCTTCCCTTTGAAACCGTCAGAGAAAACGATCCTGATATCTACGTAGGCGGCGAGGAGATATCGGTCAAGGGCAAAAACGGAAAAGCGGTCATGACCACAAGATATACCTACGTCAACGGAGAGCAGATCTCCAAATCAACGGTAAGCTCTCAGATATTCGCTTCTCCCACCGCGCAGATAGTAAAGGTGGGAACCAAGCCTCTGCCGGAGGAAAACGTTAATAACAGCCTGAAGGTATTCATTCTGCCCAGACAAAGCTCCATTAATTCTTATTTTGGCTGGAGAGATATGAACGGAGACGGAAAGAACGACGATTTCCATAACGGACTTGACATCGAAGCTCCGATGCGTTCAAAAATATACGCCTCGCTTTCCGGTGAGGTAGTATTTGCGGAAAGCTACTCCACCTTCGGAAATCTTATCCGAATAAAGCACGATAACGGCTACGAGACCTATTACGCCCATCTGGACGAGTTTTGCGTAAAGAAGGGCGATCGAGTTAAGCAGGGTCAGCTTATCGGCTATTCGGGCAATACCGGTTATACCACCGGTCCGCACTTCCATTTTGAATTACGAAAGCCCAACGGTACTGCAGTTAATCCGCTTTCGTACATTTATAAAAGTTAAAAAGGAGAGAGAATAATGAAAAAATTCATCGCACTTATACTGTGTGTTATGGCTGTGCTTTGCTCTTGCACTGCCGCCGATCCCACAGGAACCGCAACACCGCCTCAGAACAACAACGGCACTCAGGATCAGAGCTCCTCTGCGCCCAAGGTTCCGGATATTTATCTGTTTAAGGACGGCGAATGCACTACCGACATCATCGTGAACACAAAGGTTCAGTGGCAAGAGGAAAAGGCAGCAAACGAATTTATGAGCGCTCTTGCAAAAAAGGTCAAGGGCACAAGACTCAGCCTTAAGTTTGATGTTATGAATAAAACGCCGGGTAAGACCGAGATCATCATCGGTAACACCTCAAGAGAGCTTTCCAAGGAGCTTTACAGCAAGCTTGATATGTTTCAGGTAGGCGTTATCATCAAGGACGGATGTATAGCTATAGGCGCAGGAATTGAAGAGAACCTTCCCATTGCCTGCAACTGGTTCAGAAAGAACTATATGACCTCCGTAAAATCAGGGACCTTGGCGGTCCCCGGCGAGCTTGAATACATTGCCGATGCCGAAATGGCGATCATCGACATTCCCGCCTTCGAAACTCCCACAGATGAGGATCCCAGAGTTACCGACTGCGGCGACGGCTATTATCTTATGAGCTATCTCCACACCGAGAAAGCAGACGTGGATGCATATGCCCAGAAGCTTACCTCCCAAGGCTACACCCTGCACAGCTCCAACACCATCGGAAACAACTCCTTTGCAAAGTACATCAAGGACAACGTTGAGATACACATTACCCACCACAGCGATTGGGGTCAGACAAAGATCGTCTTCGGTGAATATACCTCACTGCTTCCCCAAGAGCCTCAAGTGGTAGACACTACCAAGACCAATGACGTTTATATGCTGGAGACCAAGAACTTCGGTCTTTCCATGGTGATCCAGCTTAAGGACGGCAGCTTTATAATCATCGACGGCGCGCAGACAAGCGAAAGTGCAAACTTAGTAAAATTCCTCCAGAGCCTTACTCCCGAGGGACAAAAGCCCCACGTTGCCGCTTGGATAATGACCCATGCTCACCCCGACCACAGCTATGCTCTGTACGGACTCTCATCCATCGGCAAAACAAGCGCCATCACCGTTGACCGCTTCATTTTCAACTTCCCCAGCGATTCCATTTACGAGCAGTTCGAGCCCGATTGCATCGGTCAGACCAAGAACGTGAGAAACACCATCAAGGGCTTCTACGAGTCCTCCGAGGTCATAAAGCCCCACACAGGCGACACGATGTATCTTGGCGACATCAAGGTCGAGTTCCTCTGCAGCCAGGAAGACGTTATCCCCAACAACTTCAACGATTTTAACGATTCCAGCCTTCTTATGAAGTTCTATATCGACGGCCAGATCCTTCTGGTAAGCGGTGATATGTCCGTTGGTGAATTTAACTACTGCAACGATGCCTACGACGAAAGCGTCCTCAAGTGCGATATCTTCCAGCTTCCCCACCACGGCTACAACGTTGATATGACCTTCTTCAATATGTTAAAGCCCAAGATCTCCCTGCTTCCCGAAAACACCGAAGACGGCTGCAACAGCAGAGTTAACAACAGCGTAAACAAAATACTCATCGACAGCTCAAGCGCTTGGTATGGCTCCTACAAGACCGTTAAGATCCAAATGCCCTTTACCTCCGACGATCCCGGCGAATTCACATGGGAAGCACAGTTCTGACAAATGAGCCCAAGGGTGGCGTACTGTATCTGGTCGCCACCCCCATCGGCAATCTCGGAGACCTCAGCCAAAGAGCGATAAGCCTTTTATCCAACGTAGATCTTATCGCCGCGGAGGATACCCGAGTAACCTTAAAGCTATTAAATCGCTTCGAAATAAAAAAGCCTCTTATCAGTTATCACGAGCATAACTGCAAGATGGCAGGAGAAAAGATCATAAACGAGCTTAAAGTAATGCGTAGCGTTGCCTTGGTCACCGATGCAGGCACCCCCGCCATCAGTGATCCCGGTGAGGACGTTGTTAAAAAGTGCGCCATGGAGGGAATAGATGTCGTTGCCGTTCCCGGCGCCTGCGCCGCAGTGTGTGCCTTAAGTCTGTCCGCTCTTGCCACTGCAAGATTCTGCTTTGAAGGCTTTCTGCCTACGGATAATTCCGGGCGCAAAAAACGTTTGGACGCTTTAAAGACAGAGGATCGCACAATGATCTTTTACGAGGCGCCCCACAGGCTGCGAAAGACCCTTGACTCCTTACTGCAAAGCTTCGGCGAGGACAGAAAAATATCACTTTGCCGAGAGCTGACAAAGCTCAACGAGGAGGTTATCCGCCTTTCATTAAAGGAAGCCGCAGAGCTCTTTTCCCAAAGAGAGCCCAAGGGAGAGTTCGTTCTGGTCGTTGAGGGAGCAGCTTTAGATGAACTGAAGGACGATTATTCCTCTATCAGCTTAGACGAGCACCTGCAGATCTATCTGGATCAGGGACTTTCCAAAATGGATGCTGTAAAAGCAGTCGCCAAGGATCGCAAGCTTCCGAAAAGCGAGATATATTCCGCACTTATGGTAAAATAAACCGTAAAAAAGGAAGGGACAAGGGGTGCCTTCCATAAAGCAGGTTTTAATCTCCCTGCGAGATCCGAACGGCATTGCCGTTCGCCCTTCGGGTTTCGACTGCGTCCGCCGTGTCATTCTGAGCGAAGCGTAGCGTAGTCGAACTGCGAAGCAGCACCGAGCAAAGCGAAGGTGGAATCTCGGGCGGACTCCGCTCAAGATGACACGCAGGGGGCAACACCTTCCGAAAAAATAACAAAAGGAGTACGGACGATTTGTTCGTACTCCTTTTCACATGCCTGCCACGCAAGGTATAGTGTGTTACACCTCTTAGGTATACTGCCAGGCGGCAAAATAGCCTTCCTCCGGGAGGAAGGTGGCACGCGGCAGGGGTTCCCCGAAGCGAATGAAATGAGCTTTGGGGGTTCGCTGCGTAGCGTGACGGAAGGAGCCCGCGTGACTGTCAAATAAGCACAATTTTTATTGTAACGCGCTCTCCCTCACCCGACTTCGTCGGGAGCTCCCTCCCGGAGGGAGCCTTTTGTTTGTGCGCTCTGAAAGTCTGTCTGTTTTTCCTGACAAGCACTGCTTTTGCGGACACAAATGCAATATCTTATTTCGCTTTTTCTTTTATCTTTGCAATTTCTTCATTAAACCCTTCACGAAAACCATACCAGCTTTCTTTCACTTTATAGATGTCAAGTACACGTAAAGCTTTCTCATAATATTCCAAAGCTTCTTTATATTCGCCTCTTTCATTGCAACATTCTGCCATGCTATAAGTGATAAACATAAATGCATATAAAGATTCATTAAATTCTTGACATGCCGCATCCCATTTCTCTTTTCCTTCCAAAATGGACGCTTTCAATCTCTGATTCGAGAAACGAATATCGGGAATGATATCGATTGCTTTTCGCGCACTTTCATAATCTCCTTTTGCTTTGTACGCATACGCCAAGAATTGACAGGCATCATATTTTATCGCTTCGTCTTTGGAAAGATCAATAATTTTCAACGCGATAGTGATAACCTCGTCGGGAGTTTCCTCGCTGTTCATAACATAAAGTCTGTTAATCAAAAGAATAACGTTATCAGGATATGTCTTCAGCCCTTCATCAATAATGTTTCGTGCTTTTTCCCAATCGGAGCTACGATATTTCCAGCTTTCTTTTGCGATAGCAAATGCTTTATCTTCAATTTCCTGCAAATTGAAATCGAAAAGAACGTCCATAGATACACCGAAATAACTTGCCAAAGCAGGAGCAAGCGTGATATCAGGCAAAGCTATATTATTCTCCCATTTGCTAACCGCTTGAAAGGAAACACCTATGCTATCTGCAAGTTGTTCTTGAGTAATGCCGCGTTGCTTTCTCAATTCTTTAATTTTGTTTCCAATATTCATAAATTTACCTCCGAATTTCAAGACGGCGCCTGTCCTGTGCTTTTATTATATCACGGCAATCTTTTTTTGACAATAACTGCATAAACGAGATTTTTCAACTGTAGGTTGAAAAGCAAAAACGCATCACCAATATAGATGATGCGTTTTCCTGCCTTACGGTAGGTACCGCAAGCCCTTCCTTTTATTTTTTATTCCTTTTCGGGGAATATCTGCCCCAAAACTATTGCCACAAACATCAGAACGCACCCGAAGGCCTCCGCAGGAGAGGGTATTTGAGAAAGAATAACCATACCCGCCAGCACCGCAAAAACGGATTCCAGACACATCAGAAGGGAAGCGACAGTGGGCGAAGTGTGCTTTTGTGCACATACCTGAAAGGTAAAAGCAACTCCGCTGGAAAGAACGCCGGTATAAAGAATCGGTATAGCCGCATTGTATATCTGCAATACCGAGGGCTCCTCAATAAAGAACATAAGACAAAAGGAAAACAGCGAGCAAAAGAAAAACTGCAGACAGCTCAGTATAACAGGATCAGTCTCAGGGGAAAAATGATCCACCGTAAGAACGTGGAACGTATACATAAAGGCGCAGATAAGAGTAAGAAGATCGCCAAGCTGCAGAACAAAGCTTCCTTGAATACAAAGAAAATACAGTCCCGCGGCGGCAAGCACTACCGCTACCCACATATTCCAACGAACCTTTTTCTTAAAAAACAAACCCACTATAGGAACAAGAACAACGTAAAGAGCAGTTATAAATCCGCTTTTTGCAGGTGTAGTGAAAACAAGGCCCATCTGCTGAGACACCGATGCAAGAAAAAGAAACGCACCGCAAGCCGCGCCGCCTATAATATGCTTTTTAAGATCAATTTTCTCTACTTTCCCGCTTTTTCTTTTTTCCATAAATCTGCGGAAGTAAATTACCGGGATCAAGGTAAGGCTTCCTATAAACATTCTCACACAGTTAAAGGAAACCGGGCCAATGCTATCCATTCCCACGCTCTGGGCAACGAAAGCCGTACCCCATATAAATGCCGCAAGAAGCAGCATTACGTTAGCTTTTAATCTATTCATAAACACCTCAGAAAAAACAAAGTTATTTTACCGCTGACAATAAAAAAGTCAACACTTGACAAAAGACTATTATTATGTTATCGTATACCCAACGGTATCTTCCGTCAACTCTATTAATAACGGAGAAAAAAATGGGTATTATTAATTTTTCCAACGTAAAGCTTACCGATGGCTTTTTAAAGCAGGTATACGATCGCAACAAAAACGTAAGCATTCCCGCAGTATATGCACGGTTTAAGGAAACGGGCAGAATCGATGCCTTCAAGTGCGAATACGACGGGGAAAACGGCATTCGTCCCCACGTATTTTGGGATTCAGACGTTGCCAAATGGATAGAAAGTGTTGCATATCTTATTAAAAACGGCGAAACAGTACCCGAGCTTGAAGAAAAAGCAGATCTGATAATCGATGATATGGCAAACAGTATGGCTGAAGACGGCTACTACAACTGCTACTATCTCACCTTGGAAAAGGACAAGCGCTTCACCAACAGAAACAATCACGAGCTGTACTGTCTCGGTCACCTCATCGAAGCCGCTATTGCCTATGACGATGCCACCGGCAAAAGCAAAATGCTCAACTGTGTGAAAAAATACACCTCTCTTGTCAAAAAGATCTTTATGGAAGAAAAAAGCTCTGCCTTCACCACTCCCGGTCACCAGGAGATCGAGCTCGCTCTTATAAAGCTATATCGCTACACCAATGATCCCGATTATCTTGAAATGGCAAAGTTTTTCATTTTCAACAGAGGCTGCAGCGAAAATGATTTTATTCCCAAGGTAAATCCCGTAAACTTTCAAAGCCACAAAAAAGCAACCGAACAAACAGTCGCCGAGGGTCACAGCGTAAGAGCGTTGTATATGTTCTCCGCAATTGCCGACCTCGCCCTTGAAACCAACGACCAAGCCCTTCGCAAGCAGGTAAAAACGGTCTTTGACGACATTGTCGCAAACAAGATGTTCATAACCGGCGGTGTTGGATCCAATTCCAGAGGTGAATCCTTCGCTCATCCCTACTATCTTCCCAATCTCAACGCTTATGCCGAAACCTGTGCAGGCATAGCTTTGGCTTTTTTCGCCCACAGACTCCAAAGGCTATTCACAAATTCATTATATGCCGACGTTATCGAAAGGCTCCTCTACAACGGCGTTCTCTCGGGAGTTGACTTAATCGGTGACCACTTCTTCTATGAAAACCCTCTGGAGCTCCGCCCCGAGCTCAATTCTCTCGGCAATATGCACTACCCCATTCCCCAAAGAGTCAAGGTCTTTTCCTGCAGCTGCTGTCCGCCCAACGTTAACCGCTTCTTCGCAAGCCTTGGTAACTACTTCTACTCCTTTAACGACAAAGCTATCTACGTTAACCAATTCTCATCTTCCGTATCAAGCTTTTCACGAAACGGTACGGAAGTATCAATAAAGCAAAGCACCGAATACCCAAAAAACGGCATAATTTCCATTTCCTATTCCGGAGCGGACGATACTCTTGCCATCCGCGTTCCCTCCTGGAGCAATGCCTATGCCAATGAAAAATCCTCCGACGGTTATCTATATATCCCCGTTAAAAACGGCGACGTTATAGATCTTGACTTTCAAATGAGAGTCAGAGTCATTTCCTCCAACCCCAAGGTAAGATCCAACTGCTCAAAGGTAGCCGTTAGCTACGGCCCCATGATCTACTGTCTCGAGCAGCACGACAACCCCTACTCTCTGGACTGCATCGCTATAGATCCCTATTCACCCGCTTTAGGTGATTTTTCTCACCAATTCAATGCCTTTACCATTAAGGCAAAGGGCTTTGATCTTGACTTTGAAGCTTCCGAGCTCTACTTTGATTTCTCCCCCACAGAGCCAAAGCCTATTGACCTCACTCTCATACCCTACTTCGCCTTTGCCAACCGCTCCGTTGGAGAGATGTCCGTCTGGCTCCCTTCCACCTTTTTGAAAAAAGGTGGAGCCAACTTACTTTTTTGAAAAAAAGTAAGCAAAAAACTTTTAATGTCGATCAAGTCTATGCTAACACATACCACGACGGTCTACTCTACTCTTATTTACACTTACCTTTTTGAAAAAAGGTGGAGCCAACTTACTTTTTTGAAAAAAAGTAAGCAAAAAACTTTTAATGTCGATCAAATCTGTGCTAACACATACCACAATGCTTAACTTTATGCCGGATTAAAATTATAACAAATTAAGGAAGGGCTATATGCCATTCCTTTTTTTATCCCTTCAGCTTTGCTTCAAGATATCTGCCCGTATAGCTCTCACGGCATTTAACCGCTTCCTCGGGAGTACCGCTGAATATAACGGTTCCTCCTCCGTCTCCGCCTTCAGGACCCATATCAATAATTTGGTCTGCACATTTTATAACGTCAAGATTATGCTCAATAACAATAACCGAATTTCCGCCGTCCGAAAACTTTGTTAATATCTTCAAAAGCATCTCCACGTCCGCAGAGTGAAGTCCCGTTGTAGGCTCATCAAGTATATAGCAGGTCTTTCCCGTATTCCTCTTTGAAAGCTCGCAGGAAAGCTTTACTCTCTGCGCCTCACCTCCGGAAAGAGTGGTAGACGACTGTCCCAGCTTGATGTATCCCAATCCAACGTCCTTCAAGGTCCTTAATTTTCTCACCACCGAAGGATGATTCTCAAAGAAGGCCAACGCTTCATCCACAGTCATTTCCAGAACGTCATAAATCGTCTTGCCCTTGTATTTTACCTCAAGAGTCTCGCGGTTATATCTTTTTCCGCCGCACACGTCGCATTTAACAAAAACGTCGGACAAGAAATTCATCTCGATCTTAACGGTTCCGTCTCCTTGACAGGCTTCACATCTTCCGCCCTTAACGTTAAATGAAAATCTATCTTGACCGAATCCCCTCATTTTCGCTTCAGGGCACTTAGAAAATATCTGCCTTATATCGGTAAACATTCCCGTATAAGTAGCCGGATTGCTTCTGGGTGTTCTTCCTATAGGGCTTTGATCTATAGCAATCACCTTATCAAGCTGCTCAATGCCCTCAATGCTGTCAAAATCTCCCCTTGTTGTAAAGGCTCGGTTCAGCTTTCTTGCCAGCTCGCTTAAAAGTATCTTATTTATCAAGCTGGATTTTCCGCTTCCCGACACGCCCGTAACCGCTACGAAGCATCCCAAGGGCACATCCACGTCAATATTCTTTAAATTATTCTCCCTTGCTCCGAATATCTTCAAATATCCCGTGGGTTCTTTTCTGATTTTGGGAACTGCTATTTTTTTTCTGCCACTTAAAAAGTCGCCCGTGACCGACTCCTCGCAGCTTTTTACCTCATCGGGAGTTCCCGCAACAACTATCCTTCCGCCGTTTATTCCGGCTCCGGGTCCAACGTCCACGATAAAGTCGCTGCTTTCCATAGTCTCTTCATCGTGCTCCACCACGATAACGGTATTTCCGCTATCCCTGAGCCTCTTAAGAGTATCTATAAGCTTGGAATTATCCCTCTGGTGCAAGCCTATACTTGGCTCATCCAGAATATAAAGCACTCCCATAAGTCCCGAGCCTATCTGCGTTGCAAGCCTTATTCTCTGTGCCTCGCCGCCGCTTAAGCCCGCACTTGCTCTGGAAAGGGTAAGATAATCAAGTCCCACTCTCTGCAAAAACTCAAGCCTTGATCTGATCTCCTTAATAAGCTCTGCGGCAATGATATTCTCCCTGGGACTAAGCTTCAGCTCCTTTATAAAGGACAATGCATCCTTTACCGACATATCGCAAAAATCGGCAATGCTCTTTCCACCCACGGTTACCGCAAGTATCTCATCCTTTAATCTCTTTCCTTGACACTGCGGGCAGGGAACCTCCTCAAGAAACTGATCGTAATACTCATTATTTCCCATCTCAAAGCGTTCCTGGATCATACTGACTATGCCCATAAAATCTCCCACTCTGAGCTTTGGTCTGAACAGTCCTCCACGTCTTCTCTTCACTCCGTTGCCGTATAAAAGCACGTCCATCTGCTCCGGAGAGTAATCACAAAGCTTCTTATGGATATCAAAGCCGTAGCTTGCTCCCACTGCATTTATGACCTTTCCCGTCCAGCTCTTTTCGTCTATACTCTTAAAGCCGTTACAAATTACCGCGCCCTCCGCAAGTGAAAGACTCATATCGGGTATTATCTTCTCCGGTGATATTTCCCTCTTTACTCCCAAGCCCGAGCACGCGCTACAGGCGCCGTAAGGATTATTAAAGGAAAACATTCTCGGACTCAGCTCTCCAAGCTGAAAATCGTGCTCCTCGCAGGCAAAATTCCTGCTCATGGTAAAGTATCTGTCTTCACCCTCTCTGTCAACAAGCTCCAAGGTCACTATTCCGTCACTCATTCCAAGTGCCGTTTCCAATGAATTTGCAAGCCTCGATCTTATTCCTTCCTTTTTAACAAGCCTGTCAACTACTATCTCAAGAGTATGCTTTTTATTCTTGTCCAGCTCTATTTCGCCGTCAAGCTCCATTATCTCGCCGTCCACCTTCATTCGGGAAAAGCCGTTCTTTACCGTGGCTTCGATCACCTTCTCGTGTCTGCCCTTCTTCTCCCTTACAACGGGCGCAAGTATCATAAATCTTGTCCCGTCATCAAGCTCCAGCACCCTATCCACCATCTGGTCAATGCTCTGGCCCTTTATTGGCTTGAAGCATACGGGACAGTGTGGTATTCCTATCCTCGCATACATCAATCTCAGATAATCGTGTATCTCCGTAACCGTTCCAACGGTAGATCTGGGATTTCGGCTGGTGGTCTTCTGATCTATACTAATAGAAGGACTGAGTCCCTCTATTTTATCCACGTCGGGCTTATCCAACTGACCGAGAAACATTCTTGCATAGCTGGAAAGGCTCTCCACAAATCTTCTGTAGCCCTCCGCATATATGGTATCAAAGGCAAGGCTGGTTTTTCCCGAGCCCGACAATCCCGTAAATACCACAAGCTTATCCCTTGGTATCTGCAAGTCAACGTTCTTTAAATTATGCACCCTTGCACCGTTTATGGTTATATATTTTTCAGCCATTTTTTCTCCTCAGATCTGGCTCACCGGCTCCGCATTCAAATCGCTTCCGGCAAGATTTCCCGCCAAATATTCATAATATGCCTGCGCACCTATCATTACCGCATTATCTCCGCAGTATTCAAGGCAGGGTATATAAAGCTTCACGCCTTTTTTCTCACAAAGCTCGCTTACTGCCGCTCTTACCGCGCTGTTTGCCGCAACTCCTCCGCAAAGCACCAGCTTTTTTACCTCTCGGGCACTGAAAAGATTCTCAAGTCTGTCCCTTATTCCGTCGCAGACTGCCTTTGTAAAGCCTGCGGCAAGATCTGCTCTGTTTATTTCTTCACCCTTCTGCCCGGCTGTATGCACCTTATTGATCACCGCTGTCTTCAATCCCGAAAAGGAAAAGTCAAAATCGCTTCCCTTTATTATCGGCATCGGCAAAGGGCAATTTTTCCAATCGCCGCTCTTACTGAGTATATCCAGCTCCTTGCCGCCGGGATATCCTATTCCCATTACTCTGGCAACCTTATCAAATGCCTCGCCTGCGGCATCGTCTCTGGTCATACCCACAAGCTCAAACTCAGTGTAGCTTTTTGCTCTGATAATGGAGGTATGACCGCCGGAAAGCACAAGGGCGTAGAAATCTCCCTCAAGATCGGGATTCTCGGGATACGCTGCCGCTATATGTCCCCTCATATGGTTCACTCCGATGAGAGGCTTACCCGTAGCAAGGCTCAATCCCTTTGCAAAGCTGACTCCCGCCAAAAGCGCTCCCACAAGACCGGGGGTATAGGTCACCGCTATGGCATCTATACCGTCAATTCCCGTCCCTGCCTTCTCCAGCGCCTCCTTTACTACGTAACTAATAGCCTCCGTATGGGCTCTGCTGGCTATCTCGGGTACTACTCCGCCATATTTTTTATGGGTCTCTATCTGACTGTTTACTATTCCCGACAGTACCCTTCTTCCGTCCTCAACTACAGCAGCCGCCGTCTCGTCACAACTGCTTTCTATGCTTAATATTTTCACACTCTGTCTCCTTATTTTACACCTTTTTCAATTAGTACCGACCTTGGCATCCAAGGTCAATATAAAGGCATCGTCTGTGGGATTTGAATAAAAGCTCTTTCTTTTTCCCGCAAAACAAAATCCCATTTTTTCATAAAGGCTTATGGCAGCGGTATTCTTAGATCGCACCTCTAAAAAAACTTTTTTATTCTCAAAGCGACGTATCAGCTCTCTTAAAAGCTCCGAGGCAAATCCGCGGCGTCTGAATTCTTCCCTTACAGCTATATTACAAATATCCACACTGTCGGGAGTATTCAAGGCAGTTATATAAGCACAGACCTCGCCGTCGCAGTATTTACAAAGCACCGTATAGGAGGGATCTTTAATTGCCTTTTCAATGGCATTTTTGCTCCAAGGCAATGAAAAGCATTCTTTTTCAATATCCGCAATAGCCACTGAATCCTTCAGGCTTGCATCACTTATCATCAAAATAACCTCTGCTTTGAAGAATATCTATTCCTCTTTCTATATCTCTTGCCGAGGCAAGATAATCGTCAACGTCGCCGCCAAAGGGATCGGCAATATCCTCGGGCATTGCAATTATCTTATCGCTTTTTCCGTACAAGGCTTCAAGAAGAGCCTTGTGACGCCCGCTTATAGCTATAACAAGATCATTGGAATCAAAAATATCCTTTGTTATCAAAGTGCTTTTATGTATAAGAGGCTTTGAAAACATTATCTCCATTGCATTTTGGGCACCGTATGATGCCTCCTCACCGTTTGCGGCATAGATACCTGCCGAGGAAAAGCTGTGATTTTTTATTTTTTCTTGGGCTATCATCTGCGCCATGGGACTTCTGCAGGTGTTACCCGTACAAACAAAGATCACCTTCATCCTTACACCTCAATCTCTGTTTACTGTTAATTTTATCAATAGATCGGTGCTGTCGGTCTGCCCCTTTCCAAGAGCAGCCTTGCACCTTGTTTTTGCTCCGCATTTTGTGCATCTGTAATTTATTATAAAGCCCTTTTTTGCATCAGGCTCCGCGGATATCGGCTCAAGCTTTGCCTTGCAGGGATTTGATCTGTCTCCCGGCATTATATCCACGTGCAAAGACCATAGGCAAAAGGGGCAGTGATCTCTTGATGAATATTCCAGCGGCTCCACCTCGGCTCCGCAATTGGCACAAATAAATCCGCTGTCGTTTTTTGTAAATCTTTTAGCCATTAAAATCCTCCCCGCGAATAATATCGCAGTAAAACTCCTCTTCGCAACAAAGCGTGCCTGCTATATTTTCATTACAAAGCTCTCCAAGCCTTTCGCTTATATCCGTAAAATAAAGCTTTTTTGAGTCCTCATCGGTGCTTTTCAAGCCGCCGATACCTTTTCCGTTAAGCTTTACCGTTGCTTCCTTTTTTGTCCAGATCTTTAAAAAATCCGCAGGCTCTCTTTTCAGTATCTCCTGCTCGGAGGGATCGAAAAATCTTTTGGCTATCCTCTCCTGCTTTACGTTTACCTGCCGCAATACTTCAACGTCAATTCCTACCTCACTGTCAATGCAAAAGGCTGCAAGGTACCAGTTTTCACTGTGACTTACAGAAAACTTAACCTCGCTCCTATCAATAAAAACAGGCTTTCCGTCCTCTCGGCAAGCTCTCTTCTTAGGTCTTTCCTCTTCAGAAAAGCAAAGCTCAACAGCCTTTAAAAATAACCTTCTCGAAAGATCTCTGTCTATTCTTTTATAAGCTTTAAAAAGAACAACTTTAACTTTCTTCATTGCTTTTTCCTTTATTATCTTAGGTTCAGACCTATTTTTATCGGACTACAAGCAGGATAAGAATAAAAAGTGTTTTCCCGAAAAATAAGGTTTATTTATTACAAAACAACCATCGTGGTTTTTGTTAATAAATACTTAATCGAAATTAAAAGTTTTTGGCACACCTTTTTTCAAAAAGGTGTGCCTCCTTAAAAACTTTAAGCCTCAGGCAAGGTATCAGAGTCAAGATCTGTATCCGAATCGGAGTCGGAGTCAGCAAAAGAAATCTCCTCAACTTCCTCGTCTATAACAGTCTCTTCAACGTTGTCATCCTTTTGGATAACCTGGAATCCGGATATAACGGCATTATCGGAGGTCCTCATAATGATAACACCGGATGCAGCTCTTCCGATAACGGAGATCTGGTTAACCGGGATCCTGATAAGCATACCGCTGTCGGTGATCATCATAATATCGTCACTGTCATCAACTGCGGCGATGCCTGACAAGAGACCTGTCTTTTCCGAAAGCTTGTGGCAGGTCATACCGCTTCCTCCGCGGTGATGTGAGGTATAAGCGGCAGGATCGGAGCGCTTTCCGAATCCGTTTTGAGTAACGGTAAGAATAAGCTTATCGGAATCCTTGTCAAGGCTGAGAGCGCCTGCAACGACCTGAGAACCGCTAAGACGGATAGCTCTTACACCGCGGGCATTTCTTCCCATAACACTGACTTCTTTTTCATCAAAGCGAATGCATCTTCCGTCATTTGTAGCAACAAAGATATCCTTGTCGGAGTCTGTCTTTTCAACAAACATAAGCTCATCGCCCTCGGTAAGGGTAATAGCATTGATACCGTTTCTTCTCAAATGCTTGAACACCTTCAAGGGAGTGCGCTTAATGTAGCCGGAGCGAGTTATCATAGTGAGAAGCTCGTCCGTATCCACCTTGCTTACTGAAATAAAGGCAGTGATCTTCTCATCGGGCTTAAGAGGAAGAATATTGACAATATTCGTACCCTTTGCCGTTCTTCCTGCCTCGGGAAGCTCATAGCACTTTTTTGCATAGAGCCTGCCGAGGTTTGTAAACATAAAGAGCCAGCTGTGACTGTGAGCAACGATAATATTGCTTACAAAATCCTCTTCCTTGGTGGTCATGGCGTTTATACCCTTGCCGCCTCTGTTCTGAGCCTGATACTGATCGGCGGGAATACGCTTGATGTAACCGGATTTTGAAACGGTAACAACGCACTTGTGCTTTTCAATAAGGTCTTCAATAAGGATATCGTCCACTGCCTGCTCGATCGCAGTCTTTCTTTCGTCACCGTAGCGTGCCTTAATTTCCAGAAGATCCTCCTTCACAACTCCCAGGACCTTCTTTTCATCGGAAAGGATATCTCTGATCTTTTCAACCAAAGCCTGCTTTTCAGCCATTTCCTCAAGAATTTTGTTTACCTCAAGACCGGCAAGCTTACCCAAGGGCATTTCCACTATTGCCTGACCCTGAGCATCGGAGAGCTCAAAGCGCTCTATCAAGGCAGCCTTTGCCTCGGGAACGGTCTTGTTGGCACGGATAATACGAATGACCTCCTCGATATTGTCGATAGCTATCTTGTAGCCCTCGAGAATATGGAGTCTTGCCAGAGCCTTTTCCAGCTCGTATTTAAATTTTCTCGTTACCACGTCCTCCTGATGGCGAACGTAGTGCCAAAGGATCTGCTTAAGATTGAGTACCTTGGGCTCGTTATCAACCAATGCAAGCATATTTGCCGCGCAGGTGTCTTGAAGCTGGGTGTGCTTGAAGAGCTGATTAACAACTATTTCGGGATTTGCATCTCGCTTTACGTCCACGACGATACGCATACCCTTGTCCATATCACTTTCGTCTCTGAGGTCTGCTATACCCTCGACACGCTTTTCCTTAACAAGATCAACTATGCTTTTTACAAGAGAAGACTTGTTGACCTGATAAGGGATCTCGGTATAGACTATGGAGCTGCGGTTATTATGTGTTTCAATGTGATACTTTGCACGGACAAGTATTTTTCCGTGACCTGTCATATAGGTCTGATAAATACCGGAGGTGCCGTAAATAACCGCACCGGTGGGAAAATCGGGTCCCTTGATAAATTCCATAAGGGCGGGAATATCGCAATCGGGATGATCGATAAGGTAAACGGTACCGTCGATGACCTCGCTCATATTGTGAGCGGGGATATTTGTAGCCATACCGACGGCAATACCTACAGAGCCGTTAACAAGAAGATTCGGAAAACGACTGGGGAGAACTGTGGGCTCGGTCAGCTTGTTGTCGAAGTTCGGAACAAAGTCAACAACGTTCTTTTCAATATCACTCATAAGCTCCGAGGCTATTCTTGACATTCTTGCCTCGGTGTAACGGTATGCAGCAGCTCCGTCTCCGTCCACGTTACCGAAGTTACCGTGACCGTCAACAAGTGGATATCTTAAGGAGAAGGGCTGGGCCATTCTGACCAAGGTATCGTATACCGCGGCATCTCCGTGAGGATGGTAGTGACCCAAAACGTTTCCTACTGTGGTGGCCGATTTTCTGAAGGGCTTGTCGTGAGTAAGATTGTCCTTGTACATACTGTAAAGAACACGTCTGTGAACGGGCTTCATTCCGTCCCTTACGTCAGGCAGAGCTCTTCCCACAATTACACTCATTGCATAGTCTATGTAGGAACGCTTTATCTCTTTTTCAATTTCAATATTTTGTATATTCTGACCCTCAAGATTGAGTTCCATTTCAGTCTCCTTTAAAGGTTTTTCGTTTACATTTTGCTTTATCTGATTTCAGAATATGGCTTGAAATCAAGCTTTCTTGGAAAAGATGGTTTACAGTAATCTTTTCCACAAGGTTTTTTCACAGGTGGGGAAAACTTTACTGCATTAAATTTGATCAAACGTCAAGATTTGAAACGTATCTTGCATTTTGCTCAATAAATTCTCTTCTGGGCTCTACCTTGTCACCCATAAGTATGGAAAATGCCTCGTCTGCCGCATAGGCGTCCTCTATATTTACCAAAAGAAGAGTGCGCCTTTCCGGATCCATTGTAGTCTCCCAAAGCTGGATAGCATCCATCTCACCGAGACCTTTGTATCTTTCCGCCTGGGCATTGGCTCCCATACGGGCGATCACCTGATCTCTTTCTTCATCGGAGAAGGCATACTCCTGCTGCTTACCGCGGAAGATTCTGTAAAGGGGCGGCTGAGCACAGAATACGTGACCCTGCTCAATTAAAGGACGCATATAACGGAAAAAGAAGGTGAGAAGAAGTGTCTTTATATGGGCACCGTCAACGTCAGCATCCGCCATAAGTATTATTTTACCGTATCTGAGCTTTGATATATCAAAATCATCTCCGATACCCGTGCCCAGAGCCTGGATAATGGGAGTTATGGAAAGGTTTCCGTATACCTTGTCCAAACGGGATTTTTCAACGTTAAGGATCTTACCGCGGAGAGGAAGGATAGCTTGGAATTCACTCTTTCTTCCGTCCTTTGCAGTACCGCCCGCACTGTCTCCCTCTACCAGGAAGAGCTCCGTGTTGGCTGCATTTCTGTCACGGCAGTCCGCAAGCTTATCGGGCAGAGATCCGCTTTCAAGGGGAGATTTTCTTCTTGTAAGCTCTCTTGCCTTTTTAGCCGCCTCTCTTGCTCTTGCGGCGGAAAGGGATTTTTCCATAAGAAGCTTGGCGATAGAGGGATTTTCCTCGAAAAATTCTCCGAGCTTGTTTCTTACAAGACTGTCAACAAAGGGTCTTATTGCAGCGTTGCCAAGCTTTGTTTTTGTCTGTCCTTCAAACTGAGCCTCGCTGACCTTTACGGATACTATGGCTGTCATACCCTCGCGGACGTCTTCTCCGGTAAAGAGCTTGTCGTCACTTTTTAAAATGCCGTATTTTTTGGCATAATCGTTGTATACCTTTGTAAGACCTGTCTTGAAGCCGGTTTCGTGAGTTCCGCCCTCGGTGGTGTTTATATTATTGGCAAAGGTCATTGTGGTGTCTGCATAGCCGTCGTTATATTGAATAGCTATCTCGCAGAAGCCGTCCTTTGACTCATCGCAAAAATAGATAACTTCCTTGTTAAGAGGCTGATTGTGCTTTTTCTCGTTGAGAAATTCAACAAAGCTTTTTATACCGCCCTCAAAGCAAAGTAGATTGTATTTCTTTTCCTTTTCCTTTTTGAAGCCGCGGCTTTCCTCATCCTCTTGCTCATCGATGATGCTGAATTCATCCTCCTTCTGCTCTGTTGCGGAGCTGAGCTTGGAAAAATCTCTTTCGTCTATAAGCTCAATGGAGAGACCGGCATTTAAAAAAGCCTGCTCTCTTAGTCTGTTAAGGATCGTAGTATAGTCAAATTCGGTTTCGGTAAATATCTCTCTGTCAGGCATAAAGTGAACAAAGAGACCGTGCTTGTCGGTTTCACCCATACACTGTAAGGGACGGGTAACAAAGCCTCTTTCGAAGCGCTCGGTATACATTTTACCGTCGTTACAGTTGGTTACCTCCATCCATTGGCTCAGCGCGTTAACTACACTGGCACCTACACCGTGAAGGCCTCCGGATATTTTGTATCCTCCGCCGCCGAATTTTCCGCCTGCATGGAGAATGGTAAAAACGACCTCAAGGGTAGGAATACCCATTTTCGGATGGATACCTCCGGGCACACCCCTTCCGTTATCCTGAACAGATACACTTCCGTCATCGTGAAGCGTAACGGTGATCTTATTACAAATTCCCGCCAAAGCCTCGTCTATGGAGTTGTCAACAATTTCATAGACAAGATGATGAAGACCCTTCTGAGATGTGGATCCGATGTACATTCCGGGACGTTTTCTTACTGCCTCCAGACCCTCAAGAACCTGTATTTGTTGGTCATCGTATTTCAAGATCTCTTCCAATTTTTCAATTCCTTCCCTTCGTTTATTCTCAGCCTTAAGGTTGCCACGGATATAGGTGATACGTGACAAAGCTGAGATGTTCCGTCATAAGTGATTATGAGAGATTTCGGCAGCTCGTTACTTATAAGCCTTACAAGTCCGAGCTCCTCCATTTTTTTTATATATTTTTTGGTACCATCCGCAGTAAGGTCACTGTCGATATCTATTATCGCAACTATATGCTCCTTTTTGATGGTGACCTGATTTCCCACGTGTAAAAACATCAGATAATATAGCTTCCTTTTTTAACAAGAATTTTTCTTATATTTTCCACTGATTCAAAGCCGTCGGGATCGCAGGACGTTATTATTACCTGTCCGGATTGAACGTTTGAAAGAATATACTCCCGTCTTTCACTGTCCAGCTCGCTTAAAACGTCATCCAGTAAAAATACCGGCGACTGACCGCTGAGCTTCTTGCTGTATTCTCCCTCGGCAAGCTTCAGACTTAATACGCAGGATCTTTGCTGACCCTGAGATGCATAAAATCGGGAGTTTTTGGAATTTATCTTACAAATAAGATCATCCTTGTGAGCTCCCTTCGGGCAGAACAGATTTCTTTTCTCAAGCTCTCTGTTTTGCTTTAAAAGCTTAAGAAATTCTTCCTTTGCCTTTTCCGAAAAAGGATCTACGTCGCATTTGTAGCTTAAGGAAAGCTCTTCATGATCCTTTGTTATTCCTCTGTAAAACTCCGAAGCAAGACCCGATATATTTTCAACGTAGGTCTTTCTTGTTTTTGATATTTTTATACTCAGGCTCGCATAGCTTTCATCCCAGATCTCCAAAAGCTCTTCACTAATGCTTTTATCCTTCATCGATCTGAAAAGCGCCTGCCTTTGACCATATATTCTGTTGAACTCGTTTAATAAAGAGGCATAGGCGGGCTTGAGCTGGCATATTGCTCCATCTATAAAGCTTCGCCTTTCGGCAGGACCGCCCTTTATAAGCTCAAGATGCTCCGGGCAAAAGAGCACTGCTCGAAATATCCCCATATATTCGCTGAGCTTTTGCAGCTTTACGCCGTTTTTCAATACGTTTCTTTTTCCGTTCTTTGGTAAAAGGGCACTTAATACCACTTGCCTGCCGTTTTGAGAAATAACTCCCTCTATCTTTGCCTCGGGAGCATCGTAGGAGATCATTTCTCTGTATTTCGGACAACGAAAGCTTTTAAGCCCCGCAAGATAATATATGGCCTCCAAGGCATTTGTCTTTCCCTGGGCGTTTTTACCGTAAAGCAGATTTACACCGTCGGTAAACTCTATTGAAGCCTTTTCAACGTTTCTGAAGTTTTCCAGTGTAATGGAATCTATTTTCATTTTCAGTTAAGCTTCACCGGTAAAACAAGATAGAAGAATCTCTTTTCGGCTCTGTTATCTCCCACGGACTCTATCATAAGCCCGTTAAGGTGACTGTTAAGCCTTACCTCTACCTTTTCCTCACCGCTTAAAAGAGCGGCACGGAAGGCATCCACAAGATAACGGTGATTAAAGCCGAGAGTATTCTGATCTCCCTCTATAACACAGTCGACAAGCTCTTCTGTCCTTCCCTGAGAGGTCTGGCATCTTAAAATTATGTGATCCTCTCTGACACAGAAGTGCAGAGCCGACTTTGTCTTTTCATCGTTAAGAAGACCTACTCTTTCAATTGCAGAGCTGATCTGAGCAAGATCCACTATGATCTTGGTTTTGTAATCGTCGGGCAAGGAGCTTTCGTAATTTATGTAGTCTCCGTCCAAAAGTCTGGAAAAGAAGGTCTTGTCATCAAAGCAGAATATAACGTGCTTTCTTGCAAGCTCTATTCTGATAGGAGCATCACTGTCCTCAAGAAGCTTTGAAAGCTCCACTACGTTCTTTCCGGGAACAAGGAAGTGATCGGAGAAATTGCAGATAAAATCCTTTTCCTTAGCTTTACCCTTTTCATCGTAATTGGGCTCGTTGTCGATCTTTTTCTTTGTAAGGCTTATTCTGTAGCCGTCGCAGGTACAGATCTGGAACATATCCTGATCCACGTCAAAATAAATACCGGTCAAAACAGGCTTGCTGTCTGTTACGGAGTAGCTGAACATTACCTGATTGAGCATCTTTTTCAATACCTTTTGGCTGATGGAAAAATATCTCTCTCCGGAAAGTATGGGGAGTGTGGGATAGTTCTGGCTGGATGAGCCGGATATCTCAAACTTACATTTTTGGCTGGATATGGTGGTAAGATATTTTTCATCGCTGGAAAGAGTTATCTCTCCCTCCGGAATGTTTCTGCAAATAGTCGCAAGTCTGTATCCGTCAAGGAGCATACTTCCTTCGTTTATTACCTCGCAGGAAATAGTGGTGGTCAAGCCCTTTTGGATATCGTAGCCTGTAATGGTAAGACTACTTTCCTCCTTGTTTGCCTCAAGCCTTAAGCCCGATGCACTTGCCAGGAGCGCTCTGGGTGTTACTGCGCAAAGAGCGGGAAGAACCGCTTCCGTAAGAATTTTACTGTTAACTCGAATATACATTTTCACAATCTCCTTTGTTTTACGGGGTGTGAGTATTTTTTTAAAAAAATCAAATTTTGCCTTTATTGTTATTATTTATTATTATTGAATAATTATTATTAAATAACAGAAGTAGTAGCAGTAGAGGGCCGGAAAAAGTGGAAAACCCGAAATTTCCGTTGATACTCTAAGAATATACTTAAAGGAAAAGCCTTGAAATAAAAGTGAAAAAATCAGTCGTTTTCAGTCGTTTTTTGTTTTCACATATTTTTCACGGGGAAAAGTGGAAAACTTTAAATAGAAAAAATTTTATTTTCAACAGCTTTTAAGCTTCTTTTCCACAGATTATTCACCTTACCTTATCCTCGATCTCCTTTACCTCATCCATAAATACCGGATCGGTCTCGGCTTTTTTTTCAAGAGTGTTGATGGCATAGAGTATACTTGTATGATCCTGGTCAAATATCTTTGCTATAGCCGTTGACGGCAGCTCAACTGTTTTTGAGAGAAGGAATATAGCAAGATGACGGGCCTTTACTATTTCTCTTATTCTCTTTTTACTCTTGATATCCTCAATGGATACCGAGGTCTTTTTGCATACTGCGTTAAAGATCCTGTTGATTGTATCCTGGCTTCCTCCCTCGCTGTCGGAGGATGAAACGTCCTTAATACAACGTCTTGCCAATGCCATATCAATGGGCAGCTGATCTATAAAGGAATATGCACTGAGCTTTTTGATCGCTCCCTCCAGCTGACGGACATTATCCTTGATGTGCTCCGCCATATACTCAAGGATCTGAATGGGTACGTTTGGAAGATTGACCTCATCGCATTTTTTCTTTAAGATAGCGGTCCTTAATTCAACGTCCGGAGGCTGCATATCCACTATAAGACCCCACTCAAAACGGCTCTTTAATCTTTCCTCCAGGGTTGTCATATCTCTTGGAGGGCGGTCGGAGGTGACGATTATCTGCTTATTCTCCTGATGGAGAGCGTTAAAGGTATGAAAGAATTCCTCCTGTGTGGCTGTCTTACCTGCGATAAATTGAATATCGTCCACCAAAAGTACGTCGACGTTTCTGTATTTATCTCTGAAAAAGTGCATGGGCTCCTTTTGTGTTATGAAGTCCACAAGCTGATTGGTGAAATCCTCGCCCTTAACGTAAAGAACGTGGCTGTCGGGATTGGAGATTATAAGCTGATTTGTTATAGCGTAAAGAAGGTGAGTTTTTCCCAGGCCCGAGGGACCGTGAATGAAGAGAGGGTTATAGAGGTTGCTGGGATCGTCGGCTACTGCCTTGCAGGCATTGTAGGCAAAACGGTTAGTATTACCTACTATAAAGTTTTCAAAGGTATATTTTTCGCTGTAGCCTAAGTAGGTACCTACTCCGGGGGTAGGTATCTCTTCAATATCCGAGCCTTGTTCCTTTCTGTCAAGCTTGGGATCTTCCTTTATCCATTGGGTAGGCTTTCTTGCATTTTCGGGAACAAAATCATCCTTTTCGTATTCCTTGTCAAGAGCCTTTTTCGGCTCTTCCCTGGTGATCTGAGGCTCGGTTTCTCTAAGCTCCTTCGGAACGTAAAGGAAAAGACAGTCCTTTTGTATTTTTGTTTTTTCGTAGTCCTCGAAGACTGCTCTAACGTCGGGATCCGCGCTTTCCTCACTGATGAGAACTATTTTAGAGGAAAAACCTAAGATATCACAAAGAACACTGCTTATAAAATCCATATATCTTGATTTTATAAAGTTCATTTTGAAATCCGTTTCAACCTTTATGTATACGGTATCCTCGGTCATTTCTATAAGCTCCATATCTCTAAGCCAGAGATTAAAGCTTGAATCGGAAAAGGTCTTCTTCTCCTCTAATGTGTTAAGTATTAGAGCCCAAAGCTCCTCAAATGAATTCATTTATTTCTCCCGTATCAATAAGATGTAAAGTATTTCGCTGAAGAAAAGCTGAATTTATTAAGTATTTCATCGTTAAATTCAGCCGATGATACTACAGTGAGGTAGATCTCATCCATAGCTTTTTCTGTAAGAAGCGACATAATAGCCTTGGTTTCGTCATCGGTTATATAATCGGCGTTGAGCTCCTTGCGTAAAATGAAGTAGAAGCCCTGCTCTGTCTGAAGATAGCTGATCTCTCCCACGGATGATTGAAAAAGCTTTTCTTCATATTCCCTGTTGTCGGTCATTCCTTGGCAAATGGTATATTCAGAGGTTTTTTCCTCGCTGACTGAAAGATATTCCTTGAAATTCTCTGCCGTTATCTTTGATTTAAGATCTTCGATATAGGCGTTCTTTTCAGCCTTTTCCTCATCGTTTAAGGGTACGACCTTTTGATTGGGATAGACCTTTGAAACGTTGTTTATAAAGATATGCTCCGAGGTGGCGTAGTTCTTTACAAAGAATTCTCTTGCATTTTCCTCGGTTATTTCCTTTTCTCCACCGGAACCGAAGAGCAGATACTGACCCTTTTGAGAAAGATATTGGGTCTTCATAAGCTCGTGGATACTGTCGTAATCGGAGTCGAAATTTGACATATAGCCGTTAAATTCTTCAAGACTTGAAAAATTTTGCGCGTATTTATTCATGCTGTCCTTGACTAAGGAAAGATCGTTGTCGGTAAGACCGTAACCCTTGTCTATGGCATACTGAGCAAAGTAGAGTCTTAATACAAGTGTCTTTTTTAAGTTTTCCATATAGATCTTGTCCATAGTCTTACCTTCGGAGTCCTTTGCCGCCCAAAGGGAAGCATCGTCCTGACTCAGATCGTTTTCAGAGAGAATGGATGATTTTTCCATGGCAAGCTCATAGATAAAATCTCTTTCGGTAAGTCTTTGATCTTTATAGCTTATAACGACCGCTCCGCCTGCCGAGCAGGACACCAGAGAAAGCAGTGTGGATAAAATAAAAAGCGCACAAATTATTTTTTTCATTGCATTTTCCTTTTTGTTTTTTACCGTAAGACCTATTGTATCAGTCTACCTATTATTATATCATAAAATAATAAAAAAGTCTATGCTTTTTCATCAAGTTTTTCGCTGAAAGATGCATAATGATGAAGTATTTCCAGGGCTTGACCGATAACGTCGTTACTTGTCAGCTCTAACGTGAAACGGGTCTTTCCGGTGAAGAGCAGTGTAAAGCGCGCACCGTATACGTCGTTTACTGCTCCCAGCTCCTTTAAGCGGGGATTTTCGGTGAAGAAAATAAGCTTTTTATCCTGTTGGCTGATCTTTGTTATATCAAGCTTTTGTGCCTTCTGCTTTAAGAGAGCTATAAGGAAAAGGTTTTCCACTGCCTTAGGAAGAGTACCGAAGCGGTCCAGAAGGCTTTCCTTTGTTTTTTCAAGCTCCTCGGGAGTATCGGCGCAGGATATCTCCTTATATACGTCTATTCTCATTTTCGAGCTGTCAAGATAGCTTGAGGGAATATAAGCATCTGCGGCAACGTCTATAAAGCAATCCTTCTTTTCGGAAAGCTTTTCTCCCTTTTCCTCTTTTACTGCCGAATCAAGAAGCTGCATAAAAAGATCGTAGCCTACGCTTTCAATGTGACCGTGCTGCTGACTTCCCAGAAGGTTACCGGCACCTCTCAGCTCCAGGTCTCTTAAGGCAAGCTTGAAGCCGCTTCCGAATTTTGTGTATTCCTTTATGGCATTTAGTCTTTTTCTTGATATCTCCGAAAGCTCCTTGCCCTTTCTGTAACAGAAAAAGGCGTATGCCTTTCTGTCGCTTCTTCCGACTCTTCCTCGGATCTGGTGGAGCTGACTCAGACCGAAGTGATCAGCATCCTCAACTATAAGAGTATTTGCATTGGCAACGTCAACACCCGTTTCTATTATTGTGGTGCACACCAGAACGTCAACCTTTTGATCCATCATATCCTTCCAAATGTTGTTCAATGCATTTTTATCCATTTTTCCGTGAGCAACGGCTACGTTTGCATCGGGGAAGGCTTCCTTGATAAATGCCGCTCTGGAATAGAGCTCCTCGGTGTTGTTGTGAAGCCAGAATACCTGACCGGATCTTCTGAGCTCCTTTCTTATTGCTTCCAACAAAAGCTCACGATCGTATTCGGTAACGTAGGTCTGGACCGGGAATCGGTCTCCGGGTGCTTCCTCAAGAACGCTCATATCCCTTATTCCTCCCAGAGCCATATTGAGAGTTCTGGGGATGGGAGTTGCGGTTAGAGTGAGAACGTCCACCGTTTGCGCCTGCTCCTTGATCTTTTCCTTGTGGGCTACACCGAAGCGCTGCTCCTCGTCAACCACCAAAAGTCCGAGAGAATAGAATTCAACGTCCTTCTGAAGGAGACGGTGAGTTCCTACCACAATATCGAGAGCACCGTTTTTTAAGTCGCTCAGAGTCTTTTTTACTTCCTTTGGTGTGCAGAATCTGTTTAAAAGACCGACCTTTACGGGGTAGGATCTGAATCTTGAAAGAACCGTCTGATAGTGCTGCCACGCAAGTATGGTGGTTGGAACAAGTATTGCCGCCTGCATACCGTCCATTATACACTTAAAAACGGCTCGCAGAGCGATTTCTGTCTTTCCGAAGCCCACGTCTCCGCAGAGAAGCCTGTCCATGGGGATGCTTTTTTCCATATCCATTTTTATTTCGTCGCTGCTTCTTATCTGGTCTGCGGTTGGATCGTATTCGAAGGCATCCTCGAACTCCTTTTGCCAGGGACTGTCGGTGCTGAAGGCGTGACCCTTTCTGCTGTTTCTTGCGGCGTACAGCTTTATAAGATCCTTGGCAATATCCTTTACGGCGCTCTTTGCCCTGGATTTTGTTTTAGTCCAGGTATCCGTGCCCATTTTATTGAGCTTCAAGCCGGGACTGTCGCTGCCTGCACCGATATATTTGGACACGTTTTCAAGGTTTGAGCATGGGACGTATAAAACGTCACTGCCTGCGTATTTTATCTTGATAAAATCTCTCAGCGCGCCGTCCTTTTCGATCTTCTCTATTCCGTCGTAAATTCCTATGCCGTGATTGGCGTGAACCACGTAATCTCCCTTTTCCAGATCCGCATAGCTTACTATGGTTTCTCTGGCACTTTTCTTTACCGCGTATTGCTTTTTGGGAGAAGCCTTTGCGGACTTGGTGTCACATAAGAAGACCGTCTTTGTTTTTGGTAATTCAAAGCCTTGTGAATAAGTATAAATATTCTGTGATTGAGTATATATATGCACCATACCGTGCAAGGAGCCTTCCATATCACTGCCTGCCTCAAAGACGCTGCAGGGTATGGAGCTGTTGTCAAGAAAGCTTTTGAGATTATCTCTTGCGATGGAGTTTGCGGCGGCGTAGAAGATCCTTCTTTCCTCGCCGAGATAGCCTTTGATTATGTCACAGAGGACCTTTAAGTCTGCGCCGTGATCCGGAGCAACTCTGCTTTCGAAGCGGAATATTCCTTTGGGAGGAATGAGATTTTTTCCTGCAAAGCTTTCAAAGAGGGCGCAGGGAGAGCTTTTCATAATGTCAAGGAAAAGATCCATTTCCACCATTGGGAGAGAAAGGGCTCCGTCTATGGGGAGTCTTTCCTGCTCGGTAAGGCTTTTCACGGTCTCTTTAAGGAGCTCCATAGCGATTTTGTGGCGCTCGGCGCACAGATCGCCGTCGTTTATTGCAAATATTCCTTCGGTGCAGTGGTCGAGAAGACATTCGCCGAAGCCTAAGATGTTGTTAAAGCAATCGTAGGATGATATTCTGCCTATCTCGACGTCCTCAAGAGCTTTTTTTGTGCTTTCTCTGTCGGGGGATGATCTGAGGCTTTCCTTAAGTGCGGATCTGACTTTTTCCAGCTTTTTGGGATCGGCGTAGAATTCATCTGCGGGGCAGAGGATAAAGCCTTCCCTTTGAGAGGTGCTTCTTTGGCTGATGAGGTCAAAGGAGCTGATCCTGTCGATGGTGTCGCCGAAGAACTCCAATCTTAAAGGCTCTTTTTCAACGGGAGGGAAGAAGTCTAAAATGCCGCCTCTGAGACAGAATTGACCAACACCTTCAACCTTTTCACTGTGAGAGTAACCGTGTTGGACAAGGTATTCATTCAGCTCTTCAATGGGATAGTCATCGTAGAGGGAAAAGCTTTTTACGTTATCCTTAAGCTCTGCTCTTGTGGCTGTACTTTGGCAAGCGCTTTCGATGGAGCTTATTACCATTTTTGCTTTGCCGGTGAAGATGGCGCAGAGGACCTCAAGTCTGGCGTTGGAAAATTCTCGGCTGCTTGCATCTACAGAGAGGAAGGAAAAATCTCTGGAGGGAAAGCGGTATACTCCTTCTATGCCCGAGAGACTTTTGTAAAGCTCCTCGCTGCTTTTTTCATCCGGGGTGATGACTGTCATCAGGCGCCCGGTGTCCTGAGCTATACAGGAAAGGAAGATATGCCTTGCACAGTCGCATATACCTGTAAGGCTGATGGGCTCGGAGCCCTCCTTCATTGCTTTAACCACTGCGTTGTATTCATTTTGCATTCTGATCTGCAGACTGATGTGATCCATGCTAAATCTCTTTATCTTTCTAAAAAATTTGAAAAATGATAATATATCAACATAACACGCAAAAACACGAATTATGTAAACTAATAAAAAGGACACTGAACGTAAAAAGCTGTCCTATCGTATGGTATGTTTAATTATGTGAAAAGTAAGGCATCGCGGTGTGTGTTAGCACAGACTTGATCGACATTAAAAGTTTTTGGTTCCACCTTTTTTTAAAAAGGTGGAAGTTCTTAATTGTTTTTCCAAAAAGGCACGTTAAAATAAGTGTAAAGTAAACCATCGTGGTATGTGTTAGCACAGACTTGGTCGACATTAAAAGTTTTTTGCTTACTTTTTTTCAAAAAAGTAAGTTAGTTGTAGGTGCACAAAGCCTTGTCGATGTTTCCATCAAGGATCAGTGAGAGAGCATCTGAGGCGGTGGTAAGAGCTGAGAATAGAGGCTCTTGGTCCTCCTTGGGGATCTTGCCCAGGACCCAGTCGTAGAGCTCAAAATGAGGCGGCTTGTTGCCGACACCGATCTTTATTCTGGGAAAATTATCGGAGGAAAGATTGCTTATAATGGATTTTATACCGTTGTGACCGCCTGCGGACCCCTTTTTGCGGATACGGATAGTACCGGGTTGGAAGTTGATGTCATCGTAGATAACGATTATTCTTTCGGGTGGGATCTTGTAAAAGTCGGCGGCGGCTTTTATAGCCTCGCCCGAATTGTTCATATAGGTTTGGGGCTTGAGGAAAAGAACGGACTTTGAATTGATCAGCTCTCTTGCGCAAAGAGAGTGGAATTTAAGAGTTTTTATATTAAATGAGTGTTTTTGACTGATAACGTCAAGGGCAAGAAAACCCGCATTGTGACGGGTCCTTTGGTATTCGCTTCCGGGGTTGCCCAGCCCTGCGACAATATATTCAACGTTCATTTTCCGTCTTCTTTCTTGATAATAAAATAAAGCTTGAAATGCTTATAGCGGCAGAAGAGAGCCAAAGCAGTACGTAGCTGATGGGGTGAAGCTCGTCTCCGCCCATATAGGACCAGTAGGCAACACAGTTGAAAACGCTGTGGAGACAGATGCCGGGCCATATACTGTCGAATTTTATTCTCAGCCATCCCATAACGGTACCCATAATAAAGGCATAGAGCATAGCGATGGGAACACCGTGAACTATAGCGAACATAAGGGCCTGAATAAGCACGGAGGATACTTTTCCGAAGCTGTTTTCTCTAAGTGAGGAGAGTACGGCGCCGCGGAAGAATAGCTCCTCGCAGAGTGGAGCGGCAACTGCAACGGCCAGAAGCTCCAAAAGCTTGTTGGTATTTCCGGTTATGGCTTGAGAATAGTCGTTTTGCTGTTTTATAAGCTCCTCAAAAACAGATATACTGCCAAGAGAATCTATAGCCAGGGTAATCAATATCTGCAGACCGATAGAGAGTGTGACTATATAGAGAAAGGGGGATACGGGGCATTTTCTGATAGCAGTCCGGGCTTTGAAGGATCTCGATGTGAATTTAGTTATGATAAGCAGGAGCAGAATTGAGATCGCGGCGCTTAATATAGAGACCAGCCAGCTGTATCGGGGAAGAAAATCGGTTTTAAAAAGCTCGGTAAGCTTGTTGGAGAAGTTTTGTACGTCGTCCAGGGATGAATACTGCGCAATGGCGTAGGGTATCATCAGGAGCAGGTCTGCAAATAACTGTCCCGAAACGAAGGTTATGGTGTAGATAAGAGCGAAGAGAAGGCCTTTTAGCCTTGCGGTGAGAGCATTCATTGATCCATTGGCTTGCAGACCGCGGTGTCGCGGCTGTCAAGTGACTCCTTGATAAGAGCATCTATATCCAGCTTTTCCTCCTGCTCTATGAGCTTTGAAAGCTCTACGTTGAGCTTGGGGTGCCTGGGTGTGAATACGGTGCAGCAATCCTCGAAGGGGAGAACTGAGGTATCAAATGTGCCGATTCTTCTGGCGATAGTGACTATCTCCTCCTTGTCGGTGCCGATAAGGGGTCTGAAAACGGGGATAGAAGCAACGGCGTTGGTGGAGTGAAGAGCGCTTAGAGTCTGACTTGCCACCTGACCCAGGCTTTCACCTGTGACAAGAGCGCCGCAGCCGTAGAATTTTGCAAGATGATCGGCAATTCGCATCATAAATCTGCGCAAAATGAGTGTGAAGTATTCCTCGCGGCATTTTTCCTTTATTGCCAGCTGAATGTTTGTCACGTTGACCACGTGTACCTTGATCGTACCGGTGTAGTTTGCCATTATTCTTGCAAGATCCAGAACCTTTTCCTTTGCCTGCATGGAGGTGTAGGGATAGCTTTCGAAATGAACCGCCTCGAGCTGGGCACCTCTTTTGGCAAGAAGATGTCCCGCAACGGGACTGTCGATACCTCCGGATAATAAAAGCATTACCTTTCCCGAGGTTGCAACGGGCATACCGCCCGCGCCCTTGAGACTGCCTGCGTGGATAAAGGCAAAATTATCCCTTATCTCGGTCATAACGGTGATCTGAGGATCTCTTACGTCCACCTTCAGTCGGGGATTGACCTCAAGACAGACCGCTCCGCACATTCTCGCTATTTCGGGAGAGGTCATTGGGAATTTTTTATCGGAGCGTCTGGCATCGCATTTGAAGCTTTGATAGCCTCTCAGGGAGGGAGCGACGTATTCTCTGACTACTCTGCAAATGTCCTCGGGATCCTTTTCGGCTATATAAGCAATGCAAACGCTGACTATTCCGAAGACCCTTTGCATTCTTTCCAGGGCGAGGTCGTAAAGGCTGTCGTCCTCGCAGAAGACTGTCACGGTAGATTGGAGCACACTGACCTTGAAGTCTCCCAAGCCGCTAAGCTTTTCTCTTACGCTTTCAAGAAGCTTGTCTTCGAAAAATCTTTTGTTGAGACCCTTGAGGATCAGCTCGCCGTATTTCAGAAGAATACATCTTTTTTGTGTCATAACAAATTCCTTTTTTATTTTATAATTTCGTTAAGCTTTCGGGTAAATTCTCTGCACTCATCGGCAGTGTTGGTGTGAGAGAAGCTTATCCTTACGGTGCAGTCAGCCTCGGCATCGCTTAAGCCGAAGGCCTTTAAAATAGGGCTTTTCTTGTTTTTTGAGGAGCAGGCGCTGCCCGCACTGACAAAAATACCCTTGTCTGAAAGCATTCTTAAAAGTACCTCGCTTTTAAAGCCCTTGACCTGCATGCTTATGATCCACGGACTTTGGACGGGAGGACGGTTGAAGGAAATAAGCTTGTTTTCCTTAAAGGAATCTTCAATAATTGCCTTCAGGTTCAAAACAATAGCCTTGTTTTTTTCCATATTCTCAAAGCCTTCGGTTGCCGCCGCGGCAAAGCCGGCAATTCCCGGGCTGTTTTCTGTTCCGCTTCTTAAGGTGCTTTCCTGACCGCCGCCGTGGATTATCGGGAGTATTCTGACACCCTTTTTTAAAACAAGAGCGGCAATCCCCTTGGGTCCGCAGACCTTGTGGGCGCTTATGCTTATCATATCGGCACAGAGGCCTTGAAGAGAGACGGGATATTTTAAGTAGCTCTGCACACAGTCGCAGTGGCAAAGAGCCTCGGGGCAAAGCCTTTTTATAAGGGTGTTGGCAGCTTTAACATCATATACCGCGCCCGTCTCGTTGTTGACGTGCATAAGGCTTGAAAGAATAACGTCTCCCGATGAGCAGACGCTTTCAATGGCAGAAAGATCGAGAGCTCCTCCCTTAGTGGGGATGCGTACTACCTTGAAGCCGTCGCTTTCCAGCTTGAGAGCGCTTTGGCTTACGGCGGGGTGCTCGCTGTCTGTTATTATTACCGTTTTTCCCCTGCGTTTTTTTGCGTTTGCGGCGCCGATAAGAGCCATATTGTCGGCCTCCGTGGCGCTGGCGGTGAAGATAAGCTGATCCGCACTTGCCGATAGGGTCTTAGCAATAACGGCACGGTTGGCTTCCAGCCTTTTCCTTGCCTCCCAGCCTGCGGTGTGAACACTGGAGGGGTTGGCAAAGAGCAAAAGCTCGCCTGTGACGGCATCTATACAGCCTTTAGAGGGGCAGGTGGTGGCACTGTTGTCAAAATAGATCATAGCTTTAAAAAAGCGGGGCGAAAGCCCCGCTTCAAATCAGTTCTCCTTGAATATTTCCAGCTTTGATGCGGCATCCTTGTCAAGAACGAAGGTAACGTTCTTGTGGAACTGCAAAACGGAAGCGGGAACGCCGGGAACAACGGGGCCCTCAAGAGCGGCCTTGATGGCATCTGCCTTGTTCTTTCCGTTGGCAACAAGAACGATCTGCTTTGCGTTCATAATGGTTCCGATACCCATGCTGACAGCCTTGCGGGGAACAAGGTCGGCACTTGCAAAGAAACGGGAGTTGTCCTTTATGGTGTTTTCGGTAAGAGTAACCACGTGTGTGGGACCTACAAACTCGTCGCAGGGCTCGTTAAAGCCGATATGACCGTTGGAGCCGATTCCAAGAACCTGAAGGTCAACTCCGCCGAGGTCGCTGATCTCCTTTTCGTAGTCACTGCAAGCCTTTTCAACGTCTGCGGCGTTGCCGTCGGGAAGATGAACGTTTGCCTTGTCGATGTTAACGTGGTCGAAAAGGTTTTTGTTCATAAAGTAAACGTAGCTCTGATCGTTCTCGGGAGCGATGGGATAGTACTCGTCAAGATTGTAGCTTTTAACCTTAGAAAAGTCCAAAACGCCCTCCTCGTACTGCTTGATAAGACCCTGATAGAGTCCTACGGGAGAGGAGCCTGTTGCAAGTCCGAGGATGAAGCCGTCCTTTTGCTGCATTGCACCGCCGACAATGGCAGCTGCCTTTTCGCTGAGCTCATCGTAGTTTTCGCAAACGAAAACACGGACGTTTTTCATTGTGGGGTGAGTGAGAAGCTTAATGTTCATATACTGTATCTCCTTTTATAAATGTTTTTACTGTGTTGAAATCCTTGTCAAAGATAACAAGGTCGCTGTCCTTTCCTGCCTCGATAGAGCCTATGCTTCCATCCTCGCCCAGAAGTCTTGCGGGGTTGAGTGAGGCGGCGTTGACCGCTTCCCAAAGGGGGCAGCCGGTGCTTTCGTAGAAGTTTTTGACAGCAAGATTCATTGTCAGCACGCTTCCTGCAATGGTACCGTTTGGAAGCAGACACTGAATTCCGGTTTTTGTGATATAGGAAAAGCCGTTATCGTACCTTCCGTCGGGAAGACCTGCGGGACGGACACTGTCGGTGATAAGACAAAGCTTGTCACCCTTGAGTCTGCGGACTGTATCGAAAAGCAGGCTGTTAACGTGGAATCCGTCGCAAATCAGCTCGCAATAGAGCCTGGAATCGGTAAGCGCGGCTCCCGCCGTACCGGGAGCTCTGTGACCCAGAGGGCTCATGGCGTTGAAAAGATGAGTTACGTTTTTAAGTCCCAGATCGGCACTGCGGATTATGTCTTCGGCGGTGGCGTTGGTATGGCCCGCGCTGAGGATGATAGATGAATTTTGGCAGATCCTTTCGGCAAAGGCTTCAAATCCGGGCATTTCGGGAGCTACGGTTATAATGCGAATGCTGTTTTTGTGGGAGAGTATCCAATCCGCATCGAAGCTTTGTATTCCGTTCTCATCCTGTGCGCCCTTTTTTTCGGGATTTATAAAGGGTCCTTCACTGTTTATGCCTAAAACCACAGCACCCGTGCCTTCTTTTTTTATCAGAGGCTCCAGAGCGGCAAAGGAGCTTTCCATAAGCTCTTTCTTCACTGTCATAACCGTGGGAAGAAGCCCGGTTACGCCGTGCTGAGGCAGTGATCTTAATATTTTCAGGTTCTTTTCCATATCGGCATCGGTGTATTCTATACCCATATATCCGTGGGTATGAACGTCTATAAGACCGGGGCAGAGATACCCTCCGTCGGCATCGATGACCTCACCCTCAAAGCCTTGAGGAAGGAAGTCGTAGGCGCCGATAATCTTGTCATTGAATACCAAACAGCCTTCCTTTATCTTGTTTGGAAAAACTATTTTAGCGTTTATTATTGCTTTTACGGCTTTCATTTCGATCGCCTCCTTTTTGACTCTTATCAGTATAGCATAATATTCATTTTTTTGCAACTTATTTTCATTATATTTACCTGTTTTTATTTAAAGATTTTTCTTTGCTTTGATATTTTGTATTTTTATTTAATAAAATCAAAATAGTGTTGTATTTTTATAATTTATATGATAAAATAAACTTGCACGGTTTTTGTTCAAATCGAAAAACTAAGCATTGTTATACTTTTTACGGTCGTTTTGGATCGGAGAGCTTAATATAAAACACTATGCTCCCGAAAGGGGGCACGGAGAGATAATGAAGCAATATACTCAGCAGGAACTAAAGGCCTTAAACGATAGTCAAGCCGCGGAGCTTTGTGAAGAAATAAGGCGCCATTTAATAGAAAACGTCAGTAAGACGGGCGGTCATCTTGCCAGCAATCTGGGGATAGTTGAAATATCCCTTGCTCTGTCAAGATGCTTTGATCTGCCTACGGATAAGATCATTTACGATACGGGTCACCAAAGCTACGTACATAAGACTCTGACTGACAGAGCGGAGAAATTCGGAGATCTCAGGCAGCTCGGCGGGATAAGCGGCTTTCCGAAAATGGAGGAAAGTGAGTTTGATGCCTTCGGTGTGGGCCACAGCTCTACGGGCATCAGCGCGGCATTGGGATATGCACAAAGTGCGAAGCTTAAAAATACGGGGGCGTATTCGGTTGCCGTAATAGGCGACGGCGCCTTTACCGGCGGAATGGTATTCGAGGCTCTTAATAACGTAAAAAGGGATGATAGGCTTATAATCATCCTCAATGATAATGAGATGAGCATATCACCCTCGGTGGGAGCACTGTCCGGCTATCTTAACAAGATCCGCTCCGGTGACGGCTATTACGAGCTTATGGATAAGAGCAGAAGAGCAATGATGAGGATACCTCTTCTGGGAAAGCCCCTTGCAAGGGCGATAATCAGGCTGAAAACAAGGCTTAAAAGAATGATGCTGGCGCAAAGCAATCTTTTTGAAATGTACGGCATAAGATATTTCGGCCCAAGCGACGGAAACGATCTTAAAACCGTGGAGAGGCTTTTGAGGGCGGCAAAGCGTCATCAGGGACCTTGTATCGTTCATCTGTATACCGTTAAGGGAAAGGGCTATGAGCCTGCGGAAAACGATCCCTCGCGCTTTCACAGTGTCGGATCGGCAAAAAAGAAGCAAAGCTCTGATAAGCAAGACTTTTCATCGGTCGTGGGTGAGACTCTTTGCAGAATGGCAGAGGAGAATCCCGACCTGGTGGCAATCACTGCGGCAATGACGGACGGTGTCGGTCTCAGCGACTTTGCGCAAAGGTTTCCCGATAGATTTTTCGACGTGGGAATTGCCGAGGAGCATGCTCAGACCAGTGCCGCGGCAATGGCGGCAGGAGGGCTTTTGCCCGTATTTTGCGTGTATTCAACCTTCTTTCAAAGAGCCTACGATCAGTTCTGGCACGACTGTGTTCTTCAGGAGCTGGGGACGGTTACCGTGCTTGACCGAGCAGGCTTGGTGGGCGAGGACGGTCCCACCCATCACGGAATATACGACGTGGCTATGACCATGAGTATGCCGGGGGTGTATATTTATTCTCCCGCTACCTTCAAGGAGGCGGTAAGCTCCCTTGAGAAGCTTCTTAAAAAGGAATCGAGGCTCTCCTCTCCCGCCATTGTCAGGATCCCCAAGGGCGGACAAAGTCAAAGAGCTCTTCAATGCTTTGACTGCACTGAGGACGTTGAAAGCTTCGGTGAGGGAGAGCTGGCGATGATCTGCTACGGCAGACAGACCGAGAGATGCCTCGAAGCTAAAGAGCTTCTTGAGGCGGAAGGGATCTTATCAAGAGTGGTTAAAATAAACCGTATAAAGCCCTTGGATATAGCCTGCTTTGAGAAGGCGATAAGGGGAGCAAAAAGGCTTTTGTTCTGCGAAGAGGGCGTTAAGATCGGCGGCTTTTCTCAGTGGGCAGTCACTCAGATAGCCACGGGAAAAATAGTATGCGATGCCGATAAAATGGATATATGCGCCATAGACTCAAAGGTGTGCCACGGCAAGGTGGACACTCTTTACAGCCTTTGCGGGCTGGATAAGCAAAGCCTATATGAAAGAGCAAAGGAGCTTTTGAAATGAGGGCGGACGTTCTTTTGCACCTTTACGGGCACTGTGAAAGCAGGACTCTTGCGGGAAAGCTTATTCGCGAGGGAAGGGTCTTTGCCAACGGGATCAAGGTTAAAAAGCCCTCCGAGGAGCTGGAGACCTTTTGTCTTATAGAGGTTAAGGATTCGCCCCTTACAAGATACGTCAGCCGAGGCGGTCTTAAGCTGGAGGCGGCTCTGGATGCCTTTGGTATCGACGTTGAGGGTAAGGTATTTTGCGATATAGGAGCAAGCACCGGAGGCTTTTCCCACTGTATGCTTCAAAGAGGAGCAAAAAAGGCATATTGCGTGGACGTTGGAACCGCTCAGCTCCACCCCAAGCTTAGATTTGATAAAAGAGTGGCGGTAATGGAAAATACCAATGCCAGAGAGCTTGGTCGGGATAGCTTTCCCGAGGCTGTGCAGATGGTAGTTATGGACGTAAGCTTTATCAGCCAGGCTCTTCTTTACGATGCGGTATTTGATATTCTGCCCGAGGGCGGAGAGTTCGTTTCCCTGATAAAGCCCCAATTTGAGGTGGGAAGAGAGAATCTGGGGAAAAACGGCATTGTGAAAAAGCCTGCGGCTATTCAAAGCGCTTGCCACGGTCTTAAGCTTAAGCTTGAGGAAAGGGGCTTTGAAATAAAGGGAATTATAGAATCCCCCATAGAGGGCGGAGACGGTAACAAGGAATTTTTGCAGTACAGCGTCAAAAGAAAAAAGGAGACGTGAACAATAATGAAAAACATTGCCCTGTGGCCCAATCAGAAAAAGGATCATGATTTTGCGGTCAGCATTAGGGTGGCTGAGATCTTACATCAATACGGAGCCGAGCTAAAGGTGAGGTCAAGCGATATGCCAAAGGCTCCCCAATACGTAAGGCAGTGCGAGACCTTGGATGAGCTTCTTGAGGGAACCGAGCTGACCGTGGTGATCGGCGGGGACGGCACCATACTTTCAGCCGCAAAGCCCTGCAGTAAAAGGGACATTCCGATCCTTGGAGTAAATATGGGCAAGGTAGGATATATGAGCGGTGTTGAGCTTGGAGAGCTGGAGCTTTTAAAAAAGCTTTTTGAGGGTGACTACAGCTGTGAAAAGCGAATGATGCTTGACGTCAGCATAAACGGCGGCTTGGCGGAGACGGCGCTTAACGACGTTGTTGTCTGTCATCAGATACAAAAGAAGATGTTGAGCCTTTCTCTGAGCGAAAACGGAAGAAGTCTGGGAACCTTCAGAGCCGACGGTATAATCATATCCACACCCACAGGCTCCACTGCCTACTCTCTGTCGGCGGGCGGTCCAGTTATGGATCCGGGGCTGGAGCTTATTTTGTCGGTACCCATCTGCGCCCACTCCTTGGGTGCAAGACCTATAGTATTCGGCAGGGACAGCGAGCTTTGCATTGACGAAACGGATGCAGTGGCAAGCGTATACGTCGACGGAAAATATTTTTCGAATTTTGACTCTCGAAGCAAGCTTACGATCAGGGCATCCAATACCTGTGCCAAGCTTGTGGTTTTGCATGACAGACAGTTTTATTCTGCGGTTAAGAATTATTTTTCTATGTAAAAAAGGAAGGGTAAAGAGAAATGTCAAAGAATCCCAGACAGACAAGAATAGTTGAGCTTGTCAAGGAAAGAGAGATAGAGACTCAGGAGGAGCTTCAGGCTCTTTTGAAGGAGGACGGCTACGACGTAACTCAGGCGACGGTATCCAGAGACATAAAAAAGCTCAGACTTACCAAGGTTGCCTTGTCGGACGGAAGGTATAAATATGCCACAGTTGCCGAAACGGGCATAGAATATCAGGAGAAGGGAAAATTCCGCACGGTGCTTGGGCAAGTGGCTCTCAGCGTGGCGGGTGCGGGAAATCTTGTAATAGTTAAGACCATTCCCGGTGCGGCTCAGGCGGCTTGTGCCGCAATAGATTCTCAGGGCTATAAGCAGATAGCGGGCTCCATTGCGGGCGACGACACCGTGTTTCTGGCAGTAAGTGACATTACTGAGGTCGATAACGTTATCAGAAAGCTTCAGGAGCTTATCGGTATGGGAGCAATAAGGAAATGATCTGCGAAATAAACGTTGTTAATGCGGCTTTGCTCAGATCTGCAAAGCTTGCCTTCGACGGCGGATTTTGTGCGGTGACAGGTGAAACGGGAGCGGGAAAGAGTGTTTTCGTAACCGCTTTGGGGCTTCTTTGCGGAGAAAAAACTCCGGCGGGCTTTGTAAGCAAGGGAGAAAATGAATGTAAGGTCACGGCTCTTTTTGACGGTATATCCCCGGAGCTTTCCAAAAAGCTTGAGGAAATGGGCTTGGGAGACGGGGAAAGCTGTGTTTCTCTTGGCAGAAGGATAAGCTCAGACGGCAGATCCAGATGCTTTGTCAATTCCGAGGCGGTCAGCCTTGCAGTGCTCAGATCTGTGGGTGCGGAGCTTTTGCATATGCACAGTCAGCACAAAACTCACTCTCTTGCCGACAGTCAGAATCACTGCGGATACGTGGACGGCTTGGGAGACGGCGATCATCTTTTGCTTTTGGAGAACTACGAAAAGGAATACGAGAGGTACTGCGAGCTTAAGAAAAAGCTGGAGGATACCCGCCGTACGGTTACCGAAGGCAGAATGAAAAAGGATTATCTGCGTACCCTTGTAAAGGAGCTGAGCGCTGCTAACGTCAAGCACGACGAGGAGGACAGACTTTGGGAAAAGTATCGCCTCCTGGAAAACTCGGGTAAGCTGAGTGCCGCCGCACAGTACGTTCGCACTGCGGTAAACGGAAGCGAAAAGCAAAAGGGTGCAAGAGAAAGGATCATGCTTGCAAGTGCAAAGCTTGCGGCATTGGGAGACGTTGGCGAGAGTATAAGCAGGCTTTCCCAAAGATTTGAGCAGCTTGGCTTTGAGCTTGAGGCTCTTATGGAGGAGCTTGACGGAATATGTCCCGATGACGGTGACAGCAATGAGAAGCTGATGGAAAAGATCAGCGATAGGATCAATCTCATCAGGCGCTTGAAAAAGAAGTATTCCTGCAATGAAAAGGAGCTTATAGAGCTTCTTGAAAGCTCAAAGGAGGAATTTGAGCTTATAAACGACAGTGCAAATGCCATCGGAAGGCTTGAAAAGCAGCTGGAGGAGCAGAAAAAGCTTGCCCTTACTGTTGCCGGAAAGCTGGAGGCGTCAAGAATGGCTCTTGGAGGAATTCTTGAAAGAGAGGTAAAAGCAAGGCTTGAGTTCCTTGATATGGAAAAGGCTTTGTTCCTTGTGAAATTTATTCCCGAGGAAGAGCTTTGTCCTCAGGGAAGGAGCAGGGTCAGCTTTTATATCCGTACCAATGAGGGCGAGGATGCTTGTCCGCTGGGTAATATTGCCTCCGGCGGTGAGCTCGGAAGAGTAATGCTGGCGCTGAAAAGCGCTCTTGCCACAAAAAAAGAAAGCGCGACCCTGATCTTTGATGAGATCGACACCGGTATTTCGGGAAAGACCTCCAGAAAAATAGGCATTTTGCTTTCGGAAATGGCAAAGACGAACCAGATAATAGCCGTTACCCATTCGGCGCAGATAGCATCCCTTGCCTCGGAGCATTATAAGCTTGAAAAGGCCTTTGACGGTGAAAATACCGTCAGCAGCGCAAGAAAGCTGGGCAGAGCAGAGCGCATCGAGGAGCTGAGCAGGATACTGGGAGGCATAAACGTTACCGAGACCGCAAGGCAAAACGCCATAGAGCTTTTAGACGGCAGAGAATAAAAAATAAGGATGGATCAAAGGCGTTGAGCCAATGAACCATCCTTTTTTATTTGGTCTTATTTCTTAAAAAGACCGCCAAGACCGCCCAGTGCATCGGAGATGCCGCCGAGGGAGATCTTTGCCTTTATTCCGTCCACAAGGCCCTTGATCTGATCGTCGGGAAGGTCGATGCCGATAAGGGATTCCACTGTCTTTATAGGCTCTGATTTGAAGCTCTCAAGAAGCTTGGGGTCGGATTTGATCTTGTCGGTAAGCTCTGTGATCTTTTGTTTGATGTCCATTTTATATTCTCCTTAAATAATATTTAAAATTCCGGATTGTAGCTTTGTCGGATGGGAGTATAGACTGCCTTTTGTACCTTTATATCCTTTATTGCAAGCTTTGTGCAATAGGGAGAAAAGCCTACGTGACCGCCCGAGATATAATGGGGGTCGATAAGCTCTGTAACAAGAGTGTCGTCGGCATAAAGGAAAAGATGATCCTTGATAATGCCCGTTGTGATCCTTACCTCGGAGCCGGGGGTATATCGGTAGGCATCGTTAAGGCAGCGAAGACCTGTTTCGGGGCTGCGCTCTATGCCGCTTTTGTGATCGTACCAGCCGTTGAGGCCGATTATGTATGCATTGCCCAGATAATCTATATCCTTATCCCAATGGGCGCAGAAAAGGGCGTTGACGTCCCTTGTTGCGGGAAGTACGGTCTTGGCGGTGAAGCTGAAGATTATGTCTTCGTCGTAGCTTTCCCTTGAGAAGAGTATTCCGCCTTGATTGCCGGGCTCGGTGCCGATCAGCCAGCCGTCGGAATATTCCCAATTTCCCAGCATTACCTGCCATTTGTCAAGGAAGTTTTCCTCGGGACTGTATTCCATTAAAACAGGGCATTGGTCGAGCTCAACCCTTTTGCCTAAAAGCTTGAGCGTTTTCATTTTTTTCTCCTTTTTCTTTGAGGATCTGTATAGGAAAGTATAGCACATTTTTTTCCTTTTTTCAATAATTATATTGAAAAATACCCTTTACTGTGCTAAGATATAAAAAAGAAATTCTTCTAAGGAGAAAAAACCATGCCTGTAAAAGTTGGATTAAGGTTTATTGAGATCTGGAAGGACTCCATGGAAAACGCGGTGCAAGCATATGAGGCACAGCCTCTTGAAAAGGGACAGATAGTGTTCTACGGACCCTCCAACTTCACCCGTTGGGATCCGAAATACGGTATGAAGCCGCTGCGTGAATGTATTTTGGGTGCAAGCGGAAAGCCTTGTGCGGTAAACCGCGGATTTGGCTCGAGCTGCTCGGAGCATCAGCTCTATTATTATCACAGAATGGTAAAGCCCTTGGAGCCCAAGGTGTTGGTATACTATTGCCCTGGTAATTACGAGGCTTTCGGTTACTCCGCCAAGGAATCCTGGGAGCTTGCTCAGAGAGTTATTATCTACACTCTTACCGATTTTCCCGATTGCCGTATTTATTTAAGCGGATTTAACCCCAAAAGGGATATGAATGAGGAGTACCTCAGGGACAGAGAGTGGCAAAACGCCGAAATGAAAAAATTCTGCGAAAAGACTCCCAACTGTACCTTCTTCGATCCCTTTGAGTGCGAGCCCCTTATGAGAAAGGACATATTTATCAAGGACGGAGTTCACTTTAGTCAGGACGGCTATGATATTTACGGTGAATATCTGAAGGGCGTTCTTAAGGATGAGCTGAAGAATTTTTAACCTACCTTTTTGAAAAAAGGTAGGCCCAAAAACTTTTAATTCGATGCCGTGTAGTGCGAACACAGCGCTCGATGGGTATTTTGTAAAAATTTGTTGTTTAAATTTGCCCTCTCAGTCGCTAACGCGACAGCTCCCCCAGAGGTGGAGCCTCTTTGTATGTTCAATGCGTGCTATAATTATCTTCTTCAAGAGCTTTTACCAACTCAAAATAACTCCAAACATCAACTTTCAATCTCGGCGGTTTTTAATACGAACATAACGTTCGATCGGTTACTTTGTAAATTTACACTCGTAACCTTTCGAAAAATATGGGTTTATCTCAATTAAATTTGTAGGGACGTCCCCGACGGTCCTTTTGAAAAGATTAAAATCCAACCTTTTTCCAAATTTGCGCACAAACTTTAAAATTAAACCAATCCGTATGGGAGGGCATTGTGCCCTCCCGAATTTATTCTTCTCCCTTTCCCGCTTTGTTCGCGCTTCCCCCTATGCCTCCATCCGAGAGGGAGGGGGACCGCCGCGTTCACGCGGTGGTGGAAGGAGCCTGCGAGAGTGAGGTTTTGCACTTCCTTTGGAACTTACGCACCAACTCAAAATTTTAACGTATCTCGGACCGTCGTGGACGCCGATCTCTACAATTTTTGCAAAAACACACCTTTCGAGCACGATGTTATATCTTGACCCAATCGACATTAAAAATTTTTTGCTTACTTTTTTTCAAAAAAGTAAGTTGGCTCCACCTTTTTTCAAAAAGGTGGACAGGGCTCAATATAAAAACAAAAAGGGGCTGACTTCGGTCACCCCCTTAGCTATATTCACTTAAACAAATTCTCGATCATTTGCTGGCACTTTGTTTCCTCGGTGCTTCTTCGGTCATCGGATTGAATAATACATTTTGTGGCGCAAATGACAAGCTCTTTGAGATCCTCCCAAAGGGCAGTGTTAAAGCTCTTGAAGGAGGAGAGGAATTCTTCAACTCCCAGCTCGTCGCAGGATGGATATCTTACGCTTCGGGACACCTCTCTTATGTAATCCTCGTTCCAATAGGTTCCCAAAATGTGGTTTAAATTGTCAAGCTCGTTTTTGTGCAGGCTTTCGTCGCAAAGGCTGACCTTGCAGAGTATCATTGCAAGACAACGGTCAACCGTTTGTGTGTTTACCTCGCGGTTATCGAGCCGATCCAGATTTTCTGTCAAAAGTCTGTGTTTTTTTCGGCAATTGTTTTTTTGGATCACCTTTTTGAGCGTTTTATAAAAATCGGTATTTTTAATCTCTTCTGCTTTTGCGGTATCATCAAGAGAGTTTACATCGTCAATAATGCAGGAAAGCTTGACCTTGTTAAAGGAATCCGAATTTTTGTATTCTATATATTTTTTAATACAATCGGGCATCTTGAAAAGGTAAAGCTTTCCGGTTCTGTCTATACCGTTGGCGTTTCGGATATCCTCGTTTCGGAAGGTGTCTCCGAAGTTTCCTTCAAGGTGGTTGACGTAGCCCTTTTCGTTTTTCTTTACGTCCTTGAAAAGATGCACGCCGTACTTATTTCTTTCGCCGTCTCTATGAGCAAGATAGCACCCCACAAGCTTATCTTCCATAGAGCCCTCGGGCTCGAAATCTGCGGCAATGTAATACCAGGTCGTCTGATTTTCCGTGTGATTTCTTGAGCCGGGACGAATGTTTTTGGCGCTGACGGAAAGATCGTAAAACTCTTGATCTATATCCACCACACCAATCTTCGGATCTTCCTTGTCATGGATATGAAGCCAGGCTCCCTTAAGGTAGTGCTCCTTGTTTTTCAGCTTCCAGATAAGCTTATACGGAAAATATATCAGATAGTATATTACTCCGTATGACAGACCCAAAAAAGCGATCTCTTCAACAGTGAGAATAAGGTTTATTACACCCTCATCCCGAATGCTGCCGAAAATAAGGTCTGCCAGCCATAACAGAGCACTCTTTCCTCCGGAGATGTTGCTCAGATATACCTCCACCATGGTGAGCACGGCGCCGATCGCAAGACCGGTTATTATTTTTTTATGGTCGGGCTTTTCCCCTTTTTTTATACTTCCCATGATGTCTTTTACCTGTTTTCCTTAATTATCAGACAAAGCTCGTCGTGAATTATTCCATTGGTACAGATTATCGAGGAGGGGACGTCCATGGGGATGGGATTGCCGTCGTAGTCGGTCGTTTTTCCGCCCGCCTCGCTTAAGATCAGGCTTCCCGCCGCATAGTCCCAGGGCTTTAGCTTGGATTCGAAATAGCCGTCGATCCTTCCTGCGGCAATAAAGCAAAGATCCAAGGCGGAGGAGCAGATCCTGCGGATATCCACACAGCGCTTGAAGATCTCACAGCCCAATTTAAAGCTTTTTTCCGCCTCCTGCTTTCTGGTGCTTCCCGCTCCGAATTCGATTATGCTCTCCGAAAGAGTTCTTTTTGAGACCGAGATCGCCTTACCGTTAAGGTATGCACCCTCACCGTGCTTTGCAGTGTAGCACTCCTCGGAAAAGGGGTTGTATACCACACCGAATACCACCTTATCCTCCATGTAAAGCGCCAGCGACACAGAGCTCATATTGTAGCCGTATACAAGATTTGTGGTGCCGTCTATGGGATCCAGGATCCAGCATTTTTCGTGAAGCCTTCCTGCCTCCTCCTCGGAGAAAAAGCCGACGTCGGGATAAAGCTCGTGGAGCTTTTCTTTAAGATAATTGCTTATGGAAATATCCACTGCGGTAACAAAGTCCGCACTGCCCTTCATGTGAACGTCTGCTTTCAGGCTTTCGTTTTCTATAATGCTCTTTGTGCTTTTAACAAGCTCGATTATTTCATCGTAATTCATCAGAATTTTCCTTTTTTGAATTTATCGGTTTCTAATTTTAAGATACTTAAATTTTATCAAAATTATTCAAAAAAGTCAATAGCGTACTACAAAGGAGCGCCGTCGGAAAAACGACGGTTTAAATGGATTGATTTTATTGACAAAGTTCGGGGATTGGTGTATAGTGTAGTTATGATATTAAAACAAATTCTTCTTTCCGACGAATCCTATACCACGCCCAATTGGGTATTCAAAAACGTAAACGTGGGATTTTCAAGACTCTATTATATCCTTGACGGCGAAGCCTATTATAAGGAGAACGGCAAAGCAGTGAGATTTGAGAAAAATTGCATATATCTCACTCCCGTCAGAAAAAGCTTTGATCTTTATGAAAACCCGGATAATAAGCTTCTTCATACCTATTCCCACGTTACCACCGTCCCCGAGGTCAGCGCTTTTACAAAAATAGAGGTGCCTGAAAACAGCCTCTTGGCGGATGCGGTTTTGCTTTGGAGAAAATATATCAGAAGCGAGGATAGAGAGTTACTTTCAAAAGTGATCGGGTTTTTGCTTTCTTTGATATCTGATGAGATCACCTCCGACAGTTCTCTTGCCTATAGAATAAAGGCTTATCTTGATCTTAGGGAAAAAAGCCTCGATATGAAAGAAATCAGCCGTGATCTCGGATATACCAGAGAGCACATCACAAGAGTATTCAAGGCTGCGTTTCGGGTTACACCAAAGCAATATTCCGAAATGAAAAGATTTGGCTTGGCTTTGGAAAAGCTCAGAGACGGCGAAAAGATCGGAAGTGTTTCTCATCAGCTGGAATTTTCCTCGCCTTATTCCTTTAGCAAAGCATTCAAAAAGCAGTTCGGTTATTCTCCGAAGCAATATATTTCCCTTATCGAAAAGAAAAATCACCGCTGAGAAATCAGCGGTGAAGCTTTTATCCCTTTTTGGGGTAGAGAACTATCTTATCTTCCGTTTTGGTAAGGATTATCTCTTTTTCTCCGGGGGTGATTTTTGCACCCTCTACGATAAGGCTGTAGCTGTGATCTTTATATTCAAACAGAATCCTGTCCGAAAGACATTTTGCTTTTTCGGGAAATGAATTTCTATAAAGAATGAGCTTATCGTTTATGATTTCGATTCTGTCTTCGAAGAAGCTTATTTTTTTGTCTTTGAAGCAGGAAGTAAGAACACCCTTTTCGGTCTCTTTTGCATCAAAGGGTGTTGCGTTGCCGTCAATAAGCAGTCCGCAGGCTTTTTTGTCTTTTTCGGGACAGTTCATCGTGTCCACAATGGGCAGGTTTTCATAGATCGCATCAAAGGTCGTGCAGGTGTTTTTTAAGTAAAGATCTTCTATTCTTTCATCAAATAAGAACAGACTCCTCAAGAAAACCTTATCCTCAAATCTGAAAAGGTTTGCGGTGTAGTTTTTGCAATCGTAATAGACCGATTGTACGTCTGTAAGGTCAAAGTTGTTTAAAGCCGTAACGGAGGTTGGCGGTGTTGCTTCGGGGTAGCGGTTTTTGAAAAGCTCGCCTGTTTCGCCCATTTTCTTAAATTCCACGTCGCCTCTTTTAAGAAGCATTTCTATCTGCATTCTCAAGCCGCTCAAAACCAGCTCTTTTCTTTTCAAAAAGCTGTTTTCCTGACCTATCTGTGCATATGCAAATCCAAGAGACTCTTGGGAAAAATAGGAGTCGAACATCCATTTTACGGATTTTTCGGTGCTTCCCATATACCAATATGGCTCCAGAGTAAAGCAGGCGGATCTTCTGCCCTGCGCCTTCAGCCGGTCGGAGCTGTATTTGTTATTGTCATAGTTGTGTATCGGGCAGGGACCCAACAAGCGAAATACCGGGACAGAGGTCTGCATAGCCTTGGTTTGCGCGGGAGTGAATATGTTGTTTTTGGAGGGGTAATAGGCTTGGTTGAAATATCCTCCCAAAAGGGTATATGCATCGGTGTTTGCCTGATCGCGGCAAATGGCAACGGCGCTGATACTGTAGTGCAAGTTTAGATAGTTCAGCGTGTGGGTATCTATTACCCAGCCTGCCACGGTCTTGGGATAGTACCCTAAGACCTCCTTGAATTTTCTCATGGCTTCATCTATCAATAGCTCACGTTCCTTGGGGCTGTATGCCATAGAATACCCGGGAATGATGTGCCAATCCCATTTCCAGCCCATTTCACTTCTGTAGGGCATACCGCAAGCGCTCGTGAGAGGCTCTACTATCTCATACCAAAGGCCGAGCTCTGTTTTTTCGCTTGCTTGATTTTTAAAAAGATCTGTAAAATCCCGATTGCACACCGTATCGTATTGGAGGAGGAAGGTGTTTTCCACACCGTATTCATTGACCAGACTAAGCTGTTGGGAGGTAAAATCAAAAAGTCTTTCGGTTGAGTTTTCCTCTCTTTCGTCTATACAGCGGACGAAATTCATTACGTTTACTATCTTCATATTTTTAAAATTTCGTTTTTAATCAGTTTGAAAACAGTGTTCTAACAAGCTCGTATGCAAAAACCTTGTTCATTTCTCTTGTGGGATGGTTGATCTTGTTTGATAAAAGCTCGGTGGTATCCACGCCGGAAAAAGAAAGAGTCTTCCATATTTTATAGCAGTCGCAAAGGGGAACGTTCATTTCCCTGCAAAGCTCTCTTGCGCCGTCCATAAAGCTGTCAAAATAGCCGCCGTTTTGCTTGTCCATAGTATCCTCGGCTATCTTTATAAAGTCGGGATCTGTGATATGACAGCTTATTTTGGTATTCATCATATTGGGAGTCATAAAAATAAGCTCACTGCCGCTTTCCAGAACCAATGTGAATATTTTTCTGAGATTATTTAAGTATTTTTCTCTTTTTTCCTCGTTTCTGCTGCAGTCGTTAAGACCGTAGCAGACCACGGTAAGATCAGGCTCGTGGCGCAAAACGTCCTTTTCCACTCTTTTTAAGCCGTTGGAGCTGGTGTCGCCGCTGATGCCCGCGTTGATAATGTTTATCGGAACCGAAGGGAAAAGCATTGAGAGTATATCTCCAAAGGCGCGGTGGTAGGAATACCTTTGATCAAACACCGTTTCAATGGCGTTATTTTCCTTTTTGTATATCTCAAAGCAGCCCTGAGTTACGCTGTCACCCAAAAATGCGATGCTTACACCCTCCGCCGTGGAGAGATTTTGGGCTTTTCCTTTCATTTTTTCAACTGTTTTCATATATTACACCTCTTTTACAAAAAAACGGTTTTCGCCGACGGACAGCTCTTTTCCCATAAAGCTCGCCTTAATTTTTTCGGGAAGGGTAACGGTATATTCAAAGCCGCCGTTTTTATATTCCCAGCCTGCCTTGATTTTTCCTTTTACGGTCTGCATCTCGCCCTTTATAAAGCCTATATCCTTAACAAAGCAGGGCTTGAGCTCGAGCTTTTTAAAAGCGGGGGCGGCTTTGGTTGGAGCTATACCCAGAAAATATTTGTAAAAACGCGAAATGACGCCTGAATACATATGGTGATTGCGTGAGCCGTAGGTAAAGCCGTCCCATCTTTCCCAAAGGGTCGTGGAGCCAAGCTCGTACCAGCTTTTGTAGCCGGGATCGGATTGGGTGAGGCTTTTGAAGGCAAGATCCGCTCTGCCGCACAAACAGAGGGCGTCGTAGAGGTACTGTATGCCGACCATTCCGCATTGCAGACATTGTCCCATTGCCTTTTCGGTAAGCTCCACAAGTTGATCCTCCAAGGGCTTTTTGTTCAGATAAAGCCCGGCAACAATCAGCATTGACACCGAGGTCTGAGCATTTGCGGTGCATTTTCCCTCTTGGTCGATGTATTTTTCCATAAACGCCGCTTTTCTTTTTTCATATTCCTCTTCCCATTGACCGTTCTCCTTTCCAGATAAAGAGTAGGCAAAACAGGTGGTTTTAAGAGACTTCAGCAAATAAAAATCGCGCACGAATTCCTTGGGGACGGCTTCGTTGCTTTTATAGCCCATCCAGTCTCCCAGAATAAACTCGTGATCCTCGTTTACCTTTTTCAAAAGATAATCAAGATAGCGTTCAAAATATTCAATTGAACCTGTGAGCATATCGCTTTTGCCGGTATACAGGTATACCGTATAAGGCAGATCGTAAAGCAGATTATCGCATACGGGTCCCCAATTATATCCCCAGTTGGGTGAAGGAATGACACCGGGAATTGATCCGTCCTCTCTCATTTCGGATTTTAAGTCCTCAAACCATTTTTCGTAGAGAGGGAGAATGTCAAAATTTATGAGTGTTTGCTCAACGGAGTTTTGAGCATCGTTTGCCCAGCCCAGCTTTTCGCGGGTGGGACAGTCGGTAAGACACCAGAAAAGATTGGAATAGGTGGATCGGATTCCTGCATCGTATATGAAATTAAGTATTTCGCTTCCCGACTCAAAGCTTGAACGGCGCGAAATATCCTGATGTATAAAATGAGCCTTTACGTCCTCGGGCTTGGGTTCTTTTGTCAAGCCTTCAATGATAACGTAGCGAAAGCCGTGGTAACTGAACATAGGCTTGAAGCTGTCGGGAGAGCCTGAGGCGATCATTTTGTTCAAGTGAAAGGGAGATTCGGGATAATAGTAGGGCTTGTTCATCTCATTGTATTTCGGAGTGTTGTCTTCATAAAGATCCTCCGTATATTTAAAGATGATCTCAGTGCCCCGAGGCTCGGTGAGGTTTACGGACAGATAGCCCGACATTGTCACACCAAAGTCAAAAAGATATCCCTTTTCGGTTTTTTTGATGCTTTTGGGAGCAAAGCTCTCCACCTCTCTGACAGGCTGACAAAGAGTGGGGCGTAGTCGGGCAGTGGCGGGAATTTCTTTTTCAAAAGCTTCCTGCCAATGGGAATCGTCATAGCCCGAAAGGAAAGGAGCGTCGTTTTTCAGGCGCATATCCCAATATTCACCGCTTCTTATGTGGTTGAAAATAATATGGCTGTCGCGAGAGCATTTCCAGCTTTTGTCGCTGACAAGGGCAGTCTTTCCGTCGATAACAAGGTGCAGGAGAAATTGCGGTGCATCGCGCCAAACTGCCCTGGGGTAATGCCAGGCGCTTTCAAAGGATTCGTTGAGAAAGCCGTTTCCCGCAATAACACAAAGGGTGTTCACTCCCGGCTTTATCAGCTTGGTAACGTCGTATTCGTTATACCAAAGTATCTTTTGGTAGTTACTGATGGCGGAAATGAAAAGATCCTCTGTGATATCCGTTCCGTTGATGAAGTAACGGGCAAAGCCCGGACTTTGGACAAAAATTTTGGCTTCCTTTGCAAGATCCGCCGTAAATTCCTTTCTGAACAAGGGCGCGGGATCAAAAAGAGAAAAATCGGAAGGTTTTTCTTGGGCTTTTATATATTTTGCATCGGCAAAAGCTGTTTTTGGGGAATTCATAATATCGATCTTCCTTTTTTTGTTGTTTTCAAGCGCTATTATAACAGAAAGAAATTTTTTATAAAATGGCATTTTGGGACAAAAAGATGTCCGTTTGTGATCCCGTTTCGGACCTTTAAAGGATCAGTATAGCCAAAGAAGCTTTTCAAGATCCGTATCAGCCATAAACAAAGCACCGTAACTCATTGTGAGGTGGAAAAGGGAGGCGTTGGTCTTGGTTTCCTTTCCCCAGCCCTCAAAGGTGGTGGTACCGTCCTCTCTTAAGATCCTCTTCCACGCGCCCTCGTCAAGAAGGGCTTCTTTTATAAGATCGTATCTTTTGTTTCTGACAAAGCCCATCATAACGGGGAAGGTGCAGAACATCGAAAGAGAGCTTATTTTGTTTTCGCCGTACAGCTTTAAAAAGCTTTCGTTGAATTCCTCTTTCTCGCAAAGTCCGAAGGCGTAGACGAATACGTTTCCCACAAGGCTTAAATGCTCTGTTTTTTCGCCGTCCTTGAAGAGATGGCTTTTGTCGTCGTAAAAGGCTTTTTCAAAGGCTTTTTCCAGAGGTGCTTCGTCTCGGTACTGTTCTTCTCCCAGAATTTTTGCAATGGTATTTGCGGTCTTTACCGCGGCAAGATAATAGGCGTTTATGGAAACGTGGGCTTCGGTGCATACCTTTCCTTCGCGGATGTCAACGTCATAGCCGTGACGGAAGTTGTGGGGCCACTCTACCACGCACCACTTGTCCAGATCTCTTAAAAGGAAGTCCTTTTCATAGCTGTTTTTATATGCGTCAAGGAGCTTTTTAACCTTTTTGTAGTTTTGATTAAGGTATTCTTTGTCACCGCCAAGATTATAATGCCACAATACAAGGAATACCAAAATCAAAGGATATTCCGCTATCTCCTGCATAAAGGAGCAGCACATACAGGTCACCAGAGTGTCGGTGATAAAATCGGTGGAGAAGGCATCGTCTATAAGCTTTCTGACCATCGAATCGTCGCCCGTAAGCACCATATTTGTCAGCGCGGTGTAGCAGCCGTCGCCCAGATAAAAGCCTTTTTCCCTCTCCATACAGTCCTGGATCACCTCCTGGACGCCGTATTTTTGGGTGTGAACGCAAAGCTCCCATATCCTTTTCAGGTCCTCGTTTTGGGAGTATTCTTCTTTTATCGGGGTTTTTAGGCTGAAGGGATAATGTCTTACCTTAAAACGAATATCCGATAGCTCAACTCCATCGGGAAGGATCAACTCAACGTATCTGAAGGCCTTGTAATCAAACCAATCAAGGGTGCTTGCTCCGTCGGAGAGTATCCACTGCTCTTCATAAATGCAATTGGCCCTAAGATCAAACCTCAGGCTGCCGTCGTCATTCAATTCCTGGGCGCATCTGACGGTGACAGCTTTTCCCTTTTTACCCTTAGCCTTGGCACAAAAATAGCCTACGTAGTTTGATCCGAAGTCGTAAATAATGCCGTTTGGGGTTGGAGTCTCCTTGACGGGCAAAATATCTTCAAAAACAAGCATTGAGCTTTTCTGATATCTGAGTGTGTGGTCGGCGCATCGGTTTATTACGGCGTTTTCCCAGGAGCCGTCGTCGAAGTCGGGAGAGGCAAAATCCACCTCGGCGGCATTGGAATCGTAGTTTTCCAAAAACTGTGTTTTGTATCCGCAGGTGCTTGTTTCCTTGTAAGCGCTGTGTCTGGCGGTCTTAAAGCTTTCGTCGCTTTTAATAAGGAGCTTGCCGTCGATCTCAAGATCCATTATCAAGCCGTGGCGGTTGTCGCCGCTTTGCCAGACTCGGTTGATGAGTCCTTGGTAAAGGGTGTGGAAGGCAATAAGATTTTTGCCATTTTTCAGATAAGGAGCAAGGTCTATTCGGTTGTAATTATAGTTGAAATGATAAGAGGGCGCAGGACCTTGGGTAACAAAGCTTCCGTTGACGTAGAGCTTGTAATAATCGTCTGCCGTTACGTACAGCACGGCACTATCGGGGACGGTATCCAGCTCAAAGCTTTTTCTGAAGAGGATGTGTCTGTTAAGATGCTCACTGCAATCAAGCTTTATTTTGTCAAGCTGTCTGAAAAAAACGTTTCTGGGGGGAAGAGAAAAAAACTCTTTGTCTGTTATCCAGCTTCCCTTAAAGATGTGCTCCATATTTTTTTCCTTTCAGTGGCTGTCGAATTCAAAAAGCTCGTCTGCAAAAATCGGCTCGTAGCCGTCTCTTTGGCAAAGACTTGCGATGGTGCAGAGTTTTTCATAGTAGTTGTTTTGATAGAGGTGGAATTCGGGATAGAAATATTGCTCGTGGAGACAGAATTCTCTGTAGGGATATTTGGGCATGGCTTCAGCCTTGTTTTTCAAGCCCTCGTCGTAAAACTCCGGTTCTGTGTGCTGTACGGGGTAATAGTAGCTGAAGTGGATGATGTCGAATTCCTTGTCGTAGTAGAAGCCGTATTTGTTGATAAGCATACATTGCTCACCGTCGCAATACATTCTTATGTCAAGATCGCTGTCGCTGTCCCATCTGTAGCTGGCAACAAAAGCCTTTACACCCAGATCTCTGAAGGCCTTTGCCGCTTCAACGGAGCAATCTCCGCAGTGGATGGTGGTAACGGTCTTTGCAAATGCCTCTTCTCCCGCAAAGCGCAGGATCTCCTTGTGCACTCTTTCCATTTCAAAATGCGCCTGCTCATAGCTTGCATACCAATAGGGTCTGGGAGGATAGTCGGCGTTGGCGTGGAAGGAAAGCCGCATCCAATGGGAGTTTTCCTTGAATTCGTTTTTGAATTTATCGGTCATCTGAGAAAGATTGAAGCCGCCGTGACGGGGAGTTTCGTAATAGATATTTATGTGGAATTTTGTTTGGAACTTATCGTGAACGGATTTTAAAAGAGCAAGATAAGGATCTTCGAACATCGATTTGTAAACGTCCTTGTTTTCCGTGAGGTTTTGCAAGAACCAAATGTTGTCATCCAGAGAAATTCTGTATTTCTTGTAGGCTTTTTTCAGAAAGTAAACGTCGGTAGACCATTCTTCGCCGGAGTTTTCGTCCTTGACGGTGAGAGTGGTCTTGTAGTCTTTAAGCACGTAGTCGCATCTGTAGTAGCCGGGATGATATTCTTCGAGGGGTTGACCGTCGAGAGTGAGAGTTCTGTTGAAGGTGGCGTTGAATTTAACCTTTATCTTCAAATCGTCGCCCACTCTTTCTCCTGCGGCGTAAGTGAGCATGATCCCGTCCTTGGGAAAATGAAACTCTCCTTGGCTTGCATATCTTTTCATTGCTTCTATATCCTTTCAAAAAGTATTTACGGGGAGATTATAACACCCCCGATTATAGTTGTCAATTGAGTTTTTTCTATTGTCCTTGCTGCTTTGAAAATAAATTATCCCGATAAAACAAAGCTTTTTTGGTCGGGGACGCTGAAGGCTTTTCAAAAAATCAACTTTTGGCTGATCTTTTCCATATCTTCCTTCGGGATCTTAAAATATTTAAGCAAGGGATGAAGCTTGTGTCCGTCGATTTCGATAAGCTCGGAGCAAAGATATTCATCCGCGCCGCTTATCTCGGCGTAAAGGATGTCACCGTCCATATATACTCCGAAATCAGTCTTTTCTACCTTTCCCGTTGTTTGGGCTTTCAAAAGCTCCTTGTTTTCGTTTATATACCACAAGCCCTCGCTAAGGCGCATGGTACAGCAAAAATAAGCCTCGTACATCTTTGAGTGAAGGGTATCGACTCCGCCGCTTTCAAGGCTTACCACGGTATCCGTTCCCGCTCCGCCGTTGGCGCGTTGAGAGCTGGCAAGACCGTTATGATATATCCTTGCGGCGGTGCGGCGGTATTCCTCTTTTTTCTCCGCCTTGTAAAGCATGCATGAAAGCATAAGAGAATCCACTATCGCGCAGGGCTCGGTCCAGCTGTCGTGTCTGCCCCACCAATTGGCGTTCTGATAGCTGAGGGTCATTCCTCCGTCCTTGGTATAGAGATCGTATATCGCCTTTGCTCCGTCAAGATATGCTTTTTCGCCGCAAAGCTCATACATTCTCATCATTCCTCTTGCGGCGGTGAGGGTGCAGTGGGTCTGGACCTTGAGAGCTTTTTTGTCAATTGCAAGATACACCCCGATCATTTCGTCCAAAAGCTTTTTAAGGTCGGGGTCCGAAAGTATCTTATATGCGTGGGAAAGACCGTCTATACTCATAAAGGCACAGCCCACGTCCGTGGAGAGTATCCAGGAGTTTATCTCCAAGCCCGATTTTCCGCTTACTCCGCCGTCGGGATTCCCGCTTCTGTCAACGGGATAGCTTTGGTATTTTCCCTTGGTGGGAAGATAAAGCCCATCGCAGACAGAGCGGATCATTTTCAGGGCAAAGGGGGATTCAAACTGCTCGTAATATTCGCAAAGCCCTCTCAAAAGCCAGGAATGTCCCGAAAGCTGCTGTTCGTGGATGCGGTCGGTGAATATGGGGCCGAAGAAAAGCTTTTCGTTTGTCCTTTCCTCCATCTGAGCCATCATCTGCTCCATGCAGGGGATCTTTTCCTTGCTTATTTTGTAGTGGCTAACGAAGCTCAAAAGAGCTCTGCCCTCCTTGTCGCCGTACCAATCGTAGTCCTTTCGGGCAAAGACCTTTTCGATCCGGTAGTAGGGGTCGTCCTTTAATCTTGAAAGGTTTAACTCTATCCTTTTTTGCAATTCTTTTTCGTCGAAAAATCCCGTCATTTTACACCTCGGTTTGTGTATCTTTTCATTGATTCAATATCCTTTGTAAAAAGCTTTTACGGGGAGATTATAACACCCCCGATTGTGTTTGTCAATCGAGTTTTTTGTATTGACAAAGCAAAAAGCGAATAGTAAAATAAATACGTTGATATTCTGTTAAAAGGCGGAGGCTAAAATGGTAAAAAACGATCGTTTGACTGATATTTTCAGAATAGGGGTGCCCAATCAGAAAAATGAGCACGGTGTGTTAGGTAAAAGCTTTTTTCTTGACTTCAAGCCCGAAAGCGCGGTTCTTCGTTTGACCGCGGAGGGACCTTGTGCAATATACATAAACGGTGATTTCGTGCAAGGACACAAGGGAAGGCTTCCCAATCGAGTGCTTTCCATAGAAGTAAGCTCCCGATTAAAAAAAGGGGAAAACGAAATATCCGTTTTAAGCGTTGCTCATTACTTGCAAAAGACGGAAAATTCAATGTATGAACAAAGAGGAGCGCATTTTTCCACTGTTGCGGCAGAGCTTGCGGCGGAATCAAAGGGTGAAAAGACAAGGATTGTCACCGATTCCTCCTGGAGATGCGGGGACGGCACTGCGGTCAATTTGTATGGCGAAATAAGCCGCCGTGCATACGAGCGCTTTTGGCTCCGTGCGGCATTGTGGCCGGAAAAGCGCTTTGACGATGATATTCCTCAAGCCGTAAAGGACGTGGCGGGAGAGGATTACCTTAGCTATGCTTTAAGGTGCGATCCCGAATATGCCGAGCCCGTGAGTGTTTTGGCGTCGGACCTTCTGCCTGCGCTTGATACTTCTTTTTCCCGTCCCGAATTTTTAAAGGATGACGAGCATTTTGTAATATACGATTTCGGAAAAATCGTGGTGGGATACCCCGTTTTGGAATATAGCTCTTCAAGGGATTCCTCCGTCGGTCTTTATTTTGACTACAACGAAACGCCTCAGGATTTTATTCAGATGCCAAAGCCTATAGAAATGCTTTCCCTTAAGAACGTTCTTTCTTCCGATAGTGATAAGAAGCAGTGGATCCGTCGCAGAGCGGCGCGTTACGTTATGGCGGTGTTCCCCGCGGACTCCGATGCTTTTTCCCTCAAGGGCTTTAAGTTCAGGATAAGTATGCTTCCCTCTGTTCGCAAGGGATGGTTTTGCTGTGATGATCCGGAGCTTAACCGAATATGGGAGGTGGGAAAACACACTCTTCAGGTGAATAAGCACCAGGAGTATGAAAGCTGTCCCAGAAACGAGATGAAATTTTTCTCGGGCGACGGAATTATGGATGCCTTGGTGGATTATTACGCCTTCGGAGATTTCGGTCTTGCCGATGCATCCCTTTCATATACCGAGCCTTATATTTGCGTTGGTCTTCGTACCGACGTTTTTGACAGAAATGCGGCTCTTTGGGATTATCCTGCCTGGCGCGTTATTATGAGCTACAATCATTATCTCCACACGGGCAGTAAGGAGTTTTTAAGCTTTTATTATAAGGAGCTTTGTCAACTGGCGGATTGGATGCTGGAAAAATTGGGCTCGGATTTTCTCGTTAGTCAGCACCCTGTGTATTTTGACGTTTTCTTTACCGTTCCCGATGCGGTAGAGTATTCCTGCAGTGAGCACCGTCTCGGCAGAAAGACTTATCTTAACGCCCTCTTTTATAAGAGTCTTTGGTGTATGGCGGAATTTGCCCGTGCCATGGATGACGTTAGAGCCGAGGAATTTGAAGGCTACGCAAAAATGATAAAAAATGCAATAAACGAAAAGCTCTTTTGCCAAGAGAGATCGGTGTATTACGATGAGCTTAGCCCTGAGCTTGTTCCTCAGGAGGGCAATGCCTTGGCGGTGCTTTTTAAAATAGCCGATGACGAAAGAGCCGAAAGGGTTCTTGCTTCTCTTAAAAAATATAATTGGTCGCCCTGGGGCTCCGCTATCTTTAACCTTCCCACAAAGCATACCCGCCACGGAAACGACACCGTTTCTCCCTTGATGTGCAGCTACGAGGCTGAGGCGCGTTTTCTTGAAAATGATGATAAAAGCGCCTTCGAGCTTATCCGCCGTTGTTGGGGAACGATGATAAAAAAGGGCGCCGAGACCTTCTGGGAATTTACGCCAAACCACGAGACCAAGCAGTGGTCCATCAGAGCTCATTCCTGGTCTGCAGGCTGTACCTACCTTCTCAGTGCCTACGGCGCCGGTATCCGTCCCTTGAATACGGGATACGAGGCCGTGCTGTTTGCGCCCTCGGCGGAATTAAATGAGTTTAAATGTGTAGTGCCCACGGTAAAGGGCTATATCGCGGCAAAATGTCAGATAAGCCAAGGCGTGAGAAGCTACCTTCTTGCAGTGCCTAAGGGAACAAAAATAAAGCACCTTCTTCCCGAAGGCGCAACAATAAAGATCCTGGAATACTAAAAGATCGGGGCAGGTCATCCTGCTCCGATCCTTTTTCGTAAGCGATTTTTATCCGTGAACGTAAAACAAAATGTCCGCAGCTTCGGCGCTGAGAGGAGAAACGTACTGAGTAAAGCCTCCCAGAGGCCCCTCGTGATCCAGATGGGCGTCTCCGCAGATCAGTGCCTTTACCCTTGAGTCGGGAGCGGTGATCGTATTTGTGAAATCTCTCCAGCTTCCGTCGGGATCCACTCCCTTTTCGCCTATGGAATAATTTTTGCAGCCGAGCCGGGTCAAATAGGAGCTGTACGCCTCGGTACAAAGGGGAACGTGCTGGAAAAGGAGCACGTTTTCTTCATTTTTCATAGCATCGTCAAGCCTTGAGAGGGTATGGGGCTCGTATTTATTATCGGTGTTGTCCACTCCTATAAGGCAAAGCTCGCCAAGCTTTAGCTTTTGCAGATAGGTATCGCCGTTGCAAAGGCTAAGAAATCGGCTGCGCACCTCGGAATTTGACATTCTTGACATTATCATATCGTGATTTCCCAAGGTGAACATATAGGGTAAGGTAAGCTTTGATATGTTTTCCGATACAAAGGAAAAAGCGGATTCCGTGAAGAAATCAAGAATGTCTCCCGTGAATACCACTGCATCAGCGCAGTCGGGATGCTCCTTGATGTGATCGCACAGTGCGGCGAAGCGAGAGCTTGTGTCGTCTGCTTCGTAAGTAAAGCGGTTTTGGCGCATTTTGCCGAAATCGGTAAGCTTTTTTCCCTTGTGAGGGCCATCCTCTATAAAAAAGCCCTCCTCTCTTTGATCCATACTGACCACGTGGGCATCGCTTATCTGTAAAATGCGGTAGATATTTTTAAGTCCCGGGATGATTATCTCTTTTTTTGTAAAGCCGTTTTTCGTAAGCATTTTTTCTTCCTTTTAAATCTATGCCTTTCAGTGCTCTGCCTGATCTATTACCATATCTTGCCACTGCTTGTCCAAGGTAACGAACCTTGCGTTCCAGCCTGATACTCTTACGGACAGAGTTTTGTAATTGTCGGGATCCTCCTGAGCCTTTCGCAAAAGACTTGCATCCAAAACGTCGGGCTGCATAAAGAAGCCTCCCAGATCCACAAAGCTCTTCAGCAGTGCCGCCAGAGCTTCAAGACCGCCCTCGCCCTCAAGGTTTGAGGGTAAAAGCTTCAAGTCCAGTGCCGCGCCGGTGGTGAGCTTGGAGAGATCCGCCTTACAATAGGAGCGTATGATCGCGGTGGCCCCCTCCTTGTCGGTGTTGGGGGTGGGGGAGCAGTTTGCCGCAAGGACCTCGCCCTTCTTTTTGCCGTTGGGACAAGCCAGGCGTTTGGGTGCCCACTCAAGCTGTCGGCCGAAGGTGCTTACACCGCCGAAGAAGTCGTATCCGCATTTTCCGTTGAAGGAGTTGCAAACGTCGGCAAAATCCGAAAGCAGTCTTGCGGCGATCATATCTACCTCGTCGTTATCGTTGCCGTAGTATACGTATCGGTTTTTTACGTATTGGCGAAGATCCTCGTAGCCTTCCCAATTATTCTTAAGTATTTCCAAAAGCTCGTTGATACCTAATTTCTTTTCGTCAAAGCAGAGCTTTTTTATTGCATAAAGGCTGTTTACGGTGTCTGCAAGTCCGCCGATGTGGGGGGAATTTACATTATACACGGGGCCGCCCTCGTGATAAGAGAGGCCTTTTTCGATGCATCCCTGCTCGAAAAGCGAAACAACGGTGCAGGGGGATCTTCTGTTCCATTTCCAATCCTTTGAGGGGACTCCGTAGTTTTGGAAGCTTTTGCACTTATCAAGAAAGATGGCTTCCACCTTTTTTTGAAGATCCGAAACGAAGCTTTGATACAGCTCTTCAAAGTCGGAAAAGGAGAGCACGGCGGAATATCCTCCCAGAGTTTTTTGCTGGAGGATCTGCAGTGAATCGAAGGGGGAATATATAAAGAAGGTCTTTCCGGGGATCTGTACCTCCCAGCATCCGTCGTTGGCAAATTTTCGCGCTTCTTTTTCATCGTAGCCCGCCTTGACCAGAGCGGGTATAATAAGATCCTCGTTATATACCGCAAGGATACCGCCGCCGAATCTCATTACCTCGCAAACTCTTCTTAAAAGCTTTTGGGGAGTGTTTTTATTAAGGCGCACGGTGGTGGGAAAATCGCTGATGCCCAGCTCCTCAAGAATGTCCAGAACAAGGTAGGTGACCTCATTTGTGACCTCACGACCCTCTTCGTCTATTCCCGCAAGAACTATATTCTGGTAGTGCTGAGCGTCACCGCTTCCGATGAATTTACCGTTTATCCATTCACAGCCCTTTATAAAGAAGTGAGCGAGGATCTCACGGGCTTGGTCTAAGGTTATTATACCTTTTTCAAGGTCCTTCTTCAAAAAGTCTCCCAATAAATAGTCGATCCTGCCGATTCCGGGCCAGTTTCCGCAAAGACGTATGAAGCTGAAGGTGAACCAAAGGCTTTGTACCGCTTCAAAAAAGCTTGTGGGAGCCTCGAATGGAACGCGGAGAAGATTGTTGTAGTTATCCTTATATTGGGGAAGCTCCTTAAGAGCCTCCAGGTAACGGCCGTGCCATATCTTGAAATAGTCAAGGCAGTTCAGACAGCTTTTCAAAAACTCTTCCTTTTCGGTTCCTTTGTGTCTTTCATAGGAAAGCAGAGCGTCGTTTTTAATGGAGTTTACACCCTTTTTCAATACCGTCTCAAAGTCCACGGTCAAATGGCTGACGCTGGATGATGGGGATTCGTCTTTGTAGGTGGCGGGAACGAGGTGCCGTATTGCCAAGCCCAAGGTTGCCGCACCGCTTATCATTTCGTTTTCGCAGATTCGGATAGGGGCTTTTTCGGCTATGGCCTTGATCTTCAGGTCATATTTTTCCACAGGTGAAAGCTCTTGGTAATTCTCAATATCATCCGGAGATACTGTCATTGTTTCCAAAGTATCAAGACCGTATTTTCTGTTTAAAGAGTCAAAGGCAAAGCGCCTTGTTTTTTCGCATAGGCGTACGGGTCTGTTTTGTGAGTTTTGTGTGTAGAAATCCATTTCATCACTCCCTTTGCGGTCAAGTATACATCATAATTTGGTTTGGGTCAAGGGGATACGGGAATAAAAATCTTGACTTTTTGTTTCAAAGTGTTATACTGATCTTAAGGCTTGATCTTAATTCAAAAAAGAAAGAAGTATAAATATGAAAACACCCATTTCCTGGATTATCGACGATCCCGCCCCCGTGGTTTCCGTTTACCATTCCCATGCGGGCACGGACAAAACAGCGGACGGACGCCCCCTTGCCGAGACCTATCCCAACGAGATGCTTTGTGAATTTTGCGACGTGATCGAAAAACACGGAATCTGCGGAAAATTCAGCATCGTTCCCATGCCGGGAAACAAGGGAGATATAATAAACGGGCTTGAGGGAGTTGACAAAAAGGATCTGGATTTTTGGCTTGATTGTGTGAAAAAGCGAGTTGTACCGAAATTTTCGGTTGGACCCGAAATGCTTACCCACAACAAGGCGGTCAATTTGTCCGACGGCTCTGTTTTGCCCCTTGATGAGCAACAATGGGCAGCCCAAAGGGACAGAAAAGAGATCACGCCCTATATCGCCAAGGCGCTTTCTATCTTAAAGGAAGCGGGATTTTCCACCTGCGGAGTTACCTCACCTTGGAGATTTGGAATAGAGGTGGAAAGCGAATATGAATATTCCATCTCTGCGGCGGTTGAAGAGGTTACGGGAAGCAAAAAGGCTTGGTTTTTCCTTCGCGGCTTAAGGGACGTTCCCAACGCAAAGCCTTGGGTGGCTTATGAAGGCGAGGGAAGAATTTTGGTTTCCATCCCCGCCACCACAAAAGATCACATCTGGAAGACCATTGATAACCCTCGCACCGATGATGAATTTTTATCAAGCCTTGCAGACAGACTTATAAGCGAGGACGGAAAAAGCGGTGAGATAATCCGCGTGCTGGAGACGGGGGGCTATCCCATACTTGTAACCCATTGGCAAAGCTTGATGTCCAACGGCTCGGGCGCGGGTCTTAAGGTGCTGGATAAGGTGGCTGAGCGCATAAATAAGTATTTGTCAAGCGTGGTTAGCTGGATGAAGTTCGAGGACATAATGGATATGGTCATAGCCGATAAAAGGGCATATCCAAAGCCTGTGTTTTAAGTTCATAGAAGGAAATAAGGCATAACGGATTTTTCCGCTATGCCTTGAATTTTTTTATTCTGTTGAAATGGCGTTATTACAGCAACACCGCCAAAAGCACACCCAAAACCGTGAGCAAAATGTTTGAAACTGCGTTTGTGGTGGCATAGCTTGCGGTTTATTGTTTTTCTTTATTTATCCAGAACGTCCATCTCCAACGCCCTCAAAAAGGCGGTGGCGGTGTAGAATTTGAATTCTCCGATCACCTCGGCATTGTCTATGGGTGACGCCTTGCCCTTTCGCGGAGTGAAAACGAATTTCGGTGTGGGGTTTACTATAAGGATCTTTCTGTGGTCGGATCGGTAGTCGATATTGACCAATGTAGAGTAGCTGTAGATTATAAATTTCAAAAAACGGATATTGTGCACAAACTCAAGCCGTGCGTTGGGGTGGATCACAAGAGGGGTATATTTCTTTGCGCCGCTTAAAAGCTTACAGGAATAGGTCTTGGAGTTTACGGTGACCGAAAAGCTCTCTCCCTCAAAGTCGAAAAACAGCGAGCGGTAAGGATCGCGTATTTGGGAAAGAGTGTATTGCCTTTCGGAGCATATCTTCTTAAGCTCCTTTAAAAGGGATCTGCGCTTTAGGTATGCCCTCAGGTAGCGGTAGGATACAATAAAGCCTATCAAAAGCACTATGGGGAGGATTATTTCTATCCTCATAAGCTCGGGAACCAAAAAGAAAAGAGTGTAGATAAGGGGCAGAGCGGCAATTATCGCCGTGGGGCAAATAAGGTATGCCACGGTCAATAAAACACATGAGGCGGTATATTTCTTTTTGCTCAGGTCCTTTGTTTTATTGCGCCAGGCTTTTATTCCCGAAAGATATCCCAAAAGATGCAATGCCGATAAGATGGGAATATAGATAGCCGTGGCAAGAGCGGTACGGTCCGGGAAAGCCAGCTTCAGTGCCATAAAGGGCCAATCCAAAGGAAGAAGGGCATATATCAGCAATACCAGGCCAAGGTTTACGAAGATCCGCTTTTCCTTTATCAGAAATAAAAGGTCCGTCTTCAGTGAGCGGGGGCAGGACAGAGCCCTGTATTTTTCCATGAGCTTTTTTGAAAACTTCATTACGGTCCTGCTTAAGGAAAATATAAACAGAGCCATGATAAAAAGATATATCAGGTATATCAGCTTCGTTAGAGGAAAGCCTTGGTAATATTCCTCCATCATATAAGCTATTGTCAGAAACAACGTCTGAGGAAAAAGAATAATGCTTAATATAAAATCCGATACAAAGATAAATTGATCGCCCAAAGACAAAAATATTTTTTTTAGTTTTGACATTTTATTATTTCCCCTATAATGAGATAACTATATCATATATCTAAACCTTTGTCAACGTTGGTGCTTTTTTGATGGGGAGTGGCCGAAGCGGGCGGTGTAATTGCGATAAAAGGTGGTGTAATCCGAAAAGCCGCATTTTTCGCAGACGTCGGAGGGCTTTTCTCCCGAGGATATCATTTTCTGTGCCAATAAAAGCCGCTTTTCCATAATGTATTTTTTCGGAGTCTGATGCAGATCTTTTTTGAACAGACGGAAAAGATAGCTTTCGCTGACAAAAAGCTTGGCGGCTATCTGATCCATATCCTCTATGGTGCAAAGATTTTCGTTTATATATTGCAGTGCATCTGAAATAAGAGGAGAAAGGGAAAGACTTTCGTTGGTGGGGGATTCGGGAAAAAGATAAATATGGTAAAACAGCTCCGAAAGAAGGTGGGAAAGGAGCTTTGCGAAAATATCCTCGGGACAGCTTTGGTGGTAAAAATCACATTTAAGAAAAATATCCTCCGCTATCCTGCTCCCGGCAAGGCTTATCACCTCCACCTTGTTGGAAATAAGGTCTATTCCCTCCACGTTGTGCTTTTCCGCATCAAAGAGAACGTTGCATCTTTCATATCTGGAGGGGGAATCTATCTGTATGAAATGATATTGAAATGGGCGGATCAGAACGAGGTCGCCCTTTTTCAGCTTGTATTTTCTGTCCTCTATAACGTGGGTGGCATCGCCGTCCAGAAACCAGATCAGCTCGTAGGCGGTGTGAACGTGCATTGAGTATGTGTCACAGCTTAGATTATCGGATATTTCGTGCTTGTAAAAGGGTGTTTCGGTGTGAAAAATATAATCGTCGGACAATTTTTCCGCCCCCTTTGGGTGTTTTTTCTACATTGTACCATATCTGTTCAGTTTTTGCAATCTAATATGCAGTTTATGCCATTTTCTTTTCAAAAAGAATATTTTATAATAGACTCAAATTAAAGCTTGAAGGGGAAAACGCCAATGAAAAAACTCAATCTTGCCATTATCGGTCAGGGCAGAAGCGGAAAGGATATCCACGGCGCCTATTACTGCAGTGACGACAACAAATACTATAACGTAAAATACGTTGTGGATGAGGATGAATACCGCAGAAGCGTTGCGGAGAAATTGTACGAGGGCTGCAAGACCTTTTGTGACTACAGAGAGCTTCTGGAGCTTGAGGATATAGACCTTGTGGTCAACTCCGCCTATTCCCAGATGCACTATCCCATTACCAAGGAGCTTCTTTTGCACGGCAAGAACGTGCTCGTGGAAAAGCCCTTTGCCAGAACAAGATATGAGTGCGAGGAGCTTATGAAGATAGCCGAGGATAAGGGGCTTGTTCTTGCGGTGTTCCAGCAGACCTTCCTTGCTCCGTTTTATGAATTTGCATACGAGCTTACAAAATCCGGTAAGCTTGGTGATATAAAGCAGATCAGCATCCGTTATAACGGCTTTGCACGCCGTTGGGACTGGCAGACTCTGCAAAAGAAATGCGCAGGCTCTACCTATAACACGGGTCCCCATCCCATAGGAATGGCACTGGGATTTTTGGATTTCGACAAGGAGGCAAGGGTGGTCTACAGCAAGCTTGACAGAGCTCTTACCAGCGGAGATGCCGACGATTACGCAAAGATCCTCATAACCGCCCCCAATAAGCCTCTCGTAGACGTTGAAATATCCTCCATGGATGCATATTCCGATTACAATATAAAGATCCAGGGCACTAAGGGCACCTTTAAGACAAAGCCCGGGGCTTACGAGATGACCTATATCGTGGACGGGGAAAATCCCGAGCGCCCCGTTGAGGAAAAATTCCTGCAAAAGGAGAACGGCGATCCCGCTTATTGCTCCGAGAAGCTTGTAAAGCACAGTGAATCGGGAGAATTTGAAGGAAACGCCTTTGATATCGGAACCGCTATGCTCTATAAGCAGCTTTATGAAAAGCTTGCTAAGGGAAAGGAAATGACCGTGACTGCCAAGATGGCTGCCGAGATAATCTCCGTGGTGGAAAAGGTCCACGCCGATAATCCCCTTTCACTTAAATACTGAAGATCGCAAGAGGAGCTTTGTTATGAAAAGGATCGCTATATTGGGATGTGAAAACTCCCACGCCAACGCCTTTCTGACCGCCGTAAGGGAAATGAAGGAGTTTTCCGACGTAGAGGTGGTCGGCGTCTACAGTGACGACGAAGCGGCGGCAAAAAAGCTGCAGGATAAATATTCGGTTCCCGTTATGGCAGACTATACCGACGCGGTGGGAAAGATCGACGGACTTGTTATCACCGCGCGCCACGGAGACAATCATTATAAGTACGCCGAGCCTTACATTGAAAGCGGGATACCTATGTTTATAGATAAGCCCATCACCGTAAAGGAGGATGAGGCGCTGTGCTTTATGGACCGTCTTTCCCAAAAGGGAATACGCATCTGCGGAGGATCTTCCTTAAAGCAGGATGATTTTGTAAAAAAGCTAAAAGAGGAAGCTGAGACCGAGCTTGGAGGCAAGACTCTCGGCGGATTTATCAGAGCTCCATATCAGGCAGAGAATGCATACGGCGGATTTTATTTCTACGCCCAGCACCTTGTGGAGATGGTATGTGAGATCTTCGGCAGATTTCCTATTTCCGTCACCGCAAGGCAGAACGGCCAACAGATCCACGTGCTCTTCCATTATGAGGACTACGATTGCGTAGGACTTTTCTGTGATAAAAACTACGTGTATTTTGCCTCACGTATGTCCGAGACCGCATCCACGGGCTATGAGATCCCCAATACCAAGGAGTGGTTTTACAGAGAGTTCAACGAGTTTTATCAGCTTCTCTGCGGAGGAAAGCAGAATATAAGCTACGATGAGTTCATCTCTCCGGTTTTTATTATGAACGCCATTGAGCGCTCGCTGAAAAGCGGCTGCGAGGAGAAGATAAGCTATAGGAGATCGGAGGGGGATAGATGAGCTCGTTGGTCCTGTCTGCATTTTCCGACGAATACGATCCCTCCTTTGAAAAACAGCTCCGGGGAATGAGAGGCTTCGGTATCAGCCACGTTGAGCTGCGATTTTTAAACAAGATAAACGTATCCGCTCTTACTGCCGAGCAGGTCGGCGAAGCCAAGAGAATGCTGGAGCATTACGGAATAAAGGTATCCGCCATCGGCTCGCCCCTTGGCAAGATAAAGCTTGACGGCGACCTTAGAGAGCATCTTGACACCGCAAAGAGGATATTTGAATTGGCGGAGTATATGGGCGCCGAATTTATCAGAGTATTCAGCTTTTATGCCCCCGTCGGTGAGGATATCACAAAAATGAAGGATGCGGTGGTGGATGAGCTTGGTAAGCTTATTGAAGCCGCCCGCAGTTATCCCGTTACCCTGTGCCACGAGAACGAGGCGAAGATCTACGGTGACACCCCCGTAAGATGCCGTGAGCTTCTGGATAGCTTCGGCGGAGAGCTGAAGTGTGTTTTCGATATGGGCAACTTTGTTTTGGAGGGGGTATCGCCCTATCCCGAGGCCTATGAGCTTTTGAAAAAGGATATTGCCTATTTCCATATCAAGGATGCTCTCGGTCAGGGTGCCATCGTGCCGCCGGGCAAGGGTGATGCGGCAATAAAGGAAATACTCAACGCCCACAGCCTTTACAGCGAGAAGGATTTCTTCGTATCCTTGGAGCCTCATCTGCAGACCTTCTCGGGATTGAACGCTCTTGTGGGACGTTCCTTTGACAATCCGTATAAATACTCGGATGAAAAGACCGCCTTTGAGGACGCGGTGAATAAATTCAGGGAGTTGATGAAAATATGAAGCTTATAAAAAAGGACCGCCTGGCGGTACAGATATATAACACGAGAAGCGAAATGGGAAAGGCCGCCGCTTCGGATATCAAGGCTTGTATTCTGGAGCTGCTGGAGAAAAAGGAATGTGTGAATATGATCTTTGCCGCGGCACCCTCACAAAACGAGGTGCTTGCAGCTTTGGCGGCGGACAAGGATATAGCCTGGAACAGAATAAATGCTTTCCATATGGATGAATATATAGGTCTTTCCGCCGATGCTCCTCAGGGCTTCGGTAATTTCCTTAAGGAGCATTTGTTCGGGCTTTGTGATTTTAAGAAGGTTTTCTACATAGATATCACCGCACTTGATGCCCAAGCGGAGTGTATGCGATACAGTGAGCTTTTAAGGGAGTATCCCACCGATATCGTGGTTATGGGAATAGGCGAAAACGGACATATAGCCTTTAACGATCCTCCCGTGGCGGATTTTAAGGATCCCAAGGCGGTAAAGACCGTTGAGCTTGACGAGGTGTGCCGCAATCAGCAGGTGCACGACGGTTGCTTTGCTTCCATTGAGCTTGTTCCCAAGACCGCTATCACCCTTACCGTACCCACTCTTTTCGGAGGAGGAAGGCTGTTTTGCATAGTACCTGCCGCAACCAAGGCTAAGGCGGTAAGAGATACCCTTTGCGGCGAGATCGGCGAGCATTGCCCCGCAACCGTGCTTCGTCTCCACGAAAACGCTGCTCTCTATCTTGATCCCGACAGCAGTGCGCTGATAGGAGACGTACAGTGAAAAGGATAAGGTGCGATAAGATAATCCTTTCGGACTCTGTTTTTGACGGCTATTTATACGTCAATGACGGAAAAATAGTAAAGCTCGGCACAGAGAAGCATTCCGCCGAGGAGGAATACGACTTTACGGGCTCTTATCTCAGTGCGGGCTTTATCGATATTCATACCCACGGCGGCGGAGGATATCCCTTTGAGGGCAGCTTGGAGGACGTTGTTAATGCCTGCAATTTCCATTTGGCTCACGGCACTACCTCTATTTGCCCCACCGTATCCGCGGACAGCTTTGACGTTATGGAGGCGGCGGCGAAGAACATAGGGCTTGCCATGAAGGATGATAGGGTGAAGGGCACCGTTATCGGAGCCCATATGGAGGGACCCTATCTTTCCGCAAAGCAGGCGGGGGCTCAATGCCCTGCCTTTATCACTCCTCCAAAAAAGCAGGAGTACCTTCCTTTTATAGAAAAGCACGCCTCCATTATTGCCAGATGGACCTACGCTCCCGAGAATGACGAGGGGGAAGAGCTTGCCAAGACCTTAAGAGATCACGGCATTCTTGCAAGTGCGGGTCATACCGATGCCGTTTACGGCGATATGCTTCGTGCCTTTGATAATGGCTGCAGACTCGTTACCCATTTGTATTCCTGCACCTCCACAGTGACCCGCGATCACGGCTTCAGAAGGCTTGGTGTTATCGAAACGGCATTCCTTCTTGACGATATGTACGTGGAGATAATCTGTGACGGTAAGCACTTACCTCCGGAGCTTATCAGGCTTATCTATAAAATAAAGGGCTCGGACAGAATGATCCTCGTTACCGACAGTCTTTCCTTGGCGGGTACAGAAGAGACTCACGGCTTTATGCAGAACACGGAATTTATAATCGAGGACGGAGTATGCAAGCTGCCTGACAGAAGTGCCTTTGCGGGAAGCATTGCCACCGCCGACAGATTGATCCGCGTTGCCGCAAAGCAGGCGGGCATATCCCTTATCGATGCGGTGAAGATGATGACCTTGGTTCCGGCAAGGCTTATGGGCTTGAAGACAAAGGGCAGGATAGCGGAAGGTATGGATGCCGACCTTGTTGTCTTTGATGAGGATATAAGAGTCAAGGAGGTCTTTTCCCGCGGGGAAAGGGTGCTTAGGCTTAACTGAAAAAACCTCGGGATGCGCAAATTTTACTTTTTAAGCATTCCCGAGGATATTTATTTGTTGGGATATATTCAGGTTAAAGGCTTGTATCCGTGCCTGCGCAGGAGCCGAGTATCTTGAGATCAAGCAGGGTATAGCTCATTTTGTCAGATGAATTTTATGGGGATAAAGGCACAGGCAACGGCAAGGATTATCGACGGAAGCAGATTTGCCACCTTTATTTTTTTGCCGAAGACCAGATTTATGCCCACGCAAAAGATCAAAATGTTACCGATCACCGAAAGGTACAAAAGAGCGGTTGGGGTCATTATTGGCTTTATCAGAAGGGAGAGGGCTGTGACTCCGCCCTGCAGTATTGCTACGGGGATAGCCGAGAATACCGCCCCCTTGCCCATAGACGCCGCCATTATCATAATTATTATAAAGTCCAGAATGGCCTTTGTTACCAGGACCGTACAATCGCCGTAGAGACCGTCGTTGATCGAGCCCACTATCGCCATGGCGCCTATGCATACGGTGAAGGAGGCGTTAACAAAGCCGTCGATAAACCTCGTATCCTTGGTGCTGTGAGTTTTCTGCTTCAGCCACTGACCGAATTTTTCAAAGCCGCCTTCAATGTTTATTATTTCCCCTATCAGTGCACCCAGACACAGACATCCTATCATCAGAAAATCTCCGCCGTAGACCACCTTGCCGTCCACCACGGACAGCATTCCCTTAAGAGCCCCCGCCGCCCCGATAAATATCACCGAAAGTCCGCAGGCCTTGCAAAGGGAGTCGCGGTGCCTTTCGCCGATAAATCTTCCGAAAAGCATACCTATCAGACCGCCGGCTACGATGGCGGCTGCGTTTATAACAGTACCGAGTCCGTACATTCTTTTCACTTTCCTTTTGCTTTTGCTAAGGGTATTATAGCAAAAAAAACCAAAAAAGTAAACAAAATTTCTTATAGTGATATATGCAAAATAAAGACAGTTGAAAAATAGTAAATATATGTTATAATAAATACAGTAATGATTTTGGAGGGACAGTATGCCTCTTGAAATAGTGAGAAACGATATAACCAAGATGAAGGTGGATGCCATTGTAAATGCCGCCAACAGCTCTCTTTTGGGTGGCGGAGGGGTAGACGGCGCTATTCACCGTGCCGCGGGCGACGGACTTCTTGCCGAGTGCAGAAAACTGGGCGGGTGTAAGACCGGCGAGGCCAAGATCACCGGCGCTTACCGCTTGAGCGCAAAATACGTTATACATACGGTGGGTCCCGTTTACGTGGACGGAAGGAGCAACGAAAGGGAGCTGCTTGAATCCTGCTACCGCAATTCCTTGGCGATGGCAAAAAAGAAGGGATGCAAGACCGTAGCCTTTCCCCTGATCTCCTCGGGGGTATACGGCTATCCCAAGGATCAGGCCTTGAAGGTTGCCGTTGACGTTATAGGAGATTTTCTTCTTGGAAATGAAATGACCGTGTATATAGTCATCTTTGATAAGGCGTCCTTTATGATCGGCGAGAAGCTTTTTTCCGATATAGCACAGTATATCGACGATAATTACGCCGAGGAGCACACGGATCACTGCCGCGAGAGAATGAGGATGAACAGGGCAATGCCCTTTGCCTCGGAGGCCTTGGACAGTGCACCGATGCCCTGCCAATGCCCGATGCCACCGGAGGACGAGCTTAGTGCAAAGCTAAAGAGGATGGATGAAAGCTTTTCACAGATGCTTCTGAGAAAGATAGATGAAAAGGGAATGACCGATGCACAGTGCTACAAAAAGGCAAACATAGACAGAAAGCTTTTTTCAAAGATCCGCAGTGACGTCAACTATAAGCCCAGCAAGCCTACCGCCATTGCCTTTGCCATATCCTTGGAGCTTTCCCTTACCGAGACCGAGGATATGCTGAAAAAGGCGGGCTTTGCCCTTTCACGCAGTAATAAGTTTGATATTATCATCGAATATTTTATCAGCAGAGGCATTTACGACGTATTTGAAATAAACAAGGCTCTGTTTGCCTTTGATCAGAGTCTGCTTGGAGCGTAGAATATGAAGAAGATAAAAATCACGGTCGTGCGTAAGGCACGTTATGACGATCTTATTGAAAAATACGAGAATCCCATCGAGCACGCCTGCGATATGGAGGAGGGGCAGGAGTTTATCTGCAAGGCCTGGGAAAAGCCCGATGGCTTTTGCAGCAGCGCCTGGGACAGTATTTCTCCCTTTGTGATGGCTCTTGGTTACGGCGCTGAGGATATTTACGATGGCTGGATGAAGGATCCGCACTCGGCGATGATCTCCTGCAACGACGGATTTCGTCCCGTAAGCTTTTATCTTGAGGTCTTGGAGGAAGAGAATGGCGGTTTATAATATATATTTCAGCCCCACCGGAGGCACAAAAAGGGTGGGAGATATTTTATCCGATGCTCTGTCAAAGGAGTATAAGAGGATCGACCTGATAAAAAGGCAGGTAATAGACTGCCGTCTCGAAAGCGAAGACCTTGCCGTTATATCCCTTCCCGCCTTCGGAGGAAGAGTGCCGGATATAGCCGCAAGGAGGTTTAGTGCCTTAAGTGCCAACGGCACAAGAGCGGTGATAGCCGCGGTCTTCGGTAACCGTGCCGTTGACGATACTCTTTTGGAGATGTACGATCTTGCAAGTGCGGCGGGATTTAAGGTGATCGGGGGCGTGGAGGCGGTTGCCGAGCATTCCCTGGTCAGAGAATACGGCGCGGGCAGACCCGACTCAGAGGATGAATCGGAGCTTTTGGAGCTTGCAAAAAAGCTTGCAGCAAAGCTGGAGAATAACGATCTGTCGGCTCCCGAGCTTCCGGGCAAGCGTCCATACAGAGAGTTTAAGCCGTCGGCTATGAGTCTTTTGGTTGGTGATGGCTGTGTGGATTGCAAAAAATGCGCGTTGTCCTGCCCCGTGGAGGCGATCCCGGTACAAAACGTTAAGACCGTGGATAAGGACAAATGCTTTTCCTGTATGCACTGCGTAAGCATTTGCCCCAAGGGAGCAAGGCAAAATTCCCCCGAGCTTATAAAGGCTCTTGCCGAGCGCCTTCGCGAGCCCTGCCGAGAAAGAAAGCAGAATAAACTTTATATTTGATAAAAGCCGACGAAAAAACGTAAGGAGGTGAGTGCTTTGTCATCCTACAGTGAGCTTATAAAAAACTTTGAAAAAATAAGAAGCTATATGCGAGAATTTTATGTATACGGCTTCAAGAGCCGTGAGGAATACAACAAAAAAAGCGCTCGCTCCTATGACGACGAGCGCCGCAGAATGGAGAGCTGGCTCGGTGACCATATGAGCTTTGTCCGCACTCACGAAGGGAAAAACGTGTTCATTTCCATTGATAGCCGAGTTTCGACCCACAATCCCTTTTATAAGGCTTTTAAAGCTAAAAGCTTCACCGATGGCGACATTACCTTGCATTTTATTTTATTCGACGTTTTGCATTCATCGGAGGTCGTATTGTCATTGCCGGAGATCCTTGAAAGGATCGACGAGTATTTGGAGGGCTTTGAAGCTCCGATGGTTTTTGACGAGTCCACAGTGAGAAAGAAACTGAATGAATATATTTCTCAAGGTATTATCGTAGGTGTCAAGGATGGGAGAAAAATGCTGTATCACCGTGCAGCAGACGTAGAGTTGCCGGATATTACCGACGTGCTTAACTTTTATTCGGAGGTTGCTCCCTGTGGTGTTGTAGGTTCTTTTCTGCTTGATAAGCAGGAAGATACAAACGACAGTTTCACGTTCAAGCACCACTATATTACTTCCGCTATGGATAGCGATGTAATTGCGGCGCTTTTTAAAGCAATGAGAGAAAAGCGTATGATCGTTGTAAAAAATAAGAGCCGCCGAGCAGAGGAGCCCAGAGAAAACAGATTGATCCCTCTTCGTATTTTCATAAGTGTGCAAAACGGCAGACAGCATCTTGTTGCGTACCAACCCGAATTCAGAGCGATCAAATCCTTTCGTGTTGATTACCTGTCCGATGTCAGGCTTATGGAGAAGGCTTTGCGTTTTGATGAATACAGGTCAAAGCTTGACGGCATGCAATCAAAAATGTGGGGAGTAACTGCAAAGCTTGACAGATTTGGCAACGAGAATACAGAGCACGTTGAATTTACCGTTAAGCTTGCGGATAACGAAGAATATATCGTTCGCAGACTTGAGCGTGAAAAAAGGATCGGGCAGGTGGAGAAAATCGACGGCAATACCTACCGCTTTACCGCTGACGTTTACGACACAAGCGAGATGATTCCCTGGATACGTACCTTTATTTGCAGAATAACCGAGCTTTCTTTTTCCAATAAGCTTCTTGAGGAGAGATTCAAAAGCGACATTGAAGAAATGTATAGAATGTACGGCATCGAGGAGGCGGATAAATGATATTCAACGAGATCTACTCCGCATACTACAATACCGTTGCGAAGATCATTGCCGCCGTTATTGCAGGTAATACCGATGATAAAACCATCAATAAAATAGTATCCGAGAACGCTTTCGGAGAAAGTGTGCTGACGGTAATGCCTTCGCTCAAAAGTGAAAAGTGGCAGCTTATATCAGCGGATATGACTACACCGTTGAAACATAAGCCTACGCTGCCTTTGACGCTGACTCAAAAGCAATGGCTAAAAGCTATCTCTCTGGATCCGCGCATAAAGCTTTTCGGCATTGAATTTAGTGGACTTGACGACGTTGAGCCTATGTTTACGTCGGATGATTACGTTATTTATGATAAGTACGGCGATGGAGACCCCTTTGAGGACGAAAAATATATCGAGCGCTTCAAGATAATACTGCTCGCCCTTAAGAAAAAGCATGCTCTTAAGATTTGGATGCTAAATCGTAAGGATAAGCTTATATCAATGACTGTTATGCCAAAACGTCTGGAATATTCCGAGAAGGACGATAAATTCAGGCTTATCGGTGTTGGCAATAAATTTGATTTTGTCATCAACCTTGCCCGTATAAGCTCGTGCGAGGAATACGTAGGGGTTGAAGAGATCGCGGATCGCAGCCTTGCCGAGGATATGGATCGCTTAACACTGCGAATAATCGATGAACGCAACGCTCTTGAACGTTGTCTCTTGCATTTTGCTCACTTTGAAAAGCGAGCAGAGCGAGTGGATGCCAAAAGCTACTTGGTTCATATAACGTATAGCAGATCCGACGAAACGGAAATGGTTATCCGTATTCTGAGCTTTGGTCCTATGGTCGAGGTGGTAGGGCCGAGTGAATTCAAAAATTTAATAATAGCACGACTAAAAAGCCAAAAAAGCTGTGAACTTATATGAGTTCGCAGCTTTTTTTCCGTGATAAAGGAAGATTTTGGAGGTACAATGTAGACACAAAAGGCGCAGACAGCAATGTGCAAGGACATGACTTTTAATCATGGTACACCTAAACAACGCGCCTTGAGAATACCGACGATGTGTTGATATCGCCTTCGTATTGTACTTAGGCCATGCCTTGCACAGACTCGGTGGTTAAAGGCACAGACAGCAAAGCTTAAAGAAGAATATAGATCTTTGATTATCAAAATGCCGTGCCTTGCTGTTCTGTTAACAGTGGTCAACTACTTACACCGTTGACGATTCAATTGCAGAACAAACAAGAAAGACGCTGACAGCAATATCCATACTAAGAATGCCGACCTATGATTTTTCATAGTCGGAGGTAAAGCTCTGGAATGCGTCTTGAAAACTTACTGCCTCCAAACGGCAATTGTCCGGGAGTGACTTGCGGTAAGTAGTGAAGAAAGATGCAAGCAGCAAGACAACCGAAATTCCCTGTCAGGTTTGTTCTGACCCGGCGCATCTTGAAAAGGTGCTAACAGCAATGCAGTTGCTGAATAGGCTAAGATCTTATCTGAACCTTATCAAAACAAGCACCTTGTCACAAAACCAAAGACACCTACAGCAATATTTCCGCAGCATTGGCCGAGGCAGGCGCCTGCTTTAGGGGCAGGAGGACGGGGTGGGATCCCCGTATGCAGTGAAAAAGGTGTCTTGAAGAAATTAGCGGTGTTGCTTTGCTCTTCTTAAGAAGATGAAGCTTTGGCAGGGATCCTGTCAAGCACCTTGATATATGACCCGTAGCTCAGCGGCCGAGTGGGGGCCTCGAAACCCTCGCGACGATGGGTTCGACTCCCATCCGGGTCTTCTTTAAAGGCACAGACAGCAAGTATTTTGATTTAGCTTTCTCAAAAAAAGCAGGGTACTGAAAATGCCCGTTTTGGAACCATACCAAGATCCACCGTGCCTTGATTTATTATAAGTAAAAGGAGTGAGTTTCATGTTACAATATTTGAAACAGGAATCAAACAAAACATTCACCGAAAATGGTGCAGCAACTCTCAAGACAACTCAGTCTGATTGTTTGGATCTGTTTGCGACCATTGGTGCAATTCGCCGCGAAAGCGACGATGAAATCACCGCCCGTTTTATGCGTGCGTTTGCAGAAGATAAGGATATTGCCATGAAGCTTTTGTTTTTTGCCCGTGATATTCGCGGCGGTCTCGGTGAACGCAGGGTGTTTCGTATCATTCTCAAATATTTGGCGCAAAATGAGCCCGAGATTATAAGAAAAAATTTAGCCCACGTTGCCGAATACGGTCGTTTTGACGATCTTTTGGTATTGTTCGATACCCCGGTTGAAAAGGATATGCTCGACCTTATCCGTGAGCAACTTTGCAAAGATGTAGAAGCTATGGATAATGACGGGGAGGTTTCTTTGCTTGGTAAATGGTTGCCCTCTGTTAATGCATCCAATTCTGACACCATCAAGAGTGCAAAGAAAATAGCACGTTTCCTCAAAATGGATGACAAAGCTTATCGCAAGATGTTAAGTCAGCTTCGTGCTCATATCCGTATCATCGAGAATAATCTTCGAGAGAAGGATTATACCTTTGATTACGAAAAACAGCCCTCCAAGGCAATGTTCAAGTATCGCGGTGCCTTTGCAAGAAACGATGCCGAACGTTACAAAGCCTTCTTGAGCAGGGTCTCCGACGGCAAAGCAAGGCTTCATACCGATACCCTTATGCCCTATGAGATAGTTGCTCCCTTCTTCAATAGGAAGGTAAGTGACGACGAAAGAAGGGCGATAGATACCACCTGGAATTCTCAAAGGGATTTTGGGGGCAACGAAAACGCCTTGGTCGTTATTGACGGCTCCGGATCAATGTACGGCTGGGGTGAGCCCAAGCCCGCAACAGTAGCCTTGTCTCTCGGTATTTACTTTGCCGAAAGAAATAACGGAGCCTTTAAGAATCACTTTATCACCTTCTCCGAAAATCCCCAATTGGTTGAGATCAAGGGCGATGATATTCTGGATAAGCTTCGTTACTGTTGCGGCTATAACGAGGTGGCGAATACCAACATCCAAAAGGTGTTCGAGCTGATCCTGAATGCCGCTAAGCTGAACAAGGTGGCGCAGAATGAGCTTCCGAGGAGGTTGTATATCGTTTCTGATATGGAGTTTGACTGTTGCACCAAGGATGCCTCCTTAACTAATTTTGAGTATGCGAAAAAGATCTTCGAGGAAGCGGGATATATTCTGCCCGAGGTGGTCTTTTGGAACGTTGCAAGCCGTAACAGACAGCAACCCGTAACTCAAAACGAGCAGGGAGTTGCTCTTGTATCGGGGTGTACACCCGCAATTTTCTCTATGCTCGCAGAAGGCAAGTTAGAGGATATGACGCCGTATCGGATCATGTTGGACGTGCTTGGCGGGGAACGCTACGAAAGGATAACTGCGTAAGGCTCGGGGGGGGTAAGACTGCCGTCTTACCCTCTGTTGCTGTAATTTGTCGCTTGGCAGGCGACCACGCCTTGGCTTTGTTGGTGTATAATACAGACATCAAATGAAAGCGAGGATTTAAAATGAAAAACAATCTTACCGAACTTGTATTTATTCTGGACAGAAGCGGATCTATGGCAGGTCTTGAGGCTGACACCATCGGCGGCTTTAACGCAATGATCGAAAAGCAAAAGAAGCAGGATGGCGAGTGCTTTGTTTCAACGGTGCTTTTTGACGACGTAAGCGAGGTCCTGCACGATCGCGTTAAGCTTTGCGAGGTCTCCAAAATGACAGAACGTGACTACACGGTCCGCGGATGCACGGCTCTTATCGATGCTATCGGCTCTGCCATCCGTCACGTGGGCAATATCCATAAGTATGCCAGAGCCGAGGATGTTCCCGAGCACACGATGTTCGTTATCACCACCGACGGCCAGGAGAATGCCAGCAAGCGTTACACGAGTGAGGACGTAAAGAAAATGATACGCCGTCAAAAGGAAAAATACGGTTGGGAGTTCCTTTTTATCGGTGCAAATATCGATGCGGTGGAGACCGCCGCCCGCTACGGCATTGAAAATGACAGGGCAGTAAATTACAACGCCGACGTTCGGGGAACCAAGGTGCTTTTTGAAACTGTGGCAAAGGCAGTGGGAAAGGTAAGGGCGAGCGCGCCCCTCGGTGCCGATTGGAGCGATGCTATCGACGCCGATTACCAAAAAAGAGGCAGGAACAAAAGATAAAAGACCAATGTCGGGGGATCATTCCTCCGACACACTTTTTTCTTCATTAATATTGTATATAGTATAAAGGTCGACGTTGCTTCTTTTAAAGGAAAAACACCTACGGTTACAATTTTTTTGAAAAAAGTTTGTGATTTGGAGAAAATATTATTGTTTTTTTGAAAAATGTAACCGTTTGTGTAACTGTGTAATGTTATAATCAAGCCATAAAATAGCAAACACTAAAAATAACAATAAAAACATTTCGCCCTCGGGCGAGTATATCGGAGGATAAAATGAAGACTTTGACCAATAGGCTGGTATCTATAATATTTGCGATGGTGATCCTTTTGACGAGTTTGCCCATCGTTGCCTTTGCCGAAGACGTCCACGAGATCCAAGGATTGTGGCACGGTGACAAGCTGGCAGTGGATATAGTTGCGGGAGAAGACGGCTATACCTATATGTCGCTGTTCAGAAAACCTGTGGCTCACGGCTATGAGTTCAGCGGTCATTTTATGGGTGACGGCGAAGGCCCTCAGACCTTTGTTCTGATCGATACCGTAGCTCACGACGGCACCACCTGGAAGCCTGACGGCAGATACGTAAGCGGCTTAAGCAATTATGAGGTCGTTTATTGCTGCGACGTTGAAACGATAATCCAGGATGCTACGTACTACAAGCGACTGAATCTTGAAGACAGTGAATACTATGATGCCACCCAGGCTACCAAGCTTCGTGCAATTGTAACCAATTCCTATCCTTACGTTTCTTTAAGCGAGATGAAGTCCCAGCTGAAGAAGAATGGCTTCGAGGGAGCTGACGATCTTAAGGTCGGCGAGGTTATTGCAGCTGTTCAGACTGCTATTTGGGCTTGTGCTAACGGCGAGGTCCTCAGATACTGTAAATCCTACAGAGTTACAGACAACCTTCAGTGGGGCGAACCCCTTCACGACGTAAGCGATCTGGCCGGGCTTGACGTTTCCGGAAAGAGAGTATTTAAGACCTACGAAGAAGTAGGAAAGCGTATTGATTCTCTTGTTGATTATCTTCTTGCACTGGAGTCGGTTCACTCCGACGTTGGAAATACGGTTGTAAGCAGTCTTGAGATTCTGGATTCCAACCCCGTGTTTACAAAGGAAGGCGTTTATACGGTGTTGCTCAAGGTTGAGCTGAATCACAGCGGAAGAGAAGGCGACGATCTTGCTATCGATATCACAGTTGACGGCAAGGAGCTTGCTTCGGAGAAGGTCGTTTCCGGAGTGAACGAATACATTTTTGCAGTTGAGGCAAAGCCCGGCGAAGTTATCAAGGCTACGCTTTCCGGCGAACAGCTTCTTAACAAGGGCGTATACTTCTATGCCCCCAGACCTCAGGACGTAAACGGTGACGGTATTGCCACCAGCCGTGAGGTATCTCAGAACCTTATCGGTGTTGCTGCGGGTATGACACCGGTACATTGCGAAAAAGAGATCGAGATCCCCGAGATCGAGGGTATTTCCACAAGCCTTAAGCTTCGCAAGGTCGATGCTGACGGAAAGCCTCTCAGCGGCGCGGAATTCACTCTGTACACCAAGGGTGAAAACGGACTTCTGAAGATCGGTGCTTATTCCGTAGATGCAAAGGGCGAGCTGCTGGTTGAGGATATTCTTCCCGGAAGCTACGTTCTCGAGGAGACCAAGGTTCCCTTCGGCTACCTTGATCCCAACGGTCCTATAGAATTTACAGTTGACGAAAACGGATACATCAGTGTAACCGAGGGAGACTATGTTGAGGTTGAAGACGGCGACTCTTATGAGGTAGTAGTTGAAAAGGATGTGGACGTAGCAGAAAACGAAGACGTTCCTTTCCTTGAGCTCGAAATCATCCCCGGAGAGACCACTGAGGCTCATATCTTTGAAAAGTTCGGCGATGACAGCGATTTTGTTATCATCGTGCGTGATGCATCCGGCACCGCTACCGAGATCGAAACCACTGTTTCCGGCACCCACGGCGCTCTGACTTCAGTTATGCCCGAGAAGAATCTGGATAATGCAGACGATCTTGAGGGCGGATATTGGGACGATCCCGAAAGCGTGGTAGTAACCGGAACGGCGCCCGAGGGTTATTCCTATCAGCTGGCCGGCGCGGGTCAGCAGAGCTACAATTACATCAGCAGGATCTATGTTGTTTACGAAGACGAGAAGGACGAGAACGGACAGTACGTTATTAAGGAGCTGCGCAAGGTGACCTCGAAGGTCGACCAGCTCTTGACTGTAGACGGCGTTCCTACCACGGATATTGGCGCTGATTTTGACCAAGCAACCGGTACTACAGCTGCTCAGGCGTTCCTGAAGGACGCGGCAGGTAATACTGTGTACGTATACTGCCTCGATCTGGGTATGCCTACTCCTGACGGAAGCTGGTACTCCCTCAACAATCTTGAGGACGTTGATTACTTTGCTTCAGAGGAAGCTGAAAAACACATCCGTAACATTGTGACAAACGGATACTGGGGAACCGCATCCGGAAACGGAAGTCTTGCACAGCTCAAGGAGAAGCTTGTTGCCGCTCTGAAGAACGGTGAGATCGATACTCAGGTCGAGATCACCTACAAGAATAAAGACGGCAAAAACGTTGCGGAAACCGTAACACTGACAGAAGAGATCCTCAACGGACTGACCAGCGGCGAGGCAATGGATATGACGCAGGCTGCGATCTGGGCATATTCCAACGGTTGCCTTGGTGTACAGGACGGCAGAGACGGCTACCTGGTGGGTAACGTAACCTACGGTAACAGCAACAGAGGAACCAAGCATAAAAATCATGGCGACGACGTTGCCGGTATGGCGAGAATGTCCGCTTTGTATAACTGGCTCATTAACCTGAACGAGGAAAAGTCTTCTACCGCAGTTCTGAACGAGTACACATTTGCCGATAATATGGTACTCAATATCAAGAATAAGGTGGCAGATGCCCAAAACGACGTCTATCTGGCAGATCTTGGCTTTGAACTGGATTACACCCCCAATGCCCAGGATGATCTGCTGATCCATCTGAGCTACACAGACGCAAACGGTGATCCTGTTGTGGTCACCAGACGCCTGGCAGGTGAGAATACCGAGGGCAAAACCTATGAGTACGTTGCGATCAAGGACGGCCGTTACGTTATCGAGAACATTGAGCTTCCCGAAAATATGAATACGAACTTCACCGTTCGCGTTGATGGTGTCCAGAACCTGGAGAATGGCGTTTACATCTTCCTGGCGCACGACGGCATTGATAAGGTTCAGACTCTGGTAGGCATTGCGGAGGGTACTCATATCGCCGATATTACCAAGTCCTTCAGCTTCAGCTTTGAGGTTGAGGAAAGCAAGCATTACGAAAAGACCTATACCAAGACAGAGCAGACTCTTATAGTAACAAACAATCCCGAAACAGTTGTTATTTCCGGCGAAAAGACCTGGAACGATGCCGACAATCAGGACGGAATCCGTCCCGAGAGCATTACCGTTAACCTTTTGGCAAACGGAAACAAGGTTGCAAGTCTCGAGGTCACCGAGGCGGATGGCTGGAAGTACACCTTCGAAAACATCCCCAAGTATGAGAACGGCAAGGAGATAATATACACCATCTCCGAGGTAAGTGTTGACGGCTATACCACGGTGTACGATGGCTACACCATTGTCAACACCCACACACCCGAGACCGTGGAGGTATCCGGCGAAAAGACCTGGAACGATGCTGACAATCAGGACGGAATCCGTCCCGAGAGCATTACCATCAAGCTTTATGCAGGTGCGACCGAGATCGATAGCATCGAGGTCACCGAGGCAGACGGCTGGAGGTACAGCTTTGAGAACCTTCCCAAGTATGAGAACGGCAAGGAGATAGTGTACTCCGTGTCCGAGGTAAGTGTTGACGGCTACACCACGGTGTACGACGGCTACAACGTGATCAACACTCACGTTGCCGGAACAGAGGTAACTCTCAGCGGCATCAAGTATCTTGACGGCGATGAGGCAGAGGGCTTCGAATTCATCCTTGCGGATGAGAACGGAAAGGTATTGGAGACGGTAAAGAGCGGAGCTGACGGAAGATTTGGATTTGCGGCTATCGCTTACAGTGCCGAGGGCGTATATAAGTACAGTGTAAAGGAAGTAGCGGGAAGTGACGAGCTTATCGATTATGACGAGAGCGAATATACCGTTACAGTAACAATAACAAAGGCAGGAGAGAGCCTTGAGGCTGCTGTAGAGATCAGCAAGGATCAAGAGGTGTACGAGGGCGAGATCGAGTTCTATAACGAGACTCTGGTAGAGATCCCCGACGAGCTTCCTCCCTTGGGCGATGTTCCCGAGATCTCTCCCGAAACAGGAGATAATACAAACGCGGCCGTTATTGCTATCGTATGCACGTTGATCGTGTTCAGCATTACTCTTACCGTTAAGAGAAGCAAGAACGACTGATAGAACGTGAAGTATCAATCACCCCTTGGAGGAGTAATCCTTCAAGGGGTGTTCTGTTTAAAAAGTCTCAAAAAATTTTTAAAAAAATCCAAAAACGTCAAAAATGCAACCGTTTTTGTGACTGTCGTATTATATACTATGCACGCAGACAAGAAGAGTATAAACAATTTATGTCAGATTCAGTTCGTTCAGAAAAGGAGAGTAACAATGAATAGAACTTTTAAAAATCTTTTATCTTTAGTGCTGGCGCTCACAATGCTGATCGGCGTTGCGGCTCCTGCGGTATTTGCTGATGATAATACCGGTATTATCGTTGGCGTTAACGAAAGCGATTTAAAGTGCGATAAAACCACCGAAAAGCTTGGTAACAACAAGTTTCAGGTAAGCGTAAAGGTGCCCGGCGGCGATGATATCAAGATCCACGATGAAGTCATCGTAATGGTCGACGGCTCTTATTCCGTTGATGAGGAATGGGCGGCAATGCGCGATGCCATCATTGAGGTTGGAAACGCCTTCCTTGACGGAACCGGAAACACTCAGCTCACACTGATGGCATTCGGAATGAGCCCCACAGTGGTTGAAGGCCACGTAAAAAGCGTTGAAGAGCTTACAGAGATCCTTTCTCAGTATCAGGGCAACCTTCTGTACGGACGTTCCGCTACCAACTGTGCCGGCGGCTTCGACGGAATAACCAATTATATTAAGGCTCACGACGATACTCTTGGCGATTCATTCGTTATTTACGTTACCGACGGCGGAGTCAACGTCAACAACAAGTCCGTTGTGTGGTTTGATTACGTTAATAACCTCAGTGCTTCCTATGCAGCCACTGCAGCCGAGATCGAGCTTTCGAATATAGTTGATGGGGTCAATGCTTCCGATTCCTTCAAGAAGCTTTTCGGAGATGATCTTGAAGATCTTAAGGCTCTTTATACCAAGTACGTGGATAGTATAGTTCTTAATGACAAGGGTAAGGTTCAGTCCTATGACAAGGAAGCTTACAATGCAGTAAAGGCATATTTTAATGCAAAGAGCGAAAACGGCAAGACTCAGGCTCAGCTTTGGGCTATTGATGTATTTGAAAGCGTGTTCGAGTTCGCAGGTCTTGACAAGAAGGATTCTCACACTATATACACCGTTGAAAAGGCCTTTGTTGACTACAGACTTGCAAATAATACCCGTTGTGACGATGCCTTCTACTACACGGCAAGCACGTGCTCCCCGGTAATGGGATCCAAGCCCATTAACAAGCAGTGTGCAATAGATGCAGCTAAAATTACCGCAGAGTATGCCAAGGAGATGTTCCTTGTGCAGTATGCTAACGATACCAGAGCAGATTGGATGAAGAACGTCGGGGAGGATAACGTGCATCACGTTCCCGCAGGCGACATTTCCAATCTCAGCCAAAGCATACAGACCTCCCTTAAGGAGCTTGTAATAACTCCCTATAACGACGTGGTCGTGGTAGACTATATGAGCAAGTGGGTAATTCTCGATCCCGAGACAGTAAAGGTCGTTGACGTTTTTGGAAACGTAGTGGCTGAATTCGATCCTGATAACAGCCCCAAGGATGCGGATGGCAATTACAGCTCTTACGTTTATAAGTGGGTTGGCGAGGCACTGTGTGCTGAAAAGGCGCCTGTCATTGTAGATCTTGTATCCGAGTCAGAGTATGAAGCGGGCGGTCCCGAGGTCGTGGGAAATACAGACGGCCCGATCCACCGCATAATCTGGAACATCAAGGACGGTCCCCTTATGCGCAACGACGTTTACAAGCTTCAGTACGAGGTGTTTGTAAACACCGAGGAGCCCGGCTTTGTGTACGACAAGGATCTTCCCTCCAACGGTAATACCACTGCCAAGTATGAGGATAACGACGGAGGAGATCACGAGGTCGTTATCATAGTTCCCAACGTTATTGCAGACGAGGCTCCCATCACTGTATCCGGCGAAAAGACCTGGATCGACGCAAACGATAAGGACGGGATCCGTCCCGAGAGCATTACCATCAAGCTTTATGCGGATTCGACCGAGATCGATAGCATCGAGGTCACCGAGGCAGACGGCTGGAGGTACAGCTTTGAGAACCTTCCTAAATATGCATACGGCAAGGAGATAGTGTACTCCGTGTCCGAGGAAGCGGTAGAGGGCTACACCACGGTGTATGACGGCTACAACGTGATCAACACTCACGTTGCCGGAACAGAGGTAACTCTCAGCGGTATCAAGTATCTTGACGGCGATGAGGCAGAGGGCTTCGAATTCATCCTTGCGGATGAGAACGGAAAGGTATTGGAGACGGTAAAGAGCGGAGCTGACGGAAGATTTGGATTTGCGGCTATCGCTTACAGTGCCGAGGGCGTATATAAGTACAGTGTAAAGGAAGTAGCGGGAAGTGACGAGCTTATCGATTATGATGAGAGCGAATATACCGTTACAGTAACAATAACAAAGGCAGGAGAGAGCCTTGAGGCTGCTGTAGAGATCAGCAAGGATCAAGAGGTGCACGAGGGCGAGATCGAGTTCTATAACGAGACTCTGGTAGAGATCCCCGACGAGCTTCCTCCCTTGGGCGATGCTCCCGAGAGCTCTCCCGAAACAGGAGACAATACAAACGCGGCTGTTATTGCTATTGTATGCACGTTGATCGTGTTCAGCATTACTCTTACCGTTAAGAGAAGCAAGAACGACTGATAGAATAAAATAAAGTCCCGTGCATTGAGCACGGGACTTTTGCTGTATCAGGTCAATTTAAGTGCTTGGATAGCTGTTCGGGATTATTTGAATAACTCATAGCCACTGTCCTTGAAATGACGCCCTTGTTGTAAAGGTCAAGAAGAGAATTATCCATAGTTATCATTCCTTCGGAGCGACCGGCGATAATAGCATTTTCGATCTGGTGGTTTTTGTTATCTCTTATCATTCCCCTGATCGCCGTGTTGACGTGCATAAGCTCAAAGGCAGGTACTATATTTCCGGAAACGTCGGGCAGCATCTGCTGAGAAACTACGGTTCGGAGCACCATTGCCAGCTGGAATCTGATCTGGGCTTGCTGTTCTCCGGGAAAATTATCAATAACGCGGTCTATAGCGTTTACCGCTCCCTTGGTATGCATGGTGGCAATGACCGTATGTCCCGTTTCTGCCGCGGTAATGGCGGTGCGTATGGTCTCGGGATCACGCATTTCTCCCAAAAGTATAACGTCGGGAGCCTGCCTCAGACAAGAGCGCAGAGCGGAGAGGTAGTCGACGGTGTCTATGGCGATCTCGCGTTGACTCACTATGCTTTTTTGATTTTTATGGAGGTACTCTATTGGATCCTCGAGAGTGATAATGTGACAGTCGCGAGTTTGGTTGATCCGGTCTATAATGCATGCCTGAGTGGTGGATTTTCCGCTGCCGGCGGTTCCGGTAAATAGGATCATACCGCTTGTTACGTCTGCAAGATCCATTACCTGTGACGGAATGTGTATGCTTTTATAGTCCGGGATGTCAAAGGATACCACGCGTACAACTGCGGCAAGGGAATTGCGCTGCTTGTAGGCATTGACTCTGAATCTGGCGAGACCGGGCTTTGCAAAGGAAAAATCGTCGTCACCGCTTTCCAGATAACGGTCTATCGATCTTCCCGCCAGCTCGTAGATCTCGCGTATCAAGACCTCTGTATCCGGTGGGAGCAGTCTTTGTGTGCCGATGCGGTGGATATGACCGTCAAGCTTTTCGCTTACCGGACCTCCGGCAATGATGAAAAGATCGGATGCTCCGTCGTTTACGGCTTGTTCAAGATAATTGTTTAAATCAGACATTTTAACATTCCTTTCGGGATCAGCGCATTGAAGAAATCGGTTGCCAGCAAATAACTTCCCAACTGCTGTTGTTAAGCTGTACCTCCACGTACAGATCGAGAGTAGAAGAGATAGAGCATGAATATGAATAGGTGTTACCTTCCACTTTTACTTCCTCGGGTATATTGCCGCTTCGAAGCTGAGAAAAGATATTTTCCGCCTGTGAATCCGCTTTGTAGTAGTTTGTTATCGCTTCTGCCGATACCTCGGACAGTTTGAGCTCGGATCTTGCAGTGCCGATCGTTAAAAGGCAAAATACCGTAAGACAAAGCACCGCGAATACCACCAACAGAGAGCTTGCCCCAAACATAGAGGGGGGAATTCGGTTTTTCATTGCGGCCTCCTTTGCCAAGTGACTTCCAGCTCAAAGATAGTATCGGAGTCGCTTGTAAGGCTTATTATAGCGCTTTGGCAAAGCTCTTTTGCCGGGAGCTTTTTTGCCGTCAGCTTGTAGCAAAAGTCCTCGCCGTGCACCGCTTTGCCTTGGGCGTCATAGTAAACGGTCAGTGTGTTTTCCTCATAGCTTCCCGAAAGAGCGGAGGCGGCATAAGAAAAATTGCCTTTTGTGCTTTTTAAGATCTCGGCAGCAGTCTGTGCGGAAAAGACCGCTTTATCAAGAACGTCTCTTGTTTGAGATATTTTATTTGCGGTAAAAAAGCCCTGAAGGCAGATCGCGGCGGCAAGAGTAAAGACAAGAAGCATAACAAGCTGTTCAATGATCGAGAGAAAGGCCTTGTTTTTCATTTTAATCCCTCCTGCAGTGAGCGCAGGCACAGACTAAGCCTTTGATCGAGTCCGTTTTCGTGGACGATGGAAACGTTTAGAATTCGGCCGTCGGCGGAAAAGCTCAGGCTTTGTAGCTTTGCGATCCGTTCACCTGCAGATGGATCAAGCTCGGCATCTGCGGCGGTAAAAAGCTCGTAAAGATATCCCTCGCAGCAGTAGATGCAGGTATAATAATCCACTCCGTTTATGCTTTCGCGGTAAAAAAAGGTGTTGCCGCTTTCTGCCGGCGTCTTGCTTTGCAGATCGCCGATAAAAAAGGAGTTGAGTTTGTCGCCCTGGCGTATGCGCGTTGTTATGTATTGGGAGACAGTTCTTTCGTTATAGCCGTTTTGATCTCTTTGAATCTGTTGACGGTAAAGACCTGCTCCCGTAAAAAGGACGGATACTACGCATATTGCAAATATAGCAAAGAGAAAAAACGGTGCCACAGAGCTTACGTCGATGCCTTTTGTTTTATTCTTCATAGTTGTTTTCAAGCACCGTGATATCGGGCATCAGATTTGAGGAAATAAGCTCATATTTCACGGTGAAGCGTTGGGAGTTGATAACAATACGGTAATTCTCGATAAGGTAGTCCGCAGAGGGTGGGTAAGCACCCTCGATTGCATAACAGGAAACAGCGGCGTTGCGTAGGGCTTGTTCAAGCTGGCTTTTCTCCTCAAGGGCCTTTTCTCTGTCTACGTTAGATAAAGCGCTTAAAAAGAAAAGGGCTATCGCCAGGACCGTTACGGTAAATATTGACGCGGTGAATTTTTGAAGATTCTTAAGCTTCATAGCTTATCCGATCGCTTTCATAATATTTAAGAGAGGAAGCATTACCGATATCAGAATAATGCCGACCATGACGCAGGTGATGATGACAATGGCGGGCTCTATGCGGGAAATGGCCGAGGTCAGAGCCTCTTGTGCCTCGTCAGCGGATCGTGAGGCCAGCTTATCCATAACCAGATCTGCGTTTCCCGTACGGGTCCCCAGTGCCAGCAAATGACACGCCGATGAGCTGAGCATACGGGCTTGAAGCAGTGCCGAGGAAAGCTCAGTGCCGTTCTTTACAAGCTCAAGGCATTTTTGGCAGCGAGAAGCAGCCCCGGGGCGGTCGGCGAACACGCCTGTCGCCAGCTCTATACCCTCTTCCACAGAGAGACCGCTGGCAAGAGTGACGGATAGGATCTGAGCAAAGTGGGAATCGTTCATTTTTTTCATGATCCCTCTGTCGCCAAAGGCGCGGAGGAATAGCCCCTTTATGGCTCTTGAGGCAGCGGGTGTCAAAAAAACAAGCGCTGTAATGATAACTATTGCTCCGACGGCTATACCAATAAACGGAAGAGCAAAATTGAGGGCATTTCCCACAGATAACAATGCTCCGGCAATTCCGTCAAGGCTTCCTCCGAAGGAGGAGTAGACCTCGTCGAATATGGGGAGCACCTTGCTTAAAAGAATTACGATTATTGCTACCATAATTAAAAGGAGCAGAGAGGGATAGATCAAGGCGTTGCGCAGGCTTTTTGAATCGCGGTCCCTGCTTTCGTAATAGGCGGCAAGAGAGTGCAGGGTCTCTTCGGTCTTTCCCACACGCTCTCCTGCCTCGATCATTCCGATAGCGTGGGACGGAAAGCATCCGGAGTCGGAAAGGACCTCGTAAAAGGGCTGTCCTGCCTCTATAGACACGGACATATCGCTAAGGAGCCGTGATAGGCGCTTGTCCTCCTCGTCCTCTGCCAATATGGCCAGACCGTCGCCGACGGTGACTCCGGAATGCATAAGCAGTGCAAGTCCCCTGAACAGATCGGCGTATGCCGAGTAATTCAATTCCAGTTTTTTCATAGATATTACTCTCGCTTGTTTTTATCAGTAAACGTATTTTGACGTATAATTCACTTTATTAATAATAGCGCTGTTGTTTGTGGAGGAGGCATAGGTGGGATCCATCAGCTGCCACTTGGTGCCGTCGAAGAATATGGCACCGTCCACCCATCCTTTATCAGGAGTCCAGACGTTGATCCAAGCGTGGTATTCTGTGTTTGCATAGCCGACCACAAGCTTGCAGGCAATGTTCTGGGAGCGAAGCATTCCCGCCATAAGAGCCGCATAATCAAAGCAGATGCCCTTTTTTGCGGCAAGGACCTTGTCAAGCTCGGGACAATATCCGCTGGTTACGTTTTTTGCTTTTTCATAGTCGTAGGATAGATTTGTTATAACGTAGGAATATATGGCCTCTACCTTTTTCAGAGTGTCGGTCTTTCCCGCACAGAGCTCGGCGCCCTTTTGCATTGTATTTACGGCATTTTCGTAATTGACGTACTGATTGGGGCGGAGAAAAGGTGCGAATTCATTGGTCATTTGCGCATTAAAGGAAAGGGAGATGACTACGGAGTAACGGTTATCCACAACGTTTTTGAACACCTTGATCCTGTAGTCGCCATTTCCGTCGGAGAGGGGAAAAACAGTCCATTCCATAGGAGTTATGTTGTAGGTATAGGTCGTGGTAGGTCCTTGTACCTGTACCTTTAGCCTTACCGATGAGCTTACAAGGTACTTGACCATAACGTAGCCGTCCTTGAAGTTTGAATAATCGATAAGCACAGAATCGTTGGATTTGGTAAGAATGCCGGATGCCACCGGGCGAAGTAGGGTGATCTGCGCGGGACGAAGGATCTCCTCCAGCTTTTCTCCCTCGGTGCTTGCCGTATTACTTGCAGAAGAGGGGGCGGCAGAGGAGGGAGCCTTGGATGTGTGAGGAGGCTTGGATGTGTGAGGAGGCTTGGTAGAGGGCAAAACCGTGGCAGACGGTGCCGCCGAAGTAACCGAAGCGGTTGAGCTTCCCGGAGCTTGCGACGTGGTTGAGGAGGAGGAGGAAGAGGTACTGCTTACCTCGGTGGAGACAGGGACGGTTGACACTGTGGTTGCGGGAACGGCAGAAGCGGCAACGGAGGTGGATGAGGGCACAGAAGCGGATTGGGGCACAGAGGTGCCGGGAACGGCAGAGGTAATGACCTGTGACGTTTGGGGAGGCTTTATCGAGGAGGAAGGAGTTGAAGAGGAGGTGGTGGCCGTTTCGGTCTCGGTAGAGCTTGATGATGGCGGCAGCTTGGGTGAGGAAGGTGTAACAGCTACCTGAATAACAGAAAATACCAAAAGCAAGATTCCCAATGCCAGGGCTCCCCATAGCAGCAAAACTCTTTTTTTCATTGCTTATCTCCTTTTTCGACATACCTACAAAAATTATATCATTTTTTTTAAAAAAGTCAATAGAAAAACCCGTGGAACGGCACTTGTGTCGGTCAGCAGCTGCGTTTTTTTACCATAAAATGCATTATTATTCGGCGGAGTCAATATTATTTTTATAAAAACTATTGAAAGTTTTTATTTAAAGTGGTACAATTATTCTGAGTAAGGCTTTGATAACGTAATGATCCTCGGTGAAATTTTGGAGGCGTTTGGAAATTGAAAAACATAAAGGTAACCACGTTTGGCGAGTTTGCAATAAGTGCAGGTGATGCACGGATCAGTGACAGCGACAACAGATCAAAAAAGGTATGGATGCTGTTGGCATATCTGATATACAATCGCAACAGGACCGTAAAGGCAAACGAGCTTTCGGATATACTCTATAATGACAGCGACAGCGATAAGGGATCCCCCAGCGCGCTGAAGACTCTCTTTTACAGAGTTCGTACAGAGCTTGATAAGCTGTGGGTCGGTGCGGGCAAGGAGCTGATTCTTTACCGTAACGGCGGATACGTTTGGAACGGCGACTGTCTCGTTGAGACCGATTACGAAAAGCTTGAGACTTTGGATAAGAGGATACGTGAGTCCGATACGGATGACCTTGATGACTCTATCCTTTTGCTGGGAATATATCAGGGAGGCTTTTTGTCCCGTCTTTCCTCTGAGCTTTGGATAATGCCGTTGGCAACGTTTTACCATAACGTTTATATAACCCATCTTTTGAATGCTTTGCCCAAGCTTCTGGAAAGAATGCAATACGAAAAGGTCTGCGAGTTTTGCCGCACGGCATCTTTGATGGACCCTTTTAATGAAGAGATACACTGCTATTGGATGCAGGCTCACATCGCTTTGGGCGAGCACAAGAGAGCTGTTGATATTTACCGTAAGCTTAGCGACAGATTGCTCGCCGAGCTCGGGGTCATACCCTCCAGAGATACCCGCGCCTTGTATCACGAGGCTATCAAGAGCAGTAACGAGTTTGCCATATCCGTGGAGATGCTCCAGGATCAGCTTAAGGAAACGGATGATATCGGCGGGGCATTGGTTTGCGAGTTCGATTTCTTCAGAGTACTTTGTCACTCTATGAGCCGTTCTATTCTTCGCAGCGGTATAGCGGTGCATCTTGCACTTATCACCATGAGAGGCAAGAAGGTGAGCGAGCATGATACCAAGCGATGGGATAAGCTTCAGACCTGTCTGCAGGATTCGATACGCCTTTCGCTGAGAAGAGGGGATTCGCTTTCCCGTTGCAGTGCGTCTCAGTACGTGGTATTGCTTCCCAGAGCAAATTATGAAAACAGTTGTATGGTTTGCGAAAGGATCGTAAGAGCATATTATCAGAAGCAATCCAGGCTCGATGCCGAGCTTCGTTACGATGTTTTTCCTATTGAACTTGACGATAAGGAGAACCTGAAATGGATGAACGATTCCTTCGCGAAGTAATGCACCCGGGCTTTGGGAGTTACTGTCATAGCGCGGACGGAGAGCTCAGGCTCACGGAAAGCTGTGAGGATCTTGCGGATTTATTGGGGATGCTGCCATCCGAGCTTGAGGGCAAGAGTCTTTCGTTTTTCCTCGATCCGAAGAGCGCGGGAGCGGAATTGAAATGCCTGCGTCAGCAAATCGATGCTGACGGCAGTACAGAGGTGATCCTTACCTTTCTCCGAAAGGACGGCAGCCCGGTAAGGGTATTGGCCGGTGGCAGGCTTGAGGACAGCTGCGGAGTACAAAGCCTTAAGTGCTTTTTTATGACGGCGGATAAAACGGCAGGCCGTATAGCACGTTTGCAGAATGAGCTGGAGCTTTATAAAAAAAAGCTTTCTCAGTACGAAAGCAGGATCGTAGTATTGCAGACTCGTGCCGAGCAGGATTCACTTACGGGTATTTTCAATTCAGATACCACAAAGAACCTTTCAAAGGCGTATTTATCGGAATCCGGTTACAGATGTGCATTACTGATAATAGACGTGGATGATTTCAAGCATATCAATGACCGTTACGGTCATATGGTCGGTGATAAGGTGATGATCGGCGCCGCAAACGCCATAAAAAAGCTCTTCCGATCCAACGACGTAGTTGGCAGAGTGGGCGGAGATGAGTTTCTCGTGCTGATGAAGGATATTCCGGACACGGGTATCGTGGCAACAAGATGCGGGCAGATCATCGAGGCGTTTAATAAAATGCGGTTTGACGGTATGGGCAACGAGAGTATAAGCTGCTCGGTGGGAGCTGCCGTTTCCGATGTGATCGGCATCAGCTACGATAAAATGTTTTTATGCGCCGATATGGCGATGTACCGCGCAAAAAACGCGGGCGGGGGCCGATACGTCATAGAAGAATGTAAATAGAATACCACGGTTTAAAGATTTCGGAAAGGAGGATCGGAAATGTCAAAGAGAGAAGCGGGAAAAAAGTTCCCATTATCGCTGAGCCAAATGAATATATTAAATCTCGAGCGCGTTATTCCGGGCACGTCGATAAATAACATCAGCACCACCATACGTATTGAAGGACGTTTGGATTTTCCCGTTCTTCAAAAGAGTATAAATCTTGTTATTGAAAACGATCCCTCCTTGCGTGCGCGCCTTGTAGAGGAAAACGGAGAGGTATTGCAGTATCACGCTCCCTATGAGCCTCAGGTCTTTCCCGTGTACGATTTTTCCAGTACCAGCAGGGAGGGCATCGAAAATTGGGAAAGCGCGGTCACTCACGAGCTTATACCGTTATATAACGGCCCGTTATACAGATTTATACTGTTCAGAGATTCCGAGACCGGCGGCGGAGTGCTTGTTAAGCTTCACCATATTATTGCAGACGGATGGTCTCAGATCATGCTTTGCAACAAGATAGGACAGACGTATCTTGAGCTTCTCACGGGAAAAGAGCCCGAGCTGTCTTTGACTACCGATTACGAGCTCCACGTTACGGAGGAGCAGGAGTACCTTGCTTCAAGAGCCTTCAAGCGTGACGAGGAATATTGGAAAGAGGTCATCGGCTCTGCGGGAGAGCCTTCTGTACTAAAGTCCGTTAACAGTGCGGCGGTAAGTCCGGTGGGAAGAAGGCTGAGCTTTGAGCTGCCCGAAATACTTAACCATGCTATCTATACCTATTGCATCAATAACAGAGTAGCGCCCTTTGCCGTGATATATATGGCGCTGGCGATCTATTTCAAGCGCAACGGAGGCGCATCTGATTTTACCATAGGGGTTCCTATATTCAACAGAACCAATTACGATTTCAAGCAGTGTACGGGTATGTTTGTTACTACGCTGCCCTTCTGCAACAAAATTGACGATCAATGGAGCCTTGATGAGTTCAATAACGAGCTGGCAGAGCGTTGGTTTGATATGCTTCGTCATCAAAGGTATCCTTTTTCCAAGATATGCGAGCTTTCCGGTAAGGAGGGGCGTCTTTTCAATATTGCGCTTTCTTATCAGGACAGCAAGATATTCGAAAGTCCCGATGCTTCGGTCATGTTCAGCGGTCGCTGGCATTATTGCGGTTATCAGGCAGAGCAGCTGACTATCCACCTTACAAATCTGAAAAATCACCGTCAGTATGCGGTGGATTATGACTATCTTGCGCAGTTTTTCACCGAAAATGAGATAAAAGAGCTTCACGATAATCTTTGTCATATACTGTTCGAGGCGCTCAGTGAGCCCGACAGACCTATACACCGTCTGGGTATTTTGTCTTTGCAGCAAAAGGAAGAGCTGCTTTATAAGTTTAATTCCACCGACCGACCTCTTGAGGAAAAGTCGGTGTACCGTGCATTGATCGATAATAACGCCCATCATGCTAACCGAGTAGCTTTGATACATAACGGCGAAAGAATGACCTACGGCACGCTTTTCCATCGAGGTATGCAGATAGCAAACGAGCTTTCCTCACGAAAGGTTGCGAAGGGAGAGGTGGTTGCCGTCATTTTGCCGCGTGCCTTCGATCTTTTTGCTTCAATGGTCGGCATCACACAGATAAACTCTGCCTATATGATTCTTTCGGAGAGTCTTCCCGATGAGCGCATAAGGAACATCCTGGCTCAAAGCGGAGCGGCTGCCGTGATAACCGACCAAGGTGGAAGTGTACGGCTTGGCGATTTGGACGTTCCGGTGATTTGCACAGAGCTGATCGATCCTGCGGTGCTGCCCTTCTTTGTGCGAGATGAAGGGGATGGCACAGACGCCCTTCCCGGAGATATGCTTGCTTACGTGGTTTATACCTCCGGTAGCACGGGAGAGCCCAAGGGTGTCGAGATAACACAGCGAAACCTTTTGAATCTTGCCGCGGAGATGGCTGATATTTACGGTCAGGGTGCGGTGCTGTCGGTGTGCAACGTCGGCTTTGACGCCTTTATGCTTGAAAGCATCGTAGCGCTTCTCAACGGAAGGACGATAGTGCTTCCCTGCGATAGCGATCTTGAATCTCCCGAGCGTTTGGCAACGCTTATGAACAGCTATGCCGTGGATTTTTTCTCTATGACTCCATCCCGTCTTTCGGCGTTTATGCAGAGCGGAGCCTTTCGCAAGGTAATGTGGCGTATGGACAGTATAGTATGCGGAGGCGAGAGCTTTCCGCCCGAGCTTTTGAAAAAGCTTAAGCTGTGCACCAATGCCAGAATATATAATCAATACGGTCCATCGGAAACCGCAGTTGCGGTGAGCATGAAGGAGATCTCCAAGTCCGATAGGATCACCATAGGAAAGCCTATGGGAAATTGCAAGCTTTACGTTCTTGACCAGTGGCTGAATCCTTTGCCGGTAGGCGGCAACGGAAGGCTTTTTGTGGGAGGAAAATGCGTTGGTCGAGGCTATAGAAACCGACCCGATCTTACGGAAAAGGCGTTCCGCGATAATCCGTTTATATATAATGACAGAATGTATGATACCGGTGATATGGCATATTGGACGCCTGACGGAGAGCTTGTTTTGACGGGACGTGCGGACAGACAGGTCAAGCTGCGCGGATTACGCATAGAGCTTCAGGAGATATCCTCCTGCGTGGAGTCCTATCCCGGTGTAGACGTTGCCTATACAAGGCTTTGCGATATTAACGGCAACAAGATCTTGGGAGTGTATTATTGCTCCGAGTGTGCTGTGGGAGAAGCCGAGCTGCTTTCTCACGCCGCAACTTATTTGCCCAATTATATGATCCCCGCGTTCTTTATGAGGGTGGATTCTCTCCATACTACCTCCAATGGCAAGATCGACGAGAGCAGACTGCCCTTGCCGGAGCTTTCCTCCGGTTGCGGCGAAGGGGGGATTTCCCGTACGGCAAAAAGGATCACTGAAATATTCCGCGAGGTCTTGTCATCCCCGGACATAGACGGGGGCAGTGACTACTTTGTCTGCGGAGGTAATTCTCTTAATTTGCTGGAGACTCTCATCAAAATAGAGGAGAGCTTTGGAGTAAAGCTGAGAGCTTCGGATCTTTATGCTTGCCGCAGTGCCGTAAGACTTGCCGGGTTGATAGACAGGGATAACACTTTGGCTGAGGCAGATAATAAATTTGGTCTCGGAGTCGAAAAAAGTCTGAAAAAGGCTCCCCGGAGTGATAAATATCAGCTTACTCCCCTTCAGAAGGGTATCTACGTTCAATCCTTGCTGGATCCCAACGGACTTTCGTACAATATGCCCGGTGCCTTTCTGCTTGAAAAAGAGCCGGAGCTCAAGGAGCTTTCCCGTGCCTTTAAGGAGCTTATACAAAGCGAGCCCATATTGAGGACGGTCTTTGTGCGAAGCACGGACGGAGTCAGTGCAGTAGTGAAGGACGAAGCGGATTTCGAGCTTGAGGTGCTGAATGCCGATAGCCTTGAGAATGCCGTCAAGACGTTTTTGCGTCCCTTTGATCTCGGTAAGGCTCCCATACTCAGAGGAGCGGTCTGGAGTTGTGAAAACGGGGATTGCTATCTGTTTATCGATAGCCACCATATCATCGGCGACGGAATGAGCACGCCCGTGCTTTTGCAAAGGTTGGATCGGGCATACCGCGGCGAAAAGCTTTCGGTGGAATGGAGCTTTTACGATTACTTATATACTGACGAAACAGAAAACAAGGAACAAAAGAAAAAGGATCTCGACTATTGGGTGGAGCACCTCAAGGATCTGCCCGAGCCTATCGATCTGCCCACGGATTTTGCCCGTCAAAGGAGTTTTGACTACAAGGGAGAGCAGCTGGAGCACTGCATCAGCGAGTCCCTGAGCAAGAGCATCGGGGAGTTTTGCGCTAAGCACGGCTATTCGGAGTACGTGGTATTTCTTGCGGCATATGCTCTTTTGCTTTCCGAGCTTACCGGACTTAACGATATGGTCATAGGTGCGCCCTTTGCAGGCAGAAGCTATGCTCAATGCTCCGATATCTGCGGACCTTTCATCAACACACTTCCGCTCAGGTTAACCTTGGATAAGAAGGGCTCTGTGGAGGAATGGCTGGGAAGAGTTCAGCGCGAGGTCGCGGGAATGATCGACCACTGGCAGGCGGGTCTTGAGGATATAATATCCGCTCTCGGTCTGGCAAGAGGCGAGCAGAATGCTCTGTACAAAGTAATGATGTCTCAAAGCCCCGTGGACGAAGGCGGCTTTGAGCTTGGCGGAAGCAAAATGAGCTTCGTGCCTATACGTACCGGCAGTGTGAAGATGGATATGACTGTGGAGCTTGCAAAAAAAGCAGATCGCTATGCTTTGCGGATATCATATGCCACTGCGCTTTTCGAAAAGAATACCGTAGCCTTCTACGGCAGATGTCTCGAGCATATAATTTGCGAGCTTACAAGGGATACTCGCAGAAGCCTCGATTCGGTCACTGCAATATCGGCTTATGACAGAGAGAGGCTGATAGACAGTCCGAACTATAAGGTCACTCCTTTTGTTAACCGTCCCCTACAAGAAATAATAAAAAGCCGAGCGCTTTGTCAGCCTGATGACGTGGCAATGATCTTCGGCGGAGAAGAGATAAGCTATGCACGTCTTGAAAAACGTGCCAACTTCGTTGCGCGCTTTGTTGAGGAGCGGGGCGTAAAACAGGGAGAATGTGTGGCGATCTGTCTTGACAGAGGGCTTGATCTGGTTGCGGCAATGTACGGCGTTCTTAAGGCCGGATGTTCATATATGCTGACCCTTTCAAGCTTTCCGAAGGCAAGGATCGGATATATGCTGGATATCTCCAATGCCAAGCTTATGCTTTACGATAAGCTATCCCAGGAGCTTGAGACCGCAGAGCTTTCCTGCGGGCTTTGCAAGCTTCCCGAGGGAGAGCTGGATGCTTATGCCTGCAGAGCGGTAAGTGACAACGGTCTGTTTAACGTGCATTTTACCTCAGGCTCCACGGGAAAGCCCAAGGGCGTTATGATCAGCCACCGTTCAATGTCCAATCTTTATGCAATGGTCAAGGAGCTCATTGAGCCCTATGACGGACGTATGCTTTGCTCCACTCAGACGGTGTTCGATTGCTTTGTTGTGGAGACTCTGGTGTCCATTGCCATCGGAAGGACCGTGGTGCTTGCAAACGAGGAGGAAATGATGCTTCCTTGGAAGCTTGCAGGACTTATGGAGAGACACGATATAGGTCTTTTTGAGATGACCCCGTCCAGGCTTTGGCTTTATTTCCAGAACGGAGAATTTTGCCGTGCCGCATCGAGGATAAGACTGCTTATGGTAGGAGGAGAGGCACTTAATAAGCCTCTTTTAGATAAATTCTATAAGCATAGTAACGGAACGCTTCTCAATATGTACGGCCCTTCAGAGTCCACGGTGTATACTACTATGGGAGTTATTGCCCCCAATGAGCATATTACCATAGGCAAACCCGCTATGAATACACGGGTTTACGTTGTGGACGGGGAGATGAGGCCTGTTATCCCCACCGCTATAGGTGAGCTGTGCGTGGCAGGAGAGGGTTTGTCTCCGGGATACGTTTCTGCTCCGGAGCTTACACAAAAGGGCTTTGTTGAAGATATATATTTCCCCGGCAGCAAGATGTACAGAAGCGGCGACCTTGTGCGAATGAGAGTCGACGGAAGCTTTGACTATATAGGCCGTAAGGATTCTCAGGTCAAGCTTAACGGACAGCGTGTAGAGCTTGGCGAAATAACCGGAGCTATAGAAAAAACAGGCCGTGCCGATCAGGCGGCAACCGTTGCGATAAGAAAGGAAGACGGCTCGATGGAGCTGTGCTCCTTCTATTCATCGTCGGATAAGGAGGACGGCAAAAAAGAGATATTAAAAGAGATCTCAAAGCTTCTTCCCGACTATATGATACCTTCAAGGCTTATAAGGCTTTCTGCTTTGCCTGTCACGGCCACCAATAAGATAGATCTGAGATCCTTGGAGGAAATGGCTAAAAACAATAGCTTTGATCAAGTGCCGAGCCTTGCGGGAGAACCCGAAAAAGTCATTGAAGAAAAGCCCGAGGAGCTGACGGAAGAGGATAGCGAGGGTATAGTGAAGGCTTCGGTGGTTCCGACTCCTCAGTACGTTCTTTCCGTATGGAATCAAGTGCTTACTGCTCCCGTGGAGGATCATGACGCATCCTTCTTTGAGAACGGAGGCTCTTCGATGGCAGCGCTGAGCGTTTTAAGCTATTATTTTAATGACGGATTTGAGATGTCTCTTTCCGATTTTTATCAAAAGCTTACGGCAAACCAACAGTCGGAGTTTCTTCTGAGTAAGTACGGCGGTGCTGACGTAGATAGCCCGGAGGATTTGGAGGCTCTGCCGTTGGATGAGAAGCCGGACGAGGCGAAGAAGCTTCCTCTCGTTACCGGTGCTACCGGCTTTTTCGGTATCCACCTTTTAAGGGAGCTGGTGAATAAGAGCGGCTTAGAGGTGCTTTGTCTTGTTCGCGGCGATGACGGCGAAAAGCTTAGAAAATTGCTTGAGTGGTACTTTGGCGAAAACGACTCAAAGCGCATATACGGCAAGATAAGGATAGTATGCGGAGATATTACCAAGGGTGATCTCGGTATGAGTCCCGAAAACTACGCCAAGCTTTCTTCTGAGGTGGGAGAGATATATCATTCCGCCGCAGACGTTCGTCACTATGCCTCCGACGTGGATGCTTATATGGCTACCAACGTAAAGGGAACGGAGAATATGCTGGCGCTTTGCAAAAAAGCAAGAGCGAGATTTTATCATTTTTCCACGGTCAGTGTCAGCGGAAACGGTATGAAGGATGGCCGCGATCCCGTAGACTTCACCGAAAACGATCTGGACGTTGGCCAGGTATGGGAAAACAATATTTACGTTAAAAGCAAATTCCTTGCGGAAGGACTGGTTCTTAAGGCAAAAAAGGAAGGCCTGGAAGCAAAGATCTTCCGCCTGGGAAGATTGGTCGGAAGAATGAGGGATGGAAAATTCCAGATCAATCCGACCAATAACGTATTCCACCTGCTTTTGAAGGCTATTTTGCAGCTGGGGGCAATTCCGGTAAAGGCGGCGCAGGTCAGGACGGACGTTATGCCCGTGGATCTTTGTGCGGCTGAGGTAATGGCACTTCGTAACGGCAAGAACACAATATACCACATAATGAATTTCGATCCGCCTTGTCTCGGAGATATTATGACCTCCATAGACAAAAGCTTTCCCATTGTGGAAAGACGTGCCTTTGACAAGATCTTGAAGAAAAAGATGGCAAGCATGGATCGCAGATTGTTGGCGGTATTGATCAGTAATCTTAACGAGAGTATATCCCGCATCCCCGGAGTTAACGTTAAGTGTGATATAACGAAGCTTCATTTGAGGGCGAAGGGCTTTACGGTGCCGACGATACCCCTGGAGACCGTATTTGAAAGCTACAAAAAAGGAGAACAACCATGATATCTGACGTTGCGATATGGATATTCATAATTTCAATAGTGGTCATAGCGGCGTTTTTTATCTGGAGCATGCACACGCAAAAGAAAAGACAGCTTTTGCATAAGCTGATGCTTTTTCTGTCCATTGCGTATATAAGCTGGATAATTCCTTTGATCCTTATGAGATTTACTCCTGCGGATAACCAAGTCCTGATGTATATTCTGGACTGTGCTACCCAACCCGGAGGATCCTTTTGTCCGCCCTTATATCTGTGCATAGCCTTTGTGTTTGTAAACGGAAGCGAAAAGCTTTCAAAATGGCAGAAGGCGGCGTTTATCCTGCCTGTTATAACAGTGCTCGTTGCATGGACCAATCCGTTGCATCACCTGTATTACAGAGAGTTTTCCGTTGTAAGAAGCGAGGTAGTATTCGGGCCTTATATTCTGATCAGCGGAGTATCCAATTACTTCTTCCTTTTGTTTGCCATAGTATATATGGTCAGATTCGGCATAAAGAACAAAATGACCTTGTATATGAAGCAATGCATATTACTGTGCATAAGCGGTTTTTGTCCCTTGGCGACCAGCTTTTATGCCACCTTCAGCGGAAACGACGTTTCCATTGCGGCGACACCGATGAGCTTTTTAGTTACCTTGATCCTTAACGCGGTGGTCATCTTCCGCCTGCACGTGCTGGATATCAAGCCTATAGCTACCCAGCACATACTCAATGCTATTTCTGACAGCTACGTCGTTCTCAGCGATACGGGACACGTGGTAAAATACAACGGCAACTTTGAAAGGCTTTTCGGCAAGGAATACGGAATAACCGAGAACAAGAATCTTGCCGACTGTATAAGCCGTGAGGACGTTGTACAGAAATCGCCCATATACAATATGTTATCGGCGCTTGAATCCAGCAGACAAGGTGAATCGCTTATTTCCTATGAGCAATCGGTCGCCTTTGATACTCCGGATGGTGCGATAAAAAAGTATTTTGTGGTTGACGTTTCTCCGTTGGAGGTAAACGGTCAGATATACGGCTTTGTAATGATGTTCAAGGATATCACTCAGCTTCGTAACAGTATGAAAAAGCTCCAGGACAGTCAGGAGCGAATGATGGAGCAGGAGCGTTTTGCATTCCTCGGACAAATGATAGGAGGTCTGGCGCACAACCTGAAAACTCCGATCATGAGCATTTCGGGCTGCATTTCTGCGGCGGAGGCCTTGGTTGACGAATGCGAGGAGAGTCTGACTGACGAAGAGGTGCTGGAGGAGGATTACCGCGAGATATACGGTGAAATGCGCGACTGGTTCGTAAAGGTAAAGGAATCCACCGCATATATGTCCGATATTATAACTGCAATAAAGGGTCAGGCGGCCAATATAAGTACTGATGAAAACGTCACCTTCACCATCGACGAGACTCTTAAGCGCAGCATGCTTCTTATGAGGCATGAGCTTCTTAACAGCGGGTGTAAGCTGACATTAGATTATGACCGAAGTACAGAGATAGTTCTTCAGGGAGATATCAACAACCTGGTTCAGGTAATAGGAAACCTGCTCAATAACGCAATATATGCACAAAAGCAAAACGGCGGTGGCGAAATAGTAGTGGAAATACGCCACGACAAGGAAAATCTGAAGATCATGGTCAAGGACAGAGGCACCGGAATCAGTCCAAACGTGCTTGATAAGCTCTTTAAATCCATGGTCACCAACAAGGGAACTATGGGCACCGGGCTGGGGCTTTATATATCCAACGCGGTGATAAGAGGAAAATTCAACGGAGAGATGTGGGGAGAGAACAGAGAGGGCGGCGGAAGTATATTCGGTATTTCCATACCGCTTGAGCTGGTTCAGATCAAAGAGATTCCGCAAATCAAAAGAGGGTAATAATCATGAGAAAGAGTAAGGCTACGGCACCGGCGCAGATATCTATTTTGACGGTAGACGACGATCCTATAATAACGTCTACCATCAAAAACTATTTTGAGCGCTCGGGGTACACTGTTGATATTGAAAACGATCCCAAGGCAGCTATAGAGAGAGTTCGCAACGGGAAGTACGATATAATGCTTCTTGACTTTTTGATGTCGCCTATCTGCGGCGATCAGGTGGTAGAGGAAATAAGAAAATTCAATAAAGATCTGTTTATAGTACTGCTGACCGGTCATAAAAGCATGGCGCCGCCCGTAAAGACCATCAGACAGCTGGATATTCAGGGGTATTACGAAAAGGATGACCGTTTTGATCAGCTGGAGCTTTGGGTAGAGTCCTGCGTGAAATCCATAAAGCAGCTTCGCACGATCCGCGCTTATCAGGAGGACATATCCAAGGCATATATGCAGACCATAGATACCTTGCGTTACGTTGTAGAGACAAGAGACAGTGAAACGCGCGGTCATTCCGAAAGGGTGTCGAGGCTTGCTGCTGCCATTGCCGCAGAGATGGGTCTGAATTCGGATGACGTTGAAATGATACGCACCGCGGGACTGTTTCACGATATCGGAAAGGTCGGCGTTCCTGATGCGATACTTTTAAAGAACGGACCTCTTACAGGCGATGAATTCTCCCAGATCAAGCTGCATCCCGCAGCAGGAGAGAAAATGCTCAGCACTTACTCTCCCTTTTCGGATATGCTTCCCGTTATAAGGGGGCATCACGAAAGAATAGACGGAAGCGGTTATCCCGACGGTCTTGTTGGGGATGAGATCTGCATTGGGGCGAGAATCATTGCAGTGGCTGATTCCTTTGATGCTATGGTATCTAACCGAACATACAGAAGAGGACTGGGTATCGAAAAGGCTGTTTCCGAGCTTGAACGGTGCAAGGGTGCCCAGTTTGATCCAAGGGCGATAGATTGCTTTTTTGCACTTATGGACCGTTTGGGTAAAGAAGAATTTGTGAAGACTTTTTGCCAACACGTAATCGATGCGGAAGGAGTCGAGGGATGAAGAAATACCCTCTTAATGAAGTAAAGTACTATTCTCTTTTCAGAGATATGATAGAAGATCTTGCCGAGGGGAGAGAAGAGCTGCCCGCAATATCCTGGTTCACCAGAAAAGGCGAGGAAAACGGGGTTACGTTGGGCAAGCTGAGGGAGGACGTGCGCGATCTGCAGACTTATTTTGTTCACAACGGTCTTGCGGGTAAGCACGTTGCCATTCTGGGCGAGAATAGCTACGAGTGGCTTCTTGTGTATTTTGCCGCAACGTATTGCGGTGCGGTGGCTGTTTGTGTCGACGTTGAGCAATCGGACGAGACCGTTTGCCAGATGCTGGATATGGCAGACGCCAGTGCTATGTTTTTTGTTCCTGCCGTGGAGGAGCTTTGTCTTTCCTACGACGACTCGGTAAAGAAGTATTATCTTGACCGCGGAGAGGGGAGCGGTCCAACCTTACCACCCTTATTGAAGAGGGAAGGCGCATAAGAAACGAGCTTGGCGAGCTTCCGATTGCGGAGGTTACGCCGGATATGACCGCATCCATTGTGTTTACGTCCGGAACCACAAGCTATTCAAAGCCCGTAATGCTCTCGCAGGAGGCTATCCTCACAAATGCGTCGGATGCTCTTGCAAACGTAGCTATCGGAAGCGTAGCCTTCACTTCGCTGCCGTTTTATCATACCTACGGGCTCACCTGCTCGGTGCTTTCCATGCTTATAGGAAAGGCGCATCTTTATATCAACGGAAATCTCAAGACGGTAATGCGTGATATTCAGCTTGCAAAGCCTCATACTATGTTGACTGTTCCGCTTATGCTGGAGACCATATACAGTAAAATGTGGCTTGCCGCCGAGGAGCAGGGTAAGGCAGATCAGCTCAAGAAGCTTTTCAAGATCAAAAAGATCGCTCATTCTCTCGGTGTCAGGAAGATCGGAAAAACATTAGATGCTCTGAAAAGAAAATGCTTTGGCGAGATAGAGCTTATTATTTGCGGCGGAGCCCATATGAGCACCGAAATAATGGAGACTTTTTGTTATATGGGAGTTACGGTCGTTCAGGGCTATGGAATTACCGAGTGTTCTCCGCTTGTCAGCGTAAACAGAAATAAAGCGAACAAATTCGGATCTGTCGGGCTTGTTTCGAAAAATTGTGAAGTGAAGATCGAGGACGGGGAGATACTTGTTCGCGGTGTAAACGTAATGAAGGGATATTATAAGTTCCCCGAGCTTACCGACGAGGCCATGCGCGGAGAGTGGTTTGCCACGGGAGATGTGGGTTACCTTGATAAAGACGGCTTTTTGTATATAACGGGACGAAAAAAGAATCTGATAGTATTCAAAAATGGAAAAAAGCTATCTCCCGAAAAGCTTGAGGAAAAGATCAAAACCATTCCTTTGGTGCAGGATGTGGTGGTATACGGTGCAGTCAGCGGAGTTTCGACCGACGACGTTCAGGTTGCCGCAAGCATTTTTCCCGATCGCGAGAAGGCCGTCGGCATGACTCAGTATGAGATCCTTGAAAATCTGCAAAACGAGATAAACGTAATAAATAAAGAATTACCCTTGTATCAGCAAATACAAATGGTAAATATCAGAGAGCACGAATTTTCCAAGACTGCGCTTCAGAAGATAAAGCGTCATCTTATTTGATCCGCGGTACGTCTGCTCTCGATGCAAAAACACAGAAAGGAACTTTAGAATAAGGCAAGGTAAAAAAATGGAAGAACGCCTTTTTAAATTTATAAAGGATGCGGTCTACAAGGTCACCGGCAAGAAGGGACTGTTTTACGATACCGACTTTGTCAAGGATCTGGCTCTCAGCTCCTTTGACGTAATGAATATCGTGTGCATATTTGAAGATCATTTTGATATTGATATTCCAAGCCGTGACGTATGGAAGCTACATCAGGTCAAGGACGTTATCGATTATATGATCCGAAAGGGAATAACCGACGTATGATCTCGGATCCGAGGAAGATATATCTGTATGTTTTTGCCGCCGAAGGCTGTACCTCCGAGAAAGCGATAAGGCTTTCTGCCTTTCGGTATATGAAAAATAAAGGTTGGTCTGAGGCAAAAAGTTATGATGATCCCTTGTTTGAAATAAGCCGTACGGAAAAAGGGAAGCCCTATCTGCCAAGGCTTTCAAATATAGGAGTATCCGTGAGCCACAGCGGAGAGTTTTTGGTGTGCGCCGTTTCGGAAGACGACGTAGGCGTTGACGTTCAGGAAATGAAGAGTCTCCCCGGAGAGAGCGAGGAAGCTTATGGGGCAAGGCTTTGCAAGATATCGAAGAGGTTTTTTCATATTGATGAAGCCCGATTGATAGAAGCCGATCCGACGCGCCGTTTTTACCGCGTATTCACGGCCAAGGAGAGCTATGTGAAATACACCGGCACGGGATTTGACGGCACCTTGGGAGAGATCAGTGTGCTTCCCGTGAATATGGAGCTTGAGTCTTGCCATTGCCTTGGTTTGCCGAGCAAATGGATAGCAGCGGGAGTCTGTTTTTGGCAGAGCGTTTTCGAAAGAGATTACGTTCTTTGCCTCTGTGCCCGAGAGCTCTTTGAGCCGGTTATCGTAAGGTGCGACAGATAAAAGCTTAGTTGTGTGTTTGTTTTTTGTGTTTGTACACAATGTAGTGTATGTTTACAAAGGATTTTTTTGAAAAATATCACAAAAAATTAAAATATTATTTCAAAAAGGTGGATATGTAACCGATTTTGTAACTATTATGTTATATAATTGAACCATAATATAAATAAAGGTGAGTGTTGCTTATGAATACGCAGTTTTGCGATAATGTGTTCAGAACAACCTTGGTGTGTATAGATAGTTACGAAAACAAGGTTTTGAGCGGTAAAATAATAAATCCGTGCTACGAGGATTGTGTACCGTTTAAGAGTACAATTGAGTTTTTGCTTGGGATGGAGCGGTTGCTCGAGGAAATGAACTGGCCGCAGTCCTTTTCAAGTAAGCGTTCCTTTAAAAAGGTAGAGGAGGCTTCGGTCTGTCCTTTGGGCGCGAGCTTTGTAAAGAAGGGAAAGATCGCAACGTTTTCTATCCGCGTTCTCTTCAGGCAAAATTCCAGTTGGCAAGGCTCTGTGCTTTGGCACGAGAAAAACCAAGGGGAAAGCTTCAGAAGTGTTCTTGAGCTTTTGACCCTTATCGACAGCGCACTTTCCTGAGACTGTATATCAAAACGAACCGACACCCTTTGTGGCACCCTCCGTAAGGAAGGTGCCACAGTTATATTCGCCTTTACACCCCACAAAAGCCACGGTTTTGTGGAGGCCCCGATCGGCGAGTTATATTGCTTCGCAGTTATATGATGCTTCGCATCGTGATATTGTCCTTCGGACAGTTAAGAGGCGAATAAAATATCACCGAAACCGCAAGGTTTCAATATCACTTTTGCTGTTAGGCTAAAATATCACTGCAAATAATAGTTTGCAATATCACTTTACCTGCCGAGAAAGATATTCTTTATTTTCGGCAAGTATTTGTACTTCTCAAAGTATGTAACCCACTAAGACACTTTCAAGTGTGAAAGTGTCTTTTCTGTTTATATTGAAAAACGGAGACAACTTCTTTACGAAGTGTCTCCGTTGGGGGTGTCGGTTTTTGTGGGTAAAGGAGGTGAACGATCGATCTTTGGGCTTACTTGATTTGATCATACATCCAAAGAACCGTATAACGGTCCTTCAGATCCTTTGCATACCCGATACCGTCAAGCAGCTTTTCCTTTGAGTATAGCTTTTCAAATTCGTTTATTGGCAGTCCGACGCTTTCCAGCATTTCAAGTATTTTCTCGGGCGAAGGCGAGTCGGCAAGGATTTTTCGGATCTCGATCCATTTTTCCTTGTAAACGGGAAGCTTATTCTCGTGTATCCGGCCCAGCTTTTTTTGCAGTGCGATTATACCGTCGGCGGCGGTGGAGCTTGCTTTGGTGCCGTAGATCCGACGGATATTCGATTCCCATTGGCTTTCATTGAAGACTTTTCCCTCGGGGATCTCTATAGCATTCAGCTCCTGTCGGAGCTTGGCTGTCAAGTACGTGGAATAAGCTACGTCAATGCCGTGACAGAAATATGGCTCGTTGCGCAAGAGTCCGATAACCTCAAAATAGTGAGAAAGATGATGCTCGCTTCCCGATGCGGGACGGGAGTTTCCCATATATGCCATAGCAATTCCCACTATAACAAGCGCGTGCATCAGCAATGCAATGCTTTTCTCGTCACGGGAAACGATCTCCTTGCCAATACCCGCAAGCCCGGTAAGTGTGTTGTAGGTAAGGCTGTATATATAATCGCAAAGGGGCTCTTGGTTTACGATATGGCTGAGTCTCCAATCGTTTAGGCAGCTATACTTTCCGATAATATCACCGTAGCCTGCCCGAAGCATTTCAATGGGGGCGTCCTTTAAAACTGCGGTATCGGCTATAATTGCTTTGGGAACCTGTGCGTTTGTGGTGATCTTCATACCGCCGAACAGCATTGCGGCACCCTTGGAGGCATAACCGTCCATGGAAGGCGCGGTTGCGACTATATAATAGGGAAGTCCGTGACTGTGGCTTACGTATTTGCATAGATCGTTGATAACACCCGAGCCGACACCGATAATAAGGTCGGTGTTGCGGGTTATGCCATCCCCCAGCTTTGCCACAGCCTCCTCGTTGGGAATCACAAAGCCGTCTGAAGTATAGGTCAGTACCGTATCTATCTGTCCCTCAAGAAGCTCGTTAACGCGGTTGCCGCAAACTCGGCGGGTGTTTTCATCACACACAAGTAAGATATGGCGGTAGTCGGATGTCATGGCGGGAAGCTCGTTTAATGCACCGTGACGGATGACTACGCGGTCTATTTCGCAGGTGTGAGTTTTGCCGCAGGCACAATCGGTTTTGCTTCCCAAAAGTCCGTCGATATCAGTAAAAAGATCGTCAAGCCACGGCGCCAATACCTCGTCAAGGCGTGAATGATCGTCGGTGCAAATAAAGCGAAAATCACTTCTGTAAAGGCTTTCGTCGTTGCCTCCCGTACCGTAATCGTCGCCGACGTAGATTACCTCGCTGTGATCATAGCCGTTTTCACGACACCACAGATCAAGAGCGTAATACTTGTTATAGGGCTTTGGTGCCATATCAAAGGAGGAAGAGCCGCCTATAAACACGTTAAAGTCGGGAAAGGCTTTTGATATCTCGGCGTAAAAGCCGCGGCGTTTTTTTCTGTCGGGGTCGAAGGCCAGCTTATCCTCGATCTTTGCTTTTGTGCCCAGCAAAGGAAGTGTCAGGCAACCGGAGGAATGGTATTCAACGCTATCGCCTGAAAATTCGGTAAATCCGTACTTTTCTCGGAACGTCGTTACCTTTTCTTCAATTAAGCTTTTGTTTTCAAAGTCTACACTGTCATCACGGATCGGATCAAGTATGCCGTTGGAGTATTTTGCGTATTGCATACCGTAATTTCCGATGACGTCCATAGGAAAGCCGCCGAGCTGGTCGTGAATGCGTGTGCAGGTTCCGGCTCCTACCATCAGCAAGGTATAATTTTGAGCAAGCTTTTCGAGGATCCTTCGGTTTTTACTGCCAAGGGGAGTTCTGTGCTGTGTGAGTGTGCCGTCAAGATCAAATGCGAATACCTTTATCATATTAATTACTCCTTTACTCGCAGTCCCGCTTTTTCCAGCTCTGCTATCATAATTGCGGGCTCGTTGGAGGTTATCAGCTCTGCGCCAAAGCTTGCCGCCAGCTTCATATCCTCAATAGTGCGAATAGACGCACCTACCCAAGGGCGGACTCCCTCGGCAATGAGAGCATCAAAGTCCTTTTTGGGGTTGACCAAGCCTTCAAATCCGGGAGTGCCGTCGGGATTATTATACTTCCAAAGACAAGCGCAATATAGCTTATTGGGTCGGGTCCTTCCGATTATACTGTAGGGATAAAAGCCGTGAAGCCTGAAGCGGCCGTCGTATTTTTCTTCAACGTATTTAAGCAGCTTTCCGTCAAAGCTGTTAACGAAGCCGCGCTCCCACAAGCCGTAGTTATCTACTGTCTCGATGATCTTGTCGGCGCAGGTCTTTGCCCATTCCTCGCCGTAACCGAAATTATCCTTAAATTCAAAATTGAACTGCATACTGTCGTTTTCTCTTGCGGCAAATTCGCAAAATTGGCGGAGGGTGGGAACCCGTGTTCCTTTAAACCTTTCTCCCGTCTTTATACCAACGTCTGCACGAAGTATTTCGTCCAGCGTTAATTGATGGATATTGCCGGCAACGTCAGCCGTACGGGAGAGATCATTGTCGTGAATAAGAACTATCTCGCCGTCTTTAGTCATTTGCAGGTCGAGCTCTATCATATCGGCTCCGATCTCATAGGCCGACTTGTATGCCGCCATAGTGTTTTCGGGATAGCCCATAACGTTTCCGCGGTGTGCGGCGACCTCTATATACATTTTCCTTCTCCTTTGCTTTTGATTTGACATAAGGTAAAGTGTATGGTATCATTATATATTAAATGAGCAGAAAAAGCAACGTATGGGCAATAAATTGGAATAAATTCACTTATTGCACCAAAAATGCGCCGATTTCTTGCGCATATGAGCAACAAAGGAGAGAGTTATGTTGAAAAACAGCAGAAGCGAAGAGATACTTCGCCTTGTCAACAGCAAGGGGAGCATAAGTATTCAGGAGCTTTCGGAGAATATCTACGTAAGCCGATCCACTATCCGCCGCGATCTTGAAAAGCTGGAGCAGCACGGTCTGCTTCGCCGTCATCACGGCGGTGCCGAATCGATTCTTGCCTTGCGTCCGCCTCGGATCATCCGCCGCGGGTGGAATCAAGCAGAAAAAAATGCCGCGGCCTCAAGGGCTGCGGCTCTGGTAATGCCTAACAGTACGATCTTTATAGACGCTTCCACAACGGCGCAATATATGATACCCTACCTTGCCGCTATCGAGGGCTTGACTGTATATACAAACGGCGCTGATACGGCAATTCGTCTTTCCGAGTCAAGGATACGTGCGTTTTGTACCGGCGGCGAGCTGCTGGCGGAGTCTATGGCATACGTTGGCTCAGCGGCAAAGGATACGGTGCGAAGGGTGTATTTTGATGCTATGTTTTTCTCAAGCGCGGGCTTTGACGATGGCGTGATCAGCGATTGGTCTGAAGGTGAAACAGCCCTTCGCCGACTTGTTATGGAGCAGTCGGCAAAGCGATATTTTTTGGCTGACCATACCAAGCGCGGTAAACGCTTCACTTACATCGTCTGCCGTTTAAATGAGATCGACGGTATTTTCTGCCAATGAAAACAAAAGGCATAAAAGGGGTATTTGGGGGAAGATGAGTTTATTTCTTTAACTCGAAAATCTTAAACGCAGCTTCCGACATCACGTATATATCGGAATCGTTTTTTGCTATGCCGTTATTAGAAACACATCCGTTTTTATCAAGGCCGGTTATAATTCCGGGCTTGCCCTTAATCAATACTATGACCTGCTCATCCTTGCTTTTTTACGGGGCTGATAGATCGGGCTGTTTTTCTGGTATTGGTGCTTTTATAAGCTTGTTAATTCAAAAGCATCACCCATCGTTATGGGCGTTGTGCGAAAAAAGCAGCTTATCTGTTTGAATTGCGCCTTAAAAAGTGCATTTTCTGACGGGGCTTTTTTAACGAGATCTACGTAATTTACAGTTTTGTTATCGCATAGGCTTAATATGCTTTTATTGAAGCTCTCTGCAAAGGGGCTTGAGTTTATTAAACCGATAAGATAAATTATGGTCTCGGGCAACTTTTGACGGATTGCACAAACAAGGTCTGCGTACTCCGAGAAGGCGTTGGGATTGGACTCATCCTCTTCACCCAGTGCGATGAATACCTTGTTGGGATGAATATCCACAACGCAGTCATCAAGGAGCTCTATTGCTTCTTTTAGTGTCAAGCCTTTAACGCTTCGATTGTAGACCGCGTTCTCCGATTTGCATTTATTGATCAGCTCGTATATGGGGAATCCGGACATATAGGTTGATCCGAAAATCACGATCTCTCCGGGAAGCGCAAGGTCATTTATTTTTTTCATGGATTTTGCTTTGTCCAGTACGTACTCCTTCATTACATTACCTCCGTTGATTTATAGTCATTCTCCCGTCGTGCGTTGACAAAGTACAGTGCAAGATCCATGCTTACGACAATTAAATTGATCAAGTAAAGAACCACAACGTAGCTTAATTGATGATTTACGATCTTGCCGATAATTCCGGAGATATATCCGATTATGATAGCAATGATAAAGACTGCACTTTTGCCCTTTGTTGATTTTGAGCGTATGCTTTTGTATACAGAGATAGGCCAAGACATACCAAAGCATAAGAGCATAATAATTTCGAAGATCTGCATTTTTTATTCCTCCTGATATGATACTGTAATTATACACTTGACAAATGCAAAAGTAAAATATATAATTATTATAAAATTCATAGGTTTAGCCTATATAACAGAGGAATTATGGATATACAAAAGCTGAAATACTTTTATACAACAGCCCGACTTGAGCACGTTACACGGTCTTCAGAGGTATTACATATATCTCAACCGTCGCTTACCCAGGCAATCCATTCACTGGAAAGCGAGCTGGGCGTTCCGTTATTTCAACGCAGGGGCAGAAAAGTGGTATTAACAGAGTTTGGCGTTTACTTGAAGCAGAGGTTAGACGTATTGATACCGGAATTTGACCATCTTGCAATTGAAATGGAGGAATTAAAGCAATCGGTTACCAAAAAAATAAGACTGAATATACTTGCCGCATCCTCCTTTGTCATAAATGCGATCATGGAATACAAAAAGGAAAACCCGGAGGCGATCTTTGATTTCGAGCAGAATGAGACCAAAAACAACTGCGACATATTGATCACAACAAACGGCTTGAAGAATGATTCGGAAAAGAAATATTTACACCGATGCGTCAAAAAAGAAAAGATCTATCTTGCGGTTCCAAAAGACTCAAGCTATGCCAAGGCTTCGTCGGTTGAGCTGAGTGCGGTAAGGGATGAAAGCTTTATAATGCTGTCCAATACCCGATTGTTCGGTGCGATATGCAGCAGATATTGTTCTGTTGCGGGCTTTTATCCCAAGGTCATATTTGAATCCGATTCGCCTACCGCAGTGCAGAATATCATCAGTATGGGGGCAGGAATAGCATTTTGGCCCGAATATTCGTGGGGAAAGCTTCACAACAAAAATTTGAAGCTCATCGCCATTAACGAGCCCGTCTGCGAACGAGATCTGATAGTAGAACAATATGAAAGACAACCAAGATCCTTATATGCAGAGGCTTTTTATAATTTTCTGATAAATAAATTATAAATAAACGTTTTTCGCAATAGTGTCGAGCGCTGAAGGGGTGGGAACAAAAGACTCAACTACGAAAGTTGCTAACAAAATACCGGTTATCAATCACAAAGTCTGAAAAACAAAAAAGGGGTATATCTGACAAGAATTCTTTCGTCAAATATACCCCTAAAATATCTCTTTTTGGTTAGTGTCTCATCTGTGTGGTGCTTGGCATCTGTTTTGTCAACGGGATTTGAGTTGTGCTTTCCTGATTGATGCCAAAATTATTCCTCGAAGCAATCGTATTTTTCAAGAATACATTTACCGAGTGCGTAGAGGTAACGCTCGTAGGCATCCCGAAGCTCTATCGGTGCGCTTTCAAGCCGAGTGTCTTTATCATATCTTCTTCTTTTATTCGACGGAGTAAATACGTCGCCAACCTCAAAGGTAAAATAACCATTGTATCCGATATCAAGCAGTCCGTTCATAACCGAATCCAGGTTTAGAGTTCCCAAAAAAGGCGTCAAATGAGAATCCTTGTTGCCCATATTGTCCTGTACGTGCAATGCAAGAACATGATCTCCCATCAGACGCAGCGCTTCATCCTGGGGCATTTCCTGCATATTTGCGTGTCCCACGTCCCAGACGGCGTGAAAAAGCGGATGGTCCACGCAATCTATCATGCGAAGAAGGTCGGGAGCGTTGTCGATCCAATAAAGACCTTCAATGCACATTTTATTGAAATTTTCAACGAGAATATTTACGCCGTAATTCTCTGCTCTGTCAAGTAACGGTGTAAAAAACCTCTTATTCTCTTCAAAGGTTTCCTCGGGAGAAAGACCGCGTCGATATCCCGAATGGACCACCAGCCTTTTTATGCCCCATGCGCCGCAAGCATCTACGCAACGAAGGGTATCCGAAAGAAAGCTCCCGTCGTCCTCAAGTGGCTCTCCCATAGGCGAGTGTGCTTGAACAAGCTCTATCCCGATCTTGCGGCAAAATTCATTTATACTGTTTATATATTCCTTTGTATCCTCCAAATACACTCCGTTTTGATGAGTGTGATCGATGCCGAAGTTGTAATCTGCATACTTGAAGCCTGCATTTCTGATATGCTCAAGCGCTTTCATCTGAGAATTCGTATATTTTGAATAATCACCTGTTGAAGTTGCAAGTTTCATAATAATATGTCTTCCTCTCGCCTTGATAAGCTGATTATACCATACCGACTATTACTTTTCAAGCCGTATTAAAGAGATTATCGCATCCTAAAGCTTTATCGGAGCCATCTTCACTATTTCTCAAAAAAATCCTTCTACACAGAGAAAAGTGAAAAAGTCAACAAAATCAAGGGTTTTCGCTCAAAGGGACAAAAATTGACCAATGGGTGAAAGCCGGTACGGGACAAGAGAAAATCCGATCATCGAAAAGATGGTCGGATTTTTCTTTATATAAAGATGAAAACAGCTCCGAGGTCACAACGATCTGGGAGCTGTTTGGCTTTTATGAGTTCATATTTGGGGTAATACCTATGCTTTCGAGCAGTTCGGCAAGCTCCTCTCGGCTGTGGACGTTCAGTTTCTTATACGCCTTTCTGAGATAATAGTTCACCGTATTGACGGTGATACCGTCTTCTTCGGCAATTTGCTTGATGCGTTTGCCCTCGGCAAAGCGCGTCATGACTTCCTTTTCCCGAACCGAAATGCCGTAGGTGCGAAGCGGCCCCTCACAGGTGCGTTTATTCGGCTTTGCGCTCTCTGTCGGCTCCGGCTCCTTGCCGTGAAGGAGCCAATCGTAGTCGCAATCAAACTCAAGTGCGATCAGCTTGGCAAGGGCAGGCTTAATGCTTTCGGGACGTGCCTTGGCGTTGCCTGTCAGCAGAAGAACGTACTGCGGTGTCACGACGATCCGCCGTGCAAATTCTGCCTTGCTGATCTGCTGTTCGTTAATAATCCGGTTTAATCTGTCAGCTAACGTCATTTTACACATTACCTCCTTGCTCTTGCTTCAAAATGGCTACGTATCTCAAA